>JAJDYJ010000039.1 GCA_022822865.1 Pseudomonadales bacterium | reverse complement strand
GGTGCGGCGGACGCCGTAAATACGTCCCTGTAGGCTCCGCGTTCGGCATCCATGCCTCACACGCCCGCCGCACCCCCGCCACCCGGCTGCGACTCACATTGTGCGGAACTGGGTGTCCCATGATCGGCGTTCGCAATGGTTGGGGAACTGAAGTACCATCTTGCGCCGCTGGAATTTCCAATTGCCGCAAGGTTTGCAACGCATGTCAGCAATCAATCGCTGGGCGGTTATTTGGTGCGCTCTACTGGCGGGCGCCGTAAACTGGGCAAACGCAGCCGAAGCGCCCTGGCGGATTCAGGATGCGCTTGCGCCGCCGGAAGGTTTCAGCATCGGCCTGGTGCACGGCAGCCGTTTCGAGTCGATCAGCGACAATCCGCGCGCCGGCTCCAGTCCCGATGACAGCATGATCATCCAGCGCACGATACTCGACGCCCGTTACCGGAGCGGAGGCGTCGAGGCGCAACTCGAACTCTACGACGCGCGCCAGCAACTGGCCGACGACGACGCCTTCGTAACGAATACGGCCTTCAACGCGCTGGAGGTGTTGCAAGCGACGCTCAAGTTCGATCTGCCCCGCGACGGCAGCATCCGCCTCGGCCGCCTGACTACCGATTGGGGCAGCCGCCGCTTTCTCGCCCGCAATCGGTTTCGCAACGCCATCAACGCCTTTGACGGATTCGAGTGGATTCAGCCACTGGAGAGAGGCGCCCTGGTGCGCTTGCTGGGGTCCCAGGTAATCCGCAGGCTGCCGTCCGACCGGCTCGGCCTGCTGGACAACGAACGGATCACGGACCAGTCAAGCGACGCCCAGCGATTTTTCGCCGCCAGTTACACCTTGCTACCATCGAGCGCACCGTTCGATACCGACTTCTTCTATTTTTACTTGCGCGAGACCGACAGGCCGGGAGTCGCCACCCGCGACCGGCGCATCCATACCACGGGCCTGCGCCTGCGCAAGCCGGCGGCAAGCGGGGAGTTCGATTTCGAGATTGAATCGATGCTGCAATTCGGCGACAGCAGAATCGAGAAGGCCGCGTTCCGGCCCTTGCTGGAACATCGCGCACATTTTCACTATGCCGCGCTGGGCTACAGCTTTCCCAACTCGGTGCGCGCGGTGCTGGAATTCGATTACGCCAGCGGCGACGAGGATCCGTATGACCTGGAAAACGGCCGTTTCGATTCGCTGTTCGGCGTGACGACGTTCGAGTTCGGCATGGTGGGCTTGTACCAGCCCTTCAGCCGCTCGAACCTCGTCACTCCGGGAATCCGCCTGTTCGCCGAACCCCGGCCCGACCTCAACGTCATGGTTTCCTACCGACACTTCTGGCTCGCGCAAGCGCGCGATTTCTGGGGCCGCACGCGGATGTGGGACCGAAGCGGAGAATCCGGCGACTACCTTGGCCAGCACCTCGAATTCCGTATCCGCTGGGATGTGGTCCCCGGCAACTTGCAATTGGACACCGGGGCGGTTCTGCTGAACGGCCACGGACTGTTCGAGGAAAACACCCGCTACGGCTACCTTGGCCTGGTATTCACGTTCTGAGCGGGCGGTCAGAAGTTGCCGCGTACCGAAAAGGCGAATTGCAATCCGGTAGTGAGCGCGAAGTTTTCAGTCTCGCGCAACATACGGTCGCGCAAATAGCCGAAGTAACGGAAGCGCGTGCGCCGTTCGACGTGGTCGCGCAGGTTTCGCGCTTCCAGGCGGAAGGTCAATCCGGCGATACCGCTCTTTTCCACGAAAACCGTCAGATCGCTTTGCGCATTCAGATAGAGCACATTGTCGATGTCGAACAGTGTGCGATTACCGCCGATGCGGTCGCGGTAGTTGAAACCGTAATTCAGTCCCAGCCTGGAAACGTCGTGGCGGAAGCCGAGACGAAAGCTGCCGCGGTCATAGGGCACGACCTTGCGTTCGATACCGATCAGCGGGTCGTCGATGGCGGAGTCCTGCAATAACAGGCCGAAGGTCGCCAGCGCCTGGGGCAGACCGAGAAAGCCGAACCGCACGCTGGCGTCGAAATTGAAGCCGAGTATGGAGCCGTTGCCGACATTGCCGTTGGTCGCGGCCAATCGCGGACCGGGCGTATGCAACTCGATGCGGCCGATGGAATTGCCCACATCGTAATAGAACAGCCGCGAACTGAGTACGCCGCCGTCGTTCGGCAGCCGGAAATCGAGGTTCGCGCTGTATTGCCAGATCTGTTCCTGTTCGAGTTCCGGATTGCCGGCGATGGTGTCCTGGTCTTCGTCGCGCTGATTGGTGTTGGCGGAGAAATCGGCAAAGCTGAGCTGGGAAACGACTTTCTCGATCGAAGCCTGCAATTGCAGCGCTGGACTGATGTCGTAGCGGAAATCGACTTTCGGCTTGAGAAACTGGAAATCCCGGGAGTTGTAGACGTCGCCGGTCTGAGTGATTTCCGAGAATTCGCCAATGAGCGAGGATTCGAGCCGCATGCGCGGGTTCAGCCGCCAGTTGTGTACCGCAAAGGCCTCGACACGGTCTTCCTCGACCGTGGAAACCGCGTTGCCGACCGGAATTCGCACCAGCCCGCCGACTTCAGGGTCCGCCGGCCCGTTCAGGGGGCGGCCGAGTTTCAGCGAAGTGTCCTGCGTCGTGCGGGCGCCCTCCACGCCGAGTTCGAGTCCCTGCCCTTCGCCGAAACTCCAGGTGTAGGAAGTGCGCACGATCTTTTCCTGGTAGCTGCTGGCGTTCTGCAAAAAGAGATTCTTGCGTTCTACCTCGCCGGGGGCGTCGAATTCCCAGCGCTCGCGCAGAACCTCATTGTCGCGGTCGTTGACGATGAACAGCAACTTGTAACGCGAACCATCGAGGAAGATGTGCTCGTAATCGCCGCCGATTTCCCAGTTGGACTGGGTCGCCGGCACGTCTTCCCGTTCCCGGGTGGTCAATGGCGCGACACCGTTGTAATCCGTGATGCTGCGCGTGAGCGAACTCGGTGGATCGTTACGGTTGTACAGCACGTTCAAGGCGATGCGGTCGGCGCTGCCGAGGTCGTAGGTCAGATTGGAATTGAAGCGGTAGGCGTTCTGATCCGCGACCCGGTCGAAAGTGATGATTTCGTTCAGGGCGCCATTGGGGTAAGTGCTGACCTCGAGACTGTCCTCGGCGCGGTAAAAACTCTGCGAACTGGCGCTGATCAGATAGTTCAGTCTTTCGCGCTGGCCGGTGAGCGAAATCGTCGCCTCGGGTTCCACATTGCCATCGGTATAGCGTTGCATGCCCGCCTGGGCGGCGATGCTTGAACGGGCGGCGGAACTCTTGAGTACGATGTTCACCACCTGGCTCACGTTTTGCACATCAAGGCCGCTGGAAGTTCCGCGAATGATTTCGATGTGATCGACTTCTTCCGCCGCGATGCGCGCGAGTTGCTCGCGCGCTTCGTTGGCCTTGCCGGCCAGGCGTTTGCCGTCGATCAGAATCTGGGAACTGCCGCCGAGTCCACGGTCCTGCTGGTTGAATCGCTCGAATCCGCCGCGCGAGGTTTCGAGCACCAGTTCGATTCCCGGAATCCGGGACAGCATGTCGTCCACGGAAACCGGATTGAACTGGCTGAAATAGGTGGCGGGATAACTGACGGTGCTGTCTTCGTCGCTGTTGGCCCCATCGTCCTGGCCCACTGCCGCACCGGAACAGAGCAGAAAAAAGAAAAGCGCCGAGATGGCGCCGCAGGCAGAATCAGATTTGATGGCCGTCACCCCGATGGGAAAGCAACCGGAATCCCTGACGATAGCCCATCCAGAGCAGGAATTGCAATCCGAACAGCAGCGACGCGGCAAGCAGATGCGCGGGCTGGACGAAGGCCGGCATGCCCAGGTGGCCGAGCGTGGCGCCGGACACGATCGCGACTCCGACCACGACGAACGTGGCGGCTGTGAGTCGCGTAAGTATGTGCTCCCAGCCCAGGGACCGGGTCAACAGGAAAAGCAGCCAGCCGTTGGCCAGCAGCACGAGCGCGGAGAAACTGCGATGCACGTAGAAGAACCAGGGCATGGCCTGGATCCAGCTCGAACGCATTTCCTCGCCTTGCATGCGGCTGATGAAGTCCGTCATCTCGCGTACCTGGGTGCCGAGCGTTACCTGCAACACGGTGCAGCCAAGCACGATGTATAACCATGTGGCAAAGCGCGGGTCGATGCCGTCGATCGGCTGGCGGGCCATGATTTCCCGATTCGAGCGGAAAAAGCCGAACAGCAATACGCCGACGATCGCCAGCGCCATCAACATGTGGATCGTGATGATGCCGGGTTGCAGATTGGAGCCGACGACGCGCGCGCCGAGCCAGCCCTGGATTGACACCATCACCAAGGCCGCGACCGAGGCCAGCGGTATCCAGCGGTCGTATCGGCGGCAGGACCAGGAATAGATGGCGGTCAGCAGTATCAGCAGGCCGATGGCGACGCCGGTCAGGCGATTGAGATATTCGGTCCAGGTCTTTACGACGTTGAAGCGGGTTTCGGCATAGCCGAGATCGGCGTAGATTTCCTGGTAGTTCGCCGGCAATTGCGCTTCGCTCACCGGCGGAATCCAGCGCCCGAAACAGGTGGGCCAATCCGGGCAGCCCATACCGGCCCCGGAAGCGCGCACCGTGGCGCCCACCAGGATGAGGAAATACACCGCGGCGATGGTTATCAGGGCCACGCGGCGATAATTGCGCAAGGCCGTTTCGGAATGAGTCGGATTCATCTGGGGCTGTCTGGCGCGAATGCCCTGGTTCAATCGCGCAATCTGTCGAGCAATTCCATCGAGGCGTGGCCGTCGGGGATCAGGCCTTGTTCCGACTGGTACCCACGGATCGCAGCCCTGGTGCGGGAACCGACGCGGCCATCGGGTTCGCCGGAGTCGAAGCCGCGGCCGTTGAGCAATTCCTGCAATTCCTCGACCTGCACCCGGCTCAGGGCGGTTTCGTTTACGGGCATATGCGCGATGGCGGGGGCGCCGGTAAAGCGGTCTGCCAGATAGCCCACGGTGATCGCGTAGAAAACCGACGGGTTGTACAACATGGTCACGCGAAAGTTGTTGTAAGTCAGGAATGCCGGGCCGGCGGCGCCGGCGGGCAATGCCACGGCCGCCCGCATGTCCGCCACCGGAATCGGCTCGCCGGCGACTGTGCGCAGTCCCATTTCACGCCACTCGGCAAGCGGCTTCAGGTTGCGCGTGCCGACCAGCGAATAGTCGAAGTCCTCGGGCAACAGCACCTCCCTGCCCCAGCGCTCGTCGCCGCGCCAGCCCGACTGGCTGATGAAATTGGCAGCGGAATAGAACACGTCGGGCAGGCTGTTCCAGATATCGGCGCGGTTGTCGCCGTCGCCGTCGACCGCGTAGTTCCTGAACACCGTCGGCAGAAATTGCAATTGCCCCATGGCGCCCGCCCAGGAGCCGGTCATGCGCTCAGCCGGAATATGGCCGTCGTCGATGATCTGGAGCGCCGTCAGCAACTGTTCCCGGAAGAACTCCGCCCGGCGCGGGTCGTAGGCCAGGGTGGCGAGCGCCTCAAGCACCGAGAATCCCCCGGTGGCGCTGCCGAAATTGCTCTCGATGGCCCAGAAGGCGACCAGATAATGCGGCTGGATGCCGTAACGCGCCTGCACGTCGCCAAGCAGGGCCGCATGTTCGCGCAAAAGCGCCTGGCCGCGGGCAATCTGGTTGGGAGTAACGCGCAATTCGATATAGCGCGTGAACGTCTGCACGAATTCGGGCTGGGAACCGTCAAGCTCCAGCACGCGCTCCAGCGGAGCGATGCCATCGAGGGCGGTCAAGGTTTCCGCGCTGACGCCCAGCGCAAGCGCCTCGGCCCGCAATTCTTCGAGCCACTCGGCAAACGTCTGCTCCTGCGCCTGACCCGACAGCGGCAATAAAAAAGCAAAAATCAGGAGGGCGATCCGAAACATGGCGGAATGATAATTCATCCGGCCTCGATGTTGCCACCGAGCGCGCCATGGTTTTGTGGCCTCGAAATTTTTTCCTGGATTGACTATGCGCGAAAAATCCACAAAATGCCGCAGTTGGGAACTTTGCGGTCAAGGTGATGAGCAAGCCCTTTCTGATTTTGCAACTTCGACCCGAGGACGACACCGCCGATGGCGAGTTGTGGAAGATTTGCCAATATGGGCGGCTCGACCGGACTCAGGTGCATCGCATCCGGCTCGAACGGGAGCCGGATCCGGAGGTCGATCTGCGCGATTATGCGGCGATCATCGTTGGCGGCAGTCCTTTCGATCTGAGTACGCCGCCAGACCGGAAGTCGGAATTGCAAATCGCCATTGAGGATTTTTTCCGCCGCCTGCTCGACGAGGTCATAGACCGCGATTTCCCATTTCTCGGCTGCTGTTCAGGCAACGGACTGCTCGGCAACCATATGGGGGCGGGGATTTCCGGGAAATACGCCGAGGACGTCGGCGGAATCGATATCGAGATTACGGGAGCCGGACGCGAGGACCCGCTACTGGCGGGAATGCCTTCCATAATCCGGGTGCTGGTCGGCCACAAGGAAGCCTGCGACGAGACGCCTCCGGGCAGCACCCTGCTGGCGCGTGGAACGCTGTGCCCGGTGCAGATGTTTCGCGTCGGCAACAATGTCTATGCCACCCAGTTCCATCCCGAGGGCGATTTCGAGGGATTCGACGTGCGCATCAACGCGTACAAGCATCATGGCTACTTTCCGCCCGAAGCCGCCAAGGCCCTTTCCGACCGCATCCGCGTTGAACACACGCCGGAGGCCCACGAGATTCTGCGCCGATTTGTCGCCCGCTACCGGGATCAATCCCAGGCTTGAGGCGCCCGAGGGCTCGATTATTGCTCCCCGCGAAGCTCGCGGGTTATAAATGCCCTTGCTGAGGCGCCATTTGCAAATGTTCACTCGCGTACTTTCATTTTCGATCCTGTTCGCCTCGGGCTTCGCGCCGGCGCTTGCGGACGAGGCCCGGGTCGCGGTCGCGGCGAATTTTTCGCGGTCGGCGGAAATGCTCGTCGAGCAGTTCGAATTGCTGCAGCCGCATGAAATCGAACTTGTCTTCGGCTCTTCGGCGAGGTTTTACGCCCAGGTGCAAAACGGCGCGCCGTTCGACGCCTTTCTGTCCGCGGACCGGGAAAAACCGCAGTTATTGGCCGAAGAAGGACTTGCCGTGGCGGAAAGCCTGCGGGCGTATGCAATCGGACGCCTGGTGCTCTGGACTGCGGAGCCGTCACTCGCGATTACCGGCGAATCGCTGACCGCGAACGCCGGCGGCAAGATCGCCCTGGCGAACCCCAGGCTCGCCCCATACGGCCTTGCCGCCCGGGAAGCGATCGACAATCTCGGCCTGGGCGAGCAACTCGCCGACAGCCTGATCATGGGCGAGAACATTTCCCAGGCTTACCAGTTCGTCGCCACGGGCAATGCGCCGCTCGGATTCGTCGCGCTGTCCCAGGTGGGGAGGAACGGCGTCATCGAGCAGGGCTCGGGCTGGCTCGTGCCGGCTGAACTGCACTCGCCGATCCGCCAATATGCCGTGTTGCTGAACGAGGAGAACGCCGCCGCCGGCGCCTTTCTCGAGTTTCTGCGCGGCCCCGAGGCGCGCCGCATCATATACAGTTTCGGCTATACCATGGACGATGCCGAACCGTGATGTTCTCGCCGGATAACCTGCAGGCCATCTGGCTGACCCTGCGCCTGGCCACGACCGCGACCTTGCTCCTGCTGCTGATCGGCACGCCGCTGGCGTGGTGGCTTTCGCGCACGCATTCCTGGCTGCGCGGCCCGGTGGCCGCCATCGTCGCCCTGCCGCTGGTGCTGCCTCCCACGGTGCTCGGTTTCTATCTCCTGCTCGCCCTGGCTCCCGCCGGCCCGATCGGCCAACTGACCGGGGCGCTCGGGCTGGGCAGTCTCGCGTTTACCTTCGAAGGCCTGGTCATCGGCTCGATCCTCTATTCCCTGCCCTTCGTCGTGCAGCCGATCCAGAACGCATTTCACGCCATGGGCGACGGCCCGCTGGAAGTCGCGGCGACTTTCGGCGCGGGCCCCTGGCGGCGATTCTTCACCGTCGCCATCCCGCTGGCGCGGCCGGGATTCATCAGTGGCTCGATTCTCGGTTTCGCCCATACGGTCGGCGAATTCGGCGTCGTCCTCATGATTGGGGGCAATATTCCCGGCGAGACCCGGGTGGTTTCGGTGCAGATCTACGAACAGGTCGAGGCGCTGCAATTCGGCGAGGCACACTGGCTGGCGGGCGCCATGGTCGTTTTCTCCTTCCTCGTGCTGCTGGTCGTGTACGGTTCGATCGGGCGCCATGCCATTCCCGGCATGAGATTCGGAAGCTAAGTCCTTGCAGGCGCGCATTTTCTACACGATGGCGCAGCCCGCGGGCGGCCGCTTTCAGCTTGACCTGGATGCGGAGATTCCGGCGGCGGGAATCACCTGTGTATTCGGCGCATCCGGGTCGGGCAAGACCACCTTGCTGCGCTGCCTGGCGGGACTCGACCGCCCGCAAGACGCGCGGCTGACGGTCGATGGCGAAGTCTGGCAGGACGAAAACCGTTTCATGCCGACGCATCTGCGCCGCATCGGCTACGTATTCCAGGACAGCAGCCTGCTGCCCCATCTCAGCGCGCGGCGGAATCTTCACTACGGCCGGGATCCCGGCGACGGCGCCGATACGGCGGACGCCGTAAAGTTGCTCGGCATCGAGCATCTGCTCGACAAGTTCCCGCGGCAGTTGTCGGGCGGCGAGCGGCAGCGCGTCGCGCTGGCCCGGGCCTTGTTGAGCAAACCGCGCCTGCTGTTGCTCGACGAACCGCTGTCGGCGCTCGATGTGGCGCGCAAACAGGAGTTGCTTCCCTATCTCCAGCGCCTGCCGGAAGAACTCGATTGTCCCATCGTCTATGTCACGCACTCACCCGACGAAGTCGCCCGGCTTGCGGCCCATGTGCTCGTGCTGGACCATGGGAAATGCATCGCGCGCGGCTCGGTCACCGACCTGATGGCGTCGCGGCAACTGCCGGTCAACGCGGCCGGAGAAAGCGGCGTGGTGCTCGAAACCACGATCACCGGCCATGACGCGGACTGGAACCTGGCGGAAGCGGCCTACGCCGACGGCCGGATGCTCATTCCCGATCCGGGCGTTGCGATAGGCGGCCTGGTCAGGTTGCGCATTCTCGCCCGCGACATCAGTCTGAGTCATGCGGAAGAGGCGCATTCGAGCATTCTCAACCGCTTGCCCGCCACGGTGGAGCGGATAGAGGAATCTCCCGACACCGCCATGTGCATGGTGCATCTGCGGGTCGGCGAAAGCACCAGGCTGCTGTCACGAGTGTCGCGCAAATCGGCGCGTCGGCTGGAACTGGCGCCTGGCAGGGCGATTTACGCCGAAATCAAATCCGTGGCGATCCTGCAATAGGTGAGGCCCGGTCGGCGCAGCCGACGAAAAGCAACGCTTTTCGAGGACCGAACGACTGACCATGGGCGAGGACAAGCGATTATGAAGCGTCAGCTTCGTGCGCAGGCCGAGCGCCACCGAGCTGCGCTCGGTGGCCGGACTGGCCAGGCTGTGGGTAGTCGATGCCACCAATGCCGCGCCAAGGACGGCATGTACAAACCGACAGAATTCCCGTTAGGCTCAAGCATCCTGCAAGCGCGGGTCTCCGTCTTCCACGACATAAGACCGGCGGATGGCGATCGGTTCTCCGGCGACGGTCACCCGCGGCAGCACCTTGAAATCCGCGCGCCATTGCGCCGGCGTGATCGTGTTCGCGACGTAGCCGCGCTGGGAGTTGTAGAACTTCACGTGGGGATTGTTGGCGAGCAGCGCCGCGCCGTAGTCGTTGCTGTCCTCGCCGTCACCGCCGGAACTGATCGAAGAGCCGACGAACTCCGTGCCGACGACGGGTGACGCCGGATCGTCGAAATCGAGTTTCAATTCCGCCGCCCAATGCGAATGGATATCGCCGGTGATCACCACCGGATTCGGCGTGCCGGCGTCGGCCAGCGCCTGCAGCAACTCCTGCCGCTCAAAGGGATAGCCGTCCCAGATGTCCATCGGCCAGAGTTGCTCGCCGTTGTCGCCGACGGAACGCAGGCCGGCCATCATGATCTGTTGCGCCAGCACGTTCCAGCGCGCATCGGCGCTGCCGAGACTGTCGAGCAGCCATTGTTTCTGGGCGCGGCCAAGCAGGGTGCGCGAAGGATCCTGGTGTTCGGCGCAGCTCGGCCGGCGGCCGTCGCCGCAAGCCTGGTCGCTGCGGTACTGCCGTGTATCGAGAACGCTCATTTCCAGCAACTTGCCGAAACGCAGGCGCCGGTGAATCGGCATGTCCGGACCCTGCCGGCCCACCGGCAGGCGCACGGGCATGAATTCGTACCAGGTCTGATACGCTGCGCTGCGGCGGATCAGCAACTGTTCCGGAGTCTGCTCGTCTTCGGCGATCATCGCCGCGTAATTGTTGTCGACTTCATGATCGTCCCAGGTCACCGCCCAGGGCGCCGAGGCATGCGCCGCTTGCAGGTCGGGGTCGGAACGATAGGTCTCGTAACGCGCGCGATAGTCCGCCAGGGTCTGGATTTCCGGTCCCTCGTGGCGCCGCACCAGATTCTCGCCCCAGGAACTTTCGTAGATGTAGTCGCCCAGATGGACGATGAGATCGAACTGTTCGTCGGCCATGTGCCGATAGGCGGTGTAATAGCCATGTTCGTATTGCTGACAGGAGGCGAAGGCGAAGCGGAGACGGTCGACGTCGTCGGCGCCGGAGGCGGCGGTGCGCGTACGGCCCGCCGGGCTGGCAATGCCGCCGATGCGCCAGCGATAGAAATATTCCGCGCCGGGCCGCAGGCCGCGCACGTCGGCGTGGGCGGAATGACCGAGTTCGGGCGCCGCGGCGACGCTGCCGCTCCGCTCAATGCGCGAAAATCCGGCATCGGCGGCGACTTCGTAATCGATTTGCAGGACATCCATGTCAAGTCCGGCCTGGCGCAGCACGGCCGGATCGAGCCGCGTCCAGAGGATCACCGAATCGGGCCCGGGATCGCCCGAGGCCACGCCGAGGTAAAACGGATCTTCCGGCAGACTGTTGACCCGGCGGGCGGCGCCATGGGCCAGCGCCGGCAGGGCGCCGAGGGCCAGCGCCGCGTACAGGTGGGTTGAATGGGCAAGAAAATGGCGCCGTGAGATACGGCGGCGAGAACTCGGGATTCGCATGGCGCAACTCCGTGCAACGATAGACTGGTGGCACATGTTATTCGAGGGATGTTACCCCCATGTGTCAGATCAGCCTAGCCGAATTGCGCGGCCGGCGGGCGGGCGGCGCATTCGCCGCCCCTACATACCCCCCGTGAGCCTGGACAGTTCGAACGCCACCATCCCCAGGATCAGCAAGATCTGAGCGATGGTCACAGCAGTTTTCGCAATGGGCGAGAGCCGGTTCACGAAACGGGCTATGGGCTGATAAAAATGGTGATATCGATAATGCATGACTGTATCTCCCATTTGCTCAAACGTCCTCTTTTACTGGAAAGTTACCTGTTGATACGGTTGAGGCGCATACTACAGTCGCCTGTTGAGCTTGAATTGTGATTTTCTCCGAACGGCGGCGCCGGCTCGGTCAATAACGAGCGGCCGGGGGTGCGGTCCCATTACGCGCTTCACCGAGAATATGGGGGCGTTCACCGAATCGCCCAAACCGCGGCGGGCGGCGCGGGGTAGGCTTGCCGTCAAGCCGGAAAAAACAGGAGGCAGCCTATGTCCGAACCTGATTCCCCGCAAAGCAGAAAAACCGTCGCTTATGTCCTGGTGGCAATCGCCGGCCTGCTGATTCTTTCCAATGTCGGACTGTTCAGCTTTATCGGCCTGCGCGACCTGATAGGAACGCTCTTCCGGCTGATCTTCAACGCAATCCCCTGGTTGCTCACGCTCTCGGGAATCTTCTGGATCGTCAGATCGGGCAGGCGCGAAGCGCCATTGATGGCCTGGCTGCTCACGCTTTTCGGAGCGGTCCTCGTCATTTCCCAGATGGGGCTGCTCGGCCTGTCCTTCGGCGACATGCTGGCGCCCATGATCCTGCTCACCGTCGCCTTTTTCCTCGTCAGCCCCCGCAACCTCCTTCCCCGCAGCCTCAATACCAGTAACGATGAACTCGATCCGAACCAGCAGGAAATCAAGTTGTTTGCATTCATGGGCGGCGGCGAGTTGAACTACCACTCGAAACAGCTCAAGGGCGGCGAAGTCATGGCAATCTGGGGCGGATACGAAATCGATTTCTCGGATGCCGACATGGAAGGCGACTCAATGGAATTGAGCCTGTATTGCATCATGGGCGGCATAGAAATCACCGTGCCCGCCAACTGGAAAGTCGAGAAGAGCGGCGCCATGTGTATCATGGGCGGTTACAGCAACAAGACGCGGGATATGGCGGAAGAGTTGAACCTGCCGTCAAAGACCCTGGTGGTGACGGGACTCGCGTTGATGGGCGGGGGCGAAATCCGGAACTAAGCGATCCGGCCTCTTCGGGAATCTCATGTATCCATTGTTCAAGACACCCAATCGCGTAATCGCGATGCTGGTTGGCTGGGCCTTGTTCAGCGCCGGCCTGTCCGCGCTTGTCAGCGATATCGCCGATGTTCCGCTCGGGCATGGATTGGCGCTGTTCGCGCCGACTTACGTTCTGTGGCTGTTTTTCCTGATCCCGAACTATTACATGTGCCGCACGCTGCCGCTCGACCGCGGCGCCTGGACCAGGGTGATCGCCGCGCAATCGTGGATCCTGCTGGCCATGGCGCTGATCTGGGCGCTGCTCGGCCGCGGTTACGCACTGGTTCTCGATTCGCTATCCGATTCCGTCCCCTATCTGGAGTATTTTTCCGAAGGCCTGTTCAGCAATCTGATCGTTTTCACCGGCCAGTTCGAATTTTTCGTGCTCCTGCACTACCTCCTCATCGCCCTGCAGCGAGGCCGCGATCTCGAACAACAGGCCCTGCAACAGGAACTGCTGACGAGCAAGGCCGAATTGCGCGCCCTGCGCGCCACGATCCATCCGCATTTCCTGTTCAACGCGCTGAACGCGCTGGCCAACATTACCGAATCCGAACCGGCCCAGGCCCGCAACTTTTGCGTACGGCTGGCGGATTTCCTGCGTTACAGCGTGGCCTACGGCGACCGGCCGACGGCCACGCTCGGGGCGGAACTCGAACACGTACAGAACTACCTGAGCATCGAGCGCGAGCGCTTCGGCGAACGGCTCTGCACCGATATCGAGGCGGCGGAGGAATTGCTGGGTACTCCGGTGCCGTCGCTGATGCTGTTCCCGCTGGTGGAAAACGCCATCAAGCACGGCATCGACAGTTGCATCGAAGGCGGCTGCCTGAAACTGCGGGCCGGGGCGGACGACGGCCGGCTGCATATCGAGATCAGCAATCCGCTCGACGAGCTCGGGCACAAGCGCCAGGGCACCGGCATCGGGCTGATCAGCCTGCGCCAGCGGCTGAAGAATCGCTACGGCGACGAAGCCACCTTGCAGACCTGCCGCGAGGACGATCTTTTCATCGCCCGCATCTGCCTGCCTTTACGCGAGGCTTCCGCCGCCGTACATTGAGCGCCATGGCGAAACGCGATCCCATACGTTGCCTGATCGTCGACGACGAGCCCCATGCGCGGCAAGCGTTGCAGAACGCTCTGGCCCGGCATCCGGAAGTGGAGGTGATCGGCCTGTGCGAGAACGGTCTGCAGGCCGTCAAGGCGATCAATGAGCAACATCCGCAACTGCTGTTTCTCGACGTGCAGATGCCGAAGCTCGACGGTTTCGACGTGCTCGAACTCGTGCAGGAACAGATTCCCTTCGTGATTTTCGTCACCGCCTACGACCAATACGCGGTGCAGGCGTTCGAAGCGAACGCGATCGACTATCTGCTGAAGCCGGTCGACCCGAAGCGGCTCGCCCAGGCGGTCGAGAAAGTCGTCGCGCGGGTCGGCATGGAAGAGCCGCCGCGGCTCGAAAGCCTGCTCGCGGACCCGGTGCGCGAACGGGAATTGCTGCGCCGCATCCTCGTGCGCGACGGCAGCGAAGTGCATGTGCTGCCCGTGGACGCCGTCATGTACATTGAGGCGGCGGACGACTACGTAGCGATTCACACCGCCGAGGATACCCACATCAAGCTGGACCGGCTCAGCCGCCTGCAGAAGAAGCTCGACCCGCGCCAGTTCTGCCGCATCCACCGGTCGTACCTGCTCAACATCAACTACCTCGCCCGCATCGAATCGGAAAGCAAGGACAGCCGCATTGCGATCCTGACCGACAAGCGCGAATTGCCGATCAGCCGCAGCGGCTACGGCAATCTGCAGAAATTGCTATGAAACCGTGGCCGGCCCGACCGACTGACTTGCTTACTGGGGCTTGGTGAAAATCATCATGTGCTGCCAGGGCAGGAAGTCGAGGGTGTCGGTCCATTCCAGCCCGAATACGCTCATTTCGCGCACGGCCTGTTCTTCGGTCATCTTGTGCAATGGACGAATCGGCACCGACGGGTCTTCGCCGCGATACTCGAGCAGGAAAATGCGCCCGCCGGGTTTCAATGCCCGATAGATTCCGTCGATCATCTCGAACGGGTGTGAGAACTCGTGGTAGGCGTCGACCATGATGGCGGCGTCCACTGAATTTTCCGGCAACCGCGGGTCGTCGATGGCGCCGAGGATCGTGCGGATGTTTTTGCCCCGGCCTTCGACCTTCTGTTGCTCGATCAGGTCGAGCATTTCCTGCTGGATGTCCACCGCGAGCACTTCGCCGTCAGGCACTTTCTCCGCGATGCGAAAGGAAAAATACCCCGAGCCGGCGCCGATGTCGGCGACCACTTCATCGGGCGCCAGGTTCATGTTCCTCACCACCTCGTCGGGCATTTCCTCCTGGATGCGGCCCGGCCTGTTCAGCCAGTCCGCCGCGAGGTGCCCCATGACGAAGGAAATCTCCCGGCCCATATAGAACTTGCCGATGCCGGTCGTGCGCCGCTCCGGATCGACCACGTAGCCCGGGTGCTCCGCGGCCTGGACGGCGGCAGCGAGCAGAAATACGGGCAGAACCAGCAACCGCAACACGAATTTCATCGAGTTCACCAATGCGAAGTGGAATATCGGGATTGTAGATCAGGCGCCCGGGCTGCGCCATGCGCACTACCGGCCCCCGTTTTTCCGGCGGAAGTTGCTCGACCAGGGTTTCAATGGAGGAAACTCGTTCTCGCGCTTGCGCCGGGACTCGACTAGAATCTGCCCGATGCTCAGTTCCCCGGTTGTAAACAGGCACTGTCGGCTTGCTTTTCTGGTTCGGCTCGGCGGCCTGGCGGCGCTGCTCGCGGCAGTCCCTTCGCCCGCGGACGCCCAGGAAGTCGTCATCAGCCGGAACGCCGAGGGCCGAATTTCGATTCGCGCCGTACGCGTCACCGAACCGATCGAGATCGACGGCAACCTGGACGAGGCTGTCTATCGCGATATCGAGCCGATATCGGATTTCATCCAGCAGATTCCCGACGAAGGCGCGCCGGCGAGCGAACCCACCGAGGTCTGGGTCTTTTACGACGACGACAATCTGTACGTCACCGCGAAAAACTACGAATCGGTGCCCGAAGTCGACTGGGTCGCCAACGAAATGCGACGCGACACGAGCCAGCTTCGCACCAACGATTCGTTTTCGGTGATGCTCGACACCTATCTCGACCGGCGCAACGGCGTCGCTTTCCTGGTCTCGCCCATAGGCGGATTTTCCGATTTCGCCATCTCCAACGAAGGCGACCGCGGCCGCGGCGTCAATTTCGACTGGAATATCGTCTGGGACTCCCGCGTCGGCCGTTTCGACGGCGGCTGGACCGTGGAAATGGAAATTCCCTTCCGCTCGCTGCGTTACGAACCGGGCGAGGAGCAACTCTGGGGGATCCAGTTCCGCAGAATCATCCGCCGGCTTAACGAAGCCTCGTACCTGACCGAGTTGCCGATTTCGGCCGCCTTGGGCAACAGCCTGGTCGCGGGCATGTGGCGTATCTCCGAGGCGGGCAATCTGGAAGAACTCCAGGTGCCGCCGCGCAATTTCAACCTTGAAATCAAGCCTTACGGACTCGGTACGCTGACGACGAACCGGCGGGCCATGCCACCCGTCGACAACGAGGCCGAACAGCAATACGGCGTCGATGTGAAATTCGGCATCACCAACAATCTCACCGCCGATTTCACCTACAACACCGATTTCGCCCAGGTCGAAGTCGACGAACGCCAGGTCAACCTGACGCGCTTCAACCTGTTCTTCCCGGAAAAGCGCGATTTCTTTCTCGAAGGCCGGGGAAATTTCGATTTCGTCCAGCCGCGCAACCTCGACATTCCGACGATGTTTTTCAGCCGCCGCATCGGGCTCGAACAGGGTCAGGTCGTTCCCATCGACGCGGGCGCGCGCCTGACCGGAAAAATCGGCGACGTCGACGTCGGCGCGCTCAACATCAACACCGACGGCAGCGACCTGCCCGGCATCGAGTCGACCAGCTTTTCGGTCTTGCGCCTGAAGCAGGACGTGTTCGGCCGCAGCACCGTCGGCATGATGCTCACCGACCGCTCGAACTCCCTGGCCGGCGACGGCTCGAATCAACTCTACGGCATCGACGGTTCCTTCGATTTCCTCGACGACTATTCCATCGACACCTACTTCGCCAAAACCGAAAGCCCCGGCCTGACCGACCAGGACCAGAGCTACATGGGCAACTTCGACTATAACGGCGACCGCTACGGACTGACCGCGGGCTATCTCGTCGTCGAGAAGAACTTCAATCCCGAAATCGGCTTCAAGCGGCGAAACAATTTCAAGCAGATGCAAGGTTCCGCCCGCTTCAGTCCGCGGCCGGCCTCGATCGACTGGATTCGCCGCTTCAACTTCCAGGCGCTGACCCAGTCATACCGGTCGGCGGACCTCGATGAACTGGAAACGCGCCAGCACCAGTTGATCTTCAACACCGAGTTCGAAAACAGCGACCAGTTCCAGGTTTCGATCAGCGACGATTTCGAGATGCTGACGCGGCCGTTCGCCATCTCCCGCAACGTGACCTTGCAACCCGGCAGCTACGACTTCACCAACTACGAAGTGTTCTACCGGCTCGGCGCGCAGCGTCGTTTCAGCGGCCGCTTTTCCATCCGCCTCGGCGATTTCTGGAGCGGCGAGAATACGGCTTTCGGTTACGACTTCGGCCGGATTGAAATCTCGCCCCAGCTATCCGTCGAACCCGGTTATCTGATCAACCAGGTGAAACTGCCGGAGGGCGATTTCCGCACCGAACTCGGCAGGGTCCGGCTCACCTACACCTTCTCGCCGCGCATGTATTTCAGCGGCCTCGTGCAATACGACTCCAACGCAAGCTCGTTCAGCACCAACTTCCGCTTCCGCTGGGAATGGGCCCCGGGCAGCGAACTCTTCCTCGTCTACAGCGACGACCGCGACACCAGCCCCTTCGGCGACCCACGATCCTTCGAACTCCGCAACCGCGGCTGGGCCATAAAATTCAACCGCCTGTTTCAGATTTAGGTTTGCAGACGATTCCGGGTGGTTTCAGCGACGCATGTTGCCGCCAACCCCCTCGTGTACGGCACCGTGAATCAGATTCCAGTCCGGTTTAGCCAGCGGCTTGCGCGGTCGAGCAGCGCCGTCATATCCAAACGCGTCTGCGGCAACTGCTCCGGCGGCAGGTCGAGATGATTGAGGGGAATTTCGCCGCGATACTGCGAGAAAACCGGCTGCAGCATTTCCAGCGGATAACGGTGAATGCCGCGCCCGGCGCGAAACTCGGCGATGGGAATTTCGGCTTCGATTACGGCCTCGAAGTTACCTGTGGCCTGCGCCAGCACCGTTCCATCCGGGCCGACGATCAGCGAATTGCCGCCTAGCGAAGCCGCCGGGCTGTCGTCCGGAAAAACAATATTGCACATGGCGGAATACATGTTGTTGTAGCGGGCTATGGCCTTGACGTCGGTTTCCGAAAATAGCGTCGCCGTGCGAAACATGATTTCGACGCCGCGCATGGCGAAGGCGGCGAAAACGAACGGGTCCAATTGCACCGTGCTTACCGCGATATTGCCGAATTCGGTTCGCAGCACCGGTATCAGTTGCTCTTCGCCATAACGGTCCAGGTAGCGGTCGTAGACATTCTCCACGGTTGTCGTCGGAATATCGCCGGGTTCTGCGCCGAATCGCTTGATGTTCCTCGACTTCCAGAATTCGGCGGCGATTTCGCCCTGGCGGTCTATGACCGTATTGATGCTTAGAATATGTCCCGGCCATTCGTCGTCGCGGGCGTAGCTGCCGAAGATGATATAGCTGTCGCACGACCGCGCGAGTTCGCCGAGCCGATCGGTTTCCGACCCCGGAATGCGGATCGTGTAGTCAAGCTTTTCGTCGCGTGGCGCGCGGGAGTAGCCGGTTAGCGGAAATTCGTTGAAAAGGATGAAATCCGGCTTGCCGCCTTCGGAGCAGGCGACTTCGATCCAATGTTCCATCCGCTGCAGATTTTCAGCCAGGCCCGCTTGCGGATCGGCGAAATCCTCCATATTGCGGACGAGATTCTGGACCACCTTCACCACGACCACGTCTTTTTCCAGCGGCTTGGTTTCGTATCCGCCGCGGGTATCGACGAGCCGCGACCATTGCCGGGTCTCGTCTTCGGCGCAGCCGACCAGAACCGAACCAAGAACGGCGGCAATGGCTAAACGGGAGAGCGTTGCGAGCGGTTTCATTCGACTTTGGCGACGATCATCATGTGCTGCCAGGGCAGGAAATCGAGGGTGTCGGTCCAGTCCGAACACGCCCATTTCGCGCACGACCTGTTCAGCCAGCCGACCGCCAAGTTCCCAATGTGAAGCAAACATCCACTATTGTAGATTACACGCTCGATCTGCGTCATGCGCATTGCCACCCCCACTTTTCTGGTTCGGTTCTGCTTGGCGGCACCGCTCGACACCTATCTCGACCGGCGCAACGGCGGCTGTGCCATAAAATTCAACCGCCTCTTTCAGATTTGACGGAAATGCCGATTGCCGCAAGGATCTTTCGCATCCCGACGCGCATGGCGCGCCGGCGGCTTGCCCTGCGCAGTTCGCGAAGAGACCGCTTGACAGCGCGACCGGCGAAACTCCAGCGAACCGCTATCGCCTTGTTCAAGGCTGATTCCATGGCTCGTCCCGCACAGGGTAGGTTCCGAACAAACCTTCCAGCACCCGATCATGCGCTCGCTGCCAGCGCTCCTTCGCAAACAGCGAGGTCTGATCCCAGACGCGCACGAAAAAGATGCAGGAATAGCTGCGGACCCCGGCTTGATCCGCGGTTTCGAACAGCGGATACAAATCCTCGACCAGTTGCGCGTCGGTGAGCGGCTCGCCAAACCGAACGTGCCGGAGCGGCAACATCTCCGCTTCCTCGACATATGTCAGCTCACTATCGTCGAATGCGCCGCCGTCGGGCGCCCGCAGTCGCCGCACCAGCATGTGCTGATCGAATACGCCAATATCGAAAATGTACAAAGGTTTTTCACGCGTACCGCCCCTGCCGTCGTCCACGACTTCGTACCAGCAAGGCGGATTTTGTCCTTTTTCCCGCAAAATTCGCTGTTCTTCCGCCAGTCGCTGAAGTTGTAGATTCTGCTCGCGCAGTTGCTCAAATTGCCGAGTCTGCTCATTGATGGCATCCTGCCGGTCGGCGGCCTGTTCCCGCAAGCGCCGGTTTTCCTCCGCAACCGCCTGTCGCTCTCTCTCCGCCACTGCTTGCTGTTGTCGGGCTTCCTCAACCATATGCAGCAACGCCTCGGTCGAATTTCCCTGATTGCCACGAATGTTCTCCCGTAATCGCTGCAATGCGACGATCTCCTCCGGCGTTTCTATTCCGGCGAGAGGCTCTTCCCAAGTGTCCCTGAACTCGGTCAGTCTCGCCAGGTCCCGCGCCTGTTCCCGCTCCCGGGCCCGCTGCTCCTGACTCAGGACCAGGAACACCAGCATTAACAGGAACAGCAGCAGAATGAAAATTTCCGCCACCGTAAGACCGAGTATCGTCCCCTGGCGATACTTCGATTGAGCGAACTCCGACGATCTCGCATTGACCATGGGCGCTTTCGCCTAATTTTTTCCGACCACGCGAACGAGTTGTTCCACGGCGCTGACCAGGGACTTGCGAGTCTGTTCGGAAAGCTTCTTCCAGTGCGCAGTCTCGGCGGTCATCTGACGGCTCAGGTCCCGCGCTTGGGACAGGTTTTCCGCGCTTGCCTGGTTATGGGTGTCGATTCTGTCCACCGCCTGATCGAGGGAATCGCGCAATTTGCCCGTGTCGGAATCCAGTTGCTCGCTGATTGCAAGGTTGACCTTGCGGGTAGCTTCCTTGTAATCCGTTACGGCCCGGACGCGAACGTCTTCGAGGTCGCTCGCCAATGTGTTCTGAATCTCGGCGAACCGGTGAATACTGTCGGTGACCCGCGCCGCCGAACCGGAAGCCGCGCCGGCAACCGAATCGAGTTCCGCGCGAGCGTTGCCCATGCTCTCCACTAGGCTTTTCATACCCGCTCCGGCGTCCGCCGCGTTGGCAACCATGGCTTGCACGGATTCCACATTTGCCCGCATGCCGTCAGCCGCTTCGATGACTGCCCGGTTCAAACTTTTCATTCGCGCCCAAGTCTGCTCGGAGGCGGCAAGCAAACCATTGATGTCGCCGTACAACGCCTCAATCCGCTGCGCGCCTTCCGTCTGCATCGCACCCGCGGCTTCCCGCCAGACGCCGCTGGTTGCCTCGATTCCCTGATTCGCTTCCGCCGTCATCCGTTGATTGAATTCGCCGACGATTTCCGCAAACTGACCTGTAAGCGAGGCAAGTTCCAATTGGAATGTGTTGGTGGCGGCCGTCATGCCGGATGTGGTTTCCCTCAGTTGATTCGTCGCGACCCTTGCCAGATCATCCGTGTGATTCCGCATCATTTCCCGGACGTGGGCAACGACATTCTCGCTTTGTTCGTTACACATCCGCACAAAATGCATATAGGCGTCATTTCCTTCGCGCAGGGCCTGGCGCAATGCCATGAGATCGTCGCGCAGCCGTTTCGCCTCCAATTGCGCGGATGGGTCGCCGGGCATGAATTCGGCGACTTCCTGGCGCCCGGCACTGGTGGAACGATTAGTGTATCCGCCAACCTCGGTCGATGGTGCCTGGTCGCCCAGAGCATCATAGAAAAAGATTCTAGCGAGGATGCCGAAGACGGTAGAGATCAGCGCAACGCCGAAATTACCGATCAATTCGTAGGCCCGCTCATCGATCGCACCTTCCGGGCTGATCACGAAAAGCTGCAACAGCGCCAGAATCAGGGAAACCAGCGTGAACAGCAGTCCCAGATAGTAAAGATTATCTCCGGCAATCTGTCGATCTTCGGTGGACCGCATCGTCCGATGGTAAAACACCGCGGTGACCACGATGATTGCAATGGCGACGATGGCGGCGAAATAGGCACCGTCAAGGCCTCCGGACCACAGGCGAAAAAAACTTATGAGCGCAGCCCCGACAAAGAAGGCGGCAATCAGCAACCACTTCGCTTTCAACTATAGGGACTCCTGCCGAATCACTTGTCCACCGAACTCCTGCACCAGTCGGGTCCACCAATAATAGTGTTCCGGAGTCTGCCAGCGCGCGTCTCTGGCGCGCTCCAGCCGGAAAATGCTGACTTCGACGCCAGCCAGATCGGTGCCCAGATGCCGCATGGACGACGTGGCGAGAACCTGCTGTGCGGGCGGATACGCACCGTAGTGGGAAAGCGATGCCGAATGCTGCAACAAATCCGAATACAGGATCAGATGGACAGGCTCGACGGTATCGCCGAATGATCGCTGGCTGGGCGCGTGGCGCGGAACGATCACACCCAGCGCCTCGATCAGGGGAGAGCTGGATTGCGCCGGCTTTTCCTCGACGGCGAACATCGAGTTGATCTCATAATCGAACTGTTCCCAGCGTCGCTGCGCGAAGGCGCGGCCCTGGACCAGACCCCGCCACCACTCCCAGGCATTGGGGTTTACGCCGGGGTTGCACAGGACCAGCGACGGCTCCAGCACACCGATGTCCTCATTCAGCTCGTAAACCACCAGTTTCTCGAGCGGTGCGACGAAGAAATCGGAGTCTTCCTGTATCTGGAATTCCGGATTCATCTCGCGCAGCAATCTGCCCAACTCCGCCTCGTGTGCCGGCTCCAGTGGGTCGGACGTGTCGAGCAACAGGATCGTGGTTCCCGCGGGCGGCTGACCCACGGGGCACAAATTCTCGTCAAAGCGGGTCGGCCGTTCGCAACCGCTCAAAAAGACAACTACGGCAAGCGCACCGGCAAGACGCCGCCAGCCTGGCGCGAGACCGCGATGCGTTGCCGGCTTCAAACCAAAGCCTCCGCCGGCCCCGCCAGTGCGCGCTCATCCGCGGAGCCGGAGGGCGAATCGAGCCTGTTCATCGCCTGCTCAAGCGTGGGAAACCGCCGCCGGGATTTTCTGAATTCCTCCTGCAACACCTTAATGGCCCGATCCACGGTATCCGCTACATCCTTGATGCTTTCCTGCTCAGGCACATTGAATTCCGGCGCCGAGAGAATTTCCTTGTCCACCTCCTTCTGCTCGGAGAACCAGGGTGGCTCGGGCTCGGTTCTTTCCCGACGATTTGCCGAGTAATACGCACCAAGCAACCGGTTCAAATCGTGTTGATATTGACCGAGATTGGTGGGGTAGTCGGCGATGATCCGTTCTCCTTGGGAAAGTATCTCGCGATAGCGAGACTGTTTGAGACGAAGCTTCTCGCGAATATCCTTCAGCCTGTCTTCGAAAAAGCGAAATTTTTCTTCCAGATTCCGCTCGGCTTTGCCGTATTTCCGCAGGTAATCCTGTTTTCTGTTTTCGCGCTGCCGGTGGCGGCGCCCATAGCCAGGATAGCGGTCGTCACGATCAAACCATTTCCAGGACGCTACGCAGAAAAACAGGAATCCCATCAGCGCCAGCAGAGCGGACTGGAATGAATCGAACATTATCCATCCTTCCAGGAACCGATCAAAGGTATCGCTGCCTACGGCGTTTAAATCCGCTGCGACCGCCGCCTCCGCAGGCATATTGATAATTGCCTGCATGCTGTCGCGAAAGTGTCCCACCACCAGGTTGAAGCAGACCACCGCAACGAAAATGGCTACGGCGAGCAGCGAGAAAATAGCCTTTCTGAAGACCCCGATGTAATGAGCGCCGCGCACTACGCCGCCCATTATCCAACCCATAATTAGTATGTTGACCGCGCAGATCATGCCCATCTGCACCATGGCACCCAACAAACCGAAGGGATTGGCGTCCATGAGCGTAGTCGCGTTTATCACAAGCTCGAAAAAGAAGAACCCCAGGACATACCTCCAGAACCACTTCCTTCCCGAATCGTCCGGTAGTCTTCGCAATCCGGATTCGCGGCGAAACGCCTGAAAGTCCTTGTCCTCCTCCCGAACATATTCCTGCTGATCCGAAAGTATGTTTCTGCCCTTGTTGACTTCGCCTTCCAGCGCCGCACTAGCCGCTCCTGCAGTCTCTTCGGCTTCGTGCCGGCTGATTTCCAGTTCCTGCGGATTTTCTATGTCAGCCAGTTGGCGTTCGAGATCGTCCAGACGAGTACTGACGTTCTGGCGGCAGATTCGCCCGCGATTATTGACCCAAGCGACTATTTTGGCGGGAATGCCATCGAAGGATTCGTCGGTGGAGGGTTTGTTTTGCTTGCCGTCATTACGCGCTTGCTCGACGACCTTCTTCTCCTTGAGCCAGCGATCCAGATCGATGTGCTTGAATTTTCCCGTCAACGGGTCAAACCCAGGCTCGTTTTCCCAATTATCGCCTCTGCTTCTCATTCGTCTCCCACCGACCGAGCCAACTGAATCGACCGACGATTATTGCAAAGGGGATAGCTCACGTCTATCGGCGTATTGCGCCACCTGGTCGGGGATAAGGGCGCGGAATTGATTTGCATCGACATGTCTACCGGAACATCCGACCGACTAAAATTAGTAATGCCATTTTCAATTTGCAAGGATATTGAGCGAAATTGCCGAATTGATTTCGAACTACCTTGTTACTCCGCTATTGGCGGATGATAGGTGTCGCCGATGGTGCGGCCGCCGTTGCCGTTGGCGCGGTTGAGTTTGCCTTCGAGGGCTCGCTCCGCTAGTTGGATCGCACTGTTGAGCGAAGCGGCGGCCAGGAAGCCTAGGTGATCGGCGAACGTCTTCAAGTTGCCGGCATCGGCGAACTCAAGTGCGTCTATATAGTCCGGCTTACCCAGGGCGGTGATGACCGGCGGCGGCAGCGAACGCTTGATGTACGCCCAGGCCATGAGCAGGCGCGAAGTGCGGCCGTTGCCGTCCTGGAAAGGGTGGGTGCGCACGAAGCGGTGATGCAGCCAGGCGGCTTCCACGTTCACCGCATAGCCGCGCTGCTGGATTTCCCGATACAAGGCGAAAAAACGGTCCATTTCTGCCTGGACATGTTCCGGCGGACAATACTCGTGAACGTGGCCATCGAGACGGCGCGGATTATTCGGCCTGATCTTCCAGCGTCCCTTGGTGCGGAAGGGTATTTCAACCCTGCGCCCTTGCATGTCCAGGCCGGTGACCGTCGCCTGATGCCGCGTCAGCAACTGATGCCAACTCTTGACCATGGACTCCGAAAGCGCGCGGCCGCTGGCGACATCCTCGAACATCATGTCGTAGGCCGCCTCCTGGTCTTCCAGCAGACCGCGGATGGTCTCGTCCTCGATGGATTCGTAGGTGTGAGCGCCCACGACTCCGGCGAAGCCCTCCGCCACGAGTTGCTCGGTAACTCCCCGGCGCAGGGTATAGAGTCCTTCGATCTGGCCGGTTTCGATGGCGAAAGCGCGCACCCGCTCGCGCAGCCAGCCCTGCATGAAGCGTTCCTTGGCCGCGTGTTGCTTGAGAGATGCGCGGCAACGCGCCCAGGCGGCCTCCTGTTCCGCCTGCCCGGGCAGCGCCCAGTCCTCGGCGCCCGGCGGCATTTCCCGCAATGGCGACCAGCGCCATGGTTCATCGATATTCATGCCAACGATAGTAACAATCGTATGGCCGATTCTGGAAGCATCGACGGCAAAGTTGCAACCAGTGCTGAATTGGATTAATGTACAGAAAAAATGTACAGAAATGTGCGAGTTTATTATGAAGACCATCGCGGCAACGGAATTCAAGGCAAGGTGTTTGCGAGTGATAAGGCAGATGAGCACTGATCGCGAGCCGGTGACCATTACAAATCGTGGCCGGCCCGTGGCGGTGCTGTCGCCGCTGCCCAGAATGGATGACAGGCCGCTGATCGGAGCCCTGCGAGGTTCGGTATTGAGCTTTGACGATCCTTTCAGTCCTGCGGTGGAACCGTCTGACTGGTCCGCAAACAAATGATTTTGCTCGATACTCACGTGCTGATATGGGCCGTGAATGCCGACCCGCGTCTTGGCGACAAGGCGAGCGAGACGATCGAGGAAACCGCTCGCGATGATGGGGTCCTGGTTTCGGCGATAACCCCCTGGGAGGTAGCCTTGCTGGCGGAAAAGGGCCGCCTGCAACTGGGACGGGAAATCGAAATCTGGCTGGATGCCGCGCTGGCCTTGCCCGGTTTGCGGGTCGCACCCATCGAACCGGAATTGGCGGTCGATAGCGTACGATTGCCGGGCAACTTTCACGCCGACCCGGCGGATCGCCTGATAATCGCTACCGCCCGCTACTTGCGCATTCCGCTGGTTACGGCGGACCGGGCAATCCTTGAATACGCCGGCGACGGACATGTTCAGACTCTGGACGCATCGATTTGAATGCATCGTCGCCGATCCCGGCCGATCAAAACCATTCTGATTCAATAAGGAACCAATTGAAATGAGCGAGATTCTGCAAGGCATCCGGGTGCTCGATTTCGGGCGTTATATCGCGGGGCCGTATTGCGCCACCCTGCTTGGGGATATGGGCGCGGAGGTGATTCGCATCGAGAAGGTCGACGGGTCGGAAGACAGGTTTGTGTCACCGGTTACCGAAAACGGGGATGGCGCGCTGTTCCTGCAACTCGCGCGTAACAAGCGATCGATGACGCTCAATCCGATGAAGCCGGAAGGCCGCGAGATCGTGAAAAAACTCGTGGCCACGGCCGATGTGGTGGTCGCCAATCTGCCGCCGGATACCTTGCGGGCCATGGGGCTCGATTACGACAGTCTTTGCGCGGTAAAGCCCGACATTATCCTGACGATGATTTCCGCTTTCGGACAGGGCGGACCTTACGCCAACCGTGTCGGTTTCGACGGCCTCGGACAAGCCATGTCCGGCTGCATGTATCTCACCGGCACTCCCGAACAGCCGGTGCGCGCCTGGGGACCCTGGGTCGATTTCGGCACCGCCAGCCTGTCGGCCTTCGGCACCATGGCCGCGCTTTTTGAAAGAGCGAAAACCGGCAAAGGCCAGATCGTCGAGGGCTCGCTGTTCAATACCGCCCTGACAATCATGAACGGGACACTCATCGAGCAACACACAATCCGGCGCGACCGCGTCGCGAGTCTGAATCGCGCCCAGACCGCGGCGCCGGCGGACACGTTCCGCACCAAAGACGGCTGGGTGCTCGTGCAGACCGTAGGCGGACCGCTGTTCAAGCGCTGGGCCGACCTGATGGGCGAAGATCACTGGCTCGACGACCCGCGGTTCACGGACGATATCTCGCGCGGAGACAACAGTGAGATTATCAGCGAACGCCTGGCGCGCTGGTGCGCCGAACGCACGAGCGAGGAGGTACTGGCGGCGATGGAAGAAGCCCGGCTGCCGGCCGGGCCCGTGCTGTCGCCCCAGGAAGTGCTGGACGATCCGCACATCGCCGCCAAGGGCTTGTTCCAGGCCACTGAATATCCGGGGCTGGAACGACCCGCGCCACTGATGAAGACGCCGGTGGAGTTATCGGAAACACCAGGGGAAATTCGCGAGCGGCCGCCGACGCTTGGCGAACATACGAACCGGATCATGCGCGAACTTGGTTACGGCGACGAAGACATCGACGCATTGCGGTTAAAACGGGTAATCTGAAACATTCACATCGACACGGGGCAGCCACAATGACCAGATCGCAGACACGACGCGAATTCCTACAGACCACGAGCGCCCTGATGCTTGGCGGGGCCGGCATGTCGGCCGCCCAGGCGCAGCAGCATCTCGCGGCGCCCGGTCAGGATGAATCGTATTGGGAGATGGTGCGCGCCCAGTTCTCGTTTACAGAGGAAGCCGTTCCCATGAACGCGGCCAATCTGTGTCCGTCCTTCCGCGCCGTGGCGGAGAATGTGTCCTCGCTCACGGCCGACATCGACCGCGATTGCTCATTCAACAATCGGGGCAAGTTCTCCGACCTGCTGGAAGAAACGCGCGTCCGAGTGGCCGCGCAACTGAATGTCTCGGCGGACGAGGTGGCGCTGGTGCGCAATACCTCCGAGGCAAACAACATCGTAAACGCCGGCCTGCCCTTGCAGGCCGGCGACGATGTGCTTGTCTGGGACCAGAATCATCCCACCAACAACGTCGCCTGGGAGGTTCGCGCGGCACGCTACGGATTCCAGGTGCGCAAAGTACAGACTCCGGAAGCGCCGCAATCGGCTCAGGAACTGATCGATGCTTTCGCCGACGAATTTCTGGACAACACCAGGGTGCTGGCGATTACACACGTCTCCAACGTCAGCGGCATCAAGCTACCGGTGAAGGAATTGACGCGCATTGCCCGCGAGCGCGGCATCCACGTACATCTCGACGGCGCCCAGACCTGGGGCGCCATGGCAATGGACCTGCGCGATCTCGAAGTCGATTCCTATTCAGCCAGCGCGCACAAATGGTACATGGGGCCGAAAGAAGTGGGCCTGCTCTATGTCAGGGAGTCGCGCATCGCCGAAATCTGGCCTTCGGTCGTCGCGCCGGGCTGGGGCAACGGCCCGGAGACTTCATTGGCCGGCGCGCGCAAGTTCGAATCGCTGGGTCAGCGTGACGACGCGGCGCTGGCCGGGCTCGGCGTGGCCGCCGGCATTCACGATACGATAGGGCCCGAGCGAATCGAACAGCGCATCGCCCAACTCGCGCAACATCTCAAGCAAGGCATAGCCGATGCCGGACTGAAACTGCTGACGCCGATGGCCCCCGAATTCAGCCACAGCGTTTGCATCACGAATCTCGACCCGGCGCAGCGAGGCGAAATCGTCGATCGCCTGTATCGCGAGCACGGAATCGCAGGTGCGGCCACCGGTGGCCTGCGGCTGTGCCCGACAATCTACAATACGGTCGAACACGTCGACCGCGCCGTGGCTGCGGTAAAGACACTACTTGCATGATTTTCGCGGGCGACGCATATCTCGCCCGCTATCCGGATGACTAACGAATTCCGCATCAAGGATGTTCTCGCCAGCTACGACCGGCTCGCAGGCGAAATCGTGCCGGACTACGAGAGCCTGACCTTCGAGGAAGTTCATCCCGCAACGCTCGATTTGCTGCCACCCCCCAAGGCGCTGATTCTGGACGTGGGAGCCGGCACCGGCCGCGACGCCGCCTGGTTGGCGCGGCAGGGTCATCGAGTCGTCGCGGTCGAGCCTTCGCGGGAATTGCGCCGGGCCGGGCAGGAATTGCACGAATCGCCCGCTATCCAATGGGTCGACGATTGTCTGCCCGATCTGGAAGCTGTGCGCGACGCGGAGTCGGCATTCGACTTGATCTGGCTCAGCGCCATGTGGATGCACGTGCCGCCCGATGATCGGGCGTGCGCTTTTCAGACCCTGACCTCATTGTTGAAACCCGGCGGCGGCATGATGTTCAGCCTGCGGCTCGGGCCGCTGCCGCCCGAGCGGCCAATGGCAGCCGTCAGCGCCGGAGAAATTACGGAACTGGCCCGCGAACGCGGCCTTGAGGTCGTCCGTACCACGGAGCACAAGGACGCCGCCGGACGGCCGGAAATCTCGTGGGAGATGGTCTGGCTGCGCAGGCCGGAGGCCGGCCGCTGAGTACGTGAAACTAGAGGTCCAGCCCGCCGAGAAACTCCAGCATCGCCGCGTTGGTCTCTTCGGGCGCTTCCTGTTGCACCCAGTGGCCGATTTCGGGAATCAGCACCACGCCGCGCAGATCGTCGGTCACCCTTGACATAGACGCGGTCAATTGCTCCGCGGTGGCGCCGCCGATAACCATATCCCCTGCCCCGGCGATGAAAATCGTCGGCACGGTGACGCGGTCGCTTTCGTATTCCAGGCTGATTTCCCAGTTACTGTGGAAGTTCCGGTAGTAATTGATGCCACCCCGAAATCCGGCCTGCTCCAACTGGCCGACAACATAGTCGAGATCATCCTGGGTGAGCCAGTCGGGCAGTCCGGTCGGCGCACCCAGCCGCCCGATCCAGCCCCCCGCCGCACGCAACGGGTCGGTGATAACCGGCGCCTGGCGGGGAGAGTTCGGCGACAGGTACAGCCGGCTGATCAAGCCGCGCGGGTCGCTGTCGTATTCCGCTTCAGCCACTCCGCCCGGCTCGTTGTGGTACAGGATGTAGAAGAAATTGTCGCCGAAGGCTTCGCGCCAGCCTTCCATCGGCGAACGCGGCGCGGTGCCGCCATAAGGCACGCTCATGGCGATGAGTCCGTCGAAGCGCTCGGGATAACGCACGACCGCATGCCAGGCGACGATGGCGCCCCAATCGTGTCCCACCATGACCGCGGTCTCTTCGCCGAGAGCGTCGAGAATGCCGACCATGTCGTCGGTCAGATCGACGATATCGTAATCGTCCACGTCGGGCGGCGCATCGGTTTCACCGTAGCCGCGCATGTCCGGCGCCACGGCGCGATAACCGGCGTCGGCGAGCGCGGTCAACTGGTGCCGCCAGTTGTACCAGGATTCCGGCCAGCCGTGGGCCAGCAGCACCAGCGGCCCGGAATCGCCCGCCTCGAAAATGCGCATGCGAATGCCGTTGCTTTCAATGAACCGGCTGCTGACGCCGTCCACCGGGGATTGCGAGTTCATGTTGTCGTCTCCCTGTTGCGCCTGTGCGACGCCCACGGCAAGCAGCAGCGCAAGGGCTATCGGCGGCAAGTATCTGGTCATGGGGAACCCTCCGAAAAATCCGGGCCAAAGCCTAGCATGGAGGCGGAAAAAAGTCCGTGAACCATAGCGGATTCCGGTCCTGTCGGATTTGTCCGGTACTGATAATCGCTTTTCGTGATGTGCTGAAATTCGCTTATTGTGTAGAAATGGGGATCGAATCAATATGTTCCATCACTTCTTTCTTCCCTTTCGGAGTCAAATGGTATATCCCGCGCTGGGTGTCGGCGACTCGTTCGAACCAGCCGTAGTAATCCTTGAGGAAGATCTGGCCGGCTTTGGCCACGCCGGTGGCCTTGGCGACCCTGGCCGCGCGGGTGGGACCGTTTTCATTCAGATAACCGGCGCAGCGCAGGGCGTCCTGGCGGTAGGCGGTCATGATCTTGCGGCGGGTCGAGCCGCCGGTGTTGGGATCGCCGACGCGTTGCTGGAACTCGCGCAGCAAGCGGCCCAGCGCCGGCTTGCGTTTGCGGGGTTTGTATTCGGCAGGATCGAGCAGCGCTTCCACAAAGCAGGCAGGCGCCGGCCGCACGGTCAACAGGCCGAGTCCGAGCCTGCGGCACAGGAACAGGGCCTCCTTGCGGCGTAAGCTGCGGCCCGGGAACGGCGGAACCGCCAGATAGACGTTGTCGGTGAGCCGCTGGCGGTCGATTCCCTGCAACACCAGCGGCAGCGAGAAATTCGTTTTCAACTCGACGATCAGCGGCGCCTCCCCGCCACGGATCGCCACCACGTCGCAGCCATTGACCTCGGCCTTGACTTCGTAGCCCTGGGCTTCCAGAAAGGCCTTTACCGGCCCATAGAGTTCGGTTTCGTACATCGTCGCGCTTTTCCTTCGATTCCTATCGGGTTATTCTGCCGCCGGAGTCCCGACTTTAAGACCAAGGAGCCACAAATGCCGGGCAAGTATGACGTTCCCTACATTCAGCGCACCCGGGATTACTACCGGGCCCAGGGATACGAGAAGGATTACGTCTGGGCCCACCACGACGAAATGCCTTTTACGCCGCTGCCGAAACCCTTGCGCGAATGCCGCCTGGGGCTGATCACGACGGCGATGCCGGACACGGTCGAAGGCCGGGCGAAGCGGCAGGTCCATGCCTCGATGTCGACGCCGACGCCGGAATCGATGTATACGGACGAGTTGTCCTGGCAGAAGACCGTCACGCATACCAGGGATCTCGGCAGCTTTCTGCCGCTCAATCACTTGCGCAATACGGCGCGCGCGGGAGTGTTCGAAAGCCTTTCCGGCCGCTTCTATTCCGTGCCGACGGAATACAGCAAGCGCAATACTACGGATAAGGACGCGCCAAGGATTCTCGAGCTATGCCGCGAAGATCATATCGACGTGGCCATGCTCGTGCCCTTGTGACCCGTCTGTCACCAGACCGTGAGTCTGGTCAGCCGGCACCTGGAAGAGAACGGAATTCCCACCGTGATCATCGGCAGCGCCCTTGACGTGGTGGAACATTGCGGCGTCGCCCGTTATCTGCATACCGATTTTCCGCTCGGCAATCCCTGCGGCGCTCCCGGGGATATCCTCAGCCAGATCGGCATCGTGCGCCGGGGGCTGAAATTGCTCGAAGAGGCCGAAGGTCCGGAAACGACCTGGCGCACCAGCCTCGGCTGGCGCGGCGGCGACGAATGGCGCGACGAATACGCCAGGGTGGACGACAGCAACCGCGAGGAACTGCGGCTGCGCGGCGAAAAACGGCGGCAACAACAGGTTGCCGCGAAGGCGTCCGGTGAAACGAGAGCGCCGATGATTTCCGAAGTCTGACGCGGCGCCCAGGCCGCCGAATTCTGCGAGGTGAAAATGAACAGATTACTGAAATACCTGTTTCCCACCATGGCGGCCCTGCTTTGGTCCGCCGCGGTTCCGGCCCAGGACGGCGGGCTCTACAACACCGTCAAGGCCAAGCTCGAAGCCGGCGAGCAGGTGCTCGGCGGTACCGTGTCGACGGCCGATCCGGAAATCTATTGCGCCATGGCCGGCGCGGGCTTCGATTTCATCTGGATCGAGATGCAGCACAGCCATCTCAACTACACCGACGTGGCGCGCATGATCTTCGCCTGCCGCGACGCACCGGCGATTCCCTTCATCCGCGTGCCTGACGCCACCGAAGGCGATATCCAGAAGGCGACCGACATCGGCGCTCTCGGCATCATCGTGCCGATGGTCGACACCGCGGAGAAAATGGAAAACGCCGTGCGTTTCGCCAAGTACCCGCCGGAGGGACGCCGCAGCCAGGGCGGCGGCCAATACGGCGCGATTTGGGGCGGCGGCTATCGCCAGAGCGCCAATGAAAACATCATGATTATCGCCATGATCGAGACCGTGGAAGGCGTGGAAGCCGCCGGCGAAATCTCCGCGGTAGACGGCGTCGATGTCGTCTTCGTCGCCAGTTCCGACCTCGGCAGTTTCAGCGGCGCCAGACAGGGCGACCCGTATTACGAAGGTCTGGTGGACGATGTCGTTGGCGCAACAACCAGTGCCGGCAAATATCTCGGCGGCCCTTCGGCCTGGATGACTACGCGGGAAGGCTACAACTTCTTCCAGGCGCCGGGCACCGGCGCAATCATTCGCGCCGGAGCGAGAGTGATGCTCGAAGACGCCGACCCGTGCCGCTTCCTGCCCTCAGGCGCAACCCCGGTGCAAGGCGAGGATCCCTGCCCCTGAAAATCAGCGCGGGACGCGGTTGCCGGCTATCCAGACGCTGTCGATGAGGCGGGTGTTGGCGATATCCTGGGCCGGGTTGCCGTCGAGTACGATGAAATCGCCCCAGTTGCCGGGTTCGAGGGTGCCGATCTCGCTTTGACCGATGCATTGCGCGGCTTCGCCGGTAGCGGCGCGAATGGCGTCGAGCGGGCTCATGCCCGCGTCCACCATCATCTGCATTTCCTCGTGTTCGAAATAGCCCTGAAAGCGCGCCGGCGGGCCGGTGTCGGTGCCCATGGCGACGCGCACGCCGGCTTCATGCAGCAGCCCCACGTTGACCAGCGCGTTCGGCAAATCCGCCTTGTATTGCTGGGAGGCGGCGCTGTTGCGGATGCCCGAGCGATACTCGGGCGTACTCAGTTCGGCGATGACCGCCGGGTCGGCCTCGGCCAGGAAAAAGGGGTCGGAGAAGAAATCGGGCTCGGTCTCGTACACGAAAGTCGAAACGTCGCGCATCATGGTGGGGATGTAGCAGGCGTCGTTCTCGATCATCAGGTCGATGAAATCCCGGTCGACTTCCAGGTCGCGCACCGAATGGGCGATGATGTCGGCGCCGGCCTCAAGCACCATGCGCGCGTCTTCCAGATAGTAGATATGCACCGCCACGGGCAGCCGGCGGCTCGACGCCAGGTCCATCAATGACTGAAACACTTCAGGCGCCAGCGTCGGCAACTGGCCGAGTTCGGAATCGATCCGCGTCTTGATGTAGTCAGCGCCCAGGTCGGCATTGGCGTTCAACTGGCTGCGAATTTCCGGCGAAGTCTCGCCGTTGACGACGCTACCGGCAACGTATAACCGCGCCCGGTCCAGCCCGGCGTGGAATTGTTCGTTGCGCACCTGGAAGCCCGGCGCCTCGTCGCCGCCGAGGCTGAGCACCGTGGTGATGCCGTAACGCGCATAAAGGCCAAGCTGGTCGAGCACGTTTTCGCGGCTGTAGTGGCCGGTTTCCAGTCCCAGGGTGTCGCCGACATGCCCGTGAGCGTTGATCATGCCGGGCATGATGGTCTTGCCGCTGACGTCGATGCGCTGCGCATCCGCGGGAATGCTGACTTCGGACGCCGGCCCGATACTGCGCACGCGCCCGTCGGTGATGACGAGCACGCCGTCCGGCAGTGGAGCGGCCTCGGTGCCGTCGATGATCGTGGCGCCGGTGAAAGCGATACTGCCCTCGTTGGCGAAAGCAGAACTGTTCAGAATGAAGGGCGTCAGCAGGATAAAAGCGGTGAACCAGTGAGACTTCATGAATCTGCCTCGTTCGACTGTTACCTGTGTGTCCGGAATGGACTCTTCGTGAAATGGCGCACCCGAGAGGATTCGAACCTCTGACCACCTGGTTCGTAGCCAGGTACTCTATCCAGCTGAGCTACGGGTGCATTGTCGAGACTTCCGCCGCCGGGCTCCCGGCGGCGGGAAGTGGCAGATTCTACTAGAAACCGGCGCGCCATGTCAGTGTGGGGTCTGTAGTAACATTGACCAGGACATGAATCTCAAGATTCCAGCAAGAGCGATTATTGCCGCGGGCTTCACCCTGCTGTCGTTGCCGGCCGCGGCTGACTACGAAGACGGGGTGAATGCCGCGCTGGCCGGGGACTACGACACTGCCTTTCGTGAATTTACGATCGCAGCCGAAGCGGGCCTCGACCTGGCACAATACAATCTCGGCATTCTGTATTTCACCGGCCAGGGCGTCGAGCAGGACTTTGAGGCGGCCTTCCGCTGGACCGAAGCCGCCGCCCTGCAAGGCCATGCCGCGGCCCAACTCAATCTGGGCAGCCTGTATTACTTCGGCAACGGCGTGCGGGAGGACCGTGACCAGGCCGTGGAATGGTATGAGTTCGCCGCCAGAGCCGGCAACGGCGCGGCCGCTTTCACGCTGGCGGCGATGCACCGGGACGGCGACCATGTCGACCACGACCCGGTGCTGGCCCACGCCTGGGCCGCCTGGGCCGCGCGCTACGATCACCCCGAAGCCGCCGCCATGATGGAAGAACTGGAAGACCGCATGCGGCCCGAACAACTCAGCGAGGCGCGCCGGACCTTCGCCCGATGGCAGATCGAATAAGCCGGAGAAGAATCAGTTGGCGGTGGTTTCGGCGTCGAGCATGGTTTGGGCGTTGCGACGCATCAGTTCAAGCCAGGCGGTCCAGCTTTCCGGGTCTACGAAGGGATGCGGGTCGCCGTCCCGGCGCTCCTGCAACATCTCATATCTGGCGAATACATCGCTGGAATCGGGATGATTGGAGACGTTCACTTCGACGTCCGGGATCGACAGCAAGCGGCCGACGCTATCGATATACATTTGCAGCCGGTCCGCGCCTGCAAAGTTCAGGCCGGCGCCGCCGAACATCACCGCGGTGTGGGGATAGCCGCCGTCGTAGACCGTGAAAATGGTGCTCAACACGCCCAGGGTGTGGCCCGGCGTCTGCAGAAACTGCAGCCGCGTCCGGCCGAGATTCAGGGTATCGCCGTTGCCCAGGGAGAGATGCCGCATCGGACGCGGATAGTCGCGGAAATCCGGTTCACCCTCACTCAATTGCCAGTCGGCTTCGGTCATCAGCACCACCGCGCCGAACTCCTGCTGGAAACGCCGGGCGCCGCCGATGTGATCGTAATGCGCGTGGCTGACAATCAGGTAACGGATGTCGTCAGGATCAAAGCCGAGTTCGCGAATGCCGTCGATGGCGATATCGACCAGGTCGCCATAGAGCGCGTCGAACAGGATCAGCCCTTGATCGGTCTCCAGCAGCCAGGCCGAGACCCAGCGCGCGCCGACGTAATAGAGATTGTCGAAGACCTGGAACGGGGGGACGCGTTGCAGTTCGGGGTCGTCCAGTTCGGCCGTGTCCTGGGCCAGGCCCTGATGCATGCCGAGCAGGCACGCCAGCAGCAGCGCGGGCCAGATGGCCGCCTTTGATTTCATTTCATTTACCAGGTGGAGGACTTATAATTTGCGTCCGCGGCAAACGCCGTTATATACGATATCACCGGCATAAGGAACCGCCGTCTCATTGCCTGTTCGGATCCGGACGCCATCGATTCCTCGGGGGGAAGTCATCATGCGTATTGGAGCGCCAAGGGAAAGCAAGAATCACGAATACCGGGTCGGACTCGACGTTGAGTCCGCCGCGGCCCTCGCGGCCGACGGACATGAAGTCTGGATCGAGACCGGCGCGGGAGCCGGCATCGGCGAAAGCGACTCGGACTACGAGCGGGCCGGGGCGCGAATCGCCGCCGATACGGCCGAACTCTTCGAAGCGGTCGATCTGATTGTGAAGGTCAAGGAGCCCAACAGCGCCGAACGCGCTCTCCTGCAGCAGCGCCACACGCTGTTCGGCTATTTGCATCTGGCCTCGGACCCGGAGCAGACCGACGACCTGCTGGCGAGCGGCGCGCTTTGCATCGCTTTCGAGACGGTCACCAATGACCAGGGCGCCCTGCCCCTGCTGATCCCCATGTCGGAGATCGCCGGACGCATGTCGGTACAGGCGGCGGCAGGCTTTCTGCAAAAACGCCAGGGCGGCATGGGCCTGTTGCTCAGCGGCGCTACCGGCGTCGAACCGGGCAAGGTCGTGGTCATCGGCGGCGGCACGGTGGGCAGCAACGCGGCCCGCATCGCGCTCGGGCTCGGCGCCCGGGTCGCCGTCGTCGAGAAGTTTCCCGCGCGGCGGGAACAGTTGCGGGAAATGCTCGGACCGGAACTGGAATGCGTCGATTCGACGCCGGAGAACGTCGAGCGGCTGGTAACCGAAGCCGATCTGGTCGTAGGCGCCCTGCTCGTGCCGGGCGGAAAACTGGAACCGCTGGTTTCCGAATCCCTGGTCATGAAGATGAAACCGGGCGCCGTGGTTGCGGACGTCTGCATCGATCAGGGGGGCTGTGTGGAAACTTCGCGGCCGACGTCCCACGACGAGCCGACCTTCATCAAGCATGGCGTGGTGCATTATTGCGTCGCCAACATTCCCGGCGCCGTTCCGGTCACATCGACCAAGGCGCTGTGCCGGGCGACCTTGCCCTATGTGCGCCGGCTCGCGAACGATGGCGTCAGGCAGACGCTCGAACGGGACGTGCATCTGCGCCGCGGGATGAACGTCTGCCGCGGCCAAATCACCTACGAAGCGGTGGCGAGCGCCCTGGGCAGAAGTTTCATAACGCCGGAACAGGCGCTGGAGACGCTATAGCCAATCCGGTCATTCCGCGCGCAGGCGCGGAATCTCCCCGGAAAGGTTTACCCTTCCGGGAACCCGTATAAGCGGGTGGGATTGTCCACCAGTATTTTCCGTTGCAACCCGGCGTCGTCCGTCCATTTGCAGAACAGGTCGAGCAATTTCGCCGGATCGGGCTCGTTACCGTCCATGCGGATGAACGGCCAGTCGGAGCCCCAGACGAGTTGATCCGGATTCGCTTCCACCAGCGCGTCGTGGAACGGCCGCAGATCCTCGTACTCCGGCGCTTCGGTCGAGCAACGGCAAACCGAGAGCTTGACGTGGATCCGCCCTTCTCGAACCAGCCCGAGCATCGATTGGAAATGCCTGTCGGCGACCCCCGATCGAACGTCCAGCATTCCCATGTGTTCAAAAATGACCGGAACGTCTTCCTGCATGATCACATCCAGGCTGGCGATCAGCCGCGGCAGCGGCGCCCAGGCATCGACCGCCCAATTGCAGGCCGCGAGGCGTGAGGCAAGCCCCGGTATCTCGGCGAATTCCACTGCGCCGGGACGGGGCGAGCCGTCCGGCAGCGGCGCTTCGACGAAACGCAGCGCCGTGACCCCGGCCTTGTCCAACCTGGCGAAGGTCTTGTCGTCCACTGCGGAGCGCAGTCCGCCTACCGCCCGCAGCCGGTCCCCCGCCGACTCCAGCGCGTGCAACAGGTCCGTATTGTCGCAACCCTGTTGCGTCGGCTGCACGAGTACGCCGCGCGCCACGCCGGTCCGGTCCTGCATCTCCAGGTAAGTCTCCAGCGGCGCCAGCGGCATCGTGTAATCGGGCGGATGTTGCAACGGAAACCGGTCGAATGGGCCGAATACGTGATTATGGGTATCGCAAATGTTCTCGATTTGCGTCCGCGCGCGCTGCGCGGGGAATACGGCTGGGACGTGGTCCATGATTTCAGTTTTCCTTATCGCTGAATTGCGCCGGCTTGCATGCCGGCAATCGTGCGGGATGCATGAGCGCTCCGGATTCAGGCAAGTCAAGACCCCGGGCGGACAGATTTTCGGGCAACGGCACCCGGTGGACATTCAAGGTCATTGCCACAAGGCTGTAATATCCGACCAGGGCGGTCAACTCAATCAGAAAATGTTCGTCCGTTAGATTGTAAAGAGCCTGATAGACATCGTCGTCGACCTGTCCGAATTCAAGCAAACTCCGGGTGAACTCGTAAACAAGGGCGTGAGCGGGATCATCGAAAACCGGCGCTTCAGCACGTCGGATGGCTTCAACGACTTCTTCCGGCACACCGCAATCCAGGGCGATGCCGGCATGAATGGACCATTCGACTTGTGAATTCCAGTAACGGCCGGTCACGATAATGGCCAGTTCGCTGACGACTTTCGGCAGCGTGGTATTGAAGCGCAGAAACTCTCCCAACGACTGCCAGCGGTCGGCGAGTTCCGGCGAATGCAACGCGACCCGCAACGGACCGACGATGACGCCGCGCGCGCCGGAGACGATCTTGTCATAAACGACTTGCTGGGAATCGCTCAAGCGCTCCGGATCGATCATGGGAATTCGCCGGCCGGCGCCAATTTCCGTGCCGGAATCAGATGACATCCCTGCCTCGTAAGTCTTCCATTTCGGACTGGCTGAATCCGAGCATGGTCAGAATGTCTTCCGTGTGCTGCCCGAGCAACGGCGGCGCCCGGTCGAACGCCAGCGGCTCGTTACGAAAATTCATAGGACTGACAACCTGGGGAACTTTTCCCGCCTGCGGATGATCGAGTTCGCGCAACATGCCGCGATGTTTTACCTGGGGGTCCTCGAATAAATCCGGAACGGTGTTGATCGGACTGCAGGGAACGCCGGCCGACTCGAATTTCGCGACCCATCCCGCCATCGAATCGCCGGCGAGCGTATCAACGATGATTTCATTCAATGCCACAAGATTGACTACGCGATCGGCATTGAGGCGAAATCGCTCGTCTTCCCCTAACTTCTTGCGGCCGAGTTGTTCGGCGAACTTGACGAATTGCCCGTCGTTGCCCACAGCAATCGCGATATGACCGTCGCGGCAAGGGTAAACATTCTGCGGCTGAATGTTGGGATGACTGTTGCCGTTGCGCTTCGGCGCCTTGCCCGAAATCATGTAGTTCATCGCCTGGTTGGCAAGAAACCCCAGTTGCACGTCGAGCATGGCCAGATCGATAAACTCGCCCCGCCCGGTTTCCGCCCGGCGCGCGAGGGCGGCCAGCACGGCAACGGCAGTGTACATGCCGGTCATCAGGTCGACGATCGGCACGCCGACTTTCTGCGGCCCCCCGCCGGGCCTTTCATCGGACTCGCCGGTCACGCTCATCAATCCGCCCATGGCCTGGATCATGAAATCGTATGCGGCCCGGGGCGCTTTCGGGCCGTCCTGACCGAAGCCGGTAACCGAAGCATAGATCAGCGCTGGATTTTCGTCTTTCAGGTCATCATAAGCAAGGCCGTAACGCGCCAGTGCGCCCACCTTATAGTTTTCCAGCAGGATGTCGCTCTCTCTCGCCAGCTTGCGGACGATTTCCTGTCCTTCCGTGGTGGCGATGTTGATCGTGATCGAACGCTTGCCCCGATTGACGCAAAGAAAGTAGCCGGAATCGCGAGTCGCATTGCCTTCCCGGTCCTTCAGAAACGGCGGGCCCCAACCGCGAGTGTCGTCGCCGACGCCCGGCCGCTCGACCTTGATCACGTCCGCTCCGAGGTCCGCGAGAATCTGGCTCGCCCAGGGACCCGCCATGATCCGGCTGAGGTCGAGGACTCGCACATGAGAAAGCGGCCCGCTTCGTGATTCGGCATTACTCGTCATTCACTATCTCCGTCGCTATGCTGGAAGGGCGTTCACAAAACGCCCTGTGCCACTCGCGCAACCGGGGATTCGTTCCACGCCAGTCAATATCGGGAAACCGAAAATCTAGGTAATCCAGCGCGATACCCGTCGTTATCTGGCCGATTGCGTAATCTTCGCTATCGAATCCTCCGGCCCGCCGGTCCAGCCAGGTCAGACAATGGCGGACCCTCGCCGCGCAGGACCCGCACAGAGGCTCATTGCGGTGCTCTTCGGGTTTCATGAATTCGCCGCGCCAGACGATCAACAGGTCCAGCATTCCGTCCGCGATTCCATGCAGTTCGAGTTCGCGCCAGCGCGCCGGGCCAGGAGGCGGAATCATCTTCCGCCTCTCGTGCCGCGAATCCAGGTAGTCGCAGATGGCGAATGAACCGGTCAGAACCGTTCCATCCTCCAGCGCCATTACCGGAATTCGTCCGACCGGCGAATCCTCGATAATGTCGGGGTTGACCCTGGTTCGCACCGCCACGGACCGAATACGCTCGATATGGTTGGCCAGGCCCGTTTCGTGCGCGACGATCATGACCTTGCGGACAAAGGGGGATCTGGGAGACCAATGCAGTTTCAAGTCAGTTCCTTCGCTGTTCGCGGGTTCCGAAATAAATTGCCACGGCTGCGATTAGGTACAAACTGCCATAGTAATACTGTCCGGCCGTGAGCGAACCGGTAAGATCCGTTGCCCAGCCCACGAAAATGGGGCTGATGAATCCCGAAATGCCGCCGAAGGTCGTCACCAGCGCGATGCCGCCGGCAGCGGCTGAACCGCCAAGAAAACTCGCGGGCATGGACCAGAACGGGCCGGTTGCGCCGAAGGCGCCGGCGCACGCCAGCGTCAGCAGGATGACGGCCGGCCAGGTCTGGCCCGCCAGCGCCGGCAACAGTATCCAGGAAACCCCGCACACCAGCGCGCAAACCGAAACGTGCAGCCGGCGTTCCTTGGTCTTGTCCGAGTGGTGAGCAACCCACTGCTGCACGACCAGGGCAATGAGATAAGGAATTCCCGCCAGAAAGCCCAGCGTCACAACGTCTTCGATGCCGGAATCCTGCAGGATCGTCGGCAGCCAGAACGAAAGTCCGCCGATTCCCGAAATCAGCGCAACGGACATGAACCCTAAGATGTACAGCCGCGTGTCTTTCAGCGCGTCGAGCAGGTTATGGCTCACCTTTGCCGTGTTTTGCACTCGACTTTCTTCGTCCTGCTTCAGGTCGGCCAGGACGATCTCCTTTTCCCGGCTCGTCAGCCAATTGCTCTTGGCCGGAGAATCGGTCAGCCAGACCAGGGCCAGGATTCCCAGTCCAACGGAAGGCAGGCCCTCGACGATGAACAGCCACTGCCAGCCGCGCATTCCCGCGATTCCATCCATGTAACCCATGATCAACCCGGACAACGGACCGCCGATCAGGCCGGATAACACGATAGCCGACATGAACATGGCCGTTATGCGGGCGCGGCGATAGGTCGGCACCCAGTAAGTGATATAAAGCAGAACGCCGGGAAAGAAACCGGCTTCGGCGGCGCCGAGCAGGAAGCGCAGCAGGCCGAATTGGAATGAGGTGTCGATGAAGGCGAAGCTCGCGGAAATAGTGCCCCAGAGAATCATGATCCTGGCAAAGGTCAGGCGGGCGCCGATCCGTTTCAGCAAAAGGTTGCTGGGAATCTCGAAAGCGCTATAGCCGAGATAGAACAGGCCGGCGCCTACTCCGTACACCAGTTCGCTGAAACCGAGGTCTCCCAGCATCTGGACTCTGGCGAATCCGATATTGGATCGATCCAGGTAGGCGGCGATATAGCCGACGATCAGGAACGGGACAATGCGCCGGATGATCTTGCCGTAGACCAGGTCCAGTTCCCGCTCTCCGGCAATGCCCGGTTGAGTTATGCCTGGCTGATGGACAGCCATAAAAAGTCTCCCTGTCAGTCAGCCGATGCTTCAGTTCGCCCGGTGGCGTTGCAGAAAATCAAGCAGCACGGAATTGAACGCTTCATATTGCTCCCAGTAGGCCGAATGGCCGGAGTCCACGATCGTTACGACTTCAGGGTCTCGCAAGTGACTTGCCAGTTCACGCAACATCGTTGGCGGCATGTACATGTCGGCGTCCGCGCCAATCAGCAGCGCCGGCGTCCGCATGTTCTCGTAAACGTCCCAGGTCAGACGGTTCTTCGCGGGAGGCCGCATGACCCGGTGTACGGATTGCGCTTCCAGATCCCGCCAGCGTTGTACGCCTTCCGGGTAAGACGCCCGATAGGAAGGCCCCAACTCCTTTATCCAATGAGGAAGTTCGACGATTTCCGGAGTGCGAATTCTGAAAAAAGTGGCGGTGTAATCAGAATCGACGGCGCCGCCGGTGCTGGTGGCGATCGTCATGCTTATGAGGTGTTCCGGATAGCTGGCGGCATAGTCGGGAACGATGAATCCCCCGGCCGCGCTGCCGACCAGATGAAATCTCGTCAATCCCAGGTGCTCCACCAGCGCGTGAAGGTCATCGACATGGTTGCCCGGATCGTCCGGGGGACCTGCATCCGACCGGTAGTGTCCTCGCCGGGAATAGGCGATCACGCGAAAACCCGCGCCGGCCAGCACGGGTTGCTGATATCCCCAGATTGCGGCGCTGCCCGTGTAGGGATGCAATAGAATCACCGGTTCGCCTTCGCCGCCGGTATCCCAGTACCAAAGGCGTACGCCACCGCCGACATCGACATAGCCTTCCTCGACCGGCGCCTGCTCCGGTTCCGGTCGCCATTCGGACTGACCGGGAATTGTGTTCACCTCGCCGCCGAATTGACCTGAAATCCGCTCCCGCGCGGAATTTCGCCGCAGAAAATCCAGCAGTAGACGATTGAATCCCTCGGGCTGCTCCCAATAAACCGAATGTCCTGCTTCGCGAAAGACCGCCACTTCCGGATCGGTCCAGTAATCGGCGTAGGCGCGTAGTCGCTCGGGAGGCATGTACAGGTCCGAATCCCCGGTCAAGAGCAATACGGGCACATCGATTCCGGCGATCATCGCCGGAGTGACATTGGTCAGGGCCGGCACCGCCACGCGTTGTGTTTTCGAGATCGATTCCAGTCGGCGCCATTCCTCCGTTCCATCGGGATTGGCGGCCCTGTAAGCGGCGCTGAGTTCTTTCAGCCATGCCGGAAGCGCCCTGAATTCAGGCGGCAGGAGCGTACTGTCGGTCTCGCGGTAGGCGGGATCGCCAGGCACTCCGATCGTGCAGGCGATAGTCAGACTCATCAGGCGATCGGGAAAGGAGACGGCAAAATCCGGCAGGACATCGGCCCCCGCGGCAAATCCTACCAAGTGGAATTTTTCGAGGCCGAGATGCTCGGCCAGTCGATACAGATCGCCGGCGCCCGTGCCTGGACTCTCTTCCGATCCGACGTCGGAACCGTAGTGACCGCGGCGTGAATAGGCGATGACGCGATAGCCGGCCTGCGCCAGTACCGGTTGCTGATAACCCCAGATCAGGGCACTGCCGCTGAAGGGGTGGACCAATACCACGGGTTCGCCTTCGCCACCCGTATCCCAGTACCAGATTCTGGCCCCGCCGACATCCAGAAGACCCTCGGTGGCGGCCGCCTGCTCCGGTACATCCTCCCAGGTTTGTTGCGCCTCGACGACCTGGATGGGCAGATCCCCGGATTGGGCGAACGCCTGCTGTGTGGAAGTCAGGCTCAATAAAATCAGGAGCCTTGCCAGGAATTCAGGTATTGAATTGTTCGTGGTTCCGAACACAATTGAATCCGGTACAAATCAATTCCGCTAGCCGGCGGCGCAGAACCGATCGAAACTGTCCTGTTTCCGGGGATTGGCCCAGGCGGCACTCGTCGTATCGAAAGCGATAGGCTTGAGATAGTCGGTCGGGTCGATCAGCCAGCGTATTTCCGGCCATTCCTCGCGAGGCCTTCCCATCAATTGCAATTGTTCGATGTATCCAGCGTAAACGGAAAGCGAAGAAGCTTCCCGCGTCGCGGTGCCAGACGTGATGTGATTCGGGATGTAGATGCGCGGCTGCAATGCTTCCTGATACATGATCAGGTCGCGCAGTCCGTTATTGTTGAAGTTGCCGCTGGAAGCCGTTCCCATCTGTACGTCCGTCGGGGGAAGAGATTCAAGCACGGCAATGATGCGCCGGCCGTCTTCCGGTGTGCCGTCCCATCCTCTTCCCTTGCCTTCCTTTAGCGCTCCCGCGGTGTTGTGCCAGACAAAGGTGAAATTTTCGCCGCCTCGAAGCACAAAGCTGTAAAAGATGCTGACCCCGCCACCAGGATTGCCGAATGTCGTCAAGTCCATCTGTCCCGGCAGCGGATCCTCTTCCGGGGTCAAGGGAGTGCCGCGCGGAAACAATTCCTCATCCCGCGGATCGACGATGATCCGCACGGGCGTAGGCGGGAAGCTGTCGTCCGGGGGAACCGCGATCGAATGCAAATGGCGAAAGGCGATTACGCAGGCCTGGGGTTCGAGCACCGGCAAAGTCACGACTTCCGTTCCCGGCACGGAATCGGCCGTGGTCACGTCGACGCATTCCAGCGCGGCGGATGCGTCGAATCTCGCGACCGGATGACTCTGGATCAACGGGTCGTTGCTGATTCGCTCGAAATCCCGGCGCATGACACCGCAGGTTTCCTCGGAAGCGTAGATGACGGCGCCGGTCTTGCCGGCAATATAGGCCGCGTTGTTGGCGTGGTCGCCATGACCGTGTCCCAGCAGAATCGCTTCCGGGCGTAAATCCACCATATCGCCGACGACGACTGGCGTACGCCCCGGTTCGACTTCCAGCCGGGTTACGAAGGTGTCCAGCAGAACCACCCTGCCCTCGATGGAGGCCGCGAAAGTCGAGTTGGACAGCCAGGAAAAAATGACCTTGTCCCCTGGCGTCTCACCCGTGACGGAATCGACGTTCTCGGAGCCGAAAATCTTCGCCCTGGCCTGGATGGACGAACTATTCAGCGGATCGTCGGAAACTTGCGCGTTTGCGCCGGCCGCCGTTATGGCAATCGATAACAACAGGCTTTTTCGAATGTCCATCTGCATCAGGCTGTCATGGATATGGTGAACTCACCCGCGAAGCCTTCGCCCTCTTCCGACATGGGGATAGTCAACTCATCCACGATACTCTGATCTCCCTTGACGACGAGATCCCTGTCTATCGTCCACGGATTCTGGCCGTGGCTGGCATAGGCGCCCGAAGCAAATACGCGGCGTTCGACATCTCTCGGGATAAACAGTTGCGTATCCAGCGCGGTCCATTCGCGCACCGCCACGGTTCGCACGTGAATGTGGGGCAGGCGGCCCGCGTACCAGCCGGGGATATTGGTCAGGAACTCTACTTCCCCGTTGCTGTCCGTGAATTGGTGCCCTCTCAGAAAGTCCGTTCCGCGCGTGTCCTGGGCGATTCCACTGCGCTCGGTCGTCTCGTAATCGAAGATGATGTTCTCGACATTGGAATAGATTCCCTCGGCGTCGCAACCCCAGAGTTCAACGAGAACGCCTTCGACCGGAGTGCAGTAATAATGGTCGAGCACCCTGAGTCTGAGTCGCAAGGGGACGCCTTCCCGGCCGCCCCGAACGTCGGAGCGGAGCGGGCTTTGCGTAAGATACGGTCCTTGGGTAAGTCGCAGGGTTTCCTTGCACGATTGCGGCGGAATGAAGAGTTCTTCATTTTCCGCCGCATGCAATCTGCCGAAACTTCCGGCCAGCAGCGCGCCCAGCGAGCCTGCGATCATCTGTCTTCTTTTCACGGGTCAACCTCTTTATTCCGCATTTTCATTCGAGCCATCCGATTGTGCCCAGCCGGATGCGCTTGCACAAGATTTTCCTGAAAGACGCTCGCGCAGAAATCGCCGGCCTGGGAGTTGGCCGACAATTCCAGCCGGGCAACGCCTGTCAGAACTGCTTCTGCACGGTGATGGACATGATCCTTCCGAACGGGTTCGCGTTGGCGTAGTCCATGCCGTCGTCGCTGAAGAGGACGATGGGCGGATCCTCGTCGGTCAGATTGTCGATGCTCAATCCGATCCGGGTTCCGCTCAGCCAGCCGGCATTGTCGGTATACGGAACGGCGTAGGTGAGGTTGGCGCCCAGCGTTACCCAGGCGTCAACGGTCTCTACCGGGCGGCGTACCCGATTCACCGTTATGGGCAAGTCGTTTACGTAGGAACCGATATACGTTGCGTCCAGACTTGCGCTCCAGCGGTCCTGACGCCAGCCGACCCGGCCAGTCGCCCGAGTGCTGTTCTGGAATCCGATGGAGTCCAGTTGTTCGGTGAGGTCTCCGGCCGGCAGAAGACTTTGCTCAAGGCCCAATATCTTGGAAACGTTCAGCGCGGCCGACCATTCACCGGCTTCATTGAACCAGTCGTAATCCACCAGCAGGTCTACGCCACTCTGATTGGTGGTCCCGAGATTGCGGGTGCCGCCGAGGATGATGCCGCCGAGCGTACAATCGTCGACGGCTGCGTTGCGAAACAGATTGGGGCTGTTCACGTAGGGAAAATACAGCGGATTGTACGTCGAGAAATCTCCGTTCACACAGGTGGTGGGCTGCGGCGCAATCGTAATGAACGGATCGTACAAGCGACGGTTTTCCGGGGTGGCGATCGCGGCCGCCTGGTTCGGCAACGCCTGGATTCGGCCTTCGTAGGAAACATCGTAGTACGTGGTTGAAATTCGCAGACCATCAATGGCGGCGGGAGTGATATCAAGGCCAAGCGTCCACATTTCCGCGGTCTCGGGTCCAAGACCCGGCGTATTGCCGATTCGGTCGATCACCGGAGTCGTGCCGGTCAACTCGTCGAATATCGGTAGATTGGGGTCGTTCGCGCCATTCTGGTACTCCCGTCGCCGGATCTGCTCGAGCACGCCCGGATTTGTTTCCACCAGCGTGGGCGCCCGGAAAGCCTGGCCCCAGCTTGCGCGGAAGGAAAGCGCATCGTTCGGCTCCCAGGTGGTCGCGATGCGGGGATTGGTCGTGGCGCCGGCATCGCTGTAGTCGTCATGACGAACCGCCAGACTGAGGTTCAGGACTTCCATCCCGGGCCTGGCGTTTGCGGGCCCTACAACGGGAACATAGAACTCTACATAGGCCGAACTCACGCTACGGTCCGACTCGGTATCGCGCAGCACAAAGGGCGCCGGCGGGTTGGCCCGGCCAACTCCGTTCAGAAACAGAACCTGCCTGGTTTCTTCGTGGTCCACGCCGAACGCCACCCGACTCTGACCGCCGGCGGTTTCAAACAACCCGCCCTCGAATTTCAGGCTTCCGCGATCGAGATCGAAATTGGTCTGCTGATCCTGGGGGCCGAACACCAGATTCATGAATTCGGTCTGGGGGCCCTGGACGAAGGGATTGAATATGTTCGAATAGGCGGTGGAGGATCTGCTGGCGTCGTTGTAGCCCGCATCCGCCACTCGCGAATTCAGACGCTTTCCGCAACGGCCGCAGCCATCGTTCTTGCCGTGGGTGTAATTGGCGGAAAACTGCCAGTCGTCGGTCAAGTCGTAAGTAAGATCGAGATAGACATTGAAAGCGTCTTCAACCGGCGAATTCAGCACTTCGACCGACCCCGGTCCCTGATTGTTGTAATAGTAGCTGTATGCCATGCGGTAGCTGCGGGCGTTGGTCAGACCATCGATCCAGTAAGGGCTGCTGGGCCTGACCGTAGAGGTTCGCGATGTGTTGAACTGCTGATACCAGCTTTCGCGCTTGCTGTAGATACCCGTCAGGGTTAGCTGGCCGCGGTCGTCGAGAATGTCCTGGCGGGCCCGGAAGGAGACCGCGAGCCGCTCGCGGTCGGGCCAATAGTTCTGTTCGTCGCCCTGGTCCGATATCGATTGCTGTCCCTCAAGGGCCAGCACTTCCCCGGCGGTGGGCACCCTGCCGCCGGTTACCGGCACACCGTAAACCGTGCCGTTGGCAATGATGTTCGGCGTCGGGCCGGGGCGCACGTTGAGACCGCTGATTCGGCCATCGTTGCCGCCGAATTGCGTCAGATTCTGCATCAGGTAGGGGCGCTCGTTGCGGCGGAAGGTGCCGCGGTCCTCGAACATCGCTCCCACCCAGGCATTCCCCGAATCCCAGTTGAAACCCGCCAGCAGATCCATGGCGGTGGCCTGGTACAGGGAATCGGTATAGCGGGCGTTGACTTCGAGGCCTTCGAAATCGTCGCGCAGGATAAAGTTCACCACGCCGGCGATCGCATCCGAACCGTAGACCGCCGAAGCCGCGTCGGTTACGACTTCGACCCGCTCGATAGCCGAGATGGGAAGCTGGTTCGGATCGGCAAACTGCGAAGTTACGCCTTGCCCGACGAGACGGTGGCCATCGAATAGCACCAGCGTCGCATTGTTGCCGAGGCCGCGCAGATTGACGCCCTGGGCGAAACCCACATTGCCTCCCACTGCCTGTACTTCCTGCACGGCAAGACCCGATCCCTGCGGAAGATCCCGGATAAAGGACGTGGTGTCGACCGAGGTGGTGTTCAGCAGATCCTCATGCTCGATACTGATCACGTTCGCGCCCACGGGAGCGACTCCACGAATCGAGGTTCCCGTGCCGACGACGGTGATCTCCTCGATTTCCGTCTGTTGCGCGTACAAAGCTTGCGACAAGGTAAGTCCGACCATTACCGCTGCGGTTGAAGAAAATTTTCTGTTCATAGAGACTCCCCTGACCGTTGTGATTCAATCCATGCCGGATCGAAAGGCGGAACACGATGAATTTGCTTCTCCGACGCGGTCTCGTGGACCGACAATTTCCAGCCGGAAATTGCAGCCGGCATCGTGGCTAATTGGGATTATGATTCTGGAAACAGGCGATTTCTCAATTTTGGGAGATTATTTAATTAATTTGCATAATTTCCGGATTCTCGGGGCTACGGGGCATGAGTAAAACCGTTCTGATCGCCGGGGCGGGCCCGGTCGGCCTGGTTCTCGCATTGATGCTGCACCGGCAGGGTCGCGAAGTTCGAGTTTTCGAATCGGTTTCCGAATTGAAGCCGCTTGGCGTCGGGATCAATCTCCTGCCTCATTCGGCGAGAATTCTTCATGACCTGGGATTCGCCGAAAGGCTCGATGCGGATGCCGTACGCACCAGCGCACTGCATTACTACAACAAATTCGGACAATTGATCTGGACGGAACCGCGCGGGGTGGCGGCCGGTTACCCTGTTCCTCAATACTCCATTCATCGGGGAACGCTCCAGTTCATGTTGCTGGAGCAGGTGCGGTCGGAGCTGGGCGTGGCCAGCGTAACAACCGGCATGAAACTGGTCGGCTGGAAAGACTGCAGCGCAAAAATCATCGCCCGCTTCGCGGACAAGTCGGGAAGAATCCACGAGATGGAGGGTGGCTGCCTGATCGCCGCGGACGGCATCAATTCCAGCGCCCGCGAAGTACTCTACCCCGACGAAGGCAAGCCGATTTACGGCGGCCGGATATTATGGCGCGGCACTACTCGTTCGCGGGCGTTTCTCGACGCTCGCACGATGTTCATGGCGGGCCACCAGGACTGCAAATTCGTAGCCTACCCGATTTCCGGGCCGGAAAAAGGGTTGGCGCTGATCAACTGGATAGCCGAATTGTCCAGACCCGACTTCAATCCCGGGCGCCAGGACTGGAACAGGCGGGTATCCGCCGAAGCCTTCAAGGAACCTTTCCGGGACTGGCGCTTCTCCTGGCTGGACATACCCGCTCTCATCGAAGATTGCGAGGCGGTTTACGAGTTTCCTCTCTCGGACAGGAATCCCCTGCCGCGCTGGAGCCATGGTCGCATGACCCTGATCGGAGACGCGGCGCATCCCATGTATCCGATCGGTTCGAACGGCGCTTCCCAGGGCATTCTCGATGCCGAAAAACTGGCTGCCGAACTGGCCGCGCGCGACGATGTAATCGAGGCATTTTCAGCCTACGAGGAAGCAAGGCGTCCGGCTACCGCAAAAATCGTGCTCATGAATCGTAACAACGGGCCTGAGCAGGTCATGCAACTTGCGGAAGAACGCGCACCCGAAGGATTCGACGATATTGAGCAAGTGATTCCGCGCCGGGAACTCGAAGAGATCTCGATGCGCTACAAGCAAGCGGCTGGATTCACCATAGCGGAAGTCAACAAGGTCGCCCACCAACGGGAAGCTTGATCTGCTGGACAGCGTCCTGACGAAAATATAGAGTTCGCACCTTTCACATCAGTACCCCGCCAGGGATATCGGGAAACGAGAACACAGGAAACGAAACATGCCGCTGTTCAGCGAAGTTGAAAACCTGAAGGTTTCGATCGATTCGGGAGTCGCCACGGTGACGCTCGCCCGGCCTCCGGTAAACGCACAGAACCGGCAAGCGCGGCTTGAGTTGATTTCCGTCTTCGACCAGCTTGGATTGAATGACGAAGTCCGCGCTATCGTGCTGACCGGGGAAGGCAAATGTTTTTCGGCGGGGGCAGATCTGAAAGAGCGGGAACTGATTCATTCCAGGCCAGGCGGTTTCGCTGAACATAACCGGATAGTGCGCGCATCTTTCGATGTCGTGCTCGAATGCCCCAAGCCCGTTGTCGGCGCCATCAACGGCGCGGCGGTCGGCGCGGGCTGCGTTCTGGCCTCGGTCTGCGACATCGTGCTCGCATCCGAAAACGCCTTCTTCTCAATGACTGAAGTCAATTTCGGCATGGCGGGCGGCGTGAGGCACCTGCTGCGCATGTTCAGCCCATCCGACGCCCGTCTGATGATCTACACTGCACGGCGAATCACGGGGCCCGAACTGTATCGAATGAACGCGGTCTCGCAATGTCTGCCGCCAGAGGAGCTGCTGCCCGCGGCCCATGGTATCGCGGAAGAAATCGCCTCCAAACATGCGGATGCAATCATGGCCGCCAAGCGTTCTTTCGAATTCACCGAAGAAATGACGCTACGAAACGGCTATCGCTACGAGCAAACCCAGACCGCGGCGCTCTCGAAACTCGCCGAAACCAAGGCGAACTTCGAAAAATTCAGCCAGGGCGGCGAGTAGAAAAGCTGACGACGACAGGACGCTTCAGGATTTCAGATTTACGACCGTGCGCTTGTAATCAAGGCTCTCGATTACTGCATCCGTAACTTCTCTTGTCGTTGCCGTACCACCGACATCGGGGGTGAGATAGCCGGCTTCGGTGGTTCGCTCTATGGCTGTCATCAGCTTTTGCGCGGCCTCCGTTTCGCCCAAATGTTCCAGCATTTGAACCGCACACCAGAAACTGGCGATCGGATTGGCGATTCCCTTGCCGGTGATGTCGAAAGCGGAACCATGGATGGGTTCGAACATCGACGGAAAGCGCCGTTCCGGATCGAGGTTTGCCGTCGGCGCCATGCCCAGGCTGCCCGACAACGCCCCCGCCAGATCCGACAGGATGTCGGCGTGCAGATTGGTGGCGACAATTGTATCGAGAGTTTCCGGTTTGAGCGTCATTCGCACCGTCATTGCATCCACGAGTTCCTTGTCCCATGTCACGTCGGCAAAATCCCGGGATACCTCTTCGGCAATTTCGTCCCAGAACACCATGCCGTGTTTTTGCGCATTGGATTTGGTCACCACGGTCAGAAGTTTGCGCGGCCTCGATTGGGCGAGTTGAAAAGCAAAGCGCATGATTCGCTCAACTCCGGAGCGAGTGAATACCGAAACCTCGGTCGCCACTTCTTCCGGAAAACCGCGATGAGATCGCCCTCCCTGCCCCGAGTATTCTCCTTCTGTATTTTCGCGGACGATGACAATGTTGAGATTTTCCCGCTTGCAATTGCGGAGCGGGGGTGTAATTCCCGGAAAAATGCGTGTCGGACGGACATTCGCGTATTGATCGAGCCCCTGGCAAATCGCTATGCGAAGTCCCCACAAGGTGATGTGATCCGGAATATCCGCCGCCCCCACCGCGCCGAACAATATCGCGTCAAATGCCTTGAGTCTTTCGAGCCCGTCCGCCGGCATCATTCTGCCGTTTTTCCGATAGTGCTCCGAGCCCCAGTCGAAATCCGTAAAACTGAATCCCAGGCCGGATACCTGAAATTCCAAGGCGGCCAGCACCTCTTTTGTCGCCGCGATCACTTCAATGCCAATGCCGTCCGCAGGAATGGTCGCCACCTTGTACTCAGGCATTTGTTATTTCCTCACTCGAAGTTTGCAAGGCAGATTCAAAGCTCTGTTCATTTCGTGATTTCCCGGTTCTGGTTTGAAACAGGACCAATACCGCCGAAATTGTCAGCAATGCGGCGACACTGTACAACCCTCCTTCAAATCCTCCGGTCTCGTCCCTGATCCAGCCGATCAGCGTGGGGCCGACGAAGCCTCCGAGATTGCCGATCGAATTGATCGTGGCAATGCCCGCCGCCGCCGCCGACCCGGACAGAAACAGCGTCGGCAGACTCCAGAGCGGCGGCTTCGACGAACTCACGCCGACGTTGACCAATATGAGCGCGGCGATTACCGCCGCGAGACTTGTGCTCAACGCCGCCAGCACCAGTCCGATAGCGGCGAGCAGGCACGCAAGAGCGACATGCCAGTGGCGTTCGTTCGTGCGGTCCGAATGCCTGGCCCACAAGACCATGCAGATTACCGCGACAACCGCGGGCACTGCATTCAGAAATCCCGTTGCCAGGGGCCCGACACCCTGTGCAGCAATGATCTGCGGCGCCCAGATGCCGATCGTGTACAGCCCCGCCGACGTTCCGAAATACACCAGCGAAAGCGCGAGTATCCTGGGATTGGAAAGCGTTTTCAGCAAGGACGGCGACTCCTTGACGCTCCGGCTTTCCTGGCTCATCTTTTCGATCAACCAACTCTTTTCGTCCGCTTCCAGCCAGTCGGCCTTCTCCGGCCGGTCGGTCAGAAATTTCAGCACGACGTAACTCAGCAATATCGCGGGCAGGGCCTCGATGATGAACAGCCATTGCCAGCCGTGCAGGCCGAGGATACCTTCCATGAGCAGAAGCGCGCCGGATATCGGCGAACCCAGGGCCGTCGAAATGGGAACGGCCGCCATGAACATGGCCGTTATCCCGGCGCGGCTTCTGGCCGGAAACCAGTAACTCAGATACAGAATGATTCCGGGAAAGAAGCCTGCCTCGGCGGCGCCGAGCAGGAAGCGCAGGATATAGAAGCTGATCGGACCCTGAACTACGGCCATAAGCGCTGAAATCACGCCCCAGGTGAACATGATTCTGGCGATCCAGATTCTGGCGCCGATCCGATGCAGGATCAGGTTCGACGGCACCTCGAACAGGAAATAGCCGATGAAGAACAATCCCGCCCCAAGCCCGTAAGCGGCGTTGGACAACTGAATGTCCTGGTTCATCGTCAGGGAGGCAAAGCCGATATTCACCCTGTCCAGATAGGCGATGAAATACAAAAGCATGATGAAAGGCACGATGCGAATCGTCAGCTTCCGAATGACTCCTGCTTCAAAAGAAGAAGACACGGACATATGCAAATTACCGGGTTCGCGAATTTTACAGCGGGCCGGCATGGGCGCGCCGCCGGGAACGACTTGATTATTCTATGAAATGGGCATAGCGTAGCGGGCCTAATGATTAATTAAATAATTGGCATAATCAACGGCCCATGGATTCCAAACTGCTAGAATGTTTCATTTCGGTGGCGGAACAACTCCACTTCGGCAATGCCGCGCAAAAACTCGACATGCATCCATCGGCCCTGGGCAGAAATGTCCGCCTGCTTGAGGAAGAACTCGGCGTCCGGCTGTTCGCGCGCACCACCCGCAATGTGACGCTTACCCGCAGCGGACATCTCCTGATTACCGAAGCCCGCGACTTGCTCGCAAGTGAGCAGGCCTTGAAAGAGCGGGTAAGAATCTCGGCCGCCAGCCACGAGCGAGTATTTCGAATCGGCGCCATAGACAGCGCCGCGACCGGGCTCATCCCGCAACTGCTGCATGATTTTCATGAAATCGAAGAGAGCATCGAAGTCGTACTGATCGAGGACAAGTCCGTAAGGCTATTGCCCAAGATTCTTTCCGGCGCGCTCGACCTCGCTATCGTCCGCCCGTCCTACGCGCCCAGGTCCGCGGTCGAATTCGAGTTTCTGCTCGATGAGGCCACGGTTGTGGCGCTGCCGGAAAGTCACTCTCTCGCGAGAAGAAAAAAGCTCAAGATCGCGGACCTGGCCGAAGTGCCCCTTATCGTGCCTTCTCCCCGCACCAGGCCCCACAGCTACAATTTGACGATGCGCCTGTTCCTCGATGCCGGAATGCATCCGATCATCGCCCAGCAGGCGGAAGAGAAGCAGACCATCGTAAACATGGTAGGGGCGGAAATCGGCGCCGCATTGGTCCCCTACTGGACCAGCCGCATCGCCGTCAGCGGAGTCGTGTACCGCCCCCTGGTGAGCGCGACCGGGGATGCCATCAGGGAACTGCCGCTGGCCGCGGCCTGGGTGCGAGGCACCAAGGACAAGTACAGGTCGCTGATGATTGAATTGCTGAAAACCAACCTGGACCGCTATTCCAGTTGATTGACGCAGAACACTCCCATTTTTTATACAAAAAAGTAATCTAATTTCTGCGCGAGTCTATTTGCTATCCTGATTGCCCAGGGTGACGCCCACTAGCGGTGGCGCAGCGTTTAACGCCTGCGGGACATCTCCGCTCAGGAGCGGAAATACCGGAATCGTTTGGAGCAGTAATCATGACCCATTCCAGATCGTTTAACCGGATTCACGCCGGGAACCTGTGCGTAGCGCTTGCGACCGTCGCTTTCAGCACCGCGACTTCGGCGCAGCAGGCGGAAGGCCACTGGGCGAACGCCCTGGCCTATGCGGAAGCGGGAATCCGGGCGTCACGGTCTTCTCCGGGTTTCGCCAGCTTGTGTGCGCTGGACATGACCTTCAGGAACGTAAACCCGGCGTCGCCCGGTCAGGGCGAAGACGCTCCGATTCCCGAGACCACGCTGCCGATTCCGCCCGAGGCGCAGGCGCCGCAACAGACTCGGGGCGGTGGCCGCGATCTGCCCCCGCCGGAGCCGATGCAGGTATTCGACAACCTTTACTTCGTCGGAGACAACAGCACTTCCGCCTGGGTCATCGGCGATGAAGAAGGCTACATAATGCTCGACGCGATGCGCAGCAACGAAGAAGCCGAGAATTCGATCATGGCCGGTATGGAACAATTGGGCATAGACCCGCAGTTCGTGGAATATGTGGTCATCAGCCATGCCCATGGCGATCATTTCGGGGGCCACCAGTACCTGGCCGAAAGATTCGCTCCCCGCTTCGTCATGAGCGAACTGGATTGGCAATTGGCGGAAACGCTGCCGGAGCATCCCCGGTTCGGCCTTCCACCCGAGCGGGACGTTGCCACGGCCGACGGTGAAATCCTGACCGCAGGCAACACCAGTGTGACCCTGAATCTGGCGCCCGGTCATACCATGGGAACCCTGTCCCCGGTATTCACGGTGTTTGAAAACGGCGTGCCCTATCGCGCCGTGCTCTGGGGCGGCACCGGCTTCAATTTCGGCCGTAACGAGGAGCGGCTTCGCGTTTACGCCCAATCAGCGGCGGACTTGCGCCAACTGGCCGCGGAAGAGGATATTTCCATAATCCTTTCCAACCACCCGGCGCGCGATAATTCCACCGGTCGCATGCGTGAATTGGCCCAGAGAGAGGCCGGAGAGCCGCATCCATTCGTTGATCGGGAGATGGTCTACGCCTCGCTGGAAACGCTCCACAATTGCGCCATGGCGCAGGCTGAGCGCCTGGCCGCGGAAACCGCGCTCAGCGCCAGAGAATGAACTCGCGGAATTGCCGATCAGGCGGTTCGTAATCTCGTGCCTTGCTGTGCCTTCAGCAGCAGCACGGCGGCCATGGCGATCAGCAAGGGAATGCCGAAAGCGTAAAAGCATTGGGCGCCCGTCCATCCCTGCGCAAGCAGGAAACCCGCGGCCGAAGGGCCGATGATACCGCCGAACCGGCCAATGCCGATGGCCCATCCCATACCGGTATTGCGCACGCTCGTGTCGTAAATGTCCGGCGCGATGCTGTACAGGCCGATTATCGAACCGAAGATGAAATAGCCCACGACGAAACCGACCACGAGCATCGGGCCGAGATAGCCGTCCAGCAGCCCGAACACGGTCATGAAAACGACGCAAAGCACCATGTAGAGGCCGGTCAGCCGATGCGCGGAGAAACGCGCGGTCAGGTAGCCCAGTGTCGCCCCGCCGATGATGCCGCCGATATTCATCAGCACGCCGCCGGAAATTCCCTGCTCCGCGCGCAGCCCCGCCTCGGTCAGCAAGGTGGGCGTCCAGCTCAGAACGAAATAGAAGCTGAGCATCACCATGAAAAACGCGCACCACAGCAGCAAGGTCGAAGTGCGCAGCGGTGCGGAAACGAGATCGAGCACTCTGCCCTTGTGCGTATCCGCAGTCTGCCGCGAGTCCGGCATTTCCGCGAGCTGCTCCATGCCAAGTTTCGCCAAGAGCTGATTTACCTTGCCGAGCGCGTTACGGGGCTTGCGTTCGATCAGGAATTCGAGCGATTCGGGCAAATATCTGAGCACCAGGGGAATCATCAGGAGCGTGCATACCGCACCGAACACATATACCGAGCGCCAGCCATAAGCGACGATGAGGAACGCGGCGATGGTTCCGCCGATGGTCGCGCCGACCGGGTATCCCGACTGCACCATGCTGATGGCGAATCCCTGCCGCTTGTACGAGGAATACTCGGCCGTGATCGTGGTCAGACTCGCCAAAGCGCCGCCGATGCCGAGTCCGGTCACGACGCGCGCGGCGGCGAGTTCCGGCACGGAGTTGGTAAAGGCCGAGGCAAACATCCCCACGCTGATGATCGACAGGCAAATGAGTATGTTGTTGCGGCGACCGAGTCGGTCCGCCAGCGGCGCGATAAACAGGGACCCCGCGGACATTCCGAACAGGCCGGCGCTCAACAGTATCCCGATGGATTGGGGTTCGAGCGACCACTCGGCGGCGATGGAAGGGGCGGTGAACGCCATCACCAGCACGTCGAACCCGTCGAGCATGTTGATGACCACGCAGATCGTCACCGCCAGGATCTGTACCGGCCGCATGGGACCTTCCTTCATGCTTGCGACTATGTCTGTGGCCACGTCCGCTCCATTGCCTTGAGGCTAGTAACTGCGCGGCAAGCCTAACACATGCTCGGCGACGTAGTTCAGGATCATTTCCTGGGTGATCGGGGCGAGTTTCATCAGGCGGGCTTCGCGCCAGTAACGCTCGACATGGTACTCCCGGGCATAGCCGAAGCCGCCGTGGGTCTGCAGCGCCACGTCGGCGGCGTTGAATCCGGCTTCGGCGGCAAGCCATTTGGCCATGTTCGCTTCCTTGCCGCAGAGTTTGTCGTGGTCGATCAGCCAGGCCGCCTTCGCCACCATCAGCGCGGCGGCTTCGAGTTGGGTGCGCGCCTGGGCCAGCGGAAAGGCAATGCCCTGGTTCTTGCCGATGGGGCGGTCGAATACGGTTCTTTCGTTGGCATAATCCACCGCCCTGCGCAACGCGGCGCGGCCGATGCCGATGGCTTCCGCAGCAACGAGAATACGTTCGGCGTTGAGCCCGTCCAGCAAGTGATAGAAGCCTTTCCCCTCTTCGCCGATGCGGTCGGAAACCGCCACGGGCAGATCGTCGTAGACGACTTCGCAGGTCGTAACGGCATTGCGGCCCAACTTGGGAATCGGCGAAATGCTGACTTCGGGCCGTTGCAATTCCGCGAAAAGCAAGGTCATTCCGTCGGTCTTGCGTTCGACTTCTTCTTTCGGAGTAGTGCGCACGAGCAGCACCACGCGCTCGCAATGGGTGGCCTTGGTGGTCCAGACCTTGCGTCCGCGCACGATATAGCGGTCGCCTTCGCGGCGCGCGAATGTGCGGATTGAAGTCGTATCGGTGCCGGCGTCGGGCTCGGTAACGCCGAAAGCCACGTGCAGCGAGCCGCCGGCGACATCTGGCAGGTATTTTTCGCGCATGGCGTCGGACCCGTGCTTGACCAGCGGATGAATGCCGAACATCGACAGATGCACCGGCGAGGCGCCGTTCATGGCCGCGCCCGAAGCGGCGATTTCCTCAAGCAATATCGCTGCATCGCGGATGCCGCGGCCGGCGCCGCCCCAGCGTTCGGGGATCGCGGTGCCGATCCAGCCAGCCTCGGCGACGAGATCGTAGAACTCCTGTGGGAACTCGCCGAGCCGGTCGCGTTCTTCCCAATATTCGTCCGGAAAGCGGCTGCACAGGTTCGCGACCGACTCGCGGATCATGCGTTGTTCTTCGGTTTCGACGAAATCCATGTTCAATCTTCCGTTTGCACGCCGGCCCGGGCCAGAATCCGGCGCGCGCGTTTCAGATGCGGTACATCGACCATTCGCCCCTTGAAGCGGAAGGCGATGCGGCCCTGCCGGCGCTGCTCCGCCGCGGCCTCGAGCAATTCCCGTGCGTCAGCGACGTCAGCATCGCCCGGTGTAAACATCTCGTTGACGATTTCGACCTGATCGGGGTGAATGGTCAACTTGCCGGTAAAGCCCATCGCCGCCGCGCGCCGGCAATCTTCCCGCAATCCATCAAGGTCGCGGATATCGGCGTAAATCGTGTCGACCGGCTGCTTGCCGGCCGCTGCCGCCGCCAGCAAGGCAAGCGAGCGCACGAGGCTGAATACTTCGAGATACTCGCCCGAGGCGTCCCGGATCGCGCTTGCGCCGAGTTCGGCGGAGAGATCCTCCGAGCCCCAGGTCAATCCGTCGACGCGCGGATGAGCGGCTATTTCCGGCAGGCGAAAGGCCGAGCCGGGAGTTTCGGTTCCGATCGGCAACAACTTGACCGAGCCCGATGCCAGCCCGGCACGCTGTTCTTGTTCCGCGACCAAGGCATTGACGGCATCGACGTCGCTTGCTTCCGTCACTTTCGGCACGACGAGGCCATCGGGCGCACAGGCAACGGCGGCGGCAATGTCGGCTTCGCCCCAGCCTGAGGCGAGCGGATTGATGCGCACGAGCTTTTGCCCGCCGCCGAAATCCGCGTCCCGCAGCCAGCCGCAAACCGCGTCCCGCGCCCCGGACTTGGCTTCCGGCGTGACCGAATCCTCAAGATCGAGAATCAAGGCGTCCGCGGGCAGGCCCAGCGCCTTTTCGAACATGCGCTCGTTGCCGCCGGGCACGAAATGAATGCTGCGCCGGCGCACGGTCGAGATGACCTTTATCTCACAACCAGGTAGCGGTCGAACCAGTCGATCATGGCGCCGATGTAGTCGGGCGCGTTTTCCGGTTCGCGTCTGACCGGCCTCCCGTCTACCACAACCGTGGATTCGAATCTCGGGCCATGACCTCCACCCGGCACCGTCACCAGCACCGCATCGATTCCCGCTTCTTCCAGAGCGGCCTGCATTTCCACGGAGCGCTCATAAGGCACGACCGGATCGGCGTCGCCATGGATCAGCAAAAATGGCGGATCGTCGGGCGTTACGTAGACGATGGGCGAAGCTTCGCTCATCTGGCTGTATTCGACGCTTCCCTCCCTGCCGGCATTGCCGCGAAAACCAAAAAGCGGCGCATCCGCGTCGCCGCGCAGGTCCAGCGGTGCGGCCCGTGTCACGACGGTTTGCACTTTCGCGTTTTCACGATTTACCGGACTTGGATCGTCGGGATCGCCTTCACCGTCCATGACGCCCAGCATGGCTGCGAGGTGAGCGCCGGAAGAGCCGCCCATCGCCCCGATTCGCTCGGCGTCAATGCCGTACTCGTCGGCATGATGCCGAATGAAACGCGCGGCCCGCTGCGCGTCTTCAAGATGCGCCGGATGGCGGAAACGCGGCGCGGCGCGATGATTTATGTTGAATACGGTATAGCCCGCTTCCGCCAGGGGTTGCGCGTAAATCTCCTCCTGGCCGGTCTCGGTCAGCGGGGTAGCGTCCAGGCTGAGTTCGCGGGTCCAGCCGCTGCCCGAGATGAAGATAACGCCGTAGCCGTTCGGTTCGGCGGGATGGTACACATCCATCAACAAGGCCAGGCCCGAATACATCCCGTAAACGACATTTTTTTCCAGCCTGACCTGGGCGCCAGCCGCGACCGAAGCGCCGAGCAACACCAAGGAGGAAGTGAGAATTACCACGCGCGCATACAGTGTTTTCATGAGGATCCCGTTCATATTGTGCGACTCCGGTACATTCGATAGGCCGTACGCTACCCTATTCCATTTCAATCTCAAACATTTTTCGGCGAGCGCAGCATCATCCCCTTGCGCAGGCACTGGCAGACGATCTCGTCGCGCTGATTGCGGCCGATATGCTCGAACCAGACGATGCCGCGGTCGGCTTTGGTCTTCGATTCGCGTTTGTCGGTGATGCGCGTCTGCACGCGGATGGTATCGCCGATGAACACCGGGTTGGGGAATTCGACCTGTTCCATGCCGAGATTGCCGATGGTGGTGCCGAGCGTCGTGTCGCCTACGGAAAGGCCGATCACCAGGCCGAGGGTAAACAGGCTGTTTACCAGGCGTTGGCCGTGCTGCGAGGAGGCGGCGAATTCGGCGTCGATGTGCAGCGGCTGGGGATTGTGGGTCATGGTGGAAAACAGCAGATTGTCCGCCTCGGTGATCGTGCGATGCGGCAGATGATCGAACACCGCGCCGATTTCCAGTTCTTCGAAATACTTCCCGGACATGGATCGAGATTCCTGTTATTTTCCTGCCGGATGTTACCCGTCCGGCGCAGGCATTATGACAGATACAGCGGGCAAATTTGACGCATGGCTCGGCAAGACCGAATGCCGCACCGAAGTCATCGGCCCGGACCCGTTGCGCGGCTTCGCCGCCCTGCTCGACCGCCCGGAAACGCCGGCCGCGGCGGGCTCGCCCCTCCCGCCGCTGTGGCACTGGCTCCATTTCCTCGAAATGACGCCGCAGAGCGAGATCGCCCATGACGGACATGCGCAGAAAGGCGGTTTCCTGCCGCCCATCGAATTGCCCCGGCGCATGTGGGCCGGCAGCCGGTTTCGCTTCCATCACCCGTTGCACATAGGCGAATCCGTCACCAGGCGTTCGCGCATCGATGGCATCGAATTCAAGCAGGGGCGCAGCGGACAACTCGCCTTTCTCGAGGTCGGACACGAGTACGAAAGCCCCGCGGGGCTTGCCTTCAGCGAACGGCACGACATCGTTTATCGCGAAGCGCGTTCCGCGAATGCCGCCGCGCCGGCGCCGAAGCCCGCGCCGGCGAACCCAGATTTCGAACGCGAATGCCGCGCCGACGCCATCGTGCTGTTTCGCTATTCGGCTCTGACTTTCAACGCCCACCGTATCCACTACGACCGCGATTACGTGCGCGAGGTGGAAGGCTACCCCGGCCTGCTCGTGCATGGGCCCTTGCTGGCGACCATGCTGATCGATGAGTTGCTGCGCCGATTCCCGGGCCGACCGCTGCTCGAATACTCGTTTCGCGTTCTGCATCCCGTTTTCGACACCGAAACATTCAGCTTGTGTGGCCGCGCGCCCGAAGCATCGGGACAAACCCAAATCTGGATTGCCAATGAAGCGGGTGCGCTCTGCCTGCAAGGCAAAGCGCGGATGGCGCCGGAATGAACCAGCCGCCCCTGACCGGCATCACGGTTCTCTCGCTCGAACACGCCATCGCCGCGCCGCTTTGCACCCGGCAGCTCGCCGAACTCGGCGCCCGGGTGATCAAGATCGAGCGGCGCGAGAGCGGCGACTTCGCGCGTTACTACGACGAGCGGGTCAAGGGTCTCTGCTCGCATTTCGTCTGGACCAATCGCTCCAAGGAAAGCCTGACGCTCGACAACAAGCAGCCTGCCGCCGCGGAAATCCTGCAGCGCCTGCTCGCCCGAACCGACATTCTCGTGCAGAATCTCGCGCCCGCCGCGGCCGAACGGGCAGGACTTTCTTATGCAAAGCTGTCGCTTGATTATTCGCAACTGATCGTCTGCGACATCAGCGGTTACGGCGACAACGGGCCCTGGCGCGACAGGAAAGCTTACGACCTGCTCATGCAGGCCGAAGCCGGTTTCCTGTCGGTGACGGGCGATGGCGAAAACATGGTCAAGAGCGGAATCTCCGTCGCCGACATCGCGGCCGCCAGCCAGGCCCATGCCGCCATCCTCGCGGCGCTGATTCAGCGCGGCAAGACCGGCAAGGGTTCGCATATCACCGTCTCCCTGCTCGAAGCCATGGCCGAATGGATGGGATTCCCGCTCTATTACGCCTACGAAGGCCAATCCCCGCCGGAACGAAGCGGTTCCGACCATGCCAGCATCTATCCCTACGGCATATTCACCGCCGGCGACGGCAAGAGCCTGCTGCTCGGCATCCAGAACGAACGCGAATGGAAAGCTTTCTGCACCGAAATCCTGGACCCGCAACTCACGGCACACCCATCGAAAAAAGTGGGTGTCCCATCCATGCCGCCGGTGGCGGAAGATCCCAGGTTCGCAGGCAACGCCGCCCGCTCGCGGAATCGCGGCGCATTGCGCGAATTGATCCAACTGGCGTTCGAGTATCTCGACTCAGGCACGGTTACCGCCAGACTCGACGCCGCCGGAATCGCCTGGGCCAACGTCAATGACATGGCCGCGGTATGGGATCACCCGCAATTGAAGGCGCTGGAGAGATTTATCGAAGTTGACAGCCCGGGCGGCCTGATCACCGCCCTGAAACCGCCAGGCAACAATAGCTCATACGAACCTGAGATCGGCCCTGTCCCCGCGGTTGGGGAGCAAACCGATAACATTTTGCGCGATCTGGGCTATACCGACGACGAAGTCAGGAATCTCGCGGACGATAAAGTGATTTGAACCGCCGCTACTGAGCCGCGTCAACCCGATAGATGCGGATAATGACGGCGCGCGGTTCAGTGACGGAAGTGATGGTGCCGACGAAAATATTCTTGTTGAGCCAGTCGTAAGGGCCTTGCGGCGCGTGAAATTTCGGCGCGGTCATACGATATCTCACGCCCTCGTCATCGGTATGGCTGATGCCCTGATTGTCGACGAAGATAATCTGTCCGTCATCGGTCCTGATGGTGTACCTTGCCACGATCTCCTGCACACCGTCTGCGCGGATCAATTGCCAGTCGGCGCCGCCGGGCATGACTTCTCCTCTTATGCCGTCTCCGAAGAAACTGCCGCCGGTAATGGGAACGATTGCCCGTTCGCCGCGATCCGTCAGACCCACCGGGATATTGTCGGATAGCGTAACGTGCAGTTGCAGTACGGGCTCGGCATTGACCGAGGGAATCGTCAGGTCCGGATTTTGTTCGAAGACAACAGGGGACGCTCCCTGAGCGCCTCCCGAAATCAGGAAGACGCAAACCGCCAGAATCAGCCGTAAACTACTCGTGCGCACCATGATTGCGATTCTCATCAGAAGCGGGTTCTCACGCCAAGATACGTGGCGCGGCCGATGGCGTCGTACACGCCCTGGTTAGTGCCCGAGAAATTGCTGCCGACAGCTTCACCGCCGATTTGCGGCGGCAATTCATCGAATACATTGTTGATTCCGGCATAGATTTCAAGCTGGTCATTGATCGTCAAGAGCCCTGTCAGGTCCAGGTAATCATATGCATCCGCGCCTGGAATGGTCGAGGCCACGCCACCGGCGGCGGAGATGTCCACCATGTCCGAGATGTGTTGCCACATGGCATTGAATTGCAATGGGCCCGTCTCGATGGTCAGCGTAGTAAACGCTTTGGTTTCCGGATAAGCGACGTTGCCGCTGACTACTCCGGCAAAATCAACGAACTGTTCGTCGGAAAATGCCTGAATTTCATGCTGATTCAGGAAGGTAACGCCCGTCTGCAGCGCAACGCGTCCGGCGCCGCCGCCCCAGGCCAGCGCTTCAACGGGAACGTCTATGCCCGCCGCAACGTCGACGCCGGCGGTCTTGATGCCTCCCAGATTCAGAACCGGCTGATTGACCGGGTCCAGATCGAACGCCGTCGTCGCGGGCGCCAGAATCGGACGGTGGATTTGCTGGCAGGGGAAATAGTTGTTGTCGTAGGTGGGGTTGGATGTTCCGTCCAGGTTGAAACACTTGGTCATGACTTGCTGGGCGAACAAGGTCTCGATCGCATCGTCCACCTCGATGTTGTAGTAGTCGACGCTCAACTGCACGTTCGCGTCGCCCATCTCGAATTCGTAGACCGCGCCAACGGTGAACGTATCAGCTTCTTCCGGCGTCAGCGCCGGATTGCCGTTGGTGAAGGTAGGCGCGGAAGATCCGCCTTGCGTATATCTTCGATCGGCGCCTTGCTCCGCGCATAGCGCCAACTCGGCGGCGCGGTCTGTGCTCACGCCCCGGTAACGCGAGCTGCATGGGTCGAGAAACGGCTGAACGCGCAGCAGGCTGGCTCTGAAGAATTCCTCGACATTCGGTGCGCGCACCGCATGCTGGAGACCGCCTCGCAACATGAAATCATCGGTCACCTGGGCATCGATTTCGGCTTTCCAGGTCTGGTTCGAACCTGCCGGGTCGTAGTCCGAAAGGCGCAATCCCAGCGTCAGGTTCATGGACTGGATTGCTTCGGAATCGGCTATGAGCGGCAGCAGCACCTCGCCGGCGATTTCCAGGGCTTCGACGTCACCCGTCGTGAATCCGGAACTCGCCAGATTCGCCAGGTTGCCGGCGGCGATGTCGGGATCGGGATCGAATTCATAGGTATTTTCGCGATAGTGCCCGGTCAAGGCGAATCGTGCTTCGCCCGCGGGCATGTCGGCAAGCTTGCCCTCAAGGACACCTTCGAGAACAGTTTGTTCAAGCGTCGTTTCGTTCACCGGCGTGCGGGAGACGAATTCCAGGCAAGCGGGCGACAACGGCGTCGTACCGCCAAACGGATTGAATCCCCCGGAACAAAGCGGCGAAACGCCGGTTGCGGGATCCGTCGAATCGATTATGTCCTGAACGGCAGCGAAACTGACCGAGCCGGACGTGGTGCGGTCTTCGGTACTTGTACTGCCGCGGGACCAATGAATGTCCCAGTTCAGATCCCGATCCGCGAATTCTCCCCGCAGTCCGCCGAGAACCTGCAGTACGTCGTTGTCGGTCTCGTACACTCGTCCGCCGGCCTGAAAGAATCGTCTCTGGTTATTGAGAATGCCCGCCGGCCCTACTCGATCAGCCAGAAAGGGAATCTGCTGCAGGTAGTAATTGTCCTGCGGTATGGTCACGCCCCAGATGCCGGCCGAATTTGGCGCGGCGCCCTCGTTCAGGGCGGTGGACGACGAACTCAACACATGCCCATAGGCCGTCACACCGTTGTCCAGCTCATAGTCGGTCTTGGCGAAGATGTTTCTTTGCTCCAGGGGTACCTGAATCCAGTTCTGGTATTGGCCGTGGGTTCTCAGATCATCGCCCCTGATCAGAAGCGGGAGTTCGGCCTGGCCGGTGAAAGGTCTGGCCGGATGGTCTATGTCTCCCGCGTCAAACACCGTGCCGTCGTCATTGACCGACCAGATATTGCGCCCTATTCGGGTGTGGCCGTGCACAATAAAGGTACTGTGCTGTGGATTGACGGCGAAGAACTCGCGTTCGCGATAACGAACGCCGCCGCGTTCGTTGAACTCGGCGGTCAGCAGCAGATTGCCCCTGCCGTCGGCGTAATCCGTTCCGTATGCGACGCCCAGCCGATAGTTGTTTTCGCCCGCGTCGTCGAGCGTGGAACCCTGCGCGTCGATTTCAAATCCGTCCAGGTCCGTGCGGGTCCTGAAGTTCACGACCCCGGACAACGCGTCGGAACCATAAGTCGCGGAGGCGCCGCCCGTGATCACTTCAATGTTGCCGATCGCAAGCGATGGGATCGTGTTGATGTCGATCGCGCCATCCGTTCCCGAAGAGATCAGGCGGCGACCATCCATAATGACCAGATTGCGTTTCGCTCCCAGGTTTCTGAGGTTCAGGGTCGCGCGTCCCGCCGTACCGCCGTTACTGTCGTTACTGAAGTCGCCGGTGCCAGGTCCGAATTGCGGCAAGTTTCTGAGAAAATCATCGATAGTGGCTTTACCCGAAGTGGAAACGTCTTCCATTTCGGTTGTGACCAGAGGACTCGGGGACGCGAAGTCCCTGCGAGTGATCCGGGAACCGGTTACGACAACTTGCTCGATGGTTTCTTCCGAGGAAGCCTGGGCGTTTGCCTGACCGCTCCAGAACGTAAGGCTTGAACCCACCAGAATCATCGACAGTCTGCAATAATTGCGCGCTACTGCCATAGTGAGAAGTGATTTCATTTGTTTCCCCAATTTGTACGACGGTTGGAACGACCCATGTAATCTCTCGGGTTTCCACAGGAATAAATCTTGTCGATACTCAGTTTATTGCAGAAAGGGGAACTGTTTTCCACACAGAATTTTATACAAAATTTTGCAATAGTAATTCAGTTTTTGCCTCTCATAACTGGACTTCCAGAGCTAATCCGACCTAACGCATTGATTTTGGAGAGTATTGCAATGCCGACTGGCGAAGGGAATCTGCGGAACACTATAGGGGCCAACGTCGACGACATGGTCGCAGTCCGGGAACATCCGCAATTTGAGCTTCAGTTTACCCTACTGAATCGAACTGACCGGATACACCGTACCTTCGAAAACCGTGCCCCAAATTTCGATGTCCTTCAGGGCCGAGACCGGCGTCTCGAACGGATCGGACTCCAGGATCGTGAAATCCGCCTTCTTGCCCGCCACGATGCTGCCGATTTCGTCCTCGAGGCCCATGGCGAAAGCCGCGTCGATCGTCACCGCGCGCAAGGCCTCCTCGACGCTGATGCGCTCTTCCGGCGCCATCAGCGTCCCGTCCGCCGTGATCCGGTTCGCCGCCACCCAGGCCAGCCACAAGGGGGATGCCGGCGCCATCGTGAAATCCGAATGCAGGGAAGTCGGAATGCCGTTTCGCACCATCGCGCCGATGCGCGACATCTGCGAGGCGCGATCGTAGCCCAGCCCGCTTTCGGCGTACTTGTCGCCAAGCGCCCACAGGTAGTTGGGCTGGGCCGAAATCACCACGCCGAGCGCCGTGGCCCTGCGCAATTGTTCGTTGGTGGATATGCCGACGTGATGCAAGGTGAAACGATGGTCGAATCTTGGCTTTTCCTGCAGCAGTCCGTCCAGGATATCCAGCACCACATCGAGCCCTTCGTCGCCGTTGACGTGAACGTGGACCTGGTAGCCGTCGTTCCAGTAGGGGCGAACCGCGGCTTCCAGCGCGTCCGGCGCCATCATCCATCTGCCCTCGTGGCCGTCCGTGTAGCCGGGATATTTCATGCGCATGTTGAGCGCGAAGAAGCCGCCGTCGGCGAAAAACTTGACGTGCCGGCCCGAAAAGACCCTGGGAAAATCAATCGCGGCAAATGCATCGACGTCCTGCTTCGGAGGCGGCGTGAGCATGGTTCCGGGCGAGGCAACCATGAACATCCGGAAAGGCGTCCGCGAGTCGCCGAAGTGGTCCTGATAGACCTGCGCTTCCTCCTGCAAACCGAGGTATCCGCCGACGCCCATGTCGCCGATAGTGGTGATACCGCCCGCGTGGACGGCGTCCCGCAGGGCATCGAGTCCGGCGCGCAAGCGCTCCGGAGCGAAGAAATACGGCACCAGTCGTTCGAGCGCCACATCGACTCCACTTTCGGAAAAGAATCCCTCGCCCAGTTCGACATCGGGATGGACGCCGATGTCGTCGGTGTTAAGCCCAAGCCAGTCCAGGGCCGCGGAATTCATGATGATCTCGTGGAACGAACGCTGGATCAGGACGATTGGCTTGTCTGTGGAAATCTCATCGAGTTCCGGCCGCATCACCTCGCCGTGCCAGGAAGCGTGATAGCCCCAACTTAGCAGCGGCGCGGCGGGGTCGGCATTTGCGGCGAGTTCTTCTTCCAGGCGCCGGACAAAGCCTTCGTGCGTGCGCGTGGCCGGCACCTGCATGTCGCCCACCTGCCATTCCTGCGGCGTGATCCAGACCGTATTCAGGACGATAGACGCAAGGAAGGGATGCAGGTGATTGTCGATCAGGCCGGGCACGATCACCTTGTCCGCGAATCGTTCGTCGATGCTGACTTCCCGGCTCGCTTCCCAAACTGCGAAATCTGCAACGTCACCCACCGCCACGATCCGCCCCTCGCTGACCGCGACCGCCGAAGCGCGGGGAAGCGACGGATCCATCGTGATGACCGTACTCGCCGGAAAGATCGTCAGCGGTTCGAGCTGGGCCGCGGCCATGGGAGACAAGACCGACAAGGCCAATACCTTAGCCGCCGCAGTCAGATTCTGATTCATGCCAAACCTCCGGCACTGCCCGCTTCGCGTTTCCGACCAATGGTCGCATACGCTCGCACCGAATCACAGCCAACCCCCGCGCAAACGCAACTCCCGGATTCAACGCACGAGACCGCCTGTGATACCATCTCCCGCCCCAGCGGAGAGATGGCCGAGTGGCTGAAGGCGCGCCCCTGCTAAGGGCGTATAGGTTAAACCCTATCGAGGGTTCGAATCCCTCTCTCTCCGCCAGTTTTCGCGGTTTCTTTCCGGAGACGCAGGTAAGAATTTTTCCCGGGCGCCCATGATCCATCTTGTCCTGACCTCCCTGCCGCCGGCCATCGAGCGATTTCCCTTGTTGCGCCTGCTTTTCACTCTGGGCCTTCTCGCCAGTGCCGGCGCGAACGCCGCGGAACTGTACGCGGGCATGGCGGTCGGCGGCAACGCCTCCCCGGATGTTACCGTCGTCAGCCGCAGTAACGACCGGGCAAGCATCTGCGACGAATATATCAACCCCCGCACGCCCTCCATTCCGAGTTGCAACGCGCCCGGCCGCGGCGCCGGCGACGGTTGGCTGGCTCCTTTCGGCGGCAGCGAAGGATTCTCCGCGGAAGCCGAACTTGGCTACCGCTTTTCGCCACGCTTCAGGGCCGCCGCGGTATACGCCTACAACGCGACCCGCTTCGAGCAGACCGTATCTTCCACGGACGCTTCGGGCGCTGATTTCGACAAGATCAGCAACGAACTTTCGGTCGGCGAGGAAACTCTCGGCACGGCAATTTCACATGAGTTGTTTCTGACCGCTTATCGCGACTGGCCGAACGCTTCGCGCTGGACACCCTGGGCCGGCGCCGGCGTCGGAATAGCCTGGGCGCGGAAGGACTTCTCCTGGGTCTGGGCGCGCAGCGCGAATCCGGCCGACATCACGACCGGCGCCGGCCAGCCCAATGTGGATGAAATCCGCCGCAACCTCGCGGGAACCGTCAGCACCGGCCGCGCCACACTCAAGGACCGGATGACCGGAGTTCTGGTCGCGGCAGGCATCGACCGCGCACTGACCGAATCCCTGACCCTGGGGCTCAAACTCCAATGGAAGAGCTTCGACGACTTCGAATCCGATGCCTACCAAGGCGTCCTGCTGCGCAGCCACGCGCCGAATCTGCGCCTTGACGGCGGCGAACCGGTTCAGGCCTGGTCCAGAACGCAAGACACTTCACGCGCCTCGCTGATGCTCTCGCTGCGCTATGCCTTGCCCTGAACTTCTACAGGTTGACGAACTTTGCGCGACCGCTATGGCCGTGCGGTGTCTTTGGCGGACTCCAGCTTCTCCGCGAGCCACATCTTGATAATCGATTGCCGCGTCACACCGACCCTGCTCGCTTCCCGGTCCAGCGATTCGACCATCCATAACGGCAAATCTACGTTGACTCGTTTGAGTTCCTGATTTGGCCTCGAAAGCGAGGCCGTATTCAGGTCCGAAACGATATCCTCCTTGCCGGAATCAAACTTTCGGTCGAAATCTTTAGCCTTCATTCAACGCCTCCTGGATTGTTCCTGGCCCCAGATTCTCAAGCAATCTCCGCTTCCCCGCATTTCCGGAGTTCAGTTCCGGTTCTGCAAGCCAATCAGTTCAGTCAATTCTTTCAAGCCAATAGCTTCGACGCCGCGGGTAACCGGAAATCTTTCGGAACCGGGGTAGACCACGAATCGCGCCTCGGGATTGACGACTTCGCAGGCACTGTAAAATCCCCTGGCGGGTTTCGGAGCCAATCGGCGTTTTGTTTCGATCGCCCAGGGCTCGCGGCCGGGCAGGGTCAGCACAAGATCGATTTCCGCCCCGCCGCTGGAACGATAGAAGCTCGCCTCGCTCCGCTCCGGCGCCACCGAGAGCAGATTTTCGATTACAAACCCTTCCCAGCCAAATCCGGAGACCGGATGTCCGAGAACATCTTCTTTTGTGGCAAGGTTCAGCAAGGTGTGAAGAATCCCGCTGTCGCGAACGTAAACCTTGGGAGACTTGCGCAGACGCTTGCCGACATTCGCATGCCAGGGCTGCAAGCGCCTGACGAGCAGCAAGTCGACCATCAGATCGAGGTATTTCGCTACCGTCTTGCCGTCCACGCCTAGCGCCCGCGCGAGCGCCGCGGCGTTTAACGGGCTTCCCTGATTGTGCGCCAGCATCACCCAGAACCGCCGCAGTGTTTCGGCGGGAACGCGGGGGCCTAGCTGAGGAACGTCTCGTTCGAGATATGTTCGAATGAAGTTTTCGCGCCAGTCGAAACTGCGCATGTCGTTTTTGGCCAGATAGCTTTCCGGGAAGCCTCCGCGCACCCACAATCGGTCTTGCGCGCCGGCATCTGTCTCAAGTATGTCCAGGGGCTTGAGTTCGAGATACGCGATTCTTCCCGCCAGCGACTCCCCAGTCTGCCGCAGCAGATCCATGGAGGCCGAGCCCAGCAACAGAAACCCGCCCGCTCTTCGTCCCTCGCGTCGGCCCTGATCGATTATCCCGCGCAAGCTGTTGAAAAGATTCGGAACCCTGTGCACCTCATCGAGAATTACCAACTTTCTCTTGTGGTCCGCAAGATACAGTTCCGGATCGGACAGCTTTTCCCGCTGCGAAGGCGATTCGAGATCGAGATAAACGGAATCCAGACCTTCGGCAATCTGCATTGCAAGTGTTGTTTTCCCCACCTGGCGCGGGCCCAGCAAGGCGACGGCCGGAAAATCTTCCAGCAGATAACGCAATCTCGTTTGCAATCGGCGCACAATCATCCTTGCAATTATGGACAATTAATCCAGATTTGCAAGCTTATTGTATGGCGCGGAAAGTCGGTCGGATCGGAGTCAAACTTTCACAGAGGCGGACAGGACTCCTCGCTCAAATCGAAGTGAAAGGCGTCGAGGAATCACGACGATGCAGACGATGCAAAAAATTCAGTCGTCTTCGGGGGGTTGGGCCTGACTGTCCTTTTCTCGCTGAATTCGCTGATATATCTCCTCACGGTGAACAGCGATGTGCTTGGGCGCGTTGACCCCTATCCGCACCTGGTTGCCTTTGACGCCCAGCACGGTAACAGTTACCTCGTCCCCCACCATCAGTGTCTCGCCGATCCGGCGTGTCAATATCAGCATTGCGCTTCTCCTGGTTGGCGTTCCATCGCAATTCCTTCGTTTTTGGCGCTTGTACCGGTTGAGCGCTTATAGTATCCGTCTAAATTCACAGTTTGCAAATTGATTTGGTAATTTTTCTTGACGGACCGCGTTCCTCACTGTCCGTTTTCATGCTGTTCGAGTTCGAAAGCGCCATGTAGCGCCCGCACCGCCAGCTCCAGATACTTCTCTTCGATCACGACGGAAATCTTGATTTCGGATGTGGTGATGATCTGGATATTGATGTTTTCCCCGGCCAGCGCCTTGAACATCCGGCTTGCGATGCCCGCGTGGGAACGCATACCGACGCCGACCAGGGAGACCTTGGCGATTTTCGTATCGAGTTCCACCGACTGGGCCGGCACCGAGGGTATGACTTGCTCAAGTATCTCCCGGGTGCGCTCGGCGTCGCCGCGCTTGACGGTGAAAGTGATGTCGTTGCTGCCGTCCGCGGCCGCGTTCTGCACGATCACGTCGACCTCTATGCCCTGTTCGCTGACCGGACCGATGACCTTGTAGGCAACGCCGGGAACGTCGGGCACGCCTTTCACGGTCAATTTGGCTTCGTCGCGCTCAAAGGCGACGCCGGCGATGGCGGGTGTTTCCATTTCTTCTTCCTCCAGCGTGATGAGGGTTCCGGGGCCTTCTTCGAATGTCGACAGCACCCGCAGGGGAACCTTGTATTTGCCGGCGAACTCGACAGCCCGGATTTGCAGCACCCTGGCGCCGAGACTGGCGAGCTCGAGCATTTCCTCGAAGGTGATATGACGCAGCAGACGAGCGCCGTCGACCATGCGCGGGTCGGTGGTGTAAACGCCCTTGACGTCGGTGTAGATCTGGCATTCGTCGGCTTCCAGCGCCGCGGCCAATGCGACCGCCGTGGTGTCCGAGCCGCCGCGGCCCAAGGTGGTAATACAGCCGTTTTCGGTAATTCCCTGGAATCCGGCGACAACCACCACATTGCCCTGTTCGAGTTGCGCATGAAGTCTGGTGCTGTCGACTTCCCTGATTCGCGCCTTCGTGTGACTTTCGTCGGTCAGGATGCGGACCTGGCCGCCGGTGAACGAGCGCGCGCCGTAACCGCGGCGTTCGAGCGCCATGCAGAGCAGGGATATGGTGACCTGCTCGCCGGTGGACAACAATACGTCCATCTCCCTCGGCGTCGGCTGTTCCATGACTTCGTGGGCGAGCGCCACGAGCCGATTGGTTTCGCCGGCCATGGCCGACAGTACGACCACGACGTCGTGGCCCGCGTCACGGAAGCGCGCGACCTTGTCGGCCACCGCCTCGATATGACCGACCGAGGCGACCGAGGTGCCGCCGAATTTCTGGACAAAGAGGGACATCAGCCTACACGGGCATCAATTTTGCCACGACCCAAGGGCCCACGCTTTCGAGTACGGCGGGGAGATTGCCGGTATCGCGGCCGCCGGCCATGGCCATGTCGGGACGGCCACCGCCTCTGCCGCCAAGTTTTCCGGCAACATAGTTCGCCAACTCTCCCGCATTCACCTTGTCAGTGAGATCTTTGCTAACTCCGGCGACCAGACCGACCTTCCCGCCTTCACTACTGGCGAGCACAATGACGCATCTGTCGAGCCGATTCTTGAGCTTGTCCACGGCGTCGCGCATGGCCTTCGCGTCGAGCCCGTCAACCTGCGTGGCCAGTACCTTGATCCCCGCCACATCGCGCGCCTGATCGGCGAGGTCGCCACCGGCGCCGGTCGCCAGTCTTGCCTTGAGTTGTTCGATCTGTTTTTCCAGCGCCCGGTTGGCTTTGGTCAACTGGCTCACCCGCTCGACGAGTTCGTCGGGGCTCGATTTCACGACGCGGCAGGCGTCGCGCAAGGTCTGTTCTTCGTGATGCACGAGTTCGAGCGCCCGCCCGCCGGTAACCGCTTCGATCCGGCGCACACCGGCGGAGATACCGGATTCCGAGGTGATCCTGAAGAGGCCGATGTCGCCGGTGCGCTCGACATGGCAGCCGCCGCAGAATTCCACCGAATATTCGCCCCCCATGCTCACCACGCGCACCTCGTCGCCGTATTTTTCGCCGAACATGGCGAGTGCGCCGCGCTTGCGGGCTTCTCCGATCGGCATGATTTCCTTGCTGACGGCGGAATTGCGCAGGATTTCGCTGTTCACCTGCTGCTCGATTTCCCTGATCTGTTCCGGGCCCACCGGCGCCGAATGAGAGAAATCGAATCGCAGCCGGTCCTTGTCCACGAGCGAACCCTGCTGGGTAACGTGGGCGCCGAGAATATTGCGTAACGCCGCGTTCATGAGATGGGTCGCGGAATGGTTCAAGGTGATGGCGCCGCGTTCTTCCGCGGCGACGCGCGCCTCGAGCCGGTCGCCGGTGCGCAACGCGCCCTGCTGCAGTTTGCCGATATGCACGAGCGCCTCGCCCTGTTTTTGCGTATCAGTGACGAGAAAACGCATTTCGCCGTTTTCCAGTATGCCGGTATCCCCCACCTGGCCGCCGGATTCGCCATAGAACGGGCTGGTGTCGAGCAACAGGCGCACTTCCCGGCCGTCGCTCAACGCATCGAGCGGCTGGCGGTCCTCCACCGAGAACATGCCGATCACCGTGGCGGCGCCCGACAGATGCTCGTAGCCGATGAATTCGGTTGCCTGGTCCGCGTCGATATCGACGAGTTCGCTGGCGCTGAAATTGCTCGCGGCCCGGGCCTGTTCGCGCTGGGCCGCCATCGCTCGCTCGAATCCTTCGGAATCGATCGTCAGGCCATGTTCCCTGGCGACGTCGGCAGTCAGGTCGATCGGGAAGCCGTATGTGTCGTACAGGCGGAACACGGTCTCGCCGGAAATTACCTTGCCGTCGAGTTCGGCGATGGCCTTTTCCAGAATGGCCATGCCGTTTTCCAGTGTGCGCGCAAACTGCCGTTCTTCTTCGAGCAGTACGTTCTCGATGCGCGACCGCTGTTCGACGAGTTCGGGATACGCCTCGCCCATTACATTGGCCAGCGATTGCACGAGCTTGTGGAAGAAAAGGTCCTTGACGCCGAGCCGGTGGCCATGGCGAATCGCACGGCGAACGATGCGGCGCAACACATAGCCGCGGCCTTCGTTGGAAGGCAGTACGCCGTCGGCGACCAGGAAGGCGCAGGAGCGGATGTGATCCGCGATCACGCGCATGGAAGGGTCTTCCAGGTCGCCGGCGCCGGTAATGTCCCGAATGTCCTTGAGCAGGGACTGAAACAGGTCGATCCGGTAGTTGCTGTGCACATGCTGCATAACCGCGGCAATGCGCTCGAGCCCGGCGCCGGTGTCGACCGACGGCCGCGGCAAGGGTTCGAGCGAACCGTCATCCTTGCGCTCGAATTGCATGAATACCAGGTTCCAGATCTCGATATAGCGGTCGCCGTCTTCGTCGGGCGAACCGGGCGGTCCGCCGGCGACTTCCGGACCGTGATCGTAAAAGACTTCGGAACAGGGGCCGCAAGGGCCGGTATCGCCCATGGCCCAGAAATTGTCCTTCTCGCCCATGCGCGAAAAACGTTCCGGGGGCACCTTGATTTCGTTCAGCCAGATATCCGCCGCCTCGTCGTCGTCGCGAAACACCGTCACCCAGAGTTTCTCCGGCGGCAGACCGAGATTTACGGTAAGAAACTCCCAGGCGTAATGAATCGCCTCGCGCTTGAAATAGTCGCCGAAGGAGAAATTGCCGAGCATTTCGAAGAAAGTGTGATGGCGCGCGGTATAGCCGACGTTTTCCAGATCGTTGTGCTTGCCGCCCGCGCGCAGGCAGCGCTGGGAAGTCACCGCGCGCTTGTAGGGCCGCGCTTCCCGGCCAAGGAAGACATCCTTGAACTGGACCATGCCGGAATTGGTGAAAAGCAGGGTCGGGTCGTTGCCGGGCACGAGCGGACTGCTCGGCAATACCTTGTGGCCATGACCGGCGAAATAGTCAAGGAAACTCTTGCGTATGTCGGCGCTGTTCATCGTGGCGGGCCGGTACGGCGTCAATCGCCGTTCTTGTCGCGCTCGTCGTCCGAACCGAGCATCGGCGCATTGCCGTCTCCGCCGGTGAAGGAAAACGTTTCCAGCGCCTCTTCGAGTGGTACGCGCAGGTCGCCGTCACTGGAAAGGATGATGGCGATGGGCCGAGTCCTCGGGAAATGACTCATGACGATGGTGAAGATGATCAGGAACGGAACGCAGAGAAACGCGCCGGGTATTCCCCAGATCGTGCCCCACAGCGCCAGGTTCAGAAGAATGACGATCGGGCTCAGATTGAACGAACTGCCCATCAGCCGCGGCTCGATAACATTGCCGATCATCATCTGCAAGGCGCCGATGCCGCCCAGCACCATGAAGAACAGAAAATAACCGTCGGACTGGGCCAGTGCGATCATCGCGGGAAACATGGTGGCGATGATGGAGCCGACGGTCGGGATGAAGTTGAGCAGGAAGATCAGCAGTCCCCAGACGCCGGCGAAATCCACGCCCATCAGCAACATGAGTCCGTAACTGAGCAGGCCGGTGAGCGTACTCGTGAACATCTTGATGGTGATGTATTTCTGGATGTCGTCGCGGATGCGGTCGATAATCCCGCTTACTTCCTTCTCCTTCCCGGGATCGGATACCAGCGCAGCGATCTTGTTCCTGAACTGGCCCTGCTCGAAGAACAGGAAACCGACGTAGATCAGGATCAGGCTGCTGCTTGCCAGGACTCCGGCCGCCGACCCGGCCAGCGAGGCTGCGTAACTCGGCAGATCGATCTGGTCGACGATCAACTGGCCGAAGTTCTCGCCCTGGAAATCGCCGACGTCCAGGAAAGGAATCGACAGCGATTCCAGCCGGCGAATCAGGTTTTCCTGGTATACCGGCGCCATCTCCATGACGCCGCCGAACGACGAACTGAGAAAATTGACCACGGCCCAGATTGCCGCGAGAAATGTCAGGATCGACAAGCTCAGGCATATCGGCCCGGGAATCGAAAAACGCCCGATGGAAAGTCGTCCCAGCGTTGCGGCCAGGGTATTGATCAGGTACCAGAGGGCGATCGCGATCACCAGCGGCAGCAGCAGGAATTCGCCGACAATCAGCAGGTAGAAGATAACGACTACCAGCAGCACGACGGCCAGGAAGTTCGGCACTTTCATCGTCTGAAATTTCCTTCGGGAACCGGCAAGGGATAAAGCCGTTCTCCAAAACCCGCGAAGATTATCATATTTTGTCCTTCCCCATTCGATACGATTCGACGAAAATTTCATATCCACAAAGACGGCGGCTTGCGCTAGACTTTGATGCAGCCGCGCCCCGGCGGCGTCCTCCGGTCAGGCCGAGAAGGTGCCAAGCGGAGGAATCGAGGGACGCAAACCAGGACTGTATAGAAAACATCGGGGCCTGTTCATGACGGGAAAGAAATTCAAGCTGCATATCGCCGGCAAGACCGATACCGGCATGCTGCGCGAGCACAACGAGGATTTCATCGGCTTTGACGAAGGCGCCGCGCTGGCGGTGCTCGCCGACGGACTTGGCGGCCGCGCTTCCGGCGAGGTCGCGTCGTGCATGGCGGTCACATCGATATTGACCGAATTGCGTCCGGACCGGCCGCTCAATGCCGAAACCGGCAATTCGTTCGACGAATTGCTGCGCGCGATTGACGCGGCCAATCTCAGGATTTTCCACGCCGCCAACGCGAACAAGTGCCATAACGGCATGAGCACGACGCTGATCGCGGCCCGGATCGACGGCCGGCGCATGCTGGCGGGATGCGTGGGAGATTCGCGCCTGTATCTGCTGCGCAACCGGGAACTGGAGCAGTTGTCGCACGACCACACACTGATCAACGACCTGCTTGCCAAGGGCGCGATGCCGGATAACAACTTCTCGCTGACCAATATCGACCATATTCTCACTCGAGCGCTGGGCATACACGACGCGGTCGAAATCGATCGCCTCGAACACGAATTGCAAGGCGGCGATTTGCTGCTGATGTGTTCCGACGGGCTCTACAACATGGTCGCCGAATGGGAGATAAAGGACATCCTCAATTACAACCACGAAGATATCGATCGCTGTATCGCGAAACTGGTAGACAGCGCCAACCGCAACGGCGGAAAGGACAACATATCCGTCATCCTGATGCGGATAGAATAAATTGCGATATTCCCTCAGCGAGACCGTTCGGGATTTCGAGACTTCCAGACTGATTCCGGCACTATCGGCGGGGTCCACCTCGGGACTGGGCCTGCTGGTGAGCCATATCGCCTTCGCGAGTTTCATCTTTTCGGGTCCCTTGCAGCCATGGTCCTCCCAGAGAATCGGGCTGATACTCTTCGGCGCCTTTGCGGGATGCCTGGTCCTGGCGCTGACCGGCGGCTTTCGCGGGGCGATAGCGGGGCTGTCGCCCGCGCTCGTGATCGTGATGGCGGACATCGGGTCCACGATCGATGCCGAGGGCCGCTCGCTGTTCGTCACCACCGTGGCGGCTCTTGTAATCGGGGTAATCTTCTCCGCCGCGCTTTGCTCATTGATCGGAAACCTGCGTCTGGCCAACCTGGTTCGCTTCATACCGTATCCCGTGGCCAGCGGCTTCGTTGCCGGGATCGGCGGCGCCGTGTTGCTGGGCGCAATCGAATCGGAGGTGTGGATCTGGGCGCCCGGAGCCCTGTATGGGCTTGCCCTGTATCTGGCCATGCGGCGCTGGCGCAATCCCCTGATCCTGCCGATCAGCGTGGCGCTTGCGGTGAGTGGCTGTTACGCCGTCTTCGCCGCCCTGGGCATGAGCGGCGACGAAGCGAGAGCCGCCGGCCTGCTGATGACCGGCACGGCGGACGGAACCTTGTGGCCGCCTGTCGGCCCCGCCGATATCGCGCTGGTGGACTGGAGCGCGATGCCGGGACAGATTCCCAATCTGCTGGTGCTGGTTCTCGTCGCCCTGGTCTGTGTGGTCATGAGCCTCGCCGGCCTGGAAATGGCGCTGAACGAGGAACTCGACTGGGACCGGGAGTTTCGGGCAACGGGCATCGCCAGCGCGTTCAGCGGAGCCGGAGGCGGCGCTTTCGTCTGCATGATCGTTCCCGCCTCGTTTCGCAGCAAACTGTTCGGCGCCTCGACGCGCCTGACCGGAATCACCTGTGCACTGGTAATCGGGGCAGGCTTGTTTCTGGGCGACAGTCTGCTGGAGTTCATTCCCGCCGCGCTGATTGCCGGCATGCTGGTTTTCGCCGGCGCCGGGATGATCGATCAGGGATTGCTGCGGAGCCGCCAACGGCTGCCCGCCCCGGAATACGCCATAGTTGCGCTGATCTTTGTCGTCATCGTCGTCTTCGGGCTGATCGAAGGCGTCGTTACCGGATTGCTCGCCGCCCTCGTGTTATTCGTCCTGCGCTTGAGCCGCGTGGATCCGATCGCCGGTCGATTCAGCGGACGCGATCATCGCAGCAACAAGGCCAGACCGCCTCCGGACCGCGCCATCCTGCTGGAAAGCGGGGAAAGAATTCACGGCTACCGCTTGCGCGGTTACCTGTTTTTCGGCAGCGCCTGGCCGCTGGTAGCGAATCTGAAGCAGTCGCTGGAAGGCCCTGTTCCCCCGGTTTGTCTGATTCTGGATATGAAAGCCGTTTCGGGTTTCGACTTTTCGGCGATCAACGTGCTCGGCAGATTCATGCGGACCGCGGTCGCCGATGGGGTGCGCATCGTCTTGAGTTCGCCTTCGGAATCCTTGCGGTCGGGGCTGAAAAGAAACGTCCCGGCGGAGACATTCAGACAAGTGAAAATCGAACCCGATGAGGACCGTGCGATGGAGAAATGCGAGGACTTCGCCATCGAGGCCTGGAAATCCGATTCCGGGGCCGCGGACGAGAAGAGGGCCTCGCTCCTGAGCCGTACCGCCGAAGACCTCGACCGATTTCTGGAAAGACGGGCGCTGTTCGAGGAACTGATCGAGGCGTTGGCGCCCTGGTCGGAAACGCGGAATTTCGAGCCCGGAGATAAATTTCTTGCGTCGGAAGAGAACGAACTGCAGATTCTGATCGAGGGTCGCGCCTCGGCATACGACGACGGCGGCGCACGCCTGTGCCAATGTGGCGTGGGAGACCTGGTCTTGCCCTTGCATCGCGTGGATTCGAAAGCCGCATCGATCGTCGCCGACGAATCAGGCAGCGTTATGGTGCTGGGGCGGGAAATCCGGCAATGGCTCGAAGAGCGCGAAACGCGGCTGGCGATGAGACTGTATCGCTATCTGCTGTCCTCCCATCATTCGAGAGGTGCAACGTAAGTCAGGGGCCGACGCTGGAGGCGAAGCGCACGGGCATCAGGATGTGGTCTTCGACGAGGTCGTAGAGGCGGCCGAGATGGCCGCGGCGCGTCGGACCGGGATTGCTGTCGGACGTGGCGACCACAACCAGGTCGAGATCCTCGACCACGAAGATGAGTTGGCCGCCATAGCCCCAGGCTACCGGCACCTGCATGCCCGCCAGATCGCGCAGCCACCAGCCATAGCCGTAGAAACGGCCCTGGCCTCGCGGGGAACGCGCGCGGGGCCGATGCGACGCGGTCACCCATTCTTCCGGTACGACCCGGGTCTCGCCATGCATCCCTTCGTTCAGATACATGGCGCCGAAGGCAAGCATCTGCCGCGGCGTCATTTCCATGTCGTTGCCGCCGAAATAAATGCCCTGGGGATCCTGGGGCCAATAGGACATCGAATAGCCCATGGGACTCGTCAGATATTCCTGCGCGAACCGCTTGGCGTCCATACCTGACGCGCGGGTCAGAATAGCCGAAAGCAGATGCGTGCTGCCGGTGCTGTAAAGCATTCTCGTGCCGGGCCGTGCGACGAGCGGCTGATCGATCGCGAATTTCACCCAGTCCCGGCTTGCGACCCAGCGGCCGTAATTGCGGTTGCTCGTGGTTTCCAGGCCCGACTGCATCGTGAGCAGGTTTTCCACCGTGATTCGTCGCTTCTCGGCGTAATCCTCGCTTTCGAGATATTCGGGGAAAAACTCCGCCAGGGTGCTGTTTACCGATTCGATGAAGCCTTCTTCGATGGCGATTCCCACCAGCGCGGAAATGACGCTCTTGGATGCCGACTTCATGTTCGCCGGCCGGTTCGCCCTGGCGCCGTTGTAATACTTTTCGAACACCAGCTCGCCTTCGTGCTGGACAAGCAAACTGTGCAGCCGCGGCAAACGCTGCGCCGCGCCGTCGACGGAAGTGAAATCGAGCTGCTGGGCCGGTACAGGCAGGGCAAGCAGCAGCATGAGCGGGAGCAGGAGAATTCGCACGATCCTTGTCATCCTGGTTGGCCCTTGTTTCCCGTAGCGGAGTCAGATCGCGCTGAAGGCGTCGTCGAGAATCGCCGGCGTCAGTATCTGCGGAAGGATTACCGGCTCGCCGGCCGGGTCTCCGGGATACAGCACATACAAGGGCACCGAAGGCCGCCTGAACTCTTCGAGCACGGCGGTGATTTCCGGATCCTCGTTGGTCCAGTCGCCTTTCATGTAGACGACGTCGTTGTCCGCCATGGACTGTTTCACGCGCTCGGCGCCGAGGCTGCTTTGTTCGTTGACCAGGCAGGTAATGCACCAGTCGGCGGTCATGTTGACGAACACCGGCGTGCCGCCGGCGCGATATTCAGCCAGCCGGACGCTGCTGAAAGGTTCGAAATCGGCGTTTGCGTCCTGGGCCAGGTCGGCATCCGGCTGGGCCATGGTCTGCAGGAACGGCGTCTGCATCAGGTAGCCGGCCAGAAACAATGTGGCGACGCCGACCGCGAGATTGGCGGTGCGCATGATCGGCCCCACCGCATGGCGGCGCTGGTACAGCCAGGCCGAGAGCGCCAGCAGAATGCATACGCCGAGTACCAGCGACATGCCCATGACGCCGACCTGGTTGCCGAGCACCCACAGGAAGAAAACGGCCGATGCGTAGAGCGGGAAGGCCATGAATTGCTTGAAGGTGTTCATCCAGGCGCCCGGGCGCGGCAGGAAGCGCGTCAGCGCGGGCATGAACGAAAGCACGAGAATCGGCAAGGCCATGCCGAAGCCGAGCGCAAGGAATACGAGCATCGCCACGAGCCAGGGCTGGGTCAGGGCGAATCCGAGCGCGGGACCCATGAAAGGCGCGGTGCAGGGCGTTGCGACTATGGTCGCCAATACGCCGGTGAAGAACGAACCCTTGTAGCCCTTCTGCATGGTCAGATTGTTGCCGACCCCCATCATTCCGGTGCCGATCTCGAACACGCCGGACAGGCTCAGACCGAGGGTAAAGAACAGGTAGACGATGAAGGCGAGAAACCAGGGCTGCTGGAACTGGAACGCCCAGCCGACCTGCTCCCCTGCCGCGCGCAGGGCAATCAGCGCCGAGGCGAGCAATACGAAGGAAACGAGAATGCCCCCGGTATAGGCCAGACCTTCGTTGCGCTGGTGCCGGGCGGTTTCGCCCGATGCGGCGACGAAACTCAACGCTTTCAGCGACAGCACCGGAAACACGCAAGGCATCAGGTTGAGAATCATGCCGCCGAGCAAGGCGCCCAGCAGGTAAAGCGGCAATCCGCCGAGGCCGGTGTCGCCGCCGCCGATGTCCGCCGCCATCGACGCCAGCGTCGTCGCGTTGGCGATGCCCGCGGGATTGACGAAATCATAGGCCGTGCGTTCGCCTTCGGTGTTTTCGAGCACGAGCGTGCCATAGACCGATCCGTTCAGATCATCCAGCATGCGGCGCGGCTGCTGGTGAGTGATCTGCAGGAGATTGGACTCTACCGCCACGTCGCGCAGCGGCCCCGGCTTGATTACCCGGCGCTGCTCGGGGAAGAACCAGGCGTCGGTGACGCCGTTGAAATTCAGCGTGGGCGATTCGAAACCCAGACTGACGCGCTCGCCAGCCACCGCGATCAAGGGACGGATATCGTGATCGGCGGCAGGCAATTGCTCCCGGGCGTCGGCGAACAATTCGGCGTTTGCCGTATCGGTCTGCGGCATTTCGCCCACCGGCAAGGTGATGCTCAAACGCTGCTCGCCCGGTATGCAGATCAGGTCGCAGACGTTCCAGTACGCCAGGGTGGAAAGTTCGACCGAATCGCCTTCGTAGTCCGCGGGAATCGTCACCGCGACCGGATGCAGCACCTGTTCCTCGTAGCCGAAATTGACCAGGTCGGTATCGTAGAACGGCAGCCAGGACGGCGCGGGAAACTGCAGTTCGCCGATCTGCGTGCCCGCCGGCGCATCCCATTCGTTGAGGCTGGTCGGCTCGCCGCTGTCGCCGCCCATCTTCCAATAGGTGTGCCAATGCTCCGCCGGATCGAGCCGCAGGCCGAGCCAGGCGGTTTCGCCGGGAACGATATTGGCGGTTTCCGCGATCAGTTCGACTTCGATGCTATGGCCCCAGGCGACGCTCGTCAGGGTCGGCCGCAGATCGTAGCCGTGCCAGGCGCCTTCTTCGTCGATCCAGGCGAGCATGCCGTCGAGTTCGGTCATGTCGGCGGGATAGCGGTTGTGCTGTTCGGTGGAGATCCGGATGCGCGAGTCTTCCAGCATCACGTCGCGATAAGGCGCGTATTTCATGACGCGGGCGCGAGTCGGGAAGAACCACGCTTCGTCGACTTCGGCGAAGCGCGCATCGGGCGCCTGCACCATGACGCTCACCTTGCCGTCGTGGTGATTGAATTGCGCGATCAGGTCGTGTTCGCCGAACGGAACCGGCGTATTGGCGCGGGCGCCGGCAAAGCCCTCGCGCCAGCGCTCGTCGGTTTCGAGCGAATCCGCCACGGGCAGGGAAACGGCGAAGCGCGCGCTGCCGGGAATGCAGATGACTTCGCAAACCTGCCAGTCGATGGTGGTCTCGGCTGCGAACGCATCGTCCTGGAAGTCCGCCGGAATCGAAACCGGCAACGGCAGAAAGACTTCGTGGCCATAGGTGAAAGTCACCAGGCCGGAATCGAGGAAAGGCGTCCATTCGGGAATCGGCCAGACGATGTCGCCGATGTCGTCGTCGGACATGCCCGCGGGCAATTGCCAGTCGCTCGTGCTGGTGGCCTCGCCGCTGTCGCCGCCGAACTTCCAGTAGGTATGCCAGTTCTCGATCGGGTCGAGACGGATGCCAAGCCACAAGGTTTCGCCCGGAACCACGGTCGTGGTCTCGGCGACGAGTTCGACTTCGATCTGCTCGGTGCTGTGCACCTGGGCCTTGAGCCCGAAGCCGGCAAGGCTGAACACGAGCAAGGCAGAGAGCCGGGCCAGGGTTTTCGACATCACGTCAGTTCCGTATTGCTTGCGCTTGACGCATCAGATTGATTTTACGCGAATCGCGCCCGAATTTTGTGGCAAAGGGTAACATTACGGGCTTCAATCCGGGAGAGTTTCAGTCAAAAACTGCTCTACTACCAATTGCGGGTTGCGTTCACCGCGGAATTCATTGACGTCAAGACGATAGGCGAGGCTGATTTCGGTGGCCTTTGGGTCGGGCCAGTCTTCGACGTTGAAGGCAATGGCTTCGACTTGCACGTTCGGGTCTTCCAGCGGACTCAAGGTCATGCGCAGGTGCTTTTCCTTGAGCGGTTGCTGGCGCCGCAGGTGGAAACGTCCGTCGAACACCGGTTCCGGGAAATCCTTGCCCCAGGGGCCGGCGTTGCGCAGCATCTGGGCGACTTCGAGACTGAACCATTGCGGTTCGAGTTGCCCGTCGCTGTACAGTTTCGCTTCGAGTTGTCCGGGCTGAAGTTGCCGGGCGGCTTCCTCGGCGAAAGCCGCGCGGAATTCCTCGATCCGGTCCGCTTCCAGGCTCAGGCCCGCGGCCATGGCATGACCGCCGAAGCGTGTGACCAGACCGGGATGACGGCTGGCGATTGCGTCGAGCGCATCGCGCATGTGAAATCCCCTGATCGAGCGGCCGGAACCCTTGAGTTCTCCCTGCGCGTTTTCACCGTTGGCGGCAAAGGCGATCACGGGCCGGTGCAGCCGGTCCTTGATTCGCGAGGCCACGATGCCGACGACGCCCTGATGCCAGCCCGGCTCGTACAGGCAAAGTCCCGCCGGCAATTCCTGCGGCGACGCCATGAACTGCGCCACGAGTCCGGTGGCTTGCTCATCCATTTCCGCCTGGATTTCCCGGCGCTCCCGATTGATCTCATCAAGCGCCCCGGCGAGTTCGCCGGCGGAACGTTCGTCTTCGGCCAGCAGGCATTCGATGCCGGTGGACATGTCGGTCAGGCGGCCCGCGGCGTTCAGCCTCGGCGCGACGCCGAAGGCCAGATCCGCGGCAACGGCATTCGCGTAATTGCGCTCCGCGACCTTGAGCAGGGCGCGGACGCCGGGTCTGGCTCTGCCGGCCCGAATACGGCGCAGCCCTTCGTGCACGAGGATGCGATTGTTGCGATCAAGGGAGACGACGTCCGCGATCGTGCCGACGGCCACGAGGTCGAGCAGTTCGGCCAGGTTCGGCTCGGGCGGTCCTTCGTTCCCGAACCAGTTCATTTCGCGCAAGCGGCGGCGCAAGGCGAGCATCACGTAGAAGATCACGCCGACGCCGGCGGTGTTCTTGGCCGGAAAGGCGCAACCCGGCTGATTGGGATTGACGATGGCGTCGGCCGTGGGCAATTGCGCGGCGGGCAGATGATGGTCGGTGATCAGGACTTTCAGGCCGGCGTCGCTCGCGGCCGCCACCCCGTCCAGGCTCGAAATGCCGTTATCGACGGTGATCAGCAGATCGGGATTGCGGGCGCGGGCGAGTTCGACGATGGCCGGCGTCAGCCCGTAGCCGTATTCGAAGCGGTTCGGAACGATGTAGTCGAGATGATCGAAACCAAAGCCGTGCAAGGCGTCAAGCGCCAATACGCAACTCGTGGCGCCATCGGCGTCGAAATCCCCGACAAGCAGGATTTTCCATTGCCCGCGCAAGGCGGCGAGCAGCAGCTCGACGGCTTCGTCGATGCCCTTGAGCGATTCGGGCGGCGCCAGTTTCACAAGCCCCAGTTCCACTTCTTCCGGCCCGGTCACGCCACGCTGACTGTATACGCGGCGCAGCAGCGGATGCATCTCGCCGGGCCAGGGGAGGTCCGCCGCCTGGCGCCGGATCAGAGTCGTCGCGTTCAAGACGCGAGTCCGCCCAAAATCCCGGTAAGCGTGGCCAGATCGTTCTTGACCACGCGATAGCGCTCCGGGCGCCGGAACTGGCGTTGCAGGCGCTCGGGCAACTCCGGCGCCGGCAGACCGGCGGCGGTAACCGCCTCGGCGAACTTGGCCGGATGCGCGGTTGCAAGACAAATCATCGGCGTTTCCGGGTCGCCGCAACTTTCTCGCGTGGCGCGCGCGGCGCGGACGCCGACCGCGGTATGCGGATCGAGCAGGACGCCATGGTCGCGCCGGACCTCGGCGATGGTGGCGCAAGTCGTCGCATCATCGGCGCTGGCGCTGTCGAAAACTTCGCGCATGGCCCGCCAGCGCGCGTCGAACAGGCTCGCCCTGCCCGCGGCCCCGTCGGCCATGAATTGCGCGAGGGCCTTGCTGTCGCGATCCAGCAGATCGAACAGGTATCGTTCGAAATTGCTGGAAACGAGTATGTCCATGCTGGGCGAAAAAGTATGCTTGAGCGGCGCGATCGAATATTCGTTGCCGCCGATGAAACGATGCAGGATGTCGTTCTCGTTGGTGGCGACGATCAGCCGCTTCACCGGCAGACCCATCTCCCGGGCCAGGTAGCCGGCATAGATATCGCCGAAGTTTCCCGTCGGCACCGAGAACGAAACCGCCCGCTCCGGGGCGCCGAGCCGCAGGCCGGCATGGATGTAATAGACGATCTGCATGACGATGCGCGCCCAGTTGATCGAGTTCACCGCCACGAGTTGCCGGTCGGCGGGCAGAAAGGACTGGTCGGCGAAGGCGGCCTTCACCAGGCTCTGGCAATCGTCGAAGCTGCCCTCGACCGCCAGATTGAAGACGTTGTCGCCCGGCACCGTGGTCATCTGCTTGCGTTGCACTTCGGAGACCTTCTCGTGGGGATGGAGAATACAGATATCGACCTGGGCGGAATGGCGGCAACCTTCGAGCGCCGCCGAGCCGGTGTCGCCCGATGTGGCCCCGAGGATGAGTACGCGCCTGCCCCTGCGCCGCAGTACGTGATCGAGCATCCGGCCGAGCACCTGCAAGGCGAAGTCCTTGAAGGCCAGCGTCGGGCCATGGAACAGCTCAAGCACGTATTCGCCGTCGCCGAGGGCCGTCAGCGGCGCGATTTCGGGATGGGAAAAGCCGGCGTAAGCCTCCTCGATCATGCGGCGCAGATCGTCTTCGGGAAAAGCGCCGGCGGTGAACATCGAAACGATCCGCCAGGCGAGTTCGGCATAGGACAGATCGCGCATCTGCGCCAGATCGGAAGCGGAGAAGCGGGGTAATTCGGCCGGAACGAACAGGCCCCCGTCCGGCGCGAGCCCGGTCAGCAGAACGTCTTCGAATGTCTGACCGGAACAGCCGCCGCGGGTGCTGAGATACTCCACCTGTCATTCCCCGGCGGAAAAGGGCGCCACCCGGATCCGGCCGATCGGACCGACGACGTCCGGCAGCGAGCCGAGTTCGGCGATGGCGGCGTTCATGTTCCCGTCCGGCGCCGCATGGGTAAGCAACACGACGGGAACGCTGCCGCCGTGGACCTCCTTTTGGATCACCGCCTCGATACTTATGGCGTGCTGTTCGAGCACCCGCGTGATCCTGGCCATCACTCCCATGCGGTCGAGCACCGGAATGCGCAGATAGCATTCGGATTCGATGCCGTCTATCGGCGCGATGGGAAGCTCCGAGGCCGCGCCGTGATAGTGCAAGGCGGGCACGAGCGGTTGCGCGGCGCCGGCGCGAAGCTGGCGGGCGATATCGACGATGTCGGCCACTACCGCCGAGGCGGTGGCGTCGGACCCGGCGCCCGGACCCTGGTACATGGTCGTGCCGACAGCGTGGCCCTTGACGACGATGGCGTTGTCCACGCCGGCCACTTCGGACAGCAGCCAGCGCTTGCTGATCAGGGTGGGGTGTACGCGCAACTCGACCCCCGTCGCGGTGCGCCTGGCGATGCCCAGGTGCTTGATGCGATAGCCGAGTTCTTCGGCGTAGGCGAGGTCTTCGGGCACGAGCGCGCTGATCCCCTCGGTATACGTGGCGGCGAATTGCAGGGGAATGCCGAATGCGATGGACGCCATGATCGTGAGCTTGTGGGCCGCGTCGGTGCCGTCCACGTCGAAACTCGGATCCGCTTCGGCGTAACCGAGTTCCTGCGCTTCGGCGAGCACGTCCTCGAAGGTGCGCCCGCCGGCCGCCATTTCGCTCAGGATGAAATTGCCGGTGCCGTTGATGATTCCGGCCAGCCAATCGATGCGGTTGGCGGCAAGCCCCTCGCGCATGGTCTTGATGATGGGGATGCCGCCGGCTACGCTGCTCTCGAAGGCCAGGGTCGTTCCATGCCGTTCAGCGATTTCGAACAGTTCGTTGCCGCGTTCGGCGATCAGCGCCTTGTTGGCGGTAACGACCTGCTTGCCGTTGGCCAGCGCCTGGCTGACCACGTCGAAAGCGGGCTCGAAGCCGCCCATGGTTTCCACGACGACTTGTACATCGTCATCGTTTACGACTGCGAAGGGGTCGTTGCCGAGGGCGATCCCGGAATCGATCGTTACCGTCTCTTTCGCCGCCTCGGGCCGCCGCGTCGCCACGCGCACGACTTCGATCGGCAAGCCGGCGCGGCGCGCGATTTCATCGGCATTGCCGCGCAGCAGGCGCAAACTGCCCCCGCCGACGGTGCCAAGACCACAGATTCCTACCTTGACGGGTGCTTGCATTGAAGAAGATTTCCGCGCCGAATCAAGAGGCGCGGATTATACCGGATGAGATGGCCGGCGAATTATTCGATTCCCAGCATCGCCGCGAGACTGGGGGCGTCCATGTATCCGGGAATCAGGCGTCCATCGGGAAAAACCAGGGCAGGCGTGCCCTGAATGCCCAGTTGGTTGCCCAGGTCGTAATGCGCCATCACCGGCGAATCACAATCGCGGATGGGAAGATTCTGTCCGTTCTTGGCCTGGGTCAGCGAGCGGTGGCGGTCTTCCGAACACCAGACCGAAATCATCTTGTCGTAGGAAATCGCATTTTCGCCGCCGCGCGGATAGGCGAGATAGCGCAGGCGGATGCCGAAATCGAGCAATTGCTCGCGCTCACCGTGCAGTTGACGGCAATAACCGCAATCGACGTCGGTGAACACCGTCAATGTCGCTTTCACTTCGCCCTCGGGTTCGTAGATGATCGCTTCCTCGTCGGGTATGGCCGAGACCTTTCGCAGGTTCGCTTCCTGGCGAGTGGCAATGGACAGGTTGAGCAGGCCGTCCGGCGTGGTCTGGTACAGGTCGCCGGCAAACAGGTATTCGCCGGAAGCGTCGGAGTACAGCAATTCCCCGGTGTTCAGTTCCACTTCATAAATCGTGTCGAGGGGCGTGGGCTTGATATTGACGATTTCCAACTGGCTGCCCGAAGCGACGACGATGGATTCATGCAGCCGCTCGCGCAAGGATTCGTTCTGGGCGAAGACGGGCTGTGCCAGCATGCCGATCAACAGGACCGCGCACGCGGAAAAGATGCGGGATTTGCCGAAAGGTTTCATTTTCACTGGACCTCCGGGGAAAAGACCAATGATAAACCGGACGGATTGCCGGGGCCAGCCCGCGATGGGTCAGGCTTCGGCTTGCGGTTTCTTGTCCAGCTTTTCGGCGATGCGCGCGGCGCGGCCGCTCAACTTGCGCAGATAGTACAACTTGGCCTGGCGCACATCGCCGCGGCGCTTGACCTTGACGCCGGCGACCAGGGGGCTGTAGGTCTGGAACGTGCGCTCGACGCCGACGCCATGGGAAATCTTGCGTACCGTGAACGCGGAATTGAGGCCGCGATTGCGTACGCCGATAACCACGCCCTCGAATGACTGGATTCGCTCGCGCTCGCCCTCCTTGATGCGAACCTGCACCACGACCGTGTCGCCCGGACCGAATTCGGGCAGTTCCTTGTTCATCTGCTCCTGTTCGATCTGCTGGATGATCTTGTTCTTGCTCATCGTCTTCGCTCCTCGGGCGGCGCGGCCCGAAGGCCCGCAATCTCAGTTGTTGTTCATGCCGGCGCGATATTCGTCCAGCAATTGTCGTTCCTCTTCGCTCAGCTCCCGGCCGGCCAGCAAATCCGGCCGGCGGCGCCAGGTCGTGCCGAGTTTCTGCATCAGACGCCAGCGCCTGATCGCCTCGTGATCGCCGCTCAGCAACACTTCCGGCGCCTTTTCCCCGGCCACTTCCCGGGGCCGCGTATATTCCGGCCCGAGCAACAGGCCGTCGGCGAAACTGTCGCTCCTGGCGCTGTCTTCGTCGCCAAGGGCGCCCGGCAACAGGCGGATGACCGCGTCGATCAAGGCCATCGCCGCCAGTTCGCCGCCGCTGATGACGAAATCTCCCAGCGACACTTCCTCATCGACCGCGCTGTCGATCACGCGCTGGTCGATGCCCTGGTAACGGCCGCAAAGCAGCACCAGTTTCGGCATCGAAGCCAGCCGCGCGACCGTCTCGTGGTCAAGCCGCCGGCCCTGGGGCGACAGGTAAATCACCCTGCCCCTGCCTTCCTGCTGCGCCGCCGCCAGGCAGTCGAGCAGCGGCGCCGTCTTCATCAGCATCCCCGGGCCGCCCCCGAAGGGCCGGTCGTCCACCGTGCGATGCCGGTCACGGGCATAGTCGCGCGGGTTCCAGTAAGCCAGTTCGACCAGTCCCTGCCCGACCGCCCTGCCCGTCACTCCGTACTCGCCCAGGGCGGTAAACATTTCCGGAAACAGCGTGACGATATCGACCCGCATGTCACTCCCCGCATGTCACTTCCGGGCCAGGAAATCCGCGCCCCAATCGACTTCGATCGTGCCGGCTTCCAGGTCCACATTCCACACCACCCGCTCCCGAACGAAGGGAATCAGGCGCTGGCGGTCGTCCATGCTGCCGGCTTCGGGTTCTACGACAAGCACGTCGTTCGCGCCGGTCTCGAGCAGGTGGCTGACCCGCCCGAAGTTCTCCCCCGCCAGATTGATCACCTGCAATCCCTGCAACTGATGCCAGTAATATTCTCCCGTTTCCAGTTCGGGCAACTCGGAAGCTTCTACCGCGACCTCACATCCGGTTAGAGCCCGTGCGATTTCCGGTTCGTCGTAATCCTCGAAATGCACCAGCAGGTTGCTGCCCTGCCACCGGCTGTGGTCGATACGCAAGCGCCGGGGCCCGTTTTCCGTTTCAATCAGCAGGTGGGCGTATTCGAGAATGTTCTCCGCGGGGCTGGTCCAGGATTGCAGCTTCACCCAGCCCTTGACGCCATGGGTCCGGCCAATTCTTCCTATGACAATTCGGGGCCGGCCTGGGTCGATGTCCCGCGCCATTGCGCCGCAGTTCAGCTCTCGGAGGAAGCTGCCGCTTGCGTGTCCCGGGCTTGCGCGTTCTCTTGTGCGTCCTCTTGTGCGTACTCTTGTGCGTCCTTTGCCAGAGTGGCGACCCTGGGAGTGATCTGCGCGCCTTGAGACTTCCAGTATTCCATTCGCTCAAGGTCCAGCCGCAGACGCTCTTCCCGGCCGCGGGCCACGGGATTGAAGAATCCGATGCGTTCAATGAACCGGCCGTCGCGCGGCGAGCGCACGTCGGCGACGGTGATGTGGTAGAACGGCCGCTTCTTCGCCCCGCCACGCGCCAGACGAATCGTTACCATAATCAGTTCCTGTCGAAATCCGGCCGCCTGAATCTTCGCTCTCTGGCGCATCAATCCGGCCCGGACAAAAAAGGCGGCTATTCTAAGGCAATTCGGCAGGCAATGAAAGACGGATCCGGTATCGTCAGAACCGCGGGAAATTGCCGCCGCCGGGGAAGCGGCCGGGGCCGGGGGCGCCGGGGAGTTGGTTCATGAGTTTCTGCAGATTGCCGCCTTTCATCTTGCGGGCGGCTTTTTGCATCGTCTTGTGCTGCTTGAGGAGGCGATTGAGGTCCTGGATCTGCGCGCCGGCGCCTTGCAGAATGCGGCGTTTGCGCGAACCGTTGATGATCGCCGGGTTGCTGCGCTCGCGCGGAGTCATGGAGTTGATCACCGCTTCCATGCGGACCAGTTGACGTTCGTCCATCATGCCGGCCGCGCCCGGCGGCAAGGCGCCCATTCCGGGCAGTTTGTCCATGATTCCGGCCACGCCGCCCATGTTGCGCATCTGGCGCAATTGCTCGCGCATGTCATCGAGGTCGAAGCCCCTGCCCTTCTTGACCTTTTGCGCCATGCGGGCGGCTTTCTTCCTGTCGACCTTGCGTTCGGCCTCCTCGATCAGCGACATCATGTCGCCCATGCCGAGAATGCGCGAAGCGATTCTCTCGGGATGAAAGGCTTCGAGGGCGTCGGGTTTCTCGCCCGTGCCGATGAACTTGATCGGCTTGCCGGTGACATGGCGCACCGACAGCGCGGCGCCGCCCCGGGCGTCGCCGTCGGCCTTGGTCAGCACCACGCCGGTAAGCGGCAGCGCGTCGCCGAAGGCGCGGGCGGTATTGGCGGCGTCCTGGCCGGTCATGGCATCGACCACGAACAGCGATTCCACGGGCTTCAGCGTTTCGTGCAACCGGCGGATTTCCAGCATCATTTCGTCGTCGATGGCGAGCCGGCCCGCGGTGTCGACGATAAGCACGTCGACGAACTGCTTTTTCGCTTCCTTCAGCGCCGCGGCGGCAATGGCCAGCGCGCCGCGGCTGCTGTCGCCGGCAAAGAACTCCACCTCGACCTGGGCCGCGAGGGTTTCCAGTTGACCGATCGCCGCCGGGCGATACACGTCGGCGCTGGCGACCAGGACTCGCTTCTTTCGCTCCCGTTTGAGCCAGGACGCGAGTTTCGCCACCGTGGTGGTCTTGCCCGAACCCTGCAGGCCCGCCATCAGGATGACCGCGGGCGGGACGGCGCGCAATTCGAGTTCGGCGCCGGCCGGACCCATGACCGCTTCGAGTTCGGCCTGGACGATCTTGAGCAGGGTCTGGCCCGGCGTCAGGCTGGCGGTGATTTCCCGGCCCGTCGCCCGTACGCGCACCCGGTCGATGAACTCCTTTACCACCGGCAGCGCGACATCGGCTTCGATCAGCGCCCGGCGCACGTCGCGCAAGGCCGTCTCGACCTGGCCTTCGTTCAGCGCGGTCTTGCCGCTGATGCTGCGGAACGTGGCGGAAAGTCGCTTGGAAAGATTTTCGAACACTTCGCGGCCCCGGCGAAAAAGGCGCCAGTATAGCGAACCGCCCCCACCGGAAACAGGGCCGGAAAAAGCGCTTCAACCGCGCCGGGACATATGCGACACTTTTCCGCCTGTTATCGCTCAATGGCGCCAGGGAAATGCCGGATCTCAGCGTGATCGCCGGATTGTTCGCCGCAGGCTTCTACGGTCTGGCCTTTGCGTTGCAATTGCAGCGGCTGCGAAGCGACTGGAATACCCGCTCGCTGATCCTGTTCTGCGGTCTGGTTGCCGTACTTTCCCATGCCGTCAGCGCCTGGGAAATCGTCCGTATGGCCGACGGCTATCACTTCGGCATCACCCAGATCAGCACCCTGATCGCGCTGGCGATATCCGTGCTCGTGCTCGGTTCGAGCATGCGCAAACCGCTCGACAACCTTTTCCTCGGACTGTTTCCGCTGGCCATCGCCACCATCCTGCTGTCCCTGACCATCGGCAGCAGTTTCCCGACCACCAGCCTCAGTCCGGCTTCCGGCGGCCATGTGCTATTGTCGGTGCTCGCTTACGGATTCATTTCCATCGCCGCCTTGCAGGCGGTATTCCTGTCTTACCAGAACTACCAGCTCAAGCACGGCCATGCCGGCGGCCTGCTCGCCAGGCTGCCGCCGCTGCAGGACATGGAAGCCTTTCTGCTCGAATTGCTCTGGGCCGGTGAAATCCTGCTCAGTCTGGCGATCGTCGCCGGCGTTTTTTTCATCGACGACGTGTGGAGCATGGACGGCATCATTCACAAGAGCTTCTTCACCGTGCTCGCCTGGTTGCTGTTCGCGGTCCTGCTCTGGGGACATCATCGCCTGGGATGGCGCGGAACCACCATGATTCGGGGTACACTGACCGGCTTCGTATTGCTGGTAGTCGGATTCTACGGTTCGAAATTCGTCCTGGAATATGTTCTCGGCTAGAAAAACAAGAATCCGCGCAATTCTCCGGTTAATCCGTATTGCCTGCGTGGCGACCGCCTGCTTCGCCGGCGGGTCCTTCCATGCCCAGAGCCTGGAAGCGGCGCGGATGGCCTATGACGAAGGCAACTTCCTCGAAGCCGCGGACATGGCCGCGGGGCTGAATACCTCCGACGGTTACGCTTTGGCGGCGGATTCGCTGGCGGTCTACGGCTATCACATCGCCACCCCCGGCCAGGAACGGGAAGACATATTCGCCCGCGCGACCGACTACGGCGTGGAAGCGGTCAGGCTCGACCCGCAAAACGTGCAGGCGCATCTGCAACTCGCCCACGCCATGGGCCGCTACGCCCAGGTCGTCGGTGTTATCGAAGTGCTCGGCAATCGTTATGTAACGCGAGTGCGCGACGCGGTGGAGACGGCGGCGGAACTCGACCCGGAATCGGCGATGGCGCATCTCGGCATCGCAGTCTGGCATGCGGAAGCCCTGGACAAGGCCGGAATCATCTCACGCCTGCTGTTCGGCGCTTCGAGCGCGAGAGCCCTCGAACATATCGAACTTGCGCTCGAATACGGCCCCGAACTCAAGGTTGTCCAACTGGAAACCGGATACTCGCTGCTGCTGTTGAGCGAGCGGCGCTACGGAGACCGGGCCTTGCGCTTGTTGCGAGTTGCGCGCGAATTGCCCATTGGCAATGCCTGGGACGAATTCCTGCACGAACGCACGTTGGAAATGCTTGCGGACTTAGGCGAATGCTGAGCGTTTTTGCGCGCTACGCCGACCGGGCCTCACAAAGAATCTGACTTTCAATTGCATCGAACCGGGCCAACCCCGACATGCGGCGTGACGCCAGCCTGATCTCCGCATCGCTTTGACAAGCCAGGGCGCAATGGAATCCGGGAGCCGCCTGGATCCGGAAGAATTGCCAGCGGCCGGCGTCCGGGCCGGTTACCGCCACGGCGAAATCTCCTGCGCCGGCTCCGGCCACCGTGATGCGCCGCATCGAGGACGCCAGCGCTTCGCCGCGCGCCTTGCTCCAGGCTTCCTTCAAGGTCCAGAGCCGGTAGAACCACTGTTGCCTCCCGGAAGGCTCGAGTTGCATCAGCTCCGTCAGTTCGGACGGATTGAACCAGCGTCTGGCGAGCCGTTCGACCTTGCGCTGTTTCAGCCCGTACTCAAGGTCGATACCCAGCCTTTGCAACGGTCCGGTAACGAGTACGACGCGATCGCCGGAATGTGCCAGATTGAAACCGATGAACGGTTCATCGGGCGCCAGAGCCGGCCTGCCATGGGGACCCTCGACAAATTGCCATTCGCCGGGCGCGCGGCTGGTTTCGAGATGGGAAAGCGCGCCGCGCAGCAGCAGCCGGCCGAGGGCGAATTGCCGCTTGCGCAATTGCGCGGCGCAATCGCGAAAATAATCGAGCTCCTCCGCGCTGAGCCAGGACAGGCCGAGGCGCAGGTCCGAATCGGAAACATCCCCGATTCGCAGATGCCACAGTTGCAATTGCAGCAGGCTATCGCTCATCTACGGGAGGAATCCGATGTGGCCGAAGGCGAGCAGCGTTGGCTGATGAATTCGGCCAGGATGCGATACTCGTCCCGGCGCGGATCGGAATTGCGCCAGGCCATGCCGATACGCCTGCATACCTTTTCCGAACTGAAACGGCGCAGCGACAGTCCGGTGTCGCCGAGCACATCGCCCGCTACCGCCATGGCGGGCAGCAAGGTCAGGCCGAGACCGCCCGCGACCATCTGCACCAGCGTATGCAGGCTGGTGCCCTGGTACACCAGGTTGGTTTCGGCCGATTGCAACTCGCAGGCTTCGAGCGCGTGGTCGCGCAGGCAATGGCCTTCTTCGAGCAACAGCAGCGCCTCCCCGCGCAATTGTTTCTGCCGCACCGATTTCAGCTTCTCCAGCGAATGCCCGGGAGGCATGCAAAGCACGAACTCGTCGTCGAACAGGGTCACGGATTCCACGTCGCGCAAGGGATAGGGAAAGGCCAGCACCAGCACGTCGAGTTGACCCTGCTTCAACATGACAGCCAGGCGCGAACTGATTTCTTCCTTCAGATAAAGCCGCAGCTTGCCGTAAACCTGACGCAATTCGCCGAGCATCTTCGGCAGCAGGAAAGGCCCGATTGTGGGAATGACGCCGAGCCGGATTTCACCGTTCAGCGAGCCTTTTTCGGCCCGGGCCAGACTCACGAAATCCTCGACTTCTCCAAGAATCGCCCGCGCCTGGGCAAGCAGTTTTTCCCCCACCGGCGTGATCAGCACCGACTTGCGATTGCGCTCAAAGATCACCACGCCAAGTTGCTGCTCCAGTTCCCGAATCGCCATACTCAAGGTCGACTGGGTAACGAAACAGGCCTCGGCCGCCTTGCTGAAATGCCGATGCTCGGCAACGGCTACCAGATATCTCAATTGCCTGATCGATGGAGTCATTGCGCCATGTTAATCGTTTATGTCGATCAAAGCTGCAAGATCGTTCGATTTATTCTTAGTGGCCAGTCCTACCTGGCGGCAATGATTCCGAGGGCGGTTGCCGGTCAAGGGCAAGGTCGATCAGAACATCGGTATCGAGTAGGATCATCGCGAATACTTCTTCACAAGAGACTCATAACGCGCATCGCCGCGCTCCGCCGGTTGGAATTTTCCCCGCCAGCGGGACGCGAAAGACGGTTCGTGATGCCCGGCTGCATCCCTCAACAAGCGCTCAACGAGCGACGACAGCGACAATCCCCGCGACTTGGCGTACCTCTTGGCCACCGGCAGCAAATTCTCCTCGACGGTCAAGGTCAACTTTCGTTTCATTTTCCTCTCCGCGCCAGAAATACATACATGGCTAAAATGAAAGAGAATACATATATTCTCTCCGGATCAACGAATGTACAGACTCCATTCGGGCCAACTCAAGCGAGAATGGCCTGAACGCCCTCCCAAAGAGCGACGGTCGTTTTGGTTGCGGAGGTTGTGGGCGCAAGCTTGGCTGACTGACCGGCCCATGCCTGCATGCCGATAGAATCGTTGGACCTGACGGCTTCATTGCGCATCGCCTGTGTAAGATGCCGTTGGATGGGATATGGCGCCGGTGCAGGTGCGTCCGGGGATGTCGCCGCGACCGCATACTCCGTACGGATGCTTCGTCCGAGGCGCCCGGAAAATGCCCGTGTTGCAATCGTATCTTCGGGAGCGGTATCTCCAAGCGAGTCCGCCCATGCAGACGGGAGTTTCGCTTCCGGCGCACGCAGAAACCCTGTGCCGATCTGAACGGCGGAAGCACCGAGGAGAAGCGCGGCGGAAACGCCTTTGGAATCGGCGATGCCTCCGGTTGCGACAACGGGAACCCGGACAGCATTCGCGATGGCCGGCACAAGCGAAAACAGCCCGATCATGTTGCATTCGGCGTCGGCCCCATCAAATGCGCCCCGATGGCCACCAGCCTCCATGCCCTGCGCCACGATGACGTCGGCACCGGCCTCTTCAGCCATGACCGCTTCAGCAACAGTCGTGGCTGTTGCGAACCAGCGGACCTTCCGCTGCTTCATTCGCGAGACGAATTCCGGGGGATAAAGACCCATGATCGACGAGATCACGGCAGGTCCGGCATCGAGCATTGCCTCGCACTGGCCAACGAAATCGGGCGGCGCCGTGTCGGCGGCGTCTTCCGATACTTCCGGACCCCAGTTCGAAAGGAACTTGCGGATTGTCAACTCATGAGTTGGATTCCGCACCGGATCGGGGTCTGGAATCCACGTATTCAGTTGAAAGACGCCGTTTGAGCCCGAGCGCATTTCACGGACCCAGTCGGCAATCTGGTCACTGTTCATCATCACCACGCCGCAGGCGCCCATCCCGCCTCCATTTGCGACGGCGATCGACAACGATGCTGGACAGGCGCCGGCCATCGGCGCCAGCAGTATCGGCACCCGCAGACCATATGCATCCGCGAACTCGCGGGCACGTGACATCGCCTTTCTAATGTTTCCCACTACCCCCCCCCTTGCACCCTTGCGGTTGAACGGATGCTCGGTCAAGCGCCAGGCAACCTCCGCCGAAAGCATCACGCAGAAATATGTGGATACTCGCCTTAATTAGCTTCCGAAACGCTTTCGGAGATCGTGACGAAAATCAAAGTTCATCAATTACTGGCAGTTAATCCAGCAGGAATCTATATGCTGCAAACGGCCTCATCATACCTACTTGGGACATCTATTCTCAATTCCGAGGCGCGAGACATTCGGGCTCTGCATCGACAGCTTGAACACCATTGATGCTTGGGTTACTTTTGGTCCGCTTTCCGGACTTCTTGTTGCGAGGCTAACCTCATGATTCTGATTCGATCCGGCCGCCGGCTGGTTGCCGCTGCCGCCCTTGTGCTGATCCTGCCTGCTTCCCTGGCGCTGGCGGACTCTTCCATCAAGCGAATTCATTCCACCAATTTCGGCATCGACCAGGGAGAGATCGAGGAAATCACGGCGCAAATGCAGGCCGCGGTAGACGGCGATTTTCTCAATGGCGCTCTCTTGCTGGTCGGCAACGGCAAGGGCGCAGGCGTACTCGAGTCGGTAGGCCTGCTTTCGCCGGAGAATCCCAAACCGGTAAATCAGGACTCGATCTTCCGCATCTACTCCATGACCAAGCCCATCGTCAGCGTGGCGATCATGACCATGGTCGAAGACGGGCTGATGGCGCTCGACGATCCGGTCTCGAATTTCATTCCTGAATTCGCCGGCGCCCAGGTGATCGATCAGGAGACCGGCGAACTGAGTCCAGCCCGGAACGCGATGACTATCGAACATCTGCTGACCCACGAGTCGGGCCTGATCCAGGCGATTTTCTCGCCCGATAGCGAATTGGGGCAGATGTACGCCAGCAATCTGCAAGGAGATCTCACGGCGCAGGAACTCGCCGCCCGCATCGGCGCGTTGCCGCTGTATTTCGAACCCGGCACGGCCTGGCATTACGGCCACTCGACCGATGTGCTCGGCGCTATCCTCGAAGTGGCGGACGGCAAGACCCTCGATGAGGTGCTGCAAGAGCGAATATTCGACCCGCTTGGTATGGATGACACCTGGTTCTGGGTGCCCGCGCGGGAGGCCTTTCGTGTCGCCGAACCGATTCACGGTGTCGCGATGACGGACAATACGGTTCCGCGGCGCATGCTGTCCGGAGGCGGCGGCCTGAATTCGACAGCCGAGGACTATGTCCGATTTGCGGAAATGCTCCTCAACGGCGGCGAATATCGCGGCGCGCGCATCATTGAGGAAGCCACGCTGGAACAAATGCTGCAGCCGAAGATCGGGGATGACGTGTCGCGCGAGCACTACTTTTTCGGCCCTGTCGGCGATTGGGGTCTCGGCTTCCATTTGCAGCCCACCACCGACAATCCAGATGGACCATACAACTTCGGTTGGCGCGGCATCGGCGGCACCATCTTCATCGTCGATCAGGAAAACGACTTCTACATGATCTACATGGAGCAGAAATGGGGCGGCCCGCCGGCGCCATTCAACAACAACGTCGCCCAGCAGGTGGTCTACGAAGCGATGAGAAACTGACCGGGCAAGGTCAGGAGCCACCCGAAAGTTCACTGTAAATGCAAACTGTTGACAACTCCGAATTTTAACTCTATTTTTCAGAGTTATCTGATTTAGATAGTTACCTCTTAATTCGAAACAGGAGAAGGAAATGGCTGATAAACAAACACTTAGTGATGATCTTGCCTATGTCCGGGCTACCGCGGAACGGTCGATCCGCGTGCATGTACCGGCAATATATCTATTATGGGCGACGATTTGTCTATGCGGATTCTCGCTTGTCGACGTCGCGGGACCGCAGTCTGCCTGGATTGGAATCTATTGGCTGATCGCCGCGCCGTTCGGGTTTGGAATCACCATGTGGCTCGCAAGCCGTGCGGGCCAACGGGCGGGAATAATCGATCCTGGCGAAACCAATCGCTGGAAGTTCCATTTCATGGGCTTCATGGCCGCCGGTCTGCTTGGCTTTGCCGCGATCGCGGCGGGCCAGTTGACCTGGACCGGATTCAGTTCCCATTGGATTCTGCTGGCAGCGCTTACCTACTACCTTGCGGGATTGCACCTCGAAAAGCGGCTGCTTCCAATCAGCTTGCTGATGGGAGTTGGATACCTGTGTTCCCTGTTTGTCCCAGAGTATGGATTTACGATTGCAGGCGTTCTAATCGCCTTCTCCCTGACCGTTCAGGCATTTCTCGGTTCGGAATCCGACCATGCCGCGGACTGATCCCGATATCGATAAAATTGACTTGTCGAGTGCCGCACGAGGTTTGCTTGAACATCGGGTCAGACTGGCGATTTGTGTCCTGCTTTCCAGGCATCAGTCGATTTCCTTCAGCCGCCTGAAACTAGTGCTTGCGGAGAACGACGGCAGTCTCGGCGCCCATTTGCGCAAGCTCGAGGACGCCGGCTTCCTTGCGATCGAGAAAAGCTTTCGCGAGCGCCGCCCGGTTACGTGGTATCAGTTGACCGATTCGGGGCGATCCGAACTCAAGAATCACATCTCAAATCTGAAGCGCTTGATCGAGCAGGTGGAATAAACGGGGCTCTTCGAGGCAAAAACGGTGGAATCTGCATCCAGTCCGAATACACTCACTGCGCGGTCAGGTCGTATTTGCGCATGTAGCCGCGTAGCTGGTCGTAGCTGAGCTTGAGGAATTCGGCGGTCTTGCGCTGGTTGAACTGGTTCTGTTGCAAGGCCCGGCGCAGGAGTTGCCTTTCATAGTCCTGCATGTGGCCGCGGAAGTCGATTTGTTCAAGTTGCGCCAGGTCGGGAGCCTCGGATCGAATTGCGTCCGCCGCTTTGCCGTTCCCTCCGCCATCGGGCGCGGCCGAAGCCGGACGCCAGGGCGATGCGAAGGGGTCGAACACGAGTTCCTTTATCGGCTTGTCGCCATGCTGGTAGACCGCGCGCTCGACCACGTTCTTCAACTCGCGCACGTTGCCCGGCCAGGGGTAGCTGAGCATTGCGGCCTGCACCTTGCGGTTGAATCCGGCGAAAAATTCGCCGCCCATCTCCTTCACCATGCCGACGGCGAAGTGCTGAGCCAGGATGGGGATGTCCTCGGCGCGCTCGCGCAGCGGCGGCAGGGTGATGACGTCAAACGCGAGTCGGTCGAGCAGGTCGTCCCGGAACTTGCCGCGCCTGGCCAGAGCGGGCAGATCCTCGTTGGTGGCGGCGATCAGCCGCACATCGACACGTAACGTCCCGGCGCCGCCAAGGCGTTCGAATTCGCCGTATTCGATTACGCGCAGGATCTTCTCCTGCACGGCCATGCTGGTATTGGCCAGCTCGTCGAGAAACAGGGTGCCTTCGTCGGCGCGTTCGAACAGGCCGCGGCGCATCTTCGCGGCGCCGGTAAAGGCGCCCGCCTCGTGACCGAACAATTGGGCTTCGAGCAATGATTCGCTCAACGCGGCGCAGTTGAGCTTGAGAAAGTCCCGCTCCCAGCGGCTGGAAAGATGATGCAGGCGGGTGGCGACGAGTTCCTTTCCGGTTCCGCGTTCGCCGACGATCAGCACCGGCTTGCTCAGCGGCGCCACCAGCGAGACGTGTTCCTGCATTTCGAGGAAACTCGACGCCTCGCCGATCATGCGCAGGGGTGATTCGCGATCCGTCATTTTCGATACCCGAACTGGGTGGGAATTCCTGCTGGCGCAAACTACCACATGTTGGGAATTTTAGCCATTTACGACGCTTGGCAGTAATTTCTTAAAATTATTTTTACTAGATTTTCAAAGCCTTACAGAAACTTCACAAAATTGGCACGCATTCTGCTGGGAACTGGTCAAGACGACGAAACCCGTCTGCCGAAGGTTTCAAAAGAAGTTTCAAGAACGCTTCAAGCAGTATTTTACGAGAGGTAGTAGCAATGAGCATTTTTTCGAGACTGTCCGACATCATCAATTCCAACATCAGCGCCTTGCTCGACAAGGCGGAGAATCCGGAAAAGATGATTCGCATGGTAATCCAGGAAATGGAAGACACCCTGGTGGAAGTGCGCTCCAGCACGGCCCGGGTGATGGCGGAGAAGAAAACCCTTACCCGCCGGCTCGACCAGTTGCGCGCCCAGGCCGAGGACTGGGAGTACAAGGCCGAACTGGCCCTGTCCAAGGATCGCGAGGATCTGGCGCGGGCGGCGCTGCTGGAGAAAGCCGCGATTCAGGCCCGCGTGGAAGCCACCGAAGCCGACCTGTTCAAGCTCGACGAGACGCTGGACAAGCTCGACGGCGAAATCCACCAGTTGCAGGAGAAGCTGAACGATGCCAGGGCGCGGCAGAAGACCATCGTCATGCGCACCCGGGCGACCAGCACCCGGCGCGATGTGCGCAAGCAGCTCAGCAGCCAGGCGATTGACAACGCCATGGATAAATTCGAGCATTACGAGCGCAAGATCGACCAGATGGAAGGCCAGATCGACAGCGACAGCGTGGAGCAAAAGGGCTTGCAGGCCGAATTCGATGAACTGGCGCGCGAAGAGAACATCGACCAGGAACTGCAGGAATTGAAAGATCGCGTGAAAAGCAAATAGGTCACGGATATGAATGCCTTCACTTTCGTCATCGCCCTGGTGGGGATGGTCTTCCTCTTCATCACGTTCTGGATCATGCTTGGAGTCACCGGGAGCGGCAGCAAACGCCAGCGCCGGCGCCATGAGCGGGACGGAGACAATCACGACCTCGAACGGCTGTCGGCCATGGCCGATTCATTGACCGAGCGCATCGACGTGCTCGAGTCGATCCTCGACGCCGAAGTCCCCAACTGGAGGGAGCATCATGAGCAGGCGGGGTAGTTTGCGTCTGAAGAAAAGCAATGCCGTCTGGCTCGGCGTATGCAGCGGCATCGCGGAATGGCTTGACGTTCCCGCCGCCCTGGTGCGAACGGTCTTCGTGATCGCCGTCCTGTTCTGGCCGTCGCTGTTTCTGGGTTATTTCGTGATGTGGTTCTGCATGGACCGCGACGTTTTCCGCGACCGGACCTGGGACAACCTCGATCCCGCTGGAACATCGGAACATTTCCGCAACCTGAATTATCGCAAGCCGATCTACCGCAATACCCGCGACAAGAAACTCGCGGGCGTCTGCGCGGGAATCGCCGACTATCTCGAAGTCAGCCCGTTCTGGATCCGCCTGCTGACCTTTCTTTCACTGTTCGTATTGGGCCCCTTTACGATTTTCGGGTACATCCTCTGTATTTTCCTGCTCGACCCCGATCCATTTCTCGAAGACGAGCGGCTGGAGCGCAGGCGGCAACGCCGGGACCGCTCCGCTCACGGCGAGCCGCCGCCATCGTCGGGTGAACCGCCACACAAGCCAGGACGCAAGAGCGGCAAGGCCGGAGACTGCGCCGCCGCCTTTCGCGATCTGGAAAAACGCCTGCGTGAAATCGAGTCCTACATGACCTCCAAGAGCTTCCGCCTGCATTGCGAAATCAAGCGCGCATGAAGTTCTGCCAGCACTGCGCCGGACCGGTCAGCCATGTGATTCCCCAGGGCGACGACCGCCAGCGCCATTACTGCCCCGCCTGCGACGTCGTGTTCTACCAGAATCCGCGCAATGTCGTCGGCGCGGTGCCGGTAAGCGAAGACGGCCGGGTGTTGCTCTGCAAGCGCGGCATCGAGCCGCGCCATGGCAAGTGGACACTGCCGGCGGGCTTCATGGAAAACGGCGAGTCGACCCACGCGGGCGCCGTCCGCGAAACCATGGAAGAAGCCGGCGCGCGCATCGAACTCGGCGACAGCACGCTTTACACGCTGTTCAATCTGCCCCAGATCAACCAGGTCTATCTGCTGTTTCGGGCGAACATTCTCGAAGCGAATCTCGGTTTCACAGAGGAAACGCTGGAAACGAAACTGTGCGCCGAATCGGCAGTACCCTGGGACGAAATCGCCTTCCCTGTCGTGAGAATCACGCTCGAACGCTACTTCCGGGACAGGGAAAAACAACACTTTCCGGTACGCATGTTCGACGTGACCCGCAACGGCCGCGAACTCGATGTACGGCTGATCAGTTCGAGCGCGCCTGAAGCCAATTGATCGATCCTGGAAACGCTCCCCCACCAAATCCGCTATGCGGATTTGACTCCCCCACAGGGGGAGTATTTCTTATCCGATTCGCTCGCAGCGGATCACGGCGTGGGCGACTTCCTCGTATGGATGGGCCCGCTTCATCGCGGTTACGACTTCGCGGACGAGCTCACCCGCACAGACCATCTCCACCTTGAACTCGGGCTCGGTTTCCACCCTGCCGGTTTGACCGATGTAGGGGTCGGCGCCTTCGAGCGGGCGAAATTGCCCCTGGCCGAGGTTTTGCCAGGCGCAACTGTCGTAGTCGCCGACGCGGCCGGCGCCGGCGGCGAACATGGCTGTCTTCACCGCTTCGAGATGGGACTCGGGAACGTAAAACTCGATCTTGTACAAACTGTTATCAGCCATTTTCAGTCAAGCCAGACTCTCGCGTTGCGGAACAGCCGCATGGCCGGCGCGTCTTCGCCCCAGTCCTCGGGACGCCAGGAGTTCTGGCAGGCGCGGAATACGCGTTCCGGATGCGGCATGAGTATGGTAACGCGGCCGTCTTCATTGCACACGGCGGCTACGCCTTCGGTGGAACCGTTGGGATTGGCCGGATAGCTGTCCGCAATCCCGCCCCGGTTATCGACATAGCGCAGGGAGACACGCGAACCGAGCGAGGCGCTATCGGCCGCCGAGCCGAAAACCGCGCGGCCTTCGCCGTGGGCCACGGCCAGCGGAAAGCGGCTGCCCGCCATGCCGGTGAAAAACGCCGAAGGGCTTTCCTGCACCTCCACCATGGCGAAACGCGCCTCGAATTGCTCGGACAGGTTGCGCTGGAAGGTAGGCCAATGGCCGCTGCCGGGAATCAGTTCGGCAAGCAGCGCGATCATCTGGCAGCCGTTGCAGACCCCGAGCGTGAGCGTGGCGGGATTGCGGAAAAACGCCTCGAACTGCTTGCGCAAGGCCTCGTTGCAGAGAATCGACTTGGCCCAGCCGCCGCCCGCGCCGAGTACGTCGCCGAAAGAGAATCCGCCGCAGGCGGCCAGCACATCGAAGTTCGCCAGGTTGGCGGCGCCCGAAGCCAAATCGGTCATATGCACGTCGACGGCTTCGAAGCGGGCGCGGTCGAACGCCGCCGCCATTTCCATCTGACCGTTGACGCCCTGCTCGCGCAGAATCGCGACTCGCGGCCGGGCCTGGAGATTGATGTATGGCGCCGTAACATCTTCTTGCGGATCGAAAGTCGTCTCGAAACAAATGCCCGGATCTTCCGCGTCGAGCAAGGCGTCGTATTCCTGCCGCGCGCACTCGGCGTTGTCCCGCAGGCGCTGCATATGGTAGCTCGTCGCCGCCCAGCGCCGCTGCAATTCGATGCGGGAGTTGCGGTAAATCTCATGCCCGCCGGCGTGAATCACGATATCGCCATGGGAAGCCGGCTTGCCGATTTCATGCATGACGGCTGCAAGGCCGTGGGATTTGGCCAGTTCGCGCAGCGCAGGCAAATCGCCGTCGCCAACTTGCAGCACCACGCCAATTTCCTCGGCGAACAATTGTCCCGGGGCATCGGCGGCTTCCGGCAAATGCAACTCCAACCCGCAACGGCCGGCGAACGCCATTTCCAGTACGGTAACGATCAGTCCGCCGTCGGAACGGTCGTGACAGGCGAGCGCCAGGTTCCGCGCCCGGCAGTCGATCAGGAATGCAAAAAGAGCGCGCAGGAGTGCCGGATCGTCGACGTCGGGGGGCGCACCGGCGATGCGCCGATAAACCTGTCCGAGCGCCGAACCGCCGAGCCGGTTGCGGCCGTCGCCGAGATCGAGCAGTACCAGGCTGCTCGGGCCGCCGTCCGTGCGCAATTGGGGAGTCCAGGTTCGGCGTACGTCGCCGACCGGCGCGAAGGCGCTGATCACCAGCGACAGCGGCGCCGTCATGTTGCGTTCGGCGCCATCGCTTGCCTGCCAGACCGTGCGCATGGACATCGAATCCTTTCCGACCGGGATGCAGATTCCCAGCGCCGGACAGAATTCGCGCGCCACCGCCGCCACGGTGGCATAGAGTCTGGCGTCTTCATGACCGTGGCCGGCGGCGACCATCCAGTTGGCCGACAACCGGATATCGCCGATCCGGGCGATATCGGCGCAGGCGATATTGGTAATCGCCTCGGCAATCGCCATGCGGCCCGCGGCCGGGGCGTCGAGCAAGGCCAGCGGCGCTCTTTCGCCCATGGCCATGGCTTCACCGGCGTGGGCCGTATAGGAATTGCAGGTCACCGCCGCATCGGCCACCGGCGTCTGCCAGGCGCCGACCATCTGGTCGCGGCTCACCTGGCCGGTGATCGTGCGGTCGCCGATGGTAATGAGAAAGGACTTGCTGGCCACGCCCGGCAAGGCCAATACGCGGTCGATGGCGTCGGCCGGCTCGATGTCGGCGCAATCGAATTCGCCGAAGCGCGGTGAAGGAGACCGGGCCTCGCGATGCATCGCCGGCGGCTTGCCGAACAGCAGTTCCATCGGCAAGTCGATGGGGTTGGCGGAGAAGCGTTCGTCGGACAACGTCAGTCGTTTCTCGGCCACGGTTTCGCCGACGATGGCGAAGGGGCAGCGCTCGCGGGCGCAGATGTTTTCGAATCGCTCCAGATCGCCCGCATCGATGGCGAGCACATATCTTTCCTGGGCTTCATTGCACCAGATTTCCAGCGGCGACATGCTCGTTTCGGCGCTGGGAATCTCGCGCAAGGAAAACTTCCCCCCCGTGCCCGCGTCCTTGACGAGTTCCGGCAGCGCATTGGCGAGCCCGCCGGCCCCGACATCGTGGATGAAACGGATCGGATTGGCGTCGCCCAGTTGCCAGCAGGCGTCGATCACTTCCTGGCAGCGCCGCTGCATTTCCGGGTTGTCGCGTTGCACCGAGGCGAAATCGAGTTCCTCGCTGGCCGAGCCGGAAGCCATCGACGAAGCCGCCCCGCCGCCGAGTCCGATGAGCATCGCCGGGCCGCCGAGCACCACGAGTTTCGCTCCCGGTCCGACCTCGCCTTTCTGCACGTGTTGCTCACGGATGTTGCCGATGCCGCCGGCGATCATGATCGGCTTGTGATAACCGCGCAATTCGCCGTCGACGCGCTCCTCGAAACTGCGGAAGTATCCGCATAGCGCCGGCCGGCCGTATTCGTTGTTGAAAGCCGCGCCGCCGATCGGGCCGTCGAGCATGATCTCCAGTGCGGAAGCGATCTGGCCGGGCTTGCCGAAGACCTCCTCCCAGGGCTGGAGGAAATTCGGGATGCGCAAATTGGAAACGCTGAAGCCGGTCAGTCCCGCCTTCGGCTTGGCGCCGGTTCCGGTGGCGCCTTCATCGCGGATTTCGCCGCCGGATCCGGTGGAGGCGCCGGGAAACGGCGCGATCGCCGTGGGATGATTGTGTGTCTCGACCTTCATCAGGATGTGCGCGGCTTCCCGGCTGTAACCGTAGCGGCGCGACTCCGGGTGGGGGAAAAAACGTTCGGCTTCATGGCCTTCCATAACCGCGGCATTGTCCTTGTACGCCGACAGCACGCCGGCGGGCGAACTGCGCCAGGTATGCCGAATCATGTCGAACAGGGAATGTTCCTTGCGCTCGCCGTCCACGGTCCACGACGCGTTGAAGATCTTGTGGCGGCAATGCTCAGAATTCGCCTGGGCGAACATCATCAGTTCGACGTCGGTCGGGTTGCGGCCCAGGGTCCGGAAGTTCTCGCACAGATAATCGATTTCGTCAGGCGCCAGCGCCAGCGCCATTTCCCGGTCCGCTCGCAGCAGGCTTTCGCGGCCGCCGCCCAGAATGTCGACCGAGGCCATGGGCCGCGGCGGCTGGTGTTCGAACAGGCAGGCGGCCTCATCCACATCGGGCAGGATCGCCTGGGTCATGCGATCGTGGATCAGAGGGGGCCACTCCGGCTCGATGGATTCGGCGTCGAAGTAATAGACGATTCCACGCTCGATGCGCCCGAGATGGGCAAGTCCGCAATTGCGGAGAATATCGGTAGCCTTGCTTGACCAGGGCGAAATCGTGCCGGGCCGGGGAACTACGAGGCAACTTTGCGGACCGCAGCTTGCATTCTCCGGCCATTCCTCGCCATATCGCAACAACACTTCCAGTACTTGCTCGTCGGATGCGGAAACGTCGTCGATATCGAGAAAGTGAACGAAGCGGGCCGAGACCGAGCCGAGCGCCGGATTAACGGCCTGCAAGGCGCTTAGCAGATTGGCGGTCTTGAACGGTGAGAGCGCCGTGCCCCCGTACAGCACCTGCATGAAAAAATCCCGGAGCGGCCGCCGGCAGCGGCGCTGCCGGAAAACAGGGCGCAATGATAAAGGATTTACGGTTTGGCTGCGCGTTTGCGGGCGAAGAATTCGGTCAGGAGTGCGCCGCATTCTTCGGCGAGAACGCCTTCGGCGACTTCGATCCGATGGTTCAGCCAGGTCTTGTCCGCGAGCGATTCGCGGCTCAGCACCGCTCCGGCCCGCGGCTCGCGGGCGCCGAAAACGAGCCGGGCGATGCGGGCGTGAATCATGGCGCCGACGCACATGGCGCAGGGTTCTATGGTTACGTACAGCGTCGCTCCCGGAAGGCGGTAGTTGCCGGCCTTGCGCGCGGCCTGCCGCAAGACCTCGATTTCGGCGTGAGCGGTAGGGTCTTTGCTGCTTACGGAGCGATTATGACCGCGGCCGATGACCTTGCCGTCGCTGACGAGCACCGCGCCCACGGAAACTTCGTCCAGCGCCTGCGCCTCGCGTGCGAGTCCGAGCGCGATATGCATGAAATGCACATCCTCGGTCTGAGCTTTAGCGTTCGTCGCGCTCACAGAACCTGCTCCGGTGCCGGCTGTTGAGCCGGCGACAGGCGCGATATCCAATACATGCAGAAAGAAACCGCCGGCCCGACCAGCAACGCGAACATTATGGTGCCGTAACCGACCGTGCCGCCCAGCATCCAGCCGAATGCGACGACGCTGACTTCGAGGACGCCCCGCACCAGTGCGATGGGCCGGCCGCTTATGCGTTGCAGCGAGGTCATCAGGCCATCGCGGGGGCCGGGGCCGAGATTGGCCATGAGATAGAGGCCGCTGCCTGCGCCGAACAACAGAATGCCGCCCGTCACTTCCAGTAATTGCAGTGGCCAGACTTCGGGGCGCGGCAGATATTGCAGCGACCAGTCCATGGCGGCGGCAACGACGATCGCATTCATGATCGTGCCGATGCCCGGAATCTCCTTTAGCGGAATCCAGAGCAACAACACGACCAGGCTCACGGCAAAGGTCGCCCAGCCGATGCTGATTCCGGTCTGGAATTCGATTCCCTGGGCGAGAACGGTCCAGGGGCTTACTCCGGCGCCGGAAGCGATCAGAAATGCCTCGCCGATGCCCAGCAGGACAAGCCCGAACATCATCAACAGCAAGGTAAACGGGTGCGGGCGCAGATTCAGCGGCTGGCGGGAACTCCAGCCGGTGCGCGGCACTTGCTTGACGGTCAACGATGACCACATCTCAGGGTTCGCCCGAATATACCCGAACGTAGTCGACTTCCATAGTCACGGGAAAGTTCGTCGTCGAATCGGGAGGGCCGGGAAACCCGCCGCCTACGGCGACGTTGAGAACAATATGGAAAGTCCGGTCGAACGGCGCGGGAAAGGCGGCGGCGGAGGTATGCCAATTTCTCTGCGTGGCGTAATTCACATCGTCCACATACCAGCGGATTTCCCGCTCGTCCCATTCGACGGCGTAAATGTGAAACTCATCCGTGACGCTGCCCTGGACCGCGTGTTCACTGCCGGAATAGCGATTGTTCGGCGATACGTCTCCATAGTGGATCGTGCCATGCACCGTATTGCCGCCGCCGGCGCCGGGGTTGACCGCTTCCATGATGTCGATCTCGCCCGATGCGGCCCAGCCGCCATAGGCGTTCTCCTGGGGCATCAGCCAGAATGCCGGCCAGATGCCCTGCCCCGCCGGCAGCCGGATGCGCGCTTCGATGCGGCCGTAGCGGAATGCGAAGCGGTCGCGGGTATTGATGCGGGCCGACGTATACTGAAAGTCGCCATGCTGTTGCCGGCGCGCGGTGATGAGCAAGATTCCGTTTTCAATACTCGCGCTGTCCGGCAAGTACCATTGCAATTCGTCGTTGCCCCAGCCGGGAATCGAGTATTGGCTGCCGTCGCCGGTCTCGACGAACCAGGATGCCGGATCGAGCCGGGCGCCATCGAATTCATCGTTCCAGACCAGGCTCATCTCCCCTCCTGGCGCAACCGGCGTGTTGTCGGCGACGATCAAGGTCGGGTCGTCGATGTTTACGTTCGAGGCGGCATTGCCCGGCGAGGCCGCACCGGGTTGCGCCAGTATTATTGCCACTGCGAGTATGCGAACGCCTTTCAAGGCTGGAGCCTCTTTTCCGAACTGTCCATGGGAAGCCAAGTGTACTTGATCGGACAATTGCAGTAACGGAGTAATCGCCGAATTTCGCGAAATTTCAATTTTGTTGAAATAAAGAAATCGGGATGTCGGTCACTGAATATAGTCATGGAACATTTGAGAATTCTTGAAACGGAAAAAGTTTGTTTGCTGTTATTGATGCTTGATGCGTTTCTCAAACTGAAGTATTCTCGCGACTCGATTTACAACCTTCGCCATGAATTGGTTTTCCGGAATCAAGTTTTCCGGCCAATCCGGCATATCAGCAGGAGACTATAATGTCCATAGACGAAAGTACATTGACCAAAGGTCATTTAAGGAAATTGAACGCTTTGCGCAAGTCGATCGGTGACGACCTCGCCGAAGACGCTTTCAGCAAATGGCTCTTGAGGCAAGCCAGTGAAGTGCCGGAATCGGATCCGGTTGCCGACCGGATTGTCGAGGCGCTGGCGGGCATGGAAGGCGACCGTAAATTCAATCTGGGACTTTACGGCTACACCGTGCGCCGGGCAAAAGGCAAAGGCCAATCCGGCTTTGTTGCGGTCAAGAACGAAAAATCCTGATTCGGCGAATCCGGACTATTCCCACTCGATGGTAGCGGGTGGCTTGCTCGAAATATCGTAAGTCACCCGTGAAACCTCGGGTATCTCGTTCATGATCCTGCTGGAAACCGTCTCCAGCAGTTCCGGGTCCAGCCGCGCCCAGCGCGCGGTCATGAAATCCACCGTTTCGACCGCGCGCAAGCCTATAACCCAGGCGTAACGGCGCGCATCCCCCACAACCCCGACCGACTTCACGGGCATGAATACCACGAATGCCTGGCTGACTTTATCGTAGACGTTTGCGCGATGCAGTTCTTCGATAAAGATCGCATCCGCGCGTCGTAATATGTCGCAATATTCCTTGCGCACATCTCCAATTACACGCACGCCCAAACCGGGGCCGGGGAAAGGATGGCGATAAACCATCTTGTATGGCAAACCAAGTTCAAGGCCGAGTTTACGCACTTCATCCTTGAACAGTTCGCGCAAGGGTTCGAGTAATTCGAGTTTCATCGTCTCGGGCAGCCCGCCGACATTGTGGTGCGATTTGATCACTCTCGCCTTGCCCGTGCGGGCGCCGGCGGATTCGATCACGTCGGGATAAATCGTCCCCTGGGCCAGCCAGCGCACATCGGGCAGATGCGAGGCTTCCTGTTCGAATACTTCGATGAACGTGTTGCCGATAATGCGGCGCTTGGCCTCGGGCTCGGCCACGCCTTGCAGACGATCGAGAAACAGTTCTTCGGCATTTGCCCGAATCACCTGAATTCCCATGTTGGCGGCGAACGTAGCCATGACCTGGTCGCCTTCATGCAGCCGCAGCAGGCCGTTATCGACGAACACGCACCGGAGTTGATCGCCGATGGCCCGATGCAGCAGGGCCGCCACGACCGACGAATCGACGCCGCCCGAAAGCCCGAGCAGGACCTGGCCGGAGCCAACCTTCTTCCTGACCGCGGCGATCGCGTCTTCGATGATGTTGGCCGGCGTCCATGGCGATCCGCAACCACAGATCTCGTGGACGAAACGCTCCATGATGCGCTGGCCCTGGGCGGTATGGGTGACCTCGGGGTGGAATTGAAGGCCGTACAGGCCGCGTTCGTCGTCGGCCATGGCCGCGATCGGGGCGCTTTCGGTCGCGGCCGCGACGGCAAATCCCGGCGGCGCCGCGGTAACCTTGTCGCCATGGCTCATCCAGACGTCGAGTTGGGCCTTGCCGTTCAACTCGATGCGGTCCTCTATGCCTTGCAGCAGGCGGCAGGGAGTCGCGACGGCGACCTGGGCGAAACCGAATTCCGACTTGTCCGAGGCTTCGACCTTGCCGCCGAAATGTTCTGCCATGATCTGCAGGCCATAACAGATGCCGAGAATCGGCACGCCGAGTTCATACAGGTAGTCCGGCGGACTCGGCGCGGACTCGACCCCGGCGGATTCGGGGCCGCCGGAAAAAATGATTCCCTGCGGATCGAAAGCCCGTGCGTCGGCTTCGCCGATGTCGTAATCGTGAATCTCGCAATACACGCCGGCCTCGCGCACCCGGCGCGCGATCAACTGGGTGTATTGCGAGCCGAAATCCAGCACCAGGACTTTCTGTGCATGGATGTCGGCCGGGGCTGCCGCGCCCCGGGAACTAGTAGACCTGGTAATTGGGAGCTTCCTTGGTGATGCTGACATCATGCACGTGGGACTCGGAAATGCCCGAAGCGGTGATCTTGACGAAGCGGGTTGCGGTGCGCAACCGCTCGATGGTCTCGCAACCGGTATAGCCCATGCTTGACCGCAGTCCGCCCATCAACTGGTGCACGATGGCCGACATCGGTCCCTTGTATGGCACCCGGCCCTCGATGCCTTCCGGCACCAGTTTCTCCGCGCCTGCTTCCAGATCCTGGAAATAGCGGTCGCTGGAGCCCTGGGACGAGGACATCGCGCCCAGGGAACCCATGCCCCGATACGTCTTGTAGCTTCTGCCCTGGAACAGTTCGACCTCGCCCGGCGCCTCTTCCGAGCCCGCCAGCAGCGAGCCGACCATGACCACATGGGCGCCCGCGGCGAGTACCTTGGCGATGTCGCCCGAATAGCGGATACCGCCGTCGGAAATTACGCAGATGTCGGTGTCCTTCAGCGCGCCGACCACGTTCGCCACCGCCGTGATCTGCGGCACCCCGACGCCGGTGACGATTCGCGTCGTACAGATGGAGCCGGGGCCGATGCCGACCTTGACCGCGTCCACGCCGGCCTTGACCAGGTCGCCGGCCGCATCGGCGGTTGCGATATTGCCGCCGACCACCGAAATTTCAGGATAGCGCCGCTTGATCTCCCTGACCTGGTTGAGCACGCCCTGGGAATGCCCGTGAGCGGTATCGACCACGATCACGTCAACGCCAGCCTCGACGATCGCCTGTACGCGCTCGTTGTTGTCGCCGCCGACGCCGACTGCCGCCGCCGCCCGCAGCCGGCCCAGGTCGTCCTTGCAGGCATTGGGGAAATCCTCGGACTTGCGGATGTCCTTCAAGGTGATCAAACCGCGCAGTTCAAACCCGCCGTTGACCACCAGCACCTTCTCGATGCGATGCTTGTGCAGCAGCGCCTTTACTTCTTCCAGGTCGTAATCTTCGCCTACGGTGACCAGATTTTCCCTGGGCGTCATGATGTTCTCGACGCGGGCGTCCATGTTCGTCTCGAAGCGCACGTCCCGGCTGGTGACGATGCCCACGAGGCCGGCGCCGTCGACTACCGGCATGCCGGAAATATCGTGCTCGCGCATGAGTTCCACGAGATCGCGCACCGTGGCATGGACGGGGATGGTAATTGGGTCCCGCACCACCCCGCTTTCGAATTTCTTGACCAGCCGCACCTCGCGGGCCTGGCGCTCGACGCTCATGTTCTTGTGGATGACGCCGAGTCCGCCTTCCTGGGCCATGGCGATGGCCAGTCTGGATTCCGTGACCGTGTCCATGGCGGCGGAAATCAATGGAACATTGAGCGGAATCGCGCGGGTCAGCCGCGTGTCGAGGCCGACTTTCGCGGGCAGAACGGTCGAGTGGGCAGGCAGGAGGAGAACGTCGTCGAATGTCAGGGCTTCTTCAACAATACGCAACATGAGATGGCTACACCTGCAAAGAGCGGATTATACAGATGCGCGATTTAGGTGTACAACAGGCCGGCCCCGAACGGGCCGCGCCCGCTGGACAACCGCATTCCGGTTTGGCACGATTCCGCATGAAGGAACGTTATATCCGGGCCCGGCCGGCAATTCGTATTTTTTCGTGAAACAACAAGGAGGAATCCGCCTTGATCTCGCATCATGCACTCCGCCAGATGGCCGGAGGATTCGTTTTCTCTTGCACCGTCGCTGCAGCTTCCGTGGCGGCTGCTCAGGAACTTACGGTCGTATCCTGGGGCGGCGCTTTCGCCAGAGCCCTGGAAGAAGCCATCGTCAAACCCTTCGAAGAGGAAACCGGCATCGCGGTCCGTCTGGAAGACTACAACGGCGGTCTGGCGCAGATTCGCGCGCAGGTCGAAACCGGTTCGGTTTTCTGGGACGTGGTGGACGTGGAACTGTTCGATGGCGTTCGGGGCTGCGACGAAGGGCTTTTCGAGTCGCTGGACTTTTCCATATTGGCCCCGGCCCTGGACGGCGCCTCCATTGAAGAGGATTTCTACCCCGATACCCTGAGCGACTGCGGCGTGGCCACGATCTTCTATTCCACCGCTTACGCCTACAATGACGAGACCATAGGCGACCGCAAGCCGGAAACGATCGCCGACTTCTTCGACCTGGAAAATTTCCCCGGCCGCCGCGGCATGCGCCGGTCGCCGCTGGCGAACCTCGAATTCGCGCTCCTGGCGGATGGCGTTCCCGCCGACGAGGTGTACGCCGTGCTCGATACGGACGAAGGCGTGGACCGCGCGTTCGACAAACTCGATACCATCAAGGACGAAGTGATCTGGTGGCAGGTGGGCGCCCAGCCGCCGCAATTGCTCGCCGACGGAGAGGTGGTCATGACCACGGCTTACAACGGTCGGATTTTCAACGCGCAAGTGCTTGAAAATCAACCTTTCGTCGTGGTCTGGGATGGGCAGGTGCTCGACTCGGGACAATTCACGGTCGTCGCCGGTACTGAAAGATTCGAAGCGGCGCAGCGGTTCATCGCGTTTGCTTCGAGACCGGATTCGCTTGCCGGGCTCGGAAAATACATCGCCTACAGCCCTACGCGGCGCTCGGCGGAGCCATTGATTTCGACACATCTGGATACCGGCATCGACATGCGGTCCCATATGCCCACCTCACCGGAAAACACCAGCCGCGCCCTGCGCAACGACTGGGCCTGGTGGAGCGAAAACGCCGATGACATGAACGAACGATTCGTCGCCTGGTTGTTGCGCTAGTCCAAGAACAAAAACAATTGGAGAACCCGACTATGCCGTCGCCGGTCAAGACTGCTGTTGCAGTTTCGCTTTGCGCGCTCCTGACATGCGCTCTTTCCCTGGTCAGCCCCGCATACGGGCAGGGAACGACTCTCGGTTACATCTTCGGTGAGGTCAATTCCAACTCCGGGCCCGTAGCGGGCGCCACCGTTACCGCCTTTCATCCCGACACCGCCCGAACCCGTACCGCCGTAACCGACGCCGACGGCCGTTACCGGTTTTCCGCGCTCGTGACCGGACGCTACGCGGTCTTCGCCGCGCTGGGCGGCCTGCAATCGAGCATCGTTCCCACGGAAGTGAATGTCGGCGAAGGAACGTCAATCGCATTGCGGCTGGAAAATCCCAGGGCGGTAGAGGAAATTCTCGTCATCGAGGATCCCGAATCGCCGCTTGACGTAACCCGGGCGGAGACGGCGAGAATCGTGACCTCGGACGACATCCGGCGGCTGCCGATACCGCGGGATCCGAACGCGGTGGTGCTGATGGCGCCGGGCGCCGTGCAAGGCGATCTGTCGTTCGGTACGGCCGGCAACCGCGCCCATTACGGCACGGGTTCCGCCTACGCCTCGCTGGGCGGCGCCTCGGTTGCCGAGAATGTTTACTACATCAACGGCATGAACGTGACGAACTTCCGCAATGGGCTCGGCGCGAGCACCATTCCCTTCGAGTTTTACGACCAGTTCCAGATCAAGACCGGCGGCTATGGGGCCGAATTCGGACGCTCGACGGGAGGCGTGGTCAACGCGGTTACCAGGAGGGGCACGAACGAATGGCGCTTCACCCTGGGCGGATACTTCCAGCCCGATTCGCTGCGCGGGGACGCACCGAACGTCGCGCATCCCTCCGAACGCATCGTCTATGACTCGGCCGACGGTTTCGACGAACGGGACGATTTCAGCAGCTTCGTTTCCGCCGCCGGACCCATCGTCGAGGATCGGCTGCTCGTCTACGGCATTCATGAATTCAGGAACGTCGACGTCAACGATTACAGCGCCTGGGGTCGGCTGTACCGGGAATCCGACGACGACGGCTTCTGGGGACTGAAACTCGACTGGTTGCTCAGCGACGACCACCGCATCGAATACACCGGATTTTCCGACGCGAGAACCGTTGACCGTACTTCCTATCGCTGGAACGCGGCGACCGATACGGTCGGCCGGGAACTCAGCGAAACCGCGATCGGCCGTGGCGGCGACAATCACATTCTCACTTACCGGGGCTATTTCGGCCCCGATCTTGCCGCGACGGTCATGTGGGGAGTCAGCGAATACGATCTCACTTCACGATCGCCGGGCGAAGACGCCTGCCCGGTCGCCATCGACTCCCGTTCCCGCGGTTTCCGGCAGATCGGCTGCTGGACGAGTTTCGTCAAGTCCGCCGCCGACGACGAACGCGAGATTACACGGGTCGATATGGAATGGGCCGTCAACGACGAACATCTGATCCGCTTCGGCATGGACCGCGAGGAAAACACTTCCTTCGATAACCTGGGCTATTCCGGCGACGGATATTTCCAGTACCTGCCGGCGACTCCCGGCGAAACGCTTCGCAATGGCGCGGTCATTCCGGAGGGCGTGACCGAAGTGACGCGCTACCGCGAATTCTCGCGGACGGGCGATTTCGACGTGATTGCGACCGCCTTCTACCTGGAAGACGAATGGACCATCGCTCCGCTTGACGCGACCTTGCGATTCGGCCTGCGCAACGAACGCTTCGACAACCGCAACGGGGCGGGACGGACTATCGTCAAGATCACGGACCAGTTCGCTCCGCGCATCGGATTCTCCTGGGATATCGGCGGCGACAGAAACTCCAAGCTGTTCGCCAACTACGGCCGCTATCATCTGCCGGTGGCAAGCAGGGTCAATATTTTTCTGGGCAGCCCCTGGTTTGCCATCGAATCGTGGCACGTGCTCGATCAGGCCATCGCCGAAGACGGCAGCACCGCGCTCGGCGCGCAAATCGGCGAGACCACGGTTTTCGCCGATGGCTCCACAGCGGATGTCCGCAGCCTGATCGACCACGACATCGAGCCCATGGCCCAGGACGAGTATCTGCTCGGCTACGAAAGCACGATCCTGACCGACTATATCTTCGGCGTCACTTTCACTCACCGGGACCTGAAGCAAGGCATCGAGGACATCTCCCTGGACCCGGCCCTCGGCACATTCGGCGAGTTCAACTATATTCTCGCCAATCCCGGCCGCGGCGTACGGACCATTTTTGACATCGACGGCGACGGCGGCCTCGACGAATTGCGGCTCACGCGGGAAGAACTCGGCTTTCCGTCCATGAAGCGCCGCTACCACGCGCTGACGCTCGATCTGCAGCGGCCCTGGGACGGGCGGTTCTACGCCCGGGCCTCCTACACCTGGTCGCACAGCTACGGCAACTACGAGGGAACCGTACGCAGCGACACCGGCGAGGATTCCGCCGGCGTGACCACGCAGTTCGACTTTCCGGGTCTGCTCGACGGCGCTCACGGCGACTTGCCCAACGACCGGCGTCATCAATTGAAAATGTGGGGAGGCTGGGAATTCGCGCCGGGCTGGCAGTTCGGCGGCGCCTTTCATTTCTCGACAGGACGCCCGCGCAATGCCTTCGGATATCACCCCAGCGACCCCTATGCGCAAGCATTCGGATCGCTGTCCTTCTACCGGCAGGGTGAGTTGGCGCCGCGGGGCTCGGCCGGAAGAACCGACAACGTCCACAGGCTGGATCTCGGCCTGAAATATACCGCCGACGAATTTTTAGGCGGCTCGCTGATCACGCGGCTTGACGTATTCAACGTGCTTGACGCGGACGCCGCGCTTGAAGTAGACGAATTCGCCGATCGCTGGGGCGGCCGGCGGATTTCTCCCACTTACGGATTTCCGACAAGATTCCAGCAGCCGCGAACCGTGCGCGTCGGCCTGCGTTACGAGTTCTGAGCGGCCGGCGGCGGGTAGAAGCGCCGGAAAACCCGCGAAGCGAGCGGCATGGTGACGAACAGGCTCAGGTAGCCGAGCCCGGCAAAGGGAAGTAGCGGGCCGGTCAGCGTCAGGCCCGCCAGACCGCAGAATATCGCGGTGACGCCCACGACGGCGCCGGACGCGATTCGCTTCCAGCTCAGATACGCCTCATGGGCGGTCAGGCGTAACGATTCACGATGGCGCAGACCGTTGAGATAGAGACCGATGACGATGAGCGCCAGACTGAGAACGCCGGCGGCTGCGAACAGAAACATGTTGGATACGTCGATGTCGGTCCATTCGCCATCGTCTATCATGATGTTCGCTCCCAGCGATCCGCCGGAAAAATAGAAGATTCCCGCCTGCAACATCAGTTTCAGTGGATAGACGAATACCAGCACGAGCATGACGACGGAAAGGCTGAGAATAACAGTGACCCGGTCCTGCAGTCCGTAAATGCGGCTCCAGCCGACATGAACCAACCAGAGCTGTCCGATCATAAGCGCGCTGATCAGAAAGGCCGGTATATCGCGCGCGGTCTCCACGAGTTGCGCCGGACTGCGCGGTATTTCGTCGATGCTTATGACTAGCAGGGTCAGGGCAAATGCGAAAGCGGCATCGACAAAGGTTTCGATACGGGTCATATTGTGCCCGCGCAGGATCAGACCATCGTCACGTGGACAAGAGGCCATATATTCGTCGGTAAGCCGTTCCATTTCTGCACTCCCCGGATTTCAATCACGGATTTCGGGCCGCCAAGGCACTTGCATCGCGCCCCCACTATATAGAAACTCTGCGTGACGGAAAAACCGTAATCGGATTCATGTCGGAAAACGACCCCAATTCATCCCGATCGCATAAGCTGCTGCACGAGCCGATGACGCATTTCGTCGTGCTGGCCGCGTTGCTGTTCGGCGTATACGGCGTTTCCAGCCTCGGCGGGGGCGAACTGCTCGAAGTTCGGCGGCAGGACATCGACGCCCGCATTTTCATGCAGGAATTGTCCACCGGCAGGGAGTTGACGCAAGAGGAACGGGACGGGATAACAGCGCTGTACATCGAGGAACAGATTCTCGTGCGCGAAGCGGTCAGGCTCGAACTCGACAACGACGCGCGCATCCACGACATGCTCGCGCAGAAGATGCGCCATGTGCTTTCGGGCGATGTGATTCAACCTGACGAAGCCGAATTGCGCGCATATTACGATGCGAACCGCGATCGCTACACGTCGCTGGAAACGGTTTCCGTCACCGAACTCGTTTTCGACATCCGCGACGACCCCGCGGAGGAAGCCCTGGCCATGCTCGCCGCCGGCGGCGAACCCGAAGAAGTACTGGCGCTGGAACCCGGCACGGACTCGCCCCTGCCGCGGGTGAACCGTCTCGATCTCATGAACATATTCAGCGACGAATTCGCGGACAGGGTATTCGCGGCGCAAACGAACGATTGGGTCGGGCCTTTCGTCAGCAATCGCGGACAGCATTGGCTGCGGGTGACGGAGCGCGCGGAAGCGGAACTGGCCGAGTTCGAGGAAATCGTCGACCGGGTGCGGCTCGACTGGATCGCCACCGAGGAAGACCGGTTGCTGCAAATCGAGGTCGATCGGCTCTGGGACGATTATGTCATCGTCATCAATGACTGACCTGGCGCGCAAGCTGCTGTTTTGCGCCCTGCTGCTGGCGCCCGCGCTGCCCGCCCTCGCCCATGACATCAATATCACGGGCGTGGCCCGCGTCATCTTGCAGGAATCCGAACCGGGCGCGTATCGGCTTTCGGTCGTCGACGCCCAGGCGCCGCCGCTGTTCAACATCGAACGCATCCTGCCGGATCGCTGCACGGGACTGCCTCCGGCGGCCTTTGCCTATCGCTTCTCCTGTCAGCCGCAGTTGAACGTCGACGACAGCCTGGTGTTCCCCTGGGGCTTGGCCGGCGTACTGGTAATCGCCAACTGGCTGGAAGGCGGCGGGGTCACCGCATACGTGCCCGGCGACGGCGCCGAGATCGCGGTTCCCCTCACCGAACTCAAGGCCGGCGCCGGTTCCTGGACCACCCTGGCCGGACGCTATCTCATCATCGGCGCCGAACACATCCTGTTCGGCATCGACCATCTGCTGTTCGTGCTCGGCCTGCTCCTGCTCATGCAGGGCTTCTGGAAGCTCGTGCAGACGGTTACCTCGTTCACCATCGCTCACAGCATCACGCTGGCTTTCGCCGTACTCGGCGTCTTTCCCGTGCCCGGCGCTCCCGTAGAAGTGCTGATCGCCTTGTCCATCGCCTTTCTGGCCCGTGAGATCATCATGGGGCAGCGCGGCGAGACGACGCTGGTTCATCGCCGGCCCTGGCTCGTCGCCTTCGCGTTCGGTCTGTTGCACGGCTTCGGATTCGCCGGCGCCCTGGGGGAATTGGGACTGAGCGACGCCGATATCCCGCTCGCCCTGCTGTTTTTCAACATCGGCGTCGAACTCGGCCAGGTGGGCTTCATCTGCGTGTTGCTGGCGGCGTATTACGCCATCCAGCGCGCCGGCAGGGGCATGATGTTCAGCGTCGAACGGGGGCTGGCCTACGGCCTCGGCGCCATCGCCACGTACTGGTTCATCGAACGGCTGCCGGCGCTGGTTGTAGCCTAGCCATACTTTCCCAACTAGGAGACTCACATGAAAATCGCCCATGTATCGGCCCTGCTCGTTGTTCTTGGTCTGGCAGCCGGCAAGTCCGCCGCGGACATCTGGGATGAAGTCGAGCACGGCTACACCGACAACGACGGCATAAGCATCCACTATGCCGCCATCGGCGAAGGTCCGCCGGTGATCATGATCCATGGCTTCCCGGACTTCTGGTATAGCTGGCGGCATCAGATGGAAGGACTGGCCGATGATTTCCAGGTCGTGGCCATCGACCAGCGCGGCTACAACCGCAGCGGAGCGCCCGAGGGACAGGAAAACTACGACATGAGCCTGCTGATCGGCGATGTGGCCGCCGTCATCCGCGCTCTGGGCCACGACAGCGCCACCATAGTCGGGCACGACTGGGGCGGCGCGGTCGCCTGGCAATTCGCCTTTGCCCTGCCGCGGATGGTCGATCGCCTGATCGTGCTGAATCTGCCCCATCCCAACGGCTTCGGCAGGGAGATGGCGGACAATGAAGATCAGCAGCGCAACAGCGGCTACGCACGCGCCTTCCAGGCGGGCAGCGCAAGCGATCCGGATATCTTCTTCGGCGGCCCGATGACGCCGGAGACGCTTTCAGGCTGGGTAAGCGACGCCGAAGCCCGGACGCATTACGTCGAGGCCTTCGGCCGCTCCGACTTCGATGCCATGCTCGCCTACTACAAACAGAACTATCCTTCGGGAGACGGCGGCGATTCGATCGCCGGCGGCGCGGCGCCGCAACTCGATGTGCCGCTGTTGCTGTTTCACGGGCTGGAGGACACGGCGCTGCATTCCAACGGCCTGAACAACACCTGGGACTGGAACGACGGTGACACCACCATCGTCGCAGTGCCCGGCGCCGGGCATTTCGTGCAACAGGACGCGGCCGATCTGGTCACCGAAACCATGCGCTGGTGGCTGCTCGCACGGCAGGACTGAACTTCGGCAACATCAGGATGATTTCGCGCCAGCGGCGGCATGTATAATTCAACAGAATCCAAAGAGGAACAGAAATGAAATATGTAGACGGATTTATCACCCCAGTCCCAAACGACAACAAGGAAGCATTCCTGGGCGCCGCCCGCCGGGCGGCGAAAGTCTTCCTGGAACACGGGGCGCTTGAGTACGTCGATAGCTGGGGCGTCGATGTGCCTTACGGCAAAAAGACCTCGTTTCCCCGCGCGGTGGAATTGCAGGAGAACGAAACCGTCTGCTTTTCCTGGATCGTCTGGGAGTCGAAGGAAGTCCGGGACGCCGGCATGAAGAAGGTCAGGGAGGATCCGCGAATGCACCCGGACCAGCTTGATGTTCCGTTCGATCAGATTTTCGATCACTCGCGCATGATCGTCGGCTTTTTTGAAATGGTGGCGCACACCAAAGCGGAATGAACTTCCGATTGCCGATTGCGCTGGCGCTCCTGTTTGCTCCTGTCCTGGCCTGGACCGGAGAGCAGGCAGAGTTTTCCGTGATTACCGAAGGCGGCAACCGCTTGCACATCAGCAGCGATCTGTCTCCCCTGGAAATAAACCGCATGCACAGTTGGCGGCTGCGTCTTACCGACGCCGACGGGGCGCCCGTAGCCAACGCGCGATTCGAAGTGCAAGGCGGCATGCCCGACCACGATCACGGATTGCCGACGCGGCCCGAAGTCACCGATGAGGTCGAGCCCGGCGTCTATCTGCTGCAAGGCCTCCGCTTTCATATGCCGGGCCGCTGGCTGATCGAGTTCGGTATAGGACTGGGAGAGGACGCCGATCGCGCCAGCCTCGAATTCGAATTGTGAACAGGCGCGTATTGGCGGTTTGCCTCCTGCCCGCCGCCGCGGTTCTGATCTGGCTGTTGGCGCCCGCTCCGCTGCCCGAACGCTGGAGCGAATCCGAGGCTGCCCTGATCGCCTCGTTCTCGCTAAGCGCCCTCCCTCCGTTGCGACCCGACCCGAGCAACGCGGCCGCCGACGACGAGCGGGCGAAAATGCTTGGCCGGCAGCTTTTTTTCGACTCGCGGCTCAGTGCCAACGGCGCCGTATCCTGCGCAAGCTGTCATCGCCCGGAGCTCGCGTTTACCGATGGTTTGCCGATCGCCGTGGGAATGGGCCCGGGTCGGCGGCACACCCCCGGACTGCTCGGCATTGCCTATAGCCCCTGGTTCTATTGGGACGGCCGCCGCGACAGCCAATGGGCTCAGGCTCTGACGCCCCTTGAGACGCATTTCGAGCAAGGCGCCGGCCGTGCCGCAATCGTCCGCCTGCTCGCCACGGACCCTGACTACAAGGACATGTACGAGGAAATCTTCGGCGCCCTGCCCGATCCGGCGCGCCTGCCGGATTCCGCTTCGCCTCTCGGCGGCGATGCCGGACAGGAAGCCTGGCGCATGCTCGACCCCGGCCTGAAGCACGAGCTTTCAGCCGCATTCGCCAATGCCGGCAAGGCGCTGGCGGCGTATCAGCGCAAATTGCTGCCGGGAAAGTCTCGCTTCGACGAGTACGCCGATGCCGTGGCGCGGGACAGAGCCACTCGCCAGGGGGACATGCTCAGCCGGGAGGAAATCGCCGGCCTCGACTTGTTCATCGGCGAGGCGCAATGCGTCAATTGCCATAACGGCCCGCTGTTCACCAATCACGAATTCCACAATACCGGCATCCTGCCCGTATTCGGACAATTGCCTTCCCTCGGCCGTTTCGACGGCGTGCGGCTGGCGCGCGAGGATCCCTTCAACTGCCTTGGCGAGTTCAGCGACGCGGCGCCCGGACAATGCGCAGAATTGCGTTTCGCCAGGGACGACAACGAATTGGCTGGAGCGCACAAGACTCCGGGCCTGCGCAATGTCACGCTGACCGCTCCCTACATGCATACCGGGCAGATCGCGACATTGGGGGAAGTCATGCGGCATTACAACGAGGCGCCAACGGCCATGCTGGGCCACAACGAGGCCAAGCCGCTCGGTCTTTCGAACCGGCAATTGCGCCAGCTCGAAGCTTTCCTGCACACCCTGAAAGCCGCGCCACCCTAAATTTTTCTTATCGTCGACCTAAAAAAACAGTATTGGATTGACTCTCCGATCTGCGTCAACCTGTAAACGTCGTTAGTTGGTCAGCCAATCACAAGAATCTGAAGGTTGGAAGGACGCTAGCGAAGAAGCCTGGCGAAAGAACCAGGCGGACAAACCCTAAGGAGTGGGATTTTGCGGGAGCGGGTCCTGTTCTCAGGGTCCGCTCCCCGCAGCTTGTCCTCCCCCGCATTTCCTCTGGTTGACGGAAAAATGCGACAATGCCGCCATGTCCTTGACTGATTCCCGCGAGTCCGATTCATGCCTGTAACCTTGCGACAGCTTCGCTATTTCAAGGCGGTAGTTGAGCACGGTTCGTTCGCGCGCGCGGCGGAGGCCGTTTTCGTCTCCCAGCCGGCGCTTTCCCTGCAAGTGCGCGAACTCGAAACGAACCTGGGATGGCCCTTGTTCGAGCGCGACAGCCATGGCGTCGTTCTTACCACGCTGGGCCGGGAAATCCACGAACAGGCCTTGCGGGTGCTTGACGAGGCGCTGCTGCTTGAGACCAAGGGCAAGCTGTTCAATAAAGGCCCTTTCAATATCGCTCTGGGTATTGTTTCGACGCTGGCGCCTTACCTCATTCTCGGACTGAAAGAGGAATTGTCCAACCTCGAAGACCGGATCGACGTAGCCGTGTACGAGTCCACGAGCCAGCAATTGTTGAACAGGTTGCTCGGCGGGCATATCGACGCGGCGATCATTTCCCTTCCCATAGGTATGCTCGAATTGACCGAACGGGATCTGTTCGACGACCCCTTGCTGCTGGCGGGCAGTTCTTCCAGACTTGCCGCGTTTCGCGAACTCTCGGAAGACCTGAAAGCCGAGAACCTCGCCAAATCCGATCTCGGTCCGCTGCTCTGCCTGAACGAAGGTCATTGCCTGGGCGACCAGGTGTTGGGCGCCTGCTCGATGGGGACCATGGAAGGCGTACATCGCAGCCTTGAATCGCTCGGCAGCGTGGCGCGTCTGGCGGGAGTCGACGCCGGGCTTACCTTGATACCCGAAAGCGCGGTTGCCGCCGAGCAGGCGGCCTCGCCGGGCCTGCATTTTCTGCGGCTGGCGGAACCCGAGCCGAAACGGCGCATTGGCCTTGTGTACCGGGTGGCGTTTCATGACCAGCGCTGGATCGAACCGCTGGCCGAATGCGCCACTCACGCGGGCAAGCGCCTGATTGAGCAGTCCGCCTCGCTGATCGACTGAGTTCGCGGTTTTCGCCGACCTGCTATTCGGGCAAGGCAAACACCCAGATCGAACCGCCCTGCGGCACGTAAAAATCTTCGCCCCGCGCCATGTTGATCGAGTTCTGTTCGCGTTGGGCGTCGACGCCCCAGCCGCTTTGAACCGCGATATATTGCCTGCCGTCGATGGCGAAGGTCGAAGGCACTCCGGTGATTCCCGAACTCGTCGGATAGCGCCAGAGAATTTCGCCGGTACTCGCGTCGAAGGCGCGGAAGTAACGGTCGTTCGTGCCGCCCATGAAGACCAGGTTGCCGGCGGTGGCAAGCACCGGGCCCCAGTTGTGGCTGGCGAAGGTCGTCGTCCAGACTTCCTCCCCCGTATCGACGTTCCAGGCCTGCAATTCGCCGATATGTTCGGCTCCTTCGCGAATGAAAAAGCCGCCGTTGTCGGACTGTCCACGCCCGATGAAGGTCCGGCCCGGGATGTATTGCGCCTCCTCGCCCGCCATGGTGGAACAGACGTTTTCGTTGGCCGGTATGAAAAGCAGGCGCGATTCGGGATTGAACGCGGCCGGCGGCCAATCCTTGCCGCCCCAGAGCGAAGGGCAGAAATCCACTTCGAAATCGATGCCGGGTTTCTTGTTCATGTCGTATTCGGGCCTGCCGGTAAGCGGATCGATGCTCGTGAACACGTCCTGGTACACATAAGGCCCGGCGTCGACGAAACCGATCGAGTTCGCGTCGCGTTCGAGAAACCACAGATAACCGTTGCGGCCCGGATGCACCATGCCGCTGATCTGGCGCCCTTCGCGTTCGAAGTCGATCAGCAGCGGCGCGGAAACTTCGTCCCAGTCCCAGGAATCGTTCCAGTGATATTGGTGATGCGCGCGCAACTCGCCGCTAGTCGCGTCGAGGGCGATTACCGAGGTGGCGTAGAGATTGTCGCCGGGTCTTGTATCGCCGGTCCAGGGACCGCCGTTGCCGGTGCCCCAATAGGTCAGGTTCAGTTCCGGATCGTAGGAGCCCGTGAGCCAGACCGGCACGCCTCCCGTCTGCCATGAATCGCCGGGCCAGGATTCGGAGCCCGGCTCGCCGGGCGCGGGGATGGTATAGGTCTTCCAGGCTTCCTCCCCGGTCATGGCGTCGTAGGCGGAGACGAATCCGCGAATGCCCCATTCTCCCCCAGAGACGCCGACCATGATCTTGCCGTCGGCCGCCAGCGGTGCGAGCGTCATGTAATAACCGTTGTAGTAATCCTCCACCGGCACTTCCCAGATCACCTCTCCGGTCAAGGCGTCGAGGCACACCAGGTAAGCGTCTACCGTGGCCATGTAGACCCGGTCTCCATAAAGCGCTACGCCGCGATTGGTGGGATGCATCTGTTGCAGGTCGTCGGGCAGAAAGCGAACGTAGCGCCAGAGCAACTCGCCGGTGGCGGCGTTGAGCGCAAGGACGTGGTTCTGGGGCGTTGTCACATACATGTAGCCGTCGTTGACCACGGGCGGCGCCTGGTGGCCTTCCCGCAAGCCCGTGGTGAAACTCCAGACGAGTTCGAGTCCGGCGACATTACCGGAGTCGATCCGGTCGAGCGTGCTATAGCCGTGCGAGTCGTACGTGCCGCGGTACATGAGCCAGTTGTCCGCCTCGGGGTTCACGAGGCGATCGGCGGTTACCGGATTGTATGGCGGAAGGTCCTGGGCCGATGCCAGGCCCCATAGAGCGAATATGGACGCGAGAACGCAAGCGAGCGAGCGTGAAATGAATCCGAGCATGATCGACCTCTGTCAGAGTGCCTGCTAAAAAGCTTGTTGAAACCCTACCCGGCCGCGGAACGGCCCGGCGACCCGTACCGTATCGTCGACGATTTCGAGCGGCAGCATGGCCAGCGGCCGCGGCGCCGGGCCGCCTACCACGCGCCCGCCGTCGTAGATGTCGAACTGGGATTCGTGGCAGGGACAGGCCATGCGCAATTGTTCCTCGTCCCAGTTGAAGACATCGCAGCCGGTATGCGTGCAAACCGCCGAATACGCCACGATGCCATCCGCCGCATTGGGCTGGAAGCGCGCGGAAAGCCGCTCCGCTTCAATCCGCGTGAGCATGACCCGATTGAGCCGCGAACCGTTTCGCACGACGCCGGTGGCGGGGTCGCGGGCCATGGCCGAAATCGGCCTGGCGTTCAATTTGAGCGATCCGGGACGCACCACTTCTCCTTGCAGCGGGCCTTCGTCGAATACGAGTTCATCGCCAGCCTGGGGCCGCATGCGATCGGGCGGCTGTCCCATCACCGGCGGCGCGGCCACCATGCCGCCGACGAGGCCCAACATGGAACGGCGGCTGATTTTTCCTTCGGGGTTTTCGTTCACGAACGGCCTCCTGCAGCTACCGGCGAATCGCCACAAAAGTTAGCAAAGAGACCTATTCGCCGCAATTCGAATTACCGGCTGCCGTTGATGATCTTCCATAACGTCTGGGGCGTTGCCGGCATGTCGACGTGATCGGCGCCATGATCGCGCAAGGCGTCGGCGACGGCGTTCATGATCGCCGGCGGCGCTCCGATGGCGCCGGCCTCCCCCGCCCCCTTGATGCCGAGCGGATTGGACTTGCAGGGGACCAGGCGGAGAGAGAAGTCGATGTCGAGGCAGTCGTCGGCCCTGGGCATGGCGTAATCCATGAAACTCGCCGTCAGCAACTGCCCCGATTGCGGATCGTAATGGCAATCTTCGAGCAATGCCTGGCCGAGGCCCTGGGCGATGCCGCCGTGAACCTGGCCGAGCAGCAGATCGGGATTGATCGCCCGGCCGAAATCGTCCACTACGGTATAACGGACGAGATCGAGTGCGCCGGTGTCGCGGTCGATTTCGACTTCCACGACGTGAACCCCATTGGGATACGTCGCCTGCTCCGGCGCGAAATCATCAGTTTCGTCGAATGCCGGGCCGCCTTCAGGCGAGGCCGTACGGAATGCGACTTCGGCAAGGTCAAGGCCGCGGTCGGTGCCGGCGATATGGAATCGCCCCGAGTCGAAGCGGATATCGTCAGGAGCAGCTTCGAGAAATTCCGCGGCTTTCTCACCGGCGACCCTGATCAACTTCCTCGCGCAGGCGGCAATCGCGGCCCCGCCCACGGGCACCGATCTTGATCCGGCCGTGCCGCCGCCACGGGGGATGACGTCGGTGTCCCCCTGAACGATGGCGATCCGCTCGGGATCGACTGCAAGGTATTCGCAGAGAATCTGGCGGAACGCCGTTTCGTGACCCTGGCCGCTCGACATGGTGCCGATATGCAATTCTATCCGGCCATCGGCCGCGACAATCAGCCGGGCCCGTTCCGGCGCGCCGCCGGAGCAACGTTCAATGTAGCCGGCAAACCCGAAACCACGCAATCTTCCCCGTTGCAGCGCTTCCGCCCTCCTCGCTTCGAATCCGTTCCGGTCGGCCTTCTCCAGCGCCAGGTCGAGAATTTGCGGAAATTCCCCGCTGTCGTAAATTGAGCCGAGGACGGTTCTGTATGGCATTTCGGCGGGGCCGATCAGATTGCGGCGGCGAATTTCCGCGGGCGAAACGCCAAGTCGGCGCGCCGCGAAATCCATCAATCGTTCGATGGCGTAGATCGCCTCGGGTCTGCCGGCGCCGCGATAGGCGTCGACCGGCGCGGTATTGGTGAACACGCCCTGCACGCGCGCATGAGCGCAAGGTATCCGGTAGCAGCCGGACAACATGGGAACTCCCGCCGAGGTGGCGACGAAGGGCGAGAACGGGGACAGGCTGGCGCCCAGATTGGCGATCGTTGAAACGCGCAGGCCGGTGAACCGGAATCCTTCGTCGAATCCGGCTTCGAGCCGGGTTACGTGGTCGCGGCCATGACTGTCGCTGAGAAAAGACTCGCCGCGTTCGGCCACCCATTTCACCGGCCGGCCGAGCGTCCGCGCCGCATGCAGGGCCGCGACGTACTCCGGGTAGCAGAAAATCTTGGCGCCGAATCCGCCGCCGACGTCCTTGCAGATCACGCGAATATCCTTGTTGCCGCAATCGAATATTCCACTCAGCAACATCCGCTTGATGTAATGTACGCCCTGGCAGGAAACGCGCAGAACCAGGCGGCCGTCCTCAATTGAGGCGATGAGGCCGCGGGGCTCCATCGAATTCGGCGCCAGCCGGTTGTTGATCAATTCGAATTCGACCCGATGCGCCGCGCCGTCCAGGGCCGCAGCGACGGCGTCGGCATCGCCGGCATGCCAGTCGAAACAGCGATTGTCCGGCGCTTCGTCCCACAAGCGCGGTGCATCTTCGGCCATGGCCACGCCGGTTTCGCTGACCGAAGGCAATTCCTCGTAGTCGACGAAAATCGCCTCGGCGGCATCGAGCGCCTGGACGCGGGTTTCCGCGACGATCAGGGCGACAGGCTCGCCGACATGGCGTACGCGGTCTATCACCAGCGCCGGGCGCGGCGGCTTGTAGCAGGGCGAACCGTCCGCGTTCGGCGCATCCGCCATGCAAGGCAGGTCGCCGACGCCCGCGGCGCGCAGATCCTGTCCCGTGAAAACGCCGATCACGCCCGCGGTGGCCTGGGCCGCCGAGAGATTGAGCCCGCTTATGCGAGCGTGTGCATGAGGCGAACGCAGGAACACGCCAATCGCCTGTCCCGGCAGATTCTCATCGTCCAGATACGAGCCGGCCCCGGTGAGGAAGCGGCGGTCTTCAAAGCGCGCCGCCGGCTGGCCGATTCCGAATTTTGTCATTGATGTTCCTTTGCACAATCCATGCGGCGCAGTATACAGCCACGAACTCCCAGTGAATTCTTCCTGTCGACATGGCGGGAACAGACTTCTTGTATGGTAGGCTGCGCCCCAAAACCCGCATGAACCAATATGGCAAGCCCGACTGACAGGGAGAGCATTATGATCGAATCCGAGATTCCCGGCAGCAGCGAAATCACAACCACCGGGGAACAGCAGTTATCGACGGAGCAATTCGTATTCCACGGCAACGGTTCTGATTATTTCCGTATCTGGATCGTCAATCTGCTTTTTTCGATCCTCACTTTGGGCATTTATTCCGCCTGGGCAAAAGTTCGCACCAAAAGATATTTCTACGGTAACACCGAACTCGCCGGCGACCGCTTCGAGTATCTCGCCAACCCGATCGCCATTCTCAAGGGACGGCTGATCGGCGTAGCCTTGCTGGCGGCGTATACCGTGGCCGGCTTCATCAGCTTCGAGGTCAGTATCGCCGCCTTTCTGGCGTTGAGCTTGCTGCTGCCGTTTATTTTCGTACAGGCCCTGCGCTTCAACGCGATCAACAGCGCGTGGCGCGGCATCCGTTTCGGATTCGACGGGCGGGTCGCGCCGGCATATCTGACTTATTTGCTGTTTCCGATATTGGGAGTACTCAGCTTCGGACTCGCCCTGCCCTGGGCGCTCTACAGAATCAACCGGTTTCAGATCGACAACCACCGTTTCGGCGCTACCGCCTCCCGCGCCACGGCTGGCCCCGGCGGCTTTTACGGCATTGTGCTGGTCAGCCTCGCGGCGTTTATCAGCCTTTTCTTCGTCTCCATGCTGGCGTTCGGGATATACATGATGACTTCATTCTCTCCCGAATTTTTTGAGTCACTTTCCACGGAAGTGGAAAATTCGGGCGGCGATGTAATCGTCGATCCGGAAATTTCCTCTTTGTTCCTCGCGGGTGTGCTGATTTACTTCGTTTTCCTGCTGCTTTTCTTCGTCGCCGGGCTCTTGTACGAGGCGCTTCGCTTCCGTCTGGTGTTCAATAACATCGAACTTGCGGACAACAAGCTCCGCAACAACTTGAGCGCCGGCGGCTACTACTGGATTCTATTGAGCAATCTGTTGTTGACTATCGTCACATTGGGCTTTTTCACTCCCTGGGCGAAGGTGCGGCGAGCCCGCTACGCGTTGTCCAGGATGTGGCTGAACACTGCCGACCTTGAAAGCTTCGCGGCCGCCGAGGCCGACCGGGTTTCCGCCAGAGGCGACGAGGTCGGCGAAGCATTCGATCTGGGAATAGGAATTTGAGAGAGTTGCGCGGCGCATATTTCGATGGGGCGAGCAGCCGCAAGCAACCGGCGTTGCTGCGCTGGAGCGCCAGTTCGCTCACGGTGCTGCCCGATGAGGGGGAGCGTGTCAGCGTCGACCTGACGCAACTCCGGCTCGAATCGCCGCTACCCGGCACGCCCGCACGCATGAGCTGGGGAGAAGGCCAGAGCTTTGTCAGCTTCGATGTCGAAGGATTGTTGCGCATGCGGCGCGACCTCTCCCTCGATCAGGGTTGGGCGGCCCGGCTGGAGCGCAATATGTCCGCCGTACTGGCGGCTGCCGTGCTCTGCGTCGCCTTGTTGGCGGTGATCGCGGTGTGGGGCGTTCCCACGCTGGCGGCGCGAATGGCTCACTTTGTGCCGGCGGAATCCAGCGATCAATTAGCGGAAGTTCTGCTTGCGCAGTTGGAACCGATTATGGAACCTTCAGCGCTCGCACAGACGCGGCAGCGGGAACTGGCCCGTTACTTCACATCCCACGAAGACGACAGCGACATACGGCTGGAATTTCGCGGCGTCGACGGCCTGGGTCCCAATGCATTTACGCTCAGCGCCACAACGATGGCCTTCACAGATGAACTGGTAAGTCTCGCGGACCGCGACGAGGAGCTGCTCGCGGTGTATTTTCACGAACTTGGACACGCCCGGTTAAAACATGTGGAGCAGCGTTTGCTCAGCGCCTCGGCCTGGCTGTTGATGTTCGGTCTGATGACCGGAGACTTCGGCGTGGTCGGTGACACGCTACTGAGTGCGGCGTTACTCGGCCCGGCAATGAGTCCGTACTCCAGAAAGATGGAACGTGAAGCGGACGCCTACGCTATCGACCGTCTGCTCGAAGCGGGAATTTCACCGCAGTATTTCATTTCCATCATGGAGAAACTTGAATTCAGCACCCGCTTTATTCAATTGTCTTCTGAGGCGGACTCTTCGGGGGAGAGTTCAACCTCTTCCCTGGATTCAGAAGAAATTTCCACACTCGTAAACCGGGATCGGGACAAAGAGTTCGCCGAGCTTGTTCTGGAAAACATTTCAAGCCACCCTCCCACTCCGGAACGCATTGCCTACGCCCGTTCGCGCATGGCTGAATTCGAGTAAGCGGTTGCCGCTGCCAACCGCCTGACGGATAATCCGGGGCATGTCTTATTATCGGGAATCCAAACCGCCTGGCCGCCGCATGGGTCAGGGCATGTTGATCCTCGCATTTGCTCTCGGTCTGGCCGCGCTGACCGGCGTGTTCAATGGCTGGCTCGACGGTCAGGCCAATCCGAACCGGAACCTGCAAGGCCTGGTCGGGCCGGACGGCGCCCGCGAGGTCGTGCTCGAACGCAATCGCCAGGGCCATTATGTCGCCGGCGGCGAGATCAACGGCTTGCCGGTCACCTTCCTGCTCGACACCGGCGCCACGGATGTAGCCATTCCCGACCATGTGGCGCAGGCGGCAGGCCTGCAACGCGGCTATCCGGGCCGTGCCGCTACGGCAAACGGAACGGTGACGGTATACGCAACCAACATCGACGAACTCATCGTCGGCAACATCGTGTTGCACGACCTGGCCGCCAGCATCACGCCAAGCATGGGCGGCGACACGATTCTGCTTGGCATGAGCGCCTTGCAACGCATCGAATTCTCCCAGCGCGGCTCGCAACTAACCCTGCGCCAGCCCGCGGCGGTTGAAGTTCGCACGATGTGAGTCGCCGTTGGCGGGCAGAGGGTTCAGCGGGCGTGTGAGACATGGGTGAGGCCCGGTCGGCGCAGCCGGCAAAAAGCATAGCTTTTTGAGGGGCGAGACCAAGCGTTTATGAAGCGCAGCTTCATGCGCAGGCCGAGCGACACCGAGCTGTGCTCGGTGGCTGGACGAACGACTGGCCAGGGATGGCATGTAAAATCCTCAAGAATCCCGAAAGAGATTCTGCGACTACGCTTCGCTTCACGCAGAATGACGAAAGCGGAGGATACAATACTGGACATACCTTCAGACCTCGATGAACAGGTGAGCCGGGCGCTGGCCGAGGACATCGGCGGCGGCGACATCACCGCCGACCTGCTCGATCAGGCGGCGACAGCCTCCGGACGCGCGATCGCGCGCGAAGACACCGTGCTTTGCGGCCGGCCCTGGGTCGATGAAGTCTATCGGCAACTCGATCCGGCACTCACCGCGGACTGGCATTTCGCAGAAGGAGACAGCGTCGTCGCCGGTTCGGTTCTCTTCACGATTCACGGCAATGCCCGCGTCCTGCTCACGGCCGAGCGAACCGCGCTCAATTTCCTGCAATTGCTATGCGGCATCGCCGCCCGCAGCCGGGAACTGGCCGCCGCCGTGGCGCATACCGACTGCCGCCTGCTCGATACCCGCAAGACCCTGCCGGGCCTGCGCAGCGCGCAGAAATACGCCGTGCGCACCGGCGGCTGCCATAATCATCGCATGGGGCTGTACGACGCCTTCCTCATCAAGGAAAACCACATCCGCGCCAGTGGCGGAATCGCACGCGCCGTCGGCCGCGCACGGCAATCGCAGCCCGACAAACCGGTGGAGGTCGAAGTATGCGGCCTCGATGAACTCAAGGAAGCCATTGCGGCGGGAGCGGATGCCGCCTTGCTCGACAATTTCAGCCCCGGACAGATTCGCCGCGCCGTCGCGCTGGCCGGCGGGCGCTGCAAGCTCGAGGCTTCCGGCGGAATCGGCGATGAGGCACTGGTGGAAATCGCCGAAACTGGCGTAGACTATATCTCGCTGGGCATTTTGACCAAACATAACCGCGCCGCGGATCAGACTTTCCTGCTCGATTGACCGCGACCCGCTGGAGACGACATGAACCGCTTGCATCAAGTCCTTCCGGGCCTGCTGGCCCTGTTCATACCGGCCGCGTCGGCCCATATCGGCAACCTGGATCAGAACGGCGGCCACTATTACGGCCGCTCCTACCATTGCCATATGCCGGGTTGCGTATATCCGGACACCTTCACCCGCATCGGCTCCGAACGCATGGTGTCGAATCGCCGGGCGCGAGAGAGATTCTTCAACACCGACGATTGGAATTTCGAACTCGATTTCGACGGCGACTGCCAGTCGACGCGGCAGGAAGTGCTGATTCTCACGAGCCGGATTCCGGTGCGTTACACCAATCCGCGCAACTGCGTCGTGCGCACCGGCGAATGGGTCGACGAATATACCGGCGAAGTCTTTGAAGTCGCCATGCAGCTCGATATCGACCATGTCATTCCGTTGATGTACGCCCACACCCATGGCGGCGACCGCTGGGACCCCGGAACGAAGCTTCAATTCGCCAACGATCCGCTGAACATCATGATGGTCGACCGCCGCGAAATCCGCCGCAAGCGCGACCGCGGTCCGAGTCGCTATCTGCCGCGGGAGGAATTCCAGTGCGAGTACGTGCGGCTCTGGGACGCGATCGCGGAAAAATACGATCTTTTCATCGAGAACAGGGACCGCAACGCCATGGAAGACGTTCTGGAAGAGTGCTCCGATTCCAACTAGTCCCTGAAGGCTGGATCGTTCAAGGCCCTGCGATACAGTTTCAGCGTCAGCGGCGAAAGCAGCATCACGGGCAGCCCGAAAATCAGCGGTATCGCCGCTACGCTGTAGCGCACGCCGTCCGCGCCGAACACCATATCGTTCAATAGTCCGACCAGGCTCGGCCCGAGAAACAGTCCGGCCAGACTGATCGTCATGTAATACAGGGCGACGGTCTGGGCGCGAATGCCCGAGGGAATGATCTTCAGCAAGGCGGTAATGCCGACCGCGGAAATGAACGCCGCGCCGACGGTCGCGGCCGAGACTACCAGGAAAGCGGCGATGTCGTTTCCTAGCAAGGGTCCGATTACCGCCGGCGGCACCGACAGGAACAATCCGAGGATGGCGATTCTCATCGGCGCGTCCGCGGCGCCGCGCTCGGTGTAGTAGTCCGACAGCCAGCCGGCGAACATCACCGAAAGCGGCCCGATAACGATCAGCAGCAGACCGTCGTATAGCGCGAACACCTCTACCGGCCAGCCGAAAGTGCGGTCGAACATGACCGCCAGCCAGCCCTGGCTATAGGCGACGATGGTCATATAGCAAAAAATACTCACGAAGCATCCGTAGGTCAGTACATGGCGGGAAACATGACTGAACATGTGGCCGAGATGCATGTGCGGGCGGTCGGCGGAAGCACTGATTCGCGGCGGCTCGCGCATGAGCAGAAACGGCACGGCCAAGATAAGTCCCGGCAGGCCGGCGACGAGGAACGCGATGCGCCAGGGCGTCAATTCGCCGATCAGCGGCAAGGCCAGGTTTCCCGTCGTATTCGTCCAGGTCAGTACCGCGGCGCCGAGCAAGGCCGCGAGCGCCGCGCCGAGAGACAAGGCGCTCGAGTAAAGCGCAATGGGTTTGCCGCGCCGGTCTTCGGGAAACGAGTCGGCGATCAGCGACATCGCGCAGGGGCTGAGCGCCGCTTCGCCGATTCCGACCGAAAGCCGCGCGACGAACATCTGGGCGAAACTGCGCGCCAGCCCCGAAGCCGCGGTGGCCAGCGTCCAGACCGCGATACCGGCGGCGACGATCCAGGTCCGGCGCGAACGGTCGGCGAGATAGCCGAGCGGCAGGCCGACAGTCGCGTAGAAGATGCCGAAAGCGGGACCGAGCAGGATGCCGATCTGGAAATCGCTCAAGCCGAGATCGGCCTTGATGGGATCGATCAGCAAGCTGAGGATGTAGCGGTCGACGAAGGAGACCACATAGGCGACGGTCAACAGCGAAACCAGCAGCCAGGCGCGCGAAGGCGGGGGGTATTGTGGTGGAAGTCCGGCGCTTTCGTGGCTCTTCATGTTTCCGCATTCCCCGTGATTGGATTGTGGTCGCCACCGCCCCCACCAAACTCGCTGCGCGAATTTGACTCCCCCGAAGGGGGAGTAAATCGGGGCTTCTTTCCGGTTGTTCCACTCCCCCTTTGGGGGAGTCAAATCTGCTCAGCAGATTTGGTGGGGGTTAACCGGGCGCCGGCGCCGTGATGCGATAGATCACCACTACATTGCCGTCCGCGTCAAGCAATCCGATCTCCCGGCCCCGGCGTCCGTCGTGGGTAATGAGTTCCTGTTCGGGAATAACCTCGTAGCCGCCGGCCCGGGCGCGGGCAATCACGGCGTCGGGGTCATCGACATGCAGCACGATGGTCGAACGCCGCGGTACCGGCAACCGCTCCAGCCCCGCAACTTCGGTCAGTCCCATCACCCGCGGTTGCGCAGGTGTACTCAGGCAGACGAAGCCGACAGGATTCGAGCGGTCGAGCTCAAACACGACATGGGAGTAGCTCTCGTCGCGGTGCGGTCTGCGGAAGGCGACTTCCATGCCCAGCACATCGACGTAAAAGCGCAAGGCGGCTTCGATATCCGAAACCAGGAAATTGGCGCGCTGGAAGCGGATGCTCATACGGATGGCCCGGGCCGCTCGATCCGCAGCACCTGATTGCATTCGAAGATATGGCCGTCCGGATCGTACAGCACCGTGCCCTTGAGGTGGCGGATCTGTCCCCCCGCGCCGGTCACGGTGAACAAGCGCTCCCGGGTCTTGATGCGCGTGCCGAGCGCTTCGGCGCGGCGGGCGAGTTCCCCGGCATCATCGGTTTCGACGACGAATACCGGCGTTCCATAACTTACCGAATAGTCGATCTCCGGCGCGGGCAAGGACGGCTCAAGCCATTGCAAAAGGCCGATCATGCCGATCCTGTCGTGTTCGGCCTTGAGAATGACGAGATGGGTGCGGTCGCCGGGAGAACCCGCGGCGATGCCTTCGCCGGAAAGCACGTACTCGGTGTCGAGCCAGACCGACATGCCGAGCACCCGCTCGTACCAGCGCAGGCTCACCGCCATGTCCCTGACGATGAGCGTGGTGCGCTTGACGATGTTGCGTACCGGCACGTCTCCGCCTCAGAAGCGGTAACGCAGGGTTGCCCCGGCGCGGCGCTTTTCCGGCAGGGTCAGGCCGATCGCCCGGTTGAAGGGGTTGAAGGTCAGATCCGAAGCCTGCACGTAGCGGATCAGCGCCGGGCTGGCATCGTTGTCGAGGGCGTTGTCCATCCACAACTCGATATCGATATTGCCGCTTCTGAAGCCGCCGCGCAAATTGAGGATTTCCCGGTCGCCGGTATGGGCGAGGTTGTAGACCTGGGCGTAGCGCTCGGAATTGTAGTGGTAATCGGCGCGCAGGAACCAGGCCCAGCCGCCGCTGAGGCCGCCTTCGAGCACATTGCTGAAAATCAATTGGCTGCGGGAAGTTTGCGGCAGTTGCACGCCCGAAATGACGACATCGCCGCTGCTCTGGTAACCGGCGATGAGCGCTGCCTCGCGGAACGAGGAAGGCGCCGAGGCGCCGGCGTCCACCGATTGCACGAACCGGTCGATTTCGCTGTCGGTGAGCGCGTAGCCAAGACGGGTGATCCAGTTATCGGTCAACTGATAGCTTACATCGAGTTCCAATCCCCGGATGCCCGCCTCGCCGATGTTCTGCAGAATCGAGAAAGTGCGCGCTTGTCCATTCACCGTCGCCGCGCGCGCGCTGGTCAGCTGGATGTCTTCCCAGTCGATGTTGTATATCGCGAGACCGGTTTCCAGCCGGTTGTCCATCGACAGCGACTTCAGGCCGAGTTCAAAACTGACCGCGTTTTCCTCGTTGACGTTGACGTCCTGCGCGGGAACGCCCTGATCCCTGTTCAGGGTGCCGGGCTTGTTGCCCTTGGCGATATTGGCGTAGATCAGCGTGTTTGCGTTCATTTCGTAACGCGCCGTCAGTTTCGGCAGAAAGGCGTCGAAACTGCCGCTGACGTTGGAGCCGTCGGCGGCGCGGACAAATTCGAACTCGTCTTCGTTCCAGCGAATTTCGGCGCCAAGCACGAGACGCTCGGCGGCGCGGAATTCCAGCGCGCCGAACACCGATCGGCTGCTGATCGATTCGGCGCCGTCGTTGCGCAGCGGCGCGCCTTCGTACATCGCGCTGGTGGAGAAGCCCGGCAGGGGCACGAAACCCGGATTGAAGGGCGAGAATACCGGCGTGCCGTCGATCCAGGCGGTGGCCGGCGTATCGCCTGAGCCGAGGGCGAGAAAACTCTCGTCGGACTCGTAGTAATAGGCGCCGATGGTGTAATTGATGTTTTCGTCCGGCTCGAAGCGCAGTCTCACTTCCTGGGAAAAATCGCTGAAATCGTCATCGTCCACGGTTAGAAAGCCGACCCGGCTGTGGACAATGGGGGGCGTCGGGCCGAATCCCTGGACCGCGAAGGGCGATCCCACTCCCGCCACGGGACGGCGCGTGTCGCCGCCGCCGAAAGTCTGGTCCTGGGACGAATAGGTCGCAACGTCGTTATAGCCGGTCAGGGAGGTGAAGGTGACGGTGTCGCTGACTTCGGCGTCGATCCGCAGGCCGAGGCGGAGGCTGTCGCGCTCGGCCCCGGAGGAGGGGAAAAACCGCGTTTCGAGTTGGGTGTTGCCGCCGTTTTCCGCGAGTACGCCGGCGACATCGACTTCGCCGCAGAAATAGCCGCTGCCGTTGTAGCCGGCGGAAGTCACCGTGCCCGCCTCGGCTTCGGGCGTGCCCGCGGGAGGCGCCGGCTGGGCGAGGGAGCCGCCCCGGGTGACCCGGTAGCAATTGTTGCCGCTCGATGGCATCAGCGCGATGGGGTACTGGTCGTCGTCGGTCTGCTCGAACATCGCGTGGGCCTGGATGCTGACCCGGTCGCTTGGGTCGATGCTCAGCACGCCGGTAACGCTTGAAGACTGCTCGCCGCCGGTTTCGTCGCTGTAGGCCGGCGTGCCCAGGGCATTGCCGGGATAGGCGTTGCCGTATTCCCCGCCGCGCTCGTAGTGGGATACGGTGAGCGCCGCGCCCACGGTGTCGGAAAGCGGCCCACTGATATGGAACTCGGCCCGGGCGAGGTCGCGTTCGCCGAACTCCACGGTGGCTTCGGATTCGGTCTCCGCGCCCGCGGTTTTCAGCACATAGTTGATCGCGCCGGACAGGGTGTTGCGACCGTACAAGGCGCTCTGGGGCCCTTTGACGACTTCCACCCGCTGCAGGGCGGACAGGGGAATCGAGGCGTTGCCCTCCTCCACGATGATGCCATCGAGAAACAGGCCGGCATTGGCCCGGCCGAGGATATTGGACTGTCCCCGGATAACGGGGCGGAAATCCTGGCGGCCGAAAGCCTGGGCGAAATCGAATCCCGGCGTGCTGTCGGCGATGTTCTGCAATGACACGATGCCCTGGTCTTCCAGCGACTGCTCGGTGAAAGCCGACACCGTAAGCGGAATCTCGCGCAGATTCTCCTCGACCTTCCTGGCGGTAACGACGATTTCACTGACTTCCGCGCCTTGCTGGGCCTGCGAGGGCGATGGCGCGCCGGCGAAAAGGGCGACCGCCGCCGCGAACAATGTTGAGTTGAGAATGATTTGCCGCATCGTTCCTCTCCCGGATGAATGTTGAACTGGTCCACCGTGTTGCCTGACACAGCCGCTCGGGCAATTTCCACGATTCCAGGGCAGCCTAGCATATGCAATAAAAGAATATCAATATATTGATATACTTTTAGGCGTAAATTACAATTTCGACTCATTCCACTCCGACGAGGAATCCACAGGATGGCAAGAATTCCCCACCCCGCGAAAAGCGCTTTTTTCAGACTTCTCCCCGCCCCTGTCCTGATCGCGACCCTTGCCGCGGCGCATTGGCCGTTGCCGGCCTTTGGCGCCGACGCGGCGGACGGCGCGGATTTGCTCCGGACCTTCGCGGATTACTGGACCGGGGCGTTCTCCAACGAACGCCAGGTCAGGGCCGAACAGCTTAACCGGGAGCCGGACTACCCGGAAGCCGTGCGCCTCGTGCGGGACATGCGCGTTCACCGGCTCGAAGCGCCCGCCCTGGGCGACGTGGTCCTGTTTCTCGAAGAAATCAGAACCGACCGGCCGCAATTGGCGCACCGCCAGCGCGTCATGTCTCTGCTGTGGCGCGAAAGCACCGGCGAAATCGAAGTCGAGCAGCTTTTCACCTCGCTCGACCAGGCTTACGACCGCCCTTTCCTGCCGCCCGGGGAAGTGGCGCAAATGCGGCGCGAGGATCTCTTCCCGATTGCCGAATGCAATCTGTTTTTCCGCTGGGAACCGGAAAAAGGGCGCTTCAAGGGAGGCATGCGTCCGCGGGCCTGCCGCTACGAGCATCCGCACAGCGGCCCCGTCTACGCCGAGTTCGACATGGTGCTCGACCGCCACCGGCTTTGGTATCGCGACCGCTCCATCAAGCTGGCGGACGGTTCCATCCGCGGCGAAATAGACGGATTTTCATGGCTGCGCTTCGACCGCCTGTCCGACCAGCCCGTCCTCGCCAATGGCGACCGCATTTCCCGGGAAGAACTACGCAGACGCATTCCTCTCACGGCAAAGATGGAAGGCGTCTGGGAAGGCGTCTTTCGCCGGGTTGACCCCGAAGGAGAGATCATCGAAACGCTGCCGTCGAGAATCACCGTGCGCTTGCTGCCGGACGGCGAAGCGTACGACTACCACCAGATCAACCTCCTGAATCCCGACAGCGACGAGGAGCAGCGCATTGAAAGTCATGGCAAATGGGATGTGGACCGCCTGCGCTTTTTCAATGATCGGCTCGAAGGCTGGGCCAAGGCCGTCGCCGCGGACGAAGCGGGCCAGACTTCGGTGTTTCTGATGGAATTCAAGGACGGCTCCGGCTTGACGGTTTCCGAAGTCGTCAGCTTCAGGCCCGGCGACCCCGATGCGCGCATGCGGGCGACCCAGTACATGCGCGACGGGCGGATCGTCCGGCGTACGCTCATCGACGAAATCAAGGTCTCGGGGCCCGTGCCGGACACCGCTCCACCCTGACGGTCCGAACCGCGACCCGCCGGTCCTTGCCGTTGGCCGCGTTTTTCAGGTATTGGTCGATTCCGTTGGCGCTATGTGTAAAGACATAATAATATGCGGATATGGTTGCATGCCTGATCCCGAACGGCAGGAAACGGTTCGTGAGCGCGTGTGACGCCACAAGAGGACCCTACCCATGCACAGTCTTGGCAAATTCAGCTTGCGGGCATCAGCCGCGGTCGTTACCGGGATGGTTTTGAGCGCGCCGGCGCTCGCCCAGGACAGCCTGATCGAGGAGATCACCGTCACCGCGCGCAAGGTCGAGGAAAGCCTCAACGACGCGCCGGTATCGGTGTCGGCCTTCACCAACACGTCGATCGAACAGCTCGACATCAACAGCGTCACCGATATCGCGCGCTTCACGCCGGGGCTGAGCTTCTCCAGCGCCTTCGGCCGCTCCACCGAAAGGCCGGTGATTCGCGGCCAGGGCAATATCCTCGCCAGGGTGCAATTCGGCGTGGAAAGCGGCGTTGCGTATTTTGTGGACGGCATGTACTACTCCGGGGACATCCAGTCCCTCGACATGACCAACCTCGAACGCGTTGAAGTCATCAAGGGGCCACAAAGCGCGCTGTACGGACGCAACACTTATTCGGGGGCGATCAATCTCGTCACCCGCCGGCCGGATCAGGAATTCTCCGGCAGCGCGAGGATTCGCGGGCTCGGCTCGGGAGAGCAGGAAATCATCGGCAGCGTCGGCGGGCAATTGGTAGACGGCGTTCTCGCCATGCGCGCCGCAGTGCGCCATTACGAGTTCGGCGGGCAGTGGACGAACGAGATCACCGGCGGTGACATCGGCCAGGAACAAAGCGACTCGATCAACCTGACGCTCGACTGGACGCCGAACGAATCGCTCACTGTCAGCGGCCGCCTGCAATACCAGGAGGACGACGACGGCACCCGCCCGTTCTTCCTGCAGCCGGCGACGGAAAACAACTGCTACCCCGGCTTCCGCTCGCTGGCCTACTGGCCGATGGTGGAAAGCACCAACCCGAACCAGTACTTCTGCGGGGAAATCCAGGCACGGCCCATTGCGCTCAACGACGGCCCGGACGCCGACGGCGTAGCGAACGTGATTCCGGGCATCAATCCCGGCAGCACCTTCTTCGGCAATGTCTACTCGCTGGCCCAGGGAGTGGCTTATAGCGGCGTCAAGCGGGATCTGAACACATACGCCCTGTCCGCCGCCTACGAGCTCGATTCCGGCAATACTTTCACCTTCCAGGTTTCCCGGCGCAATGAGGACGGTCAGGCCGGTTCCGATTCCGACCACGGCCCCACCAACTTTTTCCTCGGCCCGGAAGCCTTTTTCGCGCTTTCGACCATTACGGAGTTCGAAGAAACAAGCTACGAAGCGCGTTTTGACTCCGCCGCCGATTCCGCCCTGCGCTGGAGCGCCGGCGTGTTCTACTACGATCTCAGCGAAGATGTGACCGATATCCTTCCCGGAGGCGGCTTCAGCCCCGACGGCATCGACAATTTCATCACCAACTTCGCCGTGTTCGGTTCGGTGGGCTGGGATATCTCCGACCGGGCGAGCGCCACGGTCGAACTGCGCTACGCCGACGAAGAGAAGTCCCAGGAGGACATCAACGCCATGGGCGTGGTGGATTTCAGCGGCGCCAAGAGCTTTACCAGCATCGCCCCCCGGGTCACCCTCGACTACCGCCTCAACGATGACGCCATCCTTTATGGCATCTATTCCGAAGGCATCAAGCCCGGCGGGTTGAATGGCGTCGCGGGCGTTTCAAGGGGACGCGCCGCCTACGACGAGGAGGAATCGCAAAACCTCGAAGGCGGCATCAAGACTGCGCTGTTCGACGGCCGCGGCCAGCTTAATCTCGCGCTATTCTGGTCAGACATCAGCAAGTATCAGCTCACCACGCCGGTGGCGGACCCCGGCGGCGCGCTGAACTCGATCGTCACCAACCAGGCCGACGGCGAAGTGATGGGCATCGAGGTGGACCTGCTGGCCCAGATCGGCGAAAACGCCCGTCTCGGCCTGACCTACGCCCTGGCGGATTCCGAGTTCACCAGCGGCTGCGACGAAATGCAGTGGACGCTGACCAGCGGCGGCGGCCGCTGGGTTGGAGACGCGGCGGCCTCGATGAACCCGACCGGCGCGGGAGATTGCTCGGTTGCGGGGCACCAGTTCCCCATGGGTTCAAAGCACCAGGCCAGCGCCTTTGTCGATTTTTCGCGACCCATGGCCAATGGCATGAACTTCTTCGGCAACATCAACCTGAGCTACGAGTCAAAGCGCTACACCCAGTTGCACCAGTCGTCGTACACCGGCGCGGCGACGCTGCTTGGCGCCCGGGTCGGCGTGCAGGGCGAGAACTGGAGCCTGGCGCTGATCGGCCGCAACCTGACTGATGAAGATTCCGCGATTCTCGCCACCCGCTGGCTGCAATCACCGTATTTCACTTTTGCCTCGCTCAATGTGGCGCCGCCGACCGCGGACCGAAGCGCGCCCCGGGCCTTCTTCGCCTTGCCGCGGCGCGAGCGCCAGGTGGGTCTTGAGTTGAGTTATGATTTCTGATCCCACTCCGTCATTCTGCGCGGAGCGAAGCGCAGTCGCAGAATCTCCCCTGGTTACGCACCATTTCAGGGAGATCCCGCGACTACGCGCAGGATGACAGCAAATTGAGAAAACGCGAATACTCTCTACTCACGCGGCGACGTTTCCTTTTCGGCGCATCGACCGCAGCGGTTTTCGCGGCCCTGCGGCCGGCGATCAATGCCCAGCAGCGCCGGGTTGCGGTTGTCGGCGCGGGGCTTTCGGGTCTGCACGCCGCGTTGCTGCTGCAGGACGCGGGATTTGAAGTCATCCTCATTGAAGGGCGCGAGCGTGTGGGCGGACGGGTATTGACCCTCGACGACGTTCCGGGCCGTCCCGAGGCCGGCGGCAGCCAGATCGGCTCAAACTACCGGCGTCTTGTGGCCGCGGCCGAGCAGGCCGGAGTCGCTTTGGTCGCCGATGAAGCGGGAGGCGTTTTCCCGGTCTCCTTGCTGATTGACGGCCACGCTGAAACCCGGCAGTCCTGGCCGCAGTCGCCGCGCAATCCATTCCCCGAAGAACTGAAGACGATCACTCCGGACCGCCTCACCAATTTCCTCTTGCGCGAACCCCCTTTCCGGCAGACTTCCGACTGGCATGCGGATGCGATGTCGCGGCACGATGTCTCTGCCGCCGAGTGGTTCCGCGGGCATGGGCTCGACGACGCCGGGCTCGCCCTGCTCGGCGCCAACAACAGCTACGGCAATACATTCGCCACGACTTCGCTGCTGAGCCTGTACCGGGTAGTGGCGGGTTTTCAGCGCGCCGCCACCGAAAGCGCTTCCCTGCTTGAAGTCGAAGGCGGCAACATGCGCCTGCCGGAAGCGATGGCCGCGGGACTGGCGAATCCGGTTCAACTCGGAGAAACGCTGACCCGGCTCGAAACCGCTGGCGCCGGCGTGCGCCTGCATTGCGCGAGCGGGCTCGAAATCGAAGCCGACGGGGCGATTCTGACCCTGCCCGTGCCGGCGCTGCGGCGGGTGGAATTCAGCCCTGCCCTGCCCGCCCGGCAGCGCGAAGCTATCGAAACCCTGGCCTGGAACAGGGCGTCAATCGCCTGGCTCGAAGCCTCTGGCGACGAGTGGGAAGCAAGCGGCATCCCTGGCTCGATCTGGTCCAACGCCGAGTTCGGCCGCCTGTTCGCCCGCCGCGACGCCGCCACCGGCAACAGCCTGATCACCGCCTGGGTCAACGGCGCCGACTGCGAACGCTATGACGACCTGGCCGAAGACGAAGCCCGCGAGCGCATCCTCGAAGACATCTTCCGCAGCTACCCGGCAGCCCGCGGCAACTTGCATCTTCACGACTTCGTGCGCTGGGCCGCTGACCCGTTCAGCGGCGGAAGCTGGCCGGCCTGGGCGCCGGGCCAGATCGGACGCTATTTCGAAGCCCTGCGGCAGCCGGTGGGTAGCGTCCACTTCGCCGGTGAACACACCGCTTCCGAATTTTCCGGCATGGAAGGCGCTTTCGAATCCGGCGAGCGCGCCGCCAGCGAAGTCATGATGGCTCTGGGCGGGTGATCGACGACACGCTGATTCGCCGGCTCAGCGCCTTGCTTGGCGATGAAGCCCTGAGCCGGGATGCCCAAACCCGCGATTACCTCGCCCAGGACATTTTCACCCGCGGCAGGTCCGCGGGCCTGGTGCTGCGTCCGGTCAATATCGAGCAACTCACGGCAGCCGTGGCGGAAAGCGCCGGCGCCGGGTGCGCGGTCATCGCCCGCGGCGGCGGCATGTCCTATAGCGGCGGCTACGTTCCAGCCGAGGCCGATTCGGTGCTGATCGACATGCGCGGCATGAATCGGGTGCTGGAAATCAATCGCGAAGACATGCACGTCACCGTCGAGGCGGGAACGAGCTGGAGCGAATTGCACGAGGCGCTGGCGGGAACCGGCCTGCGCACGCCCTTCTGGGGCACCTTGTCGGGCATTCATGCCACGGTCGGCGGCAGCCTGTCCCAGAACAGCGTTTTCTGGGGTTCGGGCCATCACGGTTCGGCGGCTGAATCGGCCTTGTCCCTGAAAGTCGTGCTCGCCGATGGCGCGGTGCTCGACACCGGCTCGGCGGGCCTGAAGAACGCCGGCCCATTCTTCCGGCAGCACGGTCCTGACCTGACCGGACTGTTCTGCGGCGACTGCGGCGCGCTCGGCGTCAAGGCCGGGGCGACCCTGCGGCTCGTGCCCGAAGTCGAAGGGCGCGCCTTCGGCGCTTTCGCCTTCGACGACTACCCCGCCATGCTTTCGACCATGGCAGAAATCTCGCGCCGGGACCTGGTCATGGAGTGCTTCGGCTTCGATCCTTTCCTGCAAGCCCAGCGCATGCGCCGGGAGAGCCTGGCCACGGACGCCAAGAATCTGCTTGGTGTGATGAAAGCCGCCGACGGCGTGAGCAAGGCCCTGAGCGAAGGCGCCCGCATCGCCATGACCGGTCGCGGCTTCATGGAAGACGTCGCCTGGTCGTTCAATGTGATGATTGAGGACCGGACCAGCGAAGGCGCGGCGGAAAGGCTGGAATCGGTGCGCCGCATCGCCGCTGGCGAAGGCGGCCGGGAACTGCCCGGCACGATTCCCAAGGTGCTGCGCGCCAATCCCTTCGGTCCGGTCAACAGCATGATCGGCCCGGAAGGCGAACGCTGGGTACCGGTGCACGGAATATTCCCCCACTCCCGGGCCGTCGAAGCCATGAGCGCGGTCCGGGAGATGTTTGCGAGTCATGAGCAAGTGCTGACCGAACACGGAATTGGCGTGGGGTATCTGCTGGCCACGATATCCACCCACTGCACCGTGCTTGAGCCGGTGTTTTTCTGGCCCGACGCACTCGAGGAAATCCACCGCCGCAGCATCGAATCGGCGCATTTGCGCAAGATCCGCGGCTTCCCTGAAAACCTTCCGGCGCGGGACGCAGTCGCCGGGCTCCGCGATACACTGATCGAACTCTTTGCCGAACTGGGCGCCGCGCACCTGCAACTCGGCAAGTCCTACCCCTACCGGAAAGGATTGCAAGACGCCAACTGGCGCCTGGTCGAAGCGCTTAAAAAAGAAATCGACCCCCATCGCCGCATGAACCCCGGAGCGCTTGGCTTGTGAACAAACGCGCTTATGTGGAACTGCCGGACGGCAGCCAGACCCACTATCGTCATTGCGGCAGTGGCGCACCGCTGATTTTGTTGCACGCTTCGCCCTTGTCGTCGGCCTGGATGGAACCGACGATGGCCGCGTTGCCGGAGGGCGTATACGCCGTCGCTCCCGACACGCCGGGCTACGGCGCCTCGGACCCTCTTGCCACACCAGGCGAAGACCTGAGCGGATACGCAGCCTGGCTCAAGCAGTTCATCGCCGCGCTCGGGTTCGAGCGCGTCGGCGTATACGGTTCCTCTACCGGCGCCCAGATCGCCATCGAATTCGCCCGCGCCTGGCCCGCGGCCGCACAATTCCTCGTACTGGACAATGCGGCCCATTTCACCGACGCCGAGCGCGAGTACATCCTGGCGCGCTATTTTCCCGACCTCTCGCCGCGGGAGGACGGCGCCCATCTGCAAAAGGCCTGGGAGATGGTCAACGCGACCTGGCAATGGTTCCCCTGGTTCGAGCAGGACGAGGAACACCGCATCGCCCCGGCAGGCGCCGCGCCCCTGGAGATGCGGCAGGCAATGCTCGTCGATCAACTCCGCGCCGGCCCCGATTACGCCCACGCCTATCGCCGCGCCTTCCTCAACGAAGACGCCAACCGCCTGTTGGGCGTGTCCACACCCACCCACATCATTCGCTGGCAAGCCAGCATGCTGCGCCAATACGCCAACCGCCTCGACCACATGGATTTGCCCCCAAACATCACCATGGCCCATTGCGGCCCAAGCATGGACGAGCGCCTCGCGGCCATCAGCGCCGCGGTCGCAGACCTCGCCAAGCTTCAGCGACCGCCCGCGGAATGACAGTGTGCAAGCCGTCGTTCCGCGCAAGCGAAGCGCGGTGACTCAGGGCTTCGTCTGGAAAATATAACAAAGTTAGGAAAGTTATGAAAATTTTATAAACTCGCTAACTTTGCTATATTCCCGGCATGGATCCGATTCGCAATCCTTATTCTCCCGGTGCGGGCGCGCAGCCGCCGGAACTTGCCGGCAGGCAAAGCCTGCTTGATACGGCGCAAATTGTCCTGGAGCGATGCAAGCTGGGCCGGTCCAGTAAAAGCTTGCTGATGGTCGGGCTTCGCGGCGTCGGCAAAACCGTGCTGCTCGACCGGATCAGGCAAAACGCCGAGGCGGACGGAAATCTCACCTTGTGGATTGAACACGTGGATTACCGTTCGTTGCCTTCGAAGCTCGTTCCGCAACTGCGAACCGCCTTGATCAAACTTTCCTCGCGGGCGCGTGCCAAGGATCTGACGCGGCGAGCGTTCAGTGCGCTGGCGGGATTTGCCAATTCACTCAAAATCAAATTGCAGGACATTGAGCTTGGCTTCGACTTTCCGCTTGAATCAGGCTTGGCGGATTGCGGTGACCTGGAATCCGACTTGACTGACCTTCTTGAGATTGTCGGCCACGCCGCGAAAGCCGAAGGCGCAAGCATGGCAATTTTTGTCGACGAAATGCAATATGTCGCGGAACACGAGCTTGCGGCTTTGATTGCGGCTTTGCACCGATGTTCGCAACGGCAGTTGCCTGTAATCCTGTTTGGAGCCGGCCTGCCGCAGCTACGAGGACGAATGGGCGACGCTAAATCTTATGCGGAGCGGCTGTTTTCCTTCCCGATCATTGATCAGTTAACCGCCAAAGACGCCAGATTGGCAATTGCCAAACCCGCGCAAGCCGAGGGAGTCGAGATTCGGGAGGACGCGCTTGAGCTTGTCGTGGAACGAACCCGGTGCTACCCCTATTTCTTGCAGGAGTGGGGAAAACACATCTGGGATGAAGCTGAGAGCTCGCCAATAACAATATCTCATGTCGAGGCCGCCTCCGTTCTGGCAATCGCGGAACTGGACGAGAGTTTCTTTCGCGTACGATTTGACCGATTGACTCCGACAGAAAGAAATTATCTGAGAGCAATGGCCGAACTTGGAGAAGGGCCGCACCGTTCCGGCGAGATCGCGACAGTACTGAAAAGATCGGTACAGGCTCTCGGCCCAACTCGCGCTCAGTTGATTTCCAAAGGAATGTTGTGGAGCCCGGGTCACGGCGATACCGCCTTTACGGTCCCGTTATTTGACCAATTCATGCTGCGAAACGTGCCTGCAAATGAATGAAGACCGTTTTCCGCCCAAGGCGGGAAGCTAGCGCAGTTCGCTGAGTAACTGGTTGATTTCTACGGTGAAGCCGTCCGGATCCTGGACGGTGCTGATCATGACGTCGATGGTTGAGTTGCCATCGTAGGAGGGGAAGGATACCGGCGAGGGTTCGTCGACGACGACGACGTTCTCGACGGCGGTGGCGCGGGAGAATGTGCCGGGGAGGTCTTCCACGTTGAACAGCAGCACAGTGGTTCCCGCCATGAACGCGGTTCCGCTGAGGTCGACGGTCTCGCGGACCGGGCGGAAGTACTGCAGCAGGCCAAGTACGCCGATGAAATCGTCGTTGGCCCGCAGGAACACCAGGCGCCGGGCGATGTCTGCGTCTTCGACGGTAGCGTCCGGCGGGGTCAGAATCATGTTGTCGTAAATCACCGCCATGCCCAGGGCGTCGCGGTAGAATTCCAGCGAGCGCTCGATATCGTTCACTATCAGGGTCGTGCGGCGCAGGTCGAGTGGCACGCGCTCGTCATCGGGGACGGTGTCGGCCAGCGTCGCGCCTGCCGTGAGCAGGGCGGCGAGAATTACCGCGAGTTGCATTCTCATTGGTCTTCCCCGTCGATGATCTTCTTCATGAAGGTCCAGGAAGTTTCGTTCGGTCTCGTGTCGTCGAGATCGGGAGGGGCAACGTATTCCGGATAATTCTCGGCGATCTCGTCCCGCATGGTCGCCGACAGTTGTTCGAAGCCTTCCAGCTTGCGGCCCATGGCGTTGAAATACATCATGCCCACGCGATCGCCCATCCGCATCCACGGCAGCCAGGGCGCCAGCCGCACCCAGGACACCACCGGATACGCCACCGGGGAGTCCGCGTCGAGCAGTTCCGCGGTATCGCCATTGAAATCGAATATTTCCGTGGCGTGGTACGTTCCCCCAACGTAATTCTGATAATCCCCGCCCATGGGATTGGTGTAGAACAGCGGCACTTCAATGCGCATCAGCCAGTTGCCGTTGATGTCCTGCAAGTCGAAGGGAATGTCCTCGCCTTCGGCGGTGCGGGCGAATGTCGGCCGCCCGTTGACCGGATCGTTGGCGACATGAATGACGTCATTGTCCGCCCCGCTCCAGGGATTGGCGAAACTGCGCAGCACCTCGTTGGTTTGCGGGTCGAGGTAGAGCATGAGTTCGCGCGACACCATGCGGTAACCCGGACCCCGCTCCGGATCGTCGATGCTCACGCATTGCCGGATGTTCATGCCGTCGAGATTGAACAGGTGCCGGTCGGGCTCGCCGGGTACGCGGGAGTATGCTCGCCCAAACCATTGAAAAACCTGGGGCGAGGCGTCTTCCAGCGAACAGTGTATCTTGCGGTTGATGGCGATATTGCCTTCGGCGGTGGCCGGATCGAGTTCGGCGGCCTGGGCCAGAACAGGGACCAACTGTAACGCCAAAAGTCGCAGGATCAGTCTCATGATTTCGCTCCTGTATTCGCTTCGACCGTATCACGTGGTATAAAGATATGTCAATATAACAAGCGTTGAGGTGGCCGTGGCTTCGATCCGTCGCCGCCGGGTGGGCGGTGTGCAGCGGACGCCGTAAATACATCCCTGTAGGCTTCGCGTTCGGCATCCATGCCTCACACGCCCGCTGCACACCGCCCA
>JAJDYJ010000004.1 GCA_022822865.1 Pseudomonadales bacterium | reverse complement strand
ACCCTCCGGCGTTTTGGTGTGTCTTTTTGTTGATTCGAGACCAACGCAAAGATACCCAAAACGCCGGAACCTTTCCAGGATTTCCAGCAGTTTGTTCAATCAAATCAGTTGGTTGAGAGTTTACGGACAAGAACCAACTAGGTACGCCATTTATGATGCAAGAGTCGCAGTTGCATTAAACGCGGCACAATATATTTACGAGGAAAATTCTGGAATTATATTTAATTATGTTCCAAGCCGTAACAAGAAGATAAAGAGGTTTCTTGAACATAAAGAGTTTAAAAAGCCGAATCTACATAAGAAAAATGGGTGGGAAAAACTTCCGTTCAAAGAAAATTATTCAAAATACATTTACATATTACATTCACTTGAGAAGAAACTCCGCAAGTCTGGACTTAGAGATTTCCCACTCTACGATTTGGAGATGTCTCTATTTGCAAATGCGGAAGATTTAGCCAAAATGGCAATTTGCAAGGCAGAATATTGAATCAACTTGACATCTTTATAAATCGTCTTCACGATGCCGCTCATGCGCATAACACTGACCATTGACCCAGAAGTCGAAAAACTCCTGCTGCGAGAAATGCGGCGTACCAATTGCGGCATGAATGCGGTTGTCAACGATGTCCTGCGTACCGGACTCGGCGTTCGCGATAAAAAGTCAATCACTCCACGCTACAAGGTCGAACCACACGCGTTCGGAATCCGTCCCGGCATCGATCCCTACCGCCTCAATCAGTTGGCCGACGAACTGTAAGCGACGAACCTCATCAAGCGCCGAGACAGTAGATCATCTCCCGATGTCAATCTGCTCGTGCATGCCCACGACAAGGAGTTTTTCCGGCATTCGGGGGATGGAATTTCAGCAATCAAGCGTCAAGTTCGCGCGGGAACGGCTTTCGTGCCATGATTCCGATTGCCATGAACTGCCCGGATTTTGAGAGTGCCATGATGAATACTGTTTCCGATTTCCGAGTGCTGCTGCCCGCGGCGATGCTGTTACTTGCCGGCTGCGGTGAGACGCCGAATGAATCCTCCGCAAGTTTCGAGGAGGCATTGCAGACGCAACTGATTCAGGCGAGCCCCGGCGATGTTGTCGAGATTCCGGCGGGGGTACACGAGATCACCCGCAGCCTGTCGCTGACGGTGCCGGGAGTGACCATTCGCGGCGCCGGGATGGACCAGTCGATTCTCTCCTTTCGCGGCCAGATTCAGGGGGCGGAAGGACTGCTCGTGACGGCGGACGATTTCGTGATCGAGGATCTCGCCATCGAGGACACCGTGGGCGACGCGCTCAAGATCAACAACAGCAACAATGTCGTCATCCGCCGGGTGCGCACCGAATGGACCAACGGGCCGGATCCGGAAAACGGCGCCTATGGCATCTATCCGGTGCAGTCGCGCAACATCCTGATCGACGGCTCGGTCGCCATCGGCGCGGCCGACGCGGGCATCTACGTCGGCCAGTCGAGTCAGATCGTCGTGCGCAATTCTCGCGCCGAATACAACGTCGCCGGCATCGAGATCGAGAATTCGACCTATGCCGACGTCTACGACAATGTCGCCACCAATAACACCGGCGGCGTACTGGTGTTCGACCTGCCCAATCTGGAAGTCCAAGGCGGTCAGGCAACTCGCGTGTTCAACAATCTGATCGAGGGCAACAATACGCCCAACTTCGCTCCGCCGGGCGCCATCGTCGGCAATGTGCCTGCCGGCACCGGGCTGCTCGTGCTCGCCAACGACAATATCGAAGTGTTCGAAAACGATTTCGCCAACAACAATAATGTCAACATCATGGTCTACAGTTTCGTGCTGGGCGGCCGGACCATTGACGACCCGAACTACGATCCCTATCCGGAACAGATCCACATCCACGACAATGTCTTCAACGGCGGCGGCACGGTTCCCGCCCACTCCCTGCTCGCCGCCTGGCACGAGCAGACCGGCGAAAATTCTCCCGACATTGTCTGGGGCGGCCTGGTGAAGGAAGGCGCGTCGATTGAGAACCTGATCTGCCTCGGCGAGAACGCGAGCCAGTCGTTCATGAATCTGAACGGCGGCAGCGACCCGGCCACGGTCAGCACCGACCTCGCCCCACATCGCTGCGCCCTGCCGCGCCTGGCACCGGTGGAACTCGAAACGCCGGGAGACTAATCTGAATTTGAGCTTTTGCTACACAACTCTGCGCTTATAAAGCGCGATTGCATAACATGGGAAAACAAATAGTGAAGAAAATCTTTGAAGATTTCGCGGAATTGCTTGATAAACGACTAGAACATGATAAACCACTAGAAGAAAAAGTGCTGACTACCGAAGATTCAGTTCGATATACCTTATTCGCATCTATGCTGCAAAATGAAATTGGTCCAAATGAGATTATATTAGAATATCCTCACTGCAAGATCGATGGAGCACGAATTGATACTTGGGTGTCAAATTTTGGAGCAAATTCAGTCGCCATCGAATTCAAGTATGACCGTCCTGGGACATCAAAGACAATGATAAACAAAACTGCAAGGGCTGGCGCTGTATTTGCAGATTTGAGAAGATTGCAACTTGCATGTTTTGAATCACCCGTTGAATGCTACTTTGTTTACGTCACATCAATAGAGATGCATAAATACTTCAAAAACAATAGAAATCGCCATGACAATTTCTATAATCTATCCCCAGAATGTTATTTCGAAATTAGAAATGACTATTTTGATGATAGGCCAAAATCTTTCCTAGAGCCAATTGAGAAAATTGAGAAAAAAATAAAAATTGAAATGAAGGTAAATTTTGAGGCAAAGATTACTAGTGTTCTTGCACTCGATCTTCCTCAAGAACATTACTTGCGAATTTACAGAGTTTGTAACTTTTAAATACCCAAAATTCGACTAAGTTCAAGTGTAATCGAAGACCGGTGTTTCGTTCGACCGTTTGCACGGGGCGCCGTCGACTTCGAACGAGATTCTGCAAATGCTCCACCGTATCGGGGGAGAACATCCGTTCCCCGGTCTCGACGTTCACCCGTGCGGGCACGTTCGGCACCAGAATCAGCTTTCCCTCAATTTCAATATGGTAGGTGACCTTCGCGTCAACGAACGTCTCGTCCCATTGGGAATTCTTACTCATCTTCCGTCCTCCTCAACCTCAAATTCAGCCACATTTCCGAGGATGGCTCGTACAGTGTAATGATTTTGACCAATTCCCGCTGACTGATTTGAATGGTTTTGAGAATTTACTTGACATACTTGGTTTGTACGTATTTAATCCGTACATTAAGTTCTAGTCATCAACGAGACATAGATGCCATCCACCGCCCCCACCCGCACAGACAGGATCGAGTTGCGCACGACTGCTGAAGAAAAGCGTCTGCTCGCAACCGCGGCTGCCTACGAAAGGCTGGATCTAACTGGTTTTATCATGCGCAGTACGCTTCCCGTTGCCCGGAAAGTTATTGATCGCGCTGAAAAAATTACTCTTTCAGAGCGAGACGCCACCCGCGTGCTGGAACTATTGGAAAACCCACCCAAGCCCACCGCCGCGCTGCTTGCAGCCGCCAAACGCAGAATGTTGCGAGCCTAGTCTTGGCTCTCGAATGGCGCGAGGAGCCAATAAGTCGCAGTCATGACCGCAATAGCTTCGATTGCGGCAACAAGGAACTCAATGAATACCTGAGGCGATATGCGCGTCAAAATCACGTATCTGGCGGTGCCAAGACTTTCGTGGCCGTTTCCCCTTCGGATCCAAATCGCGTTTTCGGATTCTATACGATAAGCCCCGGCGCCCTGGATTTCTCGCAAGCGCCACCTGATTTGACCAGAAAGTTTGGCCGCTATGACGTTCCGATTTTCCGATTGGGGCGCTTGGCCGTCGATCTCTCGGTACAAGGTAAAGGGCTCGGAGGAGACCTTTTTCTTGCGGCCGCGGAACGCGCATTGAAAGTCGCCTCAGAAATAGGCGGCGCCGCGCTGGTCATTGATGCAAAGGACGAAGCCGCAGCCAATTGGTATGGCCGATTTGGCGCATATTCCTTGATAGATGCCCCTTTATGCCTGGTGTTGCCTCTGGCGGCAATCGCTGAAACGCTTGACCTGCCCAATCCATAAGGTCAGCGTTGAGAGCAATCTATTGTCGTGCCGGAAGAATTAGTTCTTTAACTATCTATCCATTGCCGAAACTTGCGCCAGCCGCCGTTGGCGGCCCAGTAGCCTAGCTGGGCGAGGACGATCAGCGCGATGAAAAGCGGGAAGCTGCCCCAGTCGCGGCCTACCTGGAAGTAGAACACCGCCTGGTAGTCCCGCGCTTCGGTCGGATGGCTGGCGGTGACGATGCCGATATAGCTGCCCCGCTCGGCGAATTCGTGGCCGGCGCGGTAGTAGCCGCTGGGTTCGACCGATGGCTCCTGGTAGTACACCGTCAGCGGTTCCAGGTCACCCATGGCGAGGATGTCGTCCCAGTCGGCGAAACGGCCGATGCCGGTCTCGTCGCGGATGATGCGGAAGTCGACCCGCATTTCCTGCAGCAGATCGTGCAGATATTCCATGATGAAGACCGAACGCGCGACGCCGGGAATGTCCTCGCAGAATTCGTCCGCGCCGCGGGTTTCGGGCTGGAAGATCGTGAAATGCGCGGTCAGGAAGTCGATGTCGATGACGCAGAGATCGTCTTCGAGGGCGACGCTGCCATGGGCGTTCGCCGGCCCCGCCTGGCCCGCGGCGAGCAGGCCGGCAAGAACCGGAACGATCAGCAATCGTCGCATCGAGCGGCCGCGAAATTCCCCTTACCAGGGAATGGCGGCGCCGTCGTAAGCGAAAAAGCCGCCTGTATCCGGCTGGCCGACGCGGTCGATCACGCGCAACATGCCGCTGACGCTGGTCTCGGCGTCGATCAGCGCGTTGGGGCCGCCCATGTCGGTCTGCACCCAGCCGGGATGCAGCACGACCGAGACGAAATCTTCACCGGCGAGATCGACGGCAAGGCTTTTCACCGCCGAATTCAGGGCGCTCTTGGAACTGCGATAGGCGTAGGAGCCGCCGCCGCGGTTATCGGCGATGGAGCCCATCTTGGAAGTGATGAAGACGAGCTTTTTCCCCGCGCCCTCGCGCAGGTTCGGCAGCAGCGCCTGGGTCAGCAGGACCGGCGCGATGCAGTTCACGCGCATGACTTCGGACCAGCCCTCGCCTTCGAGCTGACCGATCGCGGCGCCGCGGGGGCCGTACACGCCGGCGTTGTTGATCAGCACATCGATCGCCCGCCCTTCCAGTTGCCGGGCCAGGGTGGCGATGGACTTGTCGTCCGCGACCTCGAGTTCCATCACCTGGAGATTCTCGTGGGTGTCGTACAAGGCGTCGAGTTCGCTCATCGAGCGGTCGCCGCGGCAGGTGGCGATCACGTTCTCGCCCCGGCCGACGAGTTGTTTGACGAATTCCAGACCCAGTCCGCGGCTCGCGCCGGTCACCAGAAAAGTAGCCATGTCCACTCCACGCTCTCGGGAAATGGCGCAAATCTACTAGCAAGCGCCAAGGCAGTCAAAGGCACAAGGTGGGACACCCATTGTGCCGTGTCGGCAAACTGGCCCGCGCGCTCACCGGCGGGTTAACATTCACGCCACCGGTCGCAACCGCGATGCGAATGCGTAAAAAGGCAGACTACGTATGCGAAAATTCTGGATAGTCGCGCCGGGCCTGTTGCTTGCATCCGTCGCGCTGGCGCAGGATGCCGAAGAGATTACCGTCATCGGCATCGTGCCGTCGGGCGCCGGCATGGAACTGGCAAAGATTCCTTACCCGGTGCAGACCGCCGACGCCGAAGATCTCGCCGACGCCGCCGCGGTCAGTCTGGCCGATTTCATGCGCGGAGCCTTCGGCAGCGTTTCCCTGAACGACGCCCAGAACAATCCCCTGCAGCCGGATCTGCAATATCGCGGCTTCACTGTTTCTCCCCTGCTCGGACTGGCCCAGGGAATCGCCGTTTACCAGAACGGGGTTCGCATCAACGAGCCTCTCGGCGACACCGTCAACTGGGATCTGCTGCCGCAATCGGCCATCGGCGCCATCGCCTTGACCGGCGGCGCTACGCCGCTGTTCGGCCTGAACAGCCTCGGCGGCTCGATGGTCGTCAACATGAAGGACGGTTTCAGCCACGAGGGCTTCGGCGCCGACCTCAGCACCGGCTCATTTGGCCGCAGCCGCGCCAGCCTCGAATTCGGCGACAACGACGGCTCCTTCGGTTACTACCTGAATCTGGAAGATTTCCGCGAAGACGGCTGGCGCGACCATTCCGAGTCCGACGCCTTCAACGTCTACGGCACGCTCGGCTGGCGCGGCGACCTCGGCCAGGTGAATCTGAACTACCAGCATGGCGAGTCCGAGCTGATCGGCAACGGCTCCTCGCCGGTGGAACTGCTGGCGGTCAACCGCGCGGCGATTTTCACCGGCCCCGACATCACCGCCCACGGCATGGACATGCTCAGCCTCGATTTCAGCCGCAAAATCAGCGACGGCGACAGCATCGGCGGCAATGTCTTCCTGCGCCGCAACGATACCCACTCCTTCAACGGCGACGCTTCGGAGTTCGAAATCGAAGATCTCATGGAAGAAGAGCTTTCGGGCACCGGCATCCTGTCCGACGCGGCCATCAACAATCTCAGCGACCGCAGCCAGGAAACCCGCGGCGCCGACTTCCAGTGGACCTCGGAAACGAATCTGCTCGGCCATGACAGCCGTATCATTCTCGGCGCGGCCTGGCATCGGGGCGAGTCCGATTTCGACTCGGTGGTGGAGCTGGCCGATATCGACCCGCACAGCCGCCTGACCACCGGGCTCGGCACCGGCACCTTCGTCGACGAGGAAGCCACCCTCATCAATACCGTAACCGAATCGACCAGCATCTATTTCACTTCCACGACCGATCTCAGCGAAACATTGGCGCTGACGGTCTCGGCGCGTTCGAACAATACCGACGTCAGTCTGCGCGACCTCTCGGGCGAGCGGCCCGAATTGAACGGCGATCACGGTTTCTCGCGCATCAATCCCGCCGTCGGCCTGACCTGGCAGGCGAACGAGGACCACAATTTCTACGCTTCACTGGGCGAGTCGAATCGCGCGCCGACGCCGATCGAACTCGCCTGCAACGAATACGTCTACGACCTGGCGGTGGAATACACCATCGCCGACGGCGAAGAGGCCGACGACGTCGAATTCGAATGCCGGCTGCCCAACGCCTTCCTCGCCGACCCGCCGCTCGAAGACGTCGTCGCCCGCAACCTGGAACTGGGCGCCCGCGGCATGCTCGCCGGGAACACGAGCTATGGCCTGAGCCTGTTCCGCACCGACAACGAGAACGACATCCTGTTCCAGACCACCGGCCGCGCGACCGGCCTGTTCGCCAACGTCGACCGCACCCGCCGCGAAGGCATCGAAGGCAATCTCGCCGGCGACCTGGGCGATCTGAACTGGTTCGCCGCCTACAGCTATGTCAGCGCCACTTTCGAGGACGATTTCCAGGTGCTGAGCCCGAACCACGACTTCGCCGACGAGGAAGGCGAAATCACCGTATTCGCCGGCGACAGCATTCCGGGCATTCCGGCGCATCAGTTCAAGTTCGGCGCCGATTACGCCCTCGACGAAAGCCTGGTCCTGTCCCTCGACGTGATCGCCAACAGCGGCCAATACCTGCGCGGGGACGAGTCGAACGAACTCGACGAGATCGACGGTTACACCCTGGTGAATCTGGGCGCCCGCTATCGCGTCAGCGACAGCCTGCTGCTTTACGCCCAGGTCCACAACCTGTTCGATGCGAAGTTCGAGACCTTCGGTCTGCTCGGCGAAGAACCCGGCGAGGTCGAAGTGCCCCTGGTCGAGGATTTCGAGATACCGGTCTTCCTCGGCGCGGCGCCGCCGAGAGCCGGCTTCCTGGGCCTGCGTTACCGTTTCTGATCATTCCCCGGTGAGCGCTTCGGGACCCAGCCGTACGCCGCTGCAGCGCACATTGCCCCTGGCCCGCAGAATGCTGACGCGCGGTCCCTCAGCGCCAGAGCCGCCGCCGGCGCGACTCAATTGCAGGCGCAAGGCCGAATAGGGGCAGCCGCTGTTGCCGCGCTGGAACAGCACGGCCAGACTGTTGCCGGTATTCGCCGCCAGTTGCAGCCGGCGCAGCACCTGATGCGAGAGCCCGTTCTGCCAGGCAAGCACCAGGCGGCAGGAGCGCAAGGCCTTTTCCATGCTCCATAGCGCATTGCGCAAGGAAGCGCCCGGCGCCACGACCAGCAACTTCCCGATATCGACTCCGGCCTGGACCAGAGCCGGCGCATAAGGCGCCGCGGGCGGGCACACCCAGAGCACCCGTTGCCCCTGGCTGGTCAATGCGCGCATCAGGGGAATCAGCAATTGCAATTCCCCCATGCCGCGCCGCGGGCAAACGATCTCCACCAGGCCCCTGGACGGCCAGCCGCCATGCGGCAGAATCCCGTCCAGCCCGGGGAAGCCGGTGCTGACACCCCGCTCGCCCCGGGCGGCCGTGTAATGCCCCCGCCACAGGTCGGGAATATCCCGCAGCAAGGCGTCGATGACATCCTGCCTGTAGCCGGCCCGGCTGCTTGTAACGGACATTTTGCAGTCTCACTCGTCGAAATACTGTATGCACATACAGTATATGGCCTGGAATTTGCCCCGGGCAAGCCCCAAAACAGAAAATTTCCGTAAAAAATGGCTCGCGAGACTAAAGCAAGGGGTTGAAATGCCGCTAGGCAAATCAAGGAGTTAGCAATTCAAGGAAACTTCGTATGCGTAGTGGACCCGATATTATCTGGGTACTGACGGCAGTATTCATCGTCGGAACGCTGGCTACCGGCGTCGCTCAGGCATTGATGTAAAACCCGCAAGACCGCTAACCTGCCATCCGCAACTTCAATCCCTGTCCCCGCGACAGAAAATCCGCTCGGGCGTGGCTACCGCATCGAGCGGCACGTCCCATTCCCTGACCGGCAGCGATTCGAGCAACTGGCAATCATGGGCCAGACCCACGAGCATGGGCCGGGGTTCGGCGCTCGTCAGGCGGAAGGCGAACGCACGGTCGTAACAGGCCTTGCCGTTGCCGAGCCGCGCGCAATCGCCGGTAAAGCCGACCAGTGGCACGAACACGAGGTCGAGCGAACGCGGCTCGATATGCATGCCTTCTTCCGGCTCGGGAATTCCCCAACGATTTTCCACCAGGCCTGAACCGGCCTCGTAACTGACGAAGTCGAGTTCATGCTCTCCGGATACCACGGGCAGGAAACAGGATTTCTTTTCGTCGAGCGCGTATTGCAACAGCGGGCCCGGAGAAATTTCCCCGGCAACGGCCATGTAAAACGCGACCCGCCGGCCGGCGCGGAAAAAATCCCGATCACGAATTCGCGCAAGCAATCCTTCGGCGGCGCTCCTTTGCCGTTCGTGTGGAAGGCTGCGCCTGAGCCGGCGCAGACGGTTACGCAAGTCGTCCAGATCTTGCGTCATTAAAGCAGTCCCCCAAGACACCGCTACCAAAGTTGCCCTGAACCCTGGGGTTCAGGTGGTGGCCCTCGCGAAGCATAAGGCTTTCCGATAGCCGGACATGCACAACAACTTCTTTCGAGACAGCCTCCGGTTGCAAAATTATCGGGTCAAGAACACTTTTGATTGGCAAATGCCCCAGGGAACCGAAACCACAGTATATATTGGCCCGGCGGCGGTGGGAAAGCGCCTTGGCAAAGAGTCGAATCATTGGCTTCGATTTAGCTATTACATGCCGTCCCTGGCGAGACTTCAATGACTTCGACTGGCCCCAGTCTCGCCATCCATGGCGAGCCGTTCGGACCTCAAGAAGCTGCGCTTCTTGCCGGCTACGCCGACCGGGCCTCACCCAGCGCGCGGTCCAGCTTGTTTTCGAGTTCCACCAGCCGGGCATCGTCGAGCGGCGATCCGCCGCCTTCCGCCGATGGCTTCTGCAACAGTTCGTTGGCGATGTTCAAAGCCACCATGACGGCGATCTGTTCCCGGTCCAGGCTGGCGCCGCGGCGCTGGATCCGGTACATCCGCTCATCGATGTAGCGGGCGGACTCCATCAGCGCGCTTCTTTCCCCGGGCGGGCAGTGCACCCGGTAGCTCTTGTTCAGGATGGTAAGCAGGACAGTATTGTCGTCGTCGGTCATTTCGTTTCGCTCTGGCGCGGGACTCAGGGATTTTCCATTGCCTTCAGCCGCATCAGGACGGATTGCAGGCGTTGCTTGGCTTCGCGGTTCTTCTCGAGCAATTGCCGGCGCTCGGAGCGCAGGTTGTGATCGTTATCCTTCAACCGCTGATTTTCCTGGCGCAGTTTTCCGCAAAGGTCGATCAAGGCATCCACCTTGCCATGCAGCGCGTCGATTCTGTTGTCGTCCATAATGCAAGCGTCCGGGCCGAATCACTCCGCGACTATAGAACCGCCCGCGGGACGGGTCAATAACGGGTCTCCATCAACTTGGGTTTGCCGCCGGTTCCCGCTATGCTTGCGGGCGCGTCGCCGGGAAGTCTTGAAAGACAATCATGAATATCGATCCACGGGAATACAGCCGCCGCCGGGCGGCGCTGATGGAAAAATTGCAGCCCGGCAGCGTGGCCTTGCTGGCGGCCGCGCCCGAGCGGGTGCGCAGCCGCGACGTGCATCACGCCTATCGCCAGGACAGCGATTTCTTCTATCTGACCGGCTTTGCCGAAGCCCGGGCCCTGCTGGCGCTCGTGCCGGGGCGCGAGGAAGGCGAAGTCGTGCTGTTCTGCCAGCCGAAGGATCCGCAGAAGGAGTTGTGGGAAGGGATTCTGCTCGGCCCGGATGCGGCGGTCGAAAGCCTGGGCGTCGACCAGGCGTATCCCATCGACGAGATTGACAAGATCGTGCCTGAATTGATGGCCGGCCGGGAACGGATTCATTACCGCGTCGGCCTCGACGCGGATTTCGACGAGAAAGTCATGAGCTGGGTACGCGGCGCCCGCGAGAAGGCGCGCCACGGCGGCCCCGCGCCGGGACAGTTTCTGCTGCTCGACGATCTGCTGCACGAAATGCGCCTGTTCAAGAGCGAGGCGGAAATCGGGCTGATGGAGGAAGCGGCGCGGATTTCCGCCGAAGGACACCGGCGCATCATGCAATATTGCCGGCCGGGTATATTCGAATACGAACTCGAAGCCGAATTGCTGCACACCTTTCTGCACAACGGCAGCCGCGCCGCGGCCTACGGCTCGATCGTCGGCGCCGGCGCCAACGGCTGTATCCTGCATTACGTCAGCAACGACGCCCGGGTCGAGGACGGCGACCTGGTGCTGGTCGACGCCGGCTGCGAATTCCGGCATTACGCCGCGGACATCACCCGCACCTTCCCCGCCAACGGCCGCTTCAGCGCCGAACAGCGCGAGATCTACCAGATCGTGCTGCAGGCCCAGGCCGCGGCCATCGAAGCCGTGCAGCCCGGCGCCTCCTGCGACGCGCCGCAGCAGGCCGCGGTGGCGGCGATCGTCGACGGGCTGCTGCAACTCGGCCTGCTGTCCGGCGCCGCCGGCGAAATCATCGAAACCGAGGCCTACAAACCTTTCTACATGCATCGCGTCGGGCACTGGCTCGGCATCGACGTGCACGATGTGGGCAGCTACAGGAACGGCGACGACTGGCGGGCTTTCGAGCCGGGCATGGTGACCACGATAGAGCCCGGAATCTACATCGCACCGGATAACGAAGACGTCGCGCCGCGCTGGCGCGGCATCGGCGTGCGCATCGAAGACGACGTGCTCGTTACGTCGGACGGCAATCGCATTCTCAGCGAAGGCGTGCCCCGCGGCATGGAAGAAATCGAAACCCTCATGGCGGCCGCCTGAAACTCGCCATGTCCCCCGCCGAAAATCAGGACAAGCGCCCCATCGTGGTGGTCGGCGGCGGCTTCGCCGGCGCGAGTTTCGCGCTCGCGGCTGCGGGTCCGGAATGTCCGGTGCAGGTCGTGGAAGCCTTCGTCCAGGAGGCCGGAGACGATGGATTCGACGCCCGCTCGACGGCCCTGTCCTGGGGTACGCGCGGCATCTTCGAGTCGCTCGGCGTATGGGACGAACTCGGCGCCGCGCCCTGTCCGATTCATCGCATCGAAGTAACGGACCAGGGCCATCTCGGCGGGGTCGGTTTCGACCGTCGCGAACAGGGGCAGGAAGCGCTCGGCTATGTGGTCGAGAATCACGCGCTCGGCAAGGTGTTGCAGGAAAGGCTCGCGGCCTCCAAACACATCGACGTGCTGGCTCCGGCCAATGTGGTTTCAGCCCGGCCCGTTCCGGAAGGCATGGAACTGAACGTTCGCCAGGACGGGAACGAGCAGGCGCTGACCGCGGCGCTGACCGTGCTCGCCGACGGCGGCAGATCCCCCATCGCCGCGCAACTCGGCATCGGCCGGCAACTGAAGTCCTACGGGCAACACGCCCTGGTCGCCAATATCGCCCTGGAGAAAGCCCATCGCAATATCGCTTACGAACGTTTCACGGAACACGGGCCGCTGGCGGTGCTGCCCTTGCCGACCGTGGAGGGCGTCCACCGCGCTTCGCTGGTCTGGACCTTGCCGGAGGCGCTGGCGCGGGAGTATCTCGAACTGGCGGAGGACGAGTTGCTGCCGCTGTTGCAACAGGATTTCGGGCCGGGCATGGGCCGCGTGGACGGAATCGGCAGGAGAGCCTGCTTTCCGCTGCAATTGAGCCGGGCCGGCGAGCAGGCGCGGCCGGGCCTGGCGCTGCTCGGCAATGCCGCCCATACCTTGCACCCGGTCGCGGGTCAGGGCTTCAACCTGGCCTTGCGCGATTGCGTGGCGCTGGCGGGGGTGGTGCGCGAAGCAGCGAACCGCGGGCAATGGCCGGGGGACATGGCGGTGCTGCAAGGCTATATCGACGCGCAGGAATTCGATCAGGAAAAGACGATTCTGTTCACCGACCTGCTGGTGGGCCTGTTTTCGGGCAGAAGCGCCGCCAGGTCCGCTTTCCGGCGGCTGGGACTGCTGGCGCTGGACCTGCTGCCGCCGCTGCGCCGACGCTTCGTCAGCAACGCCATGGGGCTCGGTTCGTTCTAGCTCAGGCGTTCTTGTCCACCACGGTCATGCCGAGCCAGTCGGCGACGAGTGCGGGCTTTTCCTCGCCTTCGATTTCGACGGTAACCGCGTATCGGGTCAGATAGCGGCCGGGCTGTTTCTCGTCGGCGGAACTGAGATTGAATCGCGCCCTGATGCGCTGGCCGGATCTGACGGGGTTCACGAAACGCACGCGGTCGAGGCCGTAGTTGATGCCCATGACGGTGTTTTCGAGTTTGAGGCCGCCGCCGCGGGAGCTTAGGGCGCTGAGCAGGGACAGGGTCAGGAAGCCGTGGGCGATGGTGCCGCCGAAGGGGGTTTGGGCGGCTTTTTCGGCGTCTACGTGGATGTATTGGTGGTCGTCGGTGGCGTCGGCGAACTGGTCGATACGCTCTTGTTCGATGGTCAGCCAGTCGGTTATGCCTACTTCCTGGCCAATGTGGTCTTGCAGGGCATCTGCCGGTATCACCTTGTTCATGTCACGCTCTCCGCCGGTCAAAGCCCGGCAGTCTATCAGCATCGCGTGTAAGGCGGAAATTGTGGCTTCGATCCGTCGCCGTCGGGCTGAGGCGAATACAGCGGACGCCGTGAATACATCCCTGTAGGCTTCGCGCTCGACATCCTGTCTCGCACGCCCGCTGTATTCGCCTCAGCCCGACGGCGACTCACGTTGTGCAGAACTCACACATCACTTCGCGAAATTTGTTTCGAAATTCATGGAAAATCATGGGACACCTATTACCCCGTTTCCGGTTTTTGATGCTGCGATTGAGATGTAGGGGCGACGCATGCGTCGCCCGCGGGGAAGCTCGGCTGTTGCTCGCGAGTTACAATGCTCATATGAATGACGGAGTTGAGAAATTCGATCTGGTGATTGCCGGGGGCGGGGTTGTCGGGGCTACGCTTGCCTGTTTGCTGGATGGGCTTGATTTGCGGGTGGCGTTGGTGGAGCGGCGTTTGCCGGATGTGGGGGAGCTGGCTTTTCGGGGGGGTGAGTTGCGGTTTGATGCTCGGGTTAGTGCCTTGAATGAGGCTTCGCGGCGGGTTTTGGGTGAGATTGGGGTCTGGAACGGGGTTCGGGCGGTTCGTTGTTGTGATTATCGGGAGATGCGGGTCTGGGATGCGGAGGGAACGGGGTCGATTCATTTTTCGGCGGCGGCGCTGGGGGTGGATAGTCTGGGCACGATTGTCGAGAATTCGGTTGTGCTGGCGGGGCTTTATGAGCGGTTGCGGGGGCAGGAGAATCTGACTGTCGTGTCGCCATTTACGAGTGCCGCGCTGGATAGCGATGGGGGCGGGACGAATCTGGTTGGCGATTGCGGGCGTAGATTGCAGGCGAGTCTGCTGGTGGGGGCGGACGGTGGGAATTCGGCTGTTCGGCGGCTGGCGGGGATGTCGAGCCGGGAACGGGATTATGAGCAGGAGGCGGTGGTTACCACGGTCGTGACGGAGCGGTCCCATGAGTTTACGGCCTGGCAGCGGTTTCTCGAGACGGGGCCGCTGGCTTTTTTGCCGCTGGCGGCGGCTGACGATAGCGGGTTTCGGCATAGTTCGATTGTCTGGTCGACGCGGCCGGACGAGGCGGAAGAGTTGGTGCAAATGCCGGATGGGCGGTTTTGCGCGCGCCTTGCCGCTGCGATCGAACATCGTCTGGGCGCGGTCGAATGGAGCGACCGGCGCTTCAGTTTTCCTTTGCGCCAGCGGCATGCGGACGATTATGTGAAGGAAAACGTCGTTCTCGCGGGCGATGCGGCGCATACGATTCATCCGCTCGCGGGACAGGGCGTGAACCTCGGCATCCGGGACGTGGCGGTGCTGGCGGAAGAGTTGCGCGCGGGTCTGGCTGCCGGGAGGCGATTGAACGATCCGGTGGTGCTGCGCCGTTACGAACGCCGGCGCAAGGGCGACAACCTGGGGATGATGTGGACGATGGAAGGCCTGCACCGGCTGTTCGGCGCCCAGCCGTTGCCGCTGCGCTGGCTGCGCAATACCGGCCTGAACCTGGTGGACCGCGCTTCTCCGCTGAAAAATTTCCTCGCCCGCCGCGCCATCGGCGCCTGAGACTTCCCGCCCTTGACCAAACCACCTTCCAATCCATTAAGCAGATTCCTGTCGGTTTTCCGCTATAGCGGGCTGGCGATGCGAATCGTCTGGGACACCAGCGCCTCGCTGACGCTGGTAATGGCCCTGGCGACGATCGTCAACGGCGTGCTTCCCGCCACCATCGCCTATGTCGGCGGATTGTTCGTCGACGCCGTGGCCGGCGCCCTGATGGCCGCGGACGACGCGGCCATCGCCCAGGCGCGCTCGGACGCGCTGTTTTACGTGCTGGTCGAGGCCGGGCTCGTGGTGATCATGGCCGGAGCGCAGCGGCTTACGACGGTCAGCCGGTCGATCCTGCAAGTGCTGCTCGGCAACAAGATCAACGTGATGATCATCGAAAAGGCGTTGACGCTCGAATTGAGCCATTTCGAGGACGCCGAGTATTACGACAAGTTGCTGCGCGCCCGGCGCGAGGCCTCGAGCCGTCCGCTCGGCCTGGTCGTCAAGACCTTCGATCTGATGCGCGACCTGATCGCCCTGCTCGCCATCGGCGCCTGGCTGTTCCAGTTCTCGCCCTGGGTCGTGGTATTGCTGGTGTTCACCGGGCTGCCGGCCTTCGTCGCCGAAGCCGGATTCTCCGGCGAGGCCTTCCGTATCATGCGCCGCCGCTCGCCCGAGCGGCGCATGCAGTTTTACCTGGAAATGGTGCTTACGCGGGAGGACGGCGTGAAAGAGGTCAAGTTGCTGCAACTCGGCAAGTTGTTCCTGCAGCGCTATATCGACATCTTTCGCAACATTTACCGCGAAGACCGCAACCTCGTGCTGCGGCGCAATTTCTGGGGCTATCTGCTCGGCCTGCTGTCGAGCGCGGCATTTTATTTCGCCTATGGCTGGGTCGGATTCTCGGCCATCGCCGGCGCGATCACGATCGGGCAGATGACGGCCTATATCGCCCAGTTTCGGCTCGGCCAGAATTCGGTCAGCAACAGCCTGATGGCGGTGAACGGCATGTACGAGGACAATCTCTATCTGTCGACCCTTACCGAATATCTCGAACACGAAGTGCCCGAGCCTACGGGAGACCGCTTGCAGGGTCCCGACCCCGACGACGGCGTGCGCTTCGAAAACGTCAGTTTCACTTATCCGGGCAGCGACAGGCCGGCGCTCGACGACGTCAGCCTGCACATCCGGCCGGGCGAGCGCCTCGCCATCGTCGGCGAGAACGGCAGCGGCAAGACCACGCTGATCAAATTGCTCGGCCGGCTGTATACGCCGTCGGCGGGCCGCATCACGCTCGAAGGGCTGGAACTGTCGCAATGGGACATCGAAGCGCTGCGCCGCAAGATCGGCGTGATCTTCCAGGATTTCGCGCGCTACCAGTTGCTCGTCGGCGAGAACATCGGCATCGGCGACGTTGAGGAACTCGACAACGAACCCCAGGTGCACGAAGCGTCGCGCAAGGGCATGGCCGATGTCTTCATCCGCGATCTGCCGCGGGACTATCGCACCCAGCTCGGCACCTGGTTCAAGGACGGCAAGGAACTCTCCGGCGGTCAATGGCAGAAAATCGCGCTTTCCCGCGCCTTCATGCGCATCAAGGCTGACATTCTCATTCTCGACGAACCCACCGCGGCCATCGACGCCCGCGCCGAAGCGGAAATCTTCGCCCATTTCGGCAAGCTGAGCGAGAACCGCATCTCGATCATCATCTCGCATCGCTTTTCCACGGTGCGCATGGCCGATCACATCATCGTGCTCGAAGCGGGCAGCATCCGGGAGGAAGGCAGCCACGAACAACTGCTGCGGGACGACGGGCAATACGCCAGGCTGTTCAAGTTGCAGGCGAAGGGCTACCAGTAATGATGGAACCGGTCTGGGCGTATTTTCTGGTCGGCGCGCTGGCGTGCTTTCTCGGCACGATTCCCATCGGCCCGATCAATCTGGCGGTGGTCAAGGCCACGGTCGACCACGACCGCGGCCGGGGCGCGGAACTCGCCTTCGCCGCCAGCATCGTGGAAATCGGCGAAGCGATCGTCGCCATCTGCTTCGGCCTGGTTATCAGCGGTTTCCTGGAAATGAATCCCGGGTTGCGGCTGGCGATCGCTCTCGCCTTCTTCGTGCTTGCGGCAGTCCTGCTCGTCCGCAAGCCGAGCACCGAAATGTCGCCCGTGACTCCGTCCCGGGGCTCCTTCTTCCGCCGCGGCCTGCTGATCGCAGCCCTGAACCCCCAGGCGGTGCCCTTCTGGATCCTCGCCCTGGCCGTCATCAGCCAGTACTTCGCCTTCAACTACGAAGGCCTGCTGCTCGCCGCCTTCCTCGCCGGCGTATTCCTCGGCAAGCTCGCGGCCCTTTCGGGTTTCGTAGCCCTCGCCGGCTACCTCAAGACCCGCCTCCATTCCGCCGGCAAACGAGTAAACCAGGCCCTCGCCCTGGTCCTCCTCCTGATCGGCATCTCTCAAATCGCCGAACTCCTTTCATAGCTGAACTCCCCGTCAGGACAGCGGTTTGCGAATACCTGGCAAGTTGGATACTCTGCCCGCAGCCCGGCGCGAAGAGAATTTCATGGCTGCCCCGTCCGGCCCAGGCAAATCCGGCGAAACCCTGCGCGAGAAGGCCGCACGCAAGAGCGGTCTCGCCCGCATGCGCGCCCTCAAGCGGATCGAGCGTTCGCGCACCAGGCTCATCGTCTGCTTCTGGACCTTGCCCGTCTACATGACCGGAGTCTGGCTGCTGCTTGAGGAACGGCGCGAAATCGACGTCTTCATGCTCGTATACATCGCCATCTGGTCCGGCTTCGCTCTCGACATGGCGCGCCGCACCTGTCCCGGCTGTGGCCGGCAATTTTTCGTCCGCAATATCCTGATGAACCTGATGACGCGCAAATGCGTGCATTGCGGGACTCCACTGCGGGAGATTCCCGACACTGTTGAATAACTCCCGGACCCGTACAAATGGAACTTGACTCATGACTTCCGCCGCCCCATCGGCGCAGCATTCTCCCGGCGCCGGGCCCCGGTTGGCCGATGCGCGGCGGACGCTGCACGAAACCTTCGGCTTCACCGACTTCAAACCCGGCCAGGAAGCCGTAATCGATGCCTTGCTGGCGGGCCGTAACGCGCTGGCCGTCATGCCAACCGGTTCCGGCAAGTCGCTTTGCTTCCAGATTCCGGCCCTGCTGTTCGACGGACTCACCATCGTGGTTTCGCCCCTGGTGGCCCTGATGCAGGATCAGGTCGCCGCGCTCAAACTCGCCGGCGTGGCCGCCGACGGCATTCATTCCGGCAATGAGCGGCACGAGAACGTCGATATCTGGAAACGGGCCGCGGCCGGGGATACGCGACTGCTGTACATGGCGCCGGAACGGCTGATGACCGAACGCATGCTCGCGGCGCTCAAGCGCCTGCCCGTCAAGTTGTTCGCGATCGACGAAGCCCATTGCATTTCGCAATGGGGGCCGGCCTTCCGTCCCGAATACGCCGACCTGAGCCGGCTGCCGGAAATTTTTCCCGGCATTCCCATCGCCGCGCTGACGGCGACCGCGGACGAGATTACCCGCGGCGATATCGCCGGGCGCCTGTTCGGCGGCCGTGTCGAGCAACTCGTACTCGGTTTCGACCGTTCCAACATCCGCCTGACGGTGGCGATGAAGCGCGAATGGAAACGGCAACTCGCGGATTTCGTCGCGCGCTTCGAAGGCGCAAGCGGCATCGTCTATTGCCTGTCGCGCAGGAAGACCGAGGAATGCGCGGCGATGCTGGCGGATAAAGGCGTACGCGCACTGCCCTATCACGCCGGCATGAGCGCGGAAGAACGCGAAGCGAATCAGAACGTCTTCATGACCGAACCCGGCGTGGTCATCGTCGCCACCATCGCCTTCGGCATGGGCATCGACAAGGCCGACGTGCGCTATGTCTTCCATGCCGACCTGCCAGCCAGCGTCGAAGCCTATTACCAGGAAATCGGCCGGGCCGGGCGCGACGGGGCGCCCGCCGAAGCGCATATGCTGTACGGTCTGGACGACATCCGGATGCGGCGGCTGTTCATCGAAAACGAGGAAGCCGGCGAGGAGCGGAAACGGCGCGAACACAAACGTCTCGACGCCCTGCTCGGCTACTGCGAGGCGCCGGCCTGCCGCCGCGTGACCCTGCTTGAATATTTCGGCGAGCGGACCGAGGCCTGCGGCAATTGCGACGCCTGCCTGTCGCCCGCGGAACGCGAGGACGGGACCGTCGAGGCGCAGCTTATCCTGAGCGCCGCGAAACAGACCGGCGAAGTCTTCGGCGCTTCGCATCTGATCGATGTCGTGCGCGGCGCCAGCACCGAGAAGATCGCGCGTTTTCGCCACGACCGCCTGAATTGCCATGGCGCCGGAGCCGAACGCAACGCCAACGAATGGCGCTCGCTTGTCCGGCAGATGGTCGCCGCCGGATTCCTGCAAATCGACATCGCGGGCTACGGCGGTATCAAGATCACCGGCAAGGGCCGCGAACTCGCCCGCGGCGAAGGTGAATTCCTCTACCGGAAGGACGCGGTGCAACGCAGGTCGAAAGCCGAACGCCGCCAGGCGCGCAAGCAGGAGCAACTGGTGGAGGACGGCGAATTGACCCCGGAGCAAAGCGCTTTGCTTTCCAGGCTCAAGGCATTGCGCCTGGAACTCGCGCAGGCGCGCGCAGTCCCGGCCTACGTCGTCTTCGCCGACAAGACCCTTATCGAGATGGCCCGGCGCCGCCCCCGCACCGAGGCCGAGTTCGCCACGATCAGCGGCGTCGGCGCCAAGAAGCTCGAACAATTCGCCGAACCGTTTCTGGCGGCGATCAATGCCGCCGCAAACGATTTCGTTCCCGACTGAATCCGGTACAGTTTGCGATTATTGTAGCTCGCCAGCGGAAACCGCAATGAAGGACGCTTACCTGTTCAAGCGGTGGCGGCGGGCCTCTCCTGGATGCCGCCTCCGGGTGGGAATTTTTCCGGAGCAACGGTTCCCCACAGATCGCCCAGGTTGAAGGGCGCGTCGGTGAAGGGCGGCAGGGTGGCTTGGGTGGCGCCGGTGACGGTTTCCAGCAAGGTCCAGTGACCGTTACGGAGTTCGAAGACTTCGACGCTGCGCTCTTCCGGGGCGACGAACCACAGGTGAGGAATGCCTTCGCGGGCGTATATGTCGCGTTTTTGGGTTCGGTCGAGGACGCGGGTAGACGGCGAGAGAATTTCGCAAACCCAATCCGGCGCGAGCGTGAAGTACGCGGTGGCCGGCAGCGCCGGCATGCGCTGCAGCCGCCAGCCAGCCAGATCGGGGACGATTACATCCTCTTGCAGATGCAGTTCAGGCTCGTCGATTATCAGCCAGCCGCCCCCGCCGTTGCCGCCTCCGTGGCCAACAACGTTTTCCAGTTTGGCGCCCAATCTTGAGGCGGCGTAAGCATGCAGCGGCGCCGGCCGCGGGTGGGTGTGGAGCACGCCGCAGATGATTTCGGCAACCACATGCTCCGGCGCGTCCAGCACGTCCCGGTAAGTTGCCCGCCGGGGTGTCCCGGTCGAACGCGCTCCGGCCGACGGCCGTTCGGGCGCTGGTGGTCCGGTTGACGACGATTTGGCCATTGCCTCCTCTTCAAGTTCGTGGCCGCATTCGCCCCGATACTAAACACGCATTCCACGCCAGCGCAAACAAACGACGAATTTTCCCGTTGGGAACTAGACCTTGGGAAGGTCTGAACAAGGCCCGATTTGGCGCTCATTCAGGTGGTTCGCCGGCCTTCTGACCGCTCCGGCGCCGTTCCAGCGCCCGAAATCGGCCCGAAACGCAGGTTCCCGTCCGCCTTTCGCGGTTCGCGGGCGCACCAGCCCCATGTCAGGCCCCCGCATACCGACCGGCGATCAGCAGGTTCGCGAACCCGAGCAGCACCGCGATCCGCTGCGTGTTCTTCGCCAGTCCCCGGTAGCGCAC
>JAJDYJ010000014.1 GCA_022822865.1 Pseudomonadales bacterium | reverse complement strand
TCTTCGCGTCGTGCTCCAACTCCGCAAACGTCAACTGCTCCATCGAAACCGCTCCGTCAAACCCCGTGAGCGCATTGTCCCTCACTGGCAACGCTCACGCCAGGACAAAACCGATCTCGACTTGTTCAGACCTTCCCTAGTGCTCCAGAATCCGGTCCAGAAATCTCCGGCAGCGTTCGCTTTCCGGATTCGAGAAAAATTTCCCGGCCGGCGCCGACTCGACGATTTCGCCCTCGTCCATGAAGATCATCCTGTCGGCAACCCTGCGCGCGAAGCCCATTTCGTGCGTCACGCAGATCATGGCCATGCCGCTTTCCGCGAGATCGGTCATCACGTCGAGCACTTCGTTGATCATCTCCGGATCCAGCGCCGAAGTCGGCTCGTCGAACAGCATCACACTCGGCTCCATGCATAGCGAACGGGCGATCGCCACACGCTGCTGCTGTCCGCCGGAAAGCTGGGACGGATACTTCTCCGCCTGGTCGAGAATATTCACGCGTTCGAGATATTCGAGGGCAAGTTCGACGGCCCGGGACCTGGCCAGTTTGCGGACACGGATCGGCCCGATAGTCAGATTCTCGAGCACGGAAAGATGCGGAAAAAGGTTGAACTGCTGGAAAACCATGCCGACCCTCATGCGAACCTTGCGGATGTCGGTCTTCCCGTTGCCCAGCTCTTCCCCGTCGACGAAGATCCGGCCGGCCGAGTGTTCTTCCAGCCGGTTGACGCATCTGACCAGGGTGGACTTGCCCGAACCCGAAGGGCCGCAGATCACCACGCGTTCGCTCGGGCCCACCGTCATGCTGACATTCGAAAGCGCCTGAAAGTCGCCGTAGAACTTGTCTACATTGCGCAGTTCAATGACAGGATGGCTGTCAGTCATGAGGGGCGCCCCGCCTCCGTTCTTGCCCGGATTCAACGCAGCTTCGGCGCGGCGTGGATGCCGGTGAAGTTACACATTGAATGACGCATTGTCCAATATCCCCGACGGTCGGCAGCGTTACACTTGCTTACAAAATCAACCGCTTCCGGGCCTTCCGGACACTGGACGATTCGCGGCCTTGCCATTATGCTTTGCGTCTGCTTGGCGCGGGCGGCCGAAGCGGTTGTCCATCGCCCGCAAGAATTCTGCATAGTACGAAGAGGAACAAATCGATGCGACGCATGTACAAATCACTGCTGGCGCCTGCCGCATTGCTGCTGATGGCCATTTCCCCGCCATCGCAGGGGCAGGACGACCAACCTCGTTTTCTGTCCTTGACGCCGCCCGAAGGCCTGCCGATCATTCCCCTGATGGAAGGCTGGGTCGCCAATGAAGACGGCACCACGGCCATCTCGTTCGGATTCATCAACCGCAATACGGACGAGGACGTCGAAATCCCGCTCGGCGAGAACAACTATATCGAGCCCGCCGAATTCGACGGCATGCAGCCCACGCATTTTCCTTCGGGCCGCGGCACGGGCGTTTTCACCGTCACCCTGCCCGCCGGTCAGGAAGACACCGATGTCTGGTGGAACCTGCAGACCGGCGAAAGCGAAGTGCTCCGGGTGCCGGGCCGGCGCGGCGCCTCCGCCTATGAACTCGATTTCATCCGTCCGCGCCCCCAGGGTTCGCTGCAGCCGCTGGCGGCATTCGGCGACACCGAACTTTCCGCCGGCCTGTTCGCCAACATTTCCGATTACGGTGCCAGCGTCGCCGCGGGCGAAACGGTCGAACTCGTGCTCAATGCCAGCGACCCGGCCGAGCGCGACCCGGAAGATCCCCGTTTCGGCGAACCCCTCGACATGAGCGTCGAGTTCAACAAGCATCAGGGGCCGGGCGAGGTAACGTTCGTACGCGACCCCAACGCTCCGGAGCCGGAAAATCCGTTCGACCCGGACGATCCGCGTTTCGAACGCTTCACCGGCCCCGCGGACAATGAAGCCGTGATCGAGGGCGGCGCGGGGTCCGCCATGGTAATGGCGACATTCTCCACGCCCGGGGACTACATAATTCGCGCCGTCGTCACCGTGCATTCGGCGCCGGACAGCTCCTATGGCGACCAGTGCTGCTGGACCAATGTCTATCAGCGGGTAACGGTAACCGAGTAAACCCTGTTTCAAATTGTTGCATTCGCCGGCGTGTTTGCAGGCGGCGAATCGTGGACTTGGAACGGGTAAATATTTAGTATTTGGCGGGTATTCCGTCAGGAAGATAACTCTCAATCGAGGAGAACCACATGAAACTGGCGCAAGCGTTAATCCTGATCGGCGGCGCGGTCGCATTCGGCGCGCAAGCTCAGGAGCACGAAATCACCTACAACGGTGACGTTGCGAGAATCATCAACGAGAACTGCGTAGTCTGCCACCGCGAAGGCGGCATCGGCCCGATGCAGTTCGAGAACTACGATCAGGTCCGGCCCTGGGCGCCGCTGATTTCCATGAAAGTGGCGAATCGCGAAATGCCTCCGTACGCCTATGACCACGGCATCGGCATCCAGGAACTGGAAGGCGACTGGCGGTTGGCGCAGGAAGACATCGATTCCATCGTCGCCTGGGTTGAGCAGGGCGCGCCGCTGGGCGATCCCGACGTCGTCCCGCCGGCTCCCGATCTGCCCGATCCGGACGCCTGGAACTTCGAGCCCGAACTCGGCGCTCCCGACCTCATCGTTCCGTCGATTCCCATGGACATTCCGGCCAACGGCAACGACCTCTGGAGCAAGCACTACGTGCCCAGCACCCTCACCGCCGACCGCTGCATCAAGGCGGTGCAGGTGAAGCCGCGCGGTGACGCCAAGGCCGTTGTGCATCACGCCAATTCCTATGTGGAAGCCATGAACGAAGACGGCGAGTTCGAGCGCTACGGCCAACTCACCGAATACGCCATGGGCAAGTGGGGCGAATTGATGCCGGAAGGCGTCTGCCGCACCATCCCCGGCGGTTCGCGCATTTCCTGGGACATCCACATGTTCCCGGGCGGAGTCGGCGCGACTGCGGAAGGCCTGATGATCAAGGACAACGTGGTTGAAATCGGCCTCTGGTTCCACGACGAGGACTATCAGGAAGTCGAGCAGCCCTACAAGCAGGACCTGCGCCTGTATCCGATGCGTTCCGGCTACGAAGGCGGCCACCTGATCGTTCCGCCCCATGGTTACACCATGACCCAGGGCTTCCACTCTTTCGATCATCCAGTCCGCATCGACAGCTTCCAGCCCCACGGCCATCTGCGCATGAACGCCGCTTCCCTGGAGATTTTCTATCCGGAAACCGGCCGCACCGAGCAGATCAGTCAGATCTCCAACTGGAGCGCGACCTGGCATCACAGCCACATCTACGAAGCCGACGTGGCCCCGCTGTTGCCGACCGGCGCGATCCTGGTGATCAAGCAGTGGTACGACAATTCCGCCGACAATCCCAACAATCCCGACCCGGATCAGTGGGTATACGGCGGCAGCCGCACCGGTGACGAAATGTCCCATGCCTGGATCGCCATTACTCACCTGGACGAAGAGGGTTACGAAAAGATCGTCGCCGAGCGCAGGGCAGCCGAGCAGCGCTCGCTTGCCGGCTCCGACTGAGGAGTCGCAGGCAACGTCTTTTCGACAAGCAATTTTCGACACACAGGGAAAAGGCCGGCCGGAGCGATCCGGCCGGCCTTTTTCCTGGGCTTGAAAACGGGGCGTGGAAAATTATTCCCCTTGCGCACAAACCGGCGTAGACTTGACCGGATTGGATGCAAAATTCAACGGCATTGCGAATACAGCGGAATGAGGAGAGCCCGATGAGATTTTCCCAAGCTCTTGTGCTGGCGGTTCTGGGCCTGCCGGTCCTGGCGTCGGCCCAGCAGGACAGCGAAATCACCTACAACGGCGAGGTCGCGCGGATCATCAACGAGAACTGCGTGATCTGCCATCAGGAAGGCGGCATCGGACCGATGCAGTTCGAGAATTACGATCAGGTCCGCCCCTGGGCGCCGCTGATCCAGTTCCGGGTGGCGAATCGCGAAATGCCGCCCTACGCCTACGACCATGGCATTGGCCTGCAGGACTTGAAAGGCGACTGGCGCCTGTCCCAGGAAGACATCGATACGATCGTCGCCTGGGTCGATCAGGGCGCGCCGCAAGGCGATCCCGAAGTGATCCCTCCCGCTCCGGACCTGCCTGATCCGGACGACTGGAATTTCGAACGCGATCTGGGTCCGCCGGATCTGATCGTGCCTTCGATCCCCATCGACATTCCCGCCAGCGGCAACGACATCTGGAGCAAGCATTACGTTTCCACGCCGCTGACGACCGACCGCTGCATCAGGGCGGTACAGGTGAAACCCAAGGGTGACGCCAAGGCGGTTGTACACCACGCCAACACCTATGTCGAAGCGCCGAACGAGGACGGCGAGTACGAGCGATTCGGCCAGCTTACCGAATACGCCATGGGCAAATGGGGCGAACTCATTCCGGAAGGCGTCTGCCGCACGATTCCCGCGGGCTCGCGCATTTCCTGGGATATCCACATGTATCCCGGCGGCATCGGCGCGACCGCACCGGGCCAGATGATCACCAACAATGTGGTCGAAACCGGCCTCTGGTTCCATGACGAGGACTACATCGAACGCGAGCAGCCCCACAAGCAGGATCTGCGCGCGTACCAACTGATGTCGGGTTACGAGGGTGGACAACTGGTGCTGCCGCCGAACGGTTACATGATGACCCAGGGCTTCCACTCCTTCGATCATCCAGTTCGCATCGACAGCTTCCAGCCTCATGGCCATCTGCGCATGAACGCGGCCTCGCTGGAAATTTTCTATCCGGAAACCGGCCGCACGGAGCAGATCAGCCAGATTTCCGAATGGAGCGCCATCTGGCATCACAGCCACATCTACGAACCCGAAGTGGCCCCGCTGCTGCCGACCGGCGCCGTGCTGGTGATCAAGCAGTGGTATGACAACACCGCCGCCAATCCGAACAACCCCGACCCGGATCAATGGGTGACCTGGGGCCAGCGTACCGGCGACGAAATGTCCCATGCCTGGATTGCCGTGACCCATCTCGACGACGAGACATACGAGCGATTGCTGGCCGAACGCGAAGCTGCGCAGCAGCGGTCCTTAGCCGGCTCAGACTGACGCGCTGACCTGATCCACGCCCCGCGGCGACACAACAGACAAACTTTGTTACGGTTGTGTCGTTGCGGGGCTTTCTTTCGCTGTGCTAAAACTTGATTGAATCAACACTCATTCGGGAGCAGGACATGAAGATTCGAGTATTGGCGGGACTTCTTGCCGCGGCCGGCATTTCCTCGGCGGCCCTGGCGCAGGAAGCCGAACAAATCACCTATAACAGCCATGTCGGACGCATCATCAACGAGAATTGCGTGGTCTGCCACCGCGAAGGCGGCATCGGGCCCATGCAGTTCGAGACCTACGACCAGATTCGTCCCTGGGCGCCGCTGATCCAGCTTCGGGTGGCGAATCGCGAGATGCCGCCCTACGCCTACGACCATGGCATCGGCATCCAGGAACTGCAAGGCGACTGGAGACTGGCCCAGGAAGAAATCGACACCATCGTCGCCTGGGTCGACCAGGGCGCTCCGCAAGGCGACCCTGACGTAGTCGTGCCCGCGCCCGATCTGAACGATCCGTCCGATTGGAGTTTCGTTGAACAGTTCGGCGAACCGACTGTCGTCATTCCATCGATTCCGATCGACATTCCCGCCAACGGCAACGACATGTGGAGCAACCATTACGTGCCCAGCGGAATCACCACGGACCGCTGCATCAAGGCGGTGCAGGTGAAGCCGCGCGGCGACGCATCGGCGGTTGTCCACCACGCCAACTCCTCGGTCGAGATCATGCACGAAGACGGCAGCATGGAGCGTTACGGCCAGTTGACCGAGTACGCCATGGGCAAATGGGGCGAGATCGTTCCCGATGGCGTGTGCCGCACGATTCCGGCGGGTTCGATGGTGCGCTGGAGCATCCACATGTTCCCCGGCGGCGTGGGGCCGACGGCCCAGGGCCAGATGATCACCGACAACGTCGTCGAGATCGGCCTCTGGCTGCACGACGAGGAATACGTCGAAACCGCGAAGTACAAGCAGGATCTCAAGCTGTACAGGATCGACGAGCAGGACGACTTGGTCATTCCGCCCAACGGCTATCACATGACCCAGGGTTTCCACTCCTTCGACCATCCGATCCGGGTCGACAGCTTCCAGCCTCACGGCCATCTGCGCATGAATGCCGCTTCGCTGGAAATCTTCTATCCGGAAACCGGCCGCACCGAGCAGATCAGCCAGGTCTCCAACTGGAGCGCCACCTGGCATCACAGCCACATCTACGAACCCGACGTGGCCCCGCTCGTGCCGACCGGCGCCGTATTGGTTCTGAAGCAGTGGTACGACAACACCGCGGCCAACCCAAACAACCCCGATCCCGATCAGTGGGTATACGGCGGCAGCCGAACCGGTGACGAAATGACCCACGCCTGGCTGGCGATCACCCATCTCGACGAAGAAGGGTACGAGCAGCTCGTGGCGGAAAGACGGGCGGCCCAGCAACGCTCTCTGGCCGGGTCCGACTGATAGTGCGATGATTCGGCGGCCGCGCCCGCGGCCGCTGCGTTTCCAGGCCGGCGGCATCGTGCCGCCGGTCTTTTTTTGTACCGGCTCCAACTCAAAAGCTGCTCTTCTCCGCCAACCCGGAGTGACCCATGAGTTCAAGCGAAACGGCGCGAGGGGAGCCGATCGCGTCGAAGTCGGAGCTTTTCAGTCGCGAGCCAAGTACGCAAAGACCAGGGTTCTCCCTTGCCAGTTCCCTCACGAGCATGGAAAAAGCAGGATCTGCAAATTTACCGAAGCTGGGACCACAGCCATATTGCTGGTTCTGGATTCCGTCGAGTACGAGCAAGGTTCGGTTTTGTCTGATCTCTCGCACCAGACGCACGGCCTGACCCTTCGGATCGTCCCGAACCGCATTTGCATCGCCAAGTAATGAAAGGGCGCAGATAAGGAACAACTCGAAAGGCGCGCTGGTCGAACGCGAGCCAGAACCATTATGAAACGACCAGGCAAGGACCGTTTCCGCACCCCTGTAATTGTGGGCGTCCATACCCGCCAGCCATTCGTTTATGAGGGAGCTTTTTCCGACGCCCGCTACGCCAGTGATCTGAATTACATTGGCCGCGCATTGATCCCAGGCTTCATTCAGGGAGGCAAGTTCGGCTTCCCGGCCCGGTAAATTTTCCCTGACGGCCGGCAAATTGTTATTGAAAAATTGCCGCGGCCGGCGCAGCCTCGCCCTGTTACGCCGGTCGAGAATCGTCCTGACTTCTTTCTCGAACTCCTCGTACTCCAACGTGAACAGGTACGAATCGATTCCGAACAACTTTCCGATGGCGAAAAAATGGGCATCGGGAATGGAGTCGCCTGACTGGGTTCCCCCGCCTGCTCCCCACTTGCTGACCGCCTGGCGGCTCAGGCCGAGCAGGTTTGCCAATTTCTGATTGCTGGTGATGTCCTGCCTGGCCTTCAACTGGTAGAGCAGTTTGAGCTTTCTGGCAAGTTTAGGATGCCTGTTCATTTACAACTTCTGGCGGACGGAGCGCAGAACCGTCCTCCTTCGCAGACCGCATTCCCCTAACTTCGTGATCTAGCATAAAGCGAAGCAAGACTGCATGCAATCGGAATCATCCCGCCACCCGCGCCCTTCTCATCTTTCCCGGCTAATGATAGATTCTGCGTGCCATACAACCGTCCCAACTGGAACAGGCATTATGAAAATCAAAATCCTGCAAATGGGCGCCGCCCTGGCGTTCGGAAGCCTGCTTGCCGGACCGGCTCAATCCCAGGACCGCGGGCCGATCGGACCCAGCCCGTACGAATACACGACCGCGACCTGGATACAGCCATTCGGTGGAGAAGGAATTTCCTGGGGCGGCAACGCCGGCGTTCACGCGCAATCCAGCGACCGCATCTTCTTTCTGCAACGCGGCCAGACCGAACTGCCGGACCCGATTCCGCCGGATTACACGAACTTTCCCGGCTCCATGGGCTGGAACGTGCTGCGCGGCCGCGGGCGGGTCTGGCAGAACTGCATCTACGTGGTCAACAGCGAAGGCGAATTGCTCGAGGTCTGGGACCACTGGGATCATTTGTTCATCGGCTCCAACGGCCCGGGGCCCCATCGCCTGCGCATGAGTCCCTACGACCCGGAGAACCGCCTCTGGCTGATCGAGGAATCCGCCCACATCATCTATGTGTTTTCCAACGACGGCGAACAATTATTGATGACGCTGGGCGAGAAGAACGTCCCCGGCAACGACGAGACGCATTACGACCAGCCCCAGGACGTCGCCTTCCTGCCTGACGGCAAGTTCCTCATCGCCGATGGCCTCGGCAACAAGCGCATCGTCGTCCGCAACGCCGACGGCTCCTATCGTTCGGAATTCGGCGAGGAAGGAACCGAACCGCATCAGTACGGCAGCGTACATAGCATCGCCGTCGGCCCGGACGACCGGCTTTACGTGCTCGACCGCAACAACCGCAACGTCAAGGTTTATCAGCAGACCGCCGCGAGAGATTCCGCCGAGTATCCGGCCTACGAATACGTCACGACCTGGGGAGGCCTCGACACGCCGCTGGACATATCGGTCGGCGAAACTCATGCCTGGGTCACCGATAACGACCCGCCGAAGATCGTGCAATTCAACCTGGACGACGGGTCGCGCAACTACACCTGGCTGTTGCCCACCGAAGGCCAGGACTACTGGATTGAGATGCACTCGTTCTCCGCCGACGAGGAAGGCAATCTCTATGGCGCCGACAATCAGACCGGAAGGCCGCAGAAGATGGTTCCGCTGCCGAACGCCAATCCCGAACACGTAGTGGCCAGGCCCTACGTCCCTCGCTAGCGCGAACCCGTTCAAACGCTTGCAGTAATCCTCCGATCGGCGATAATCGGAGGATTATTCCTGTTTGAGGGAAAACCGCCATGAATCGATTTTTCGGAACGTGCTGGACGTCATTTCGGGCAATGCTCATTTTGCTGGCCATGCCTTTGGCGGCAAGCGCGCAAAGCGACTACGAAGTACCGCGCACCATCGACGGCCATCCGGATTTTCAAGGGGTATGGGAAAACAATACGCTGACTCCGGTCGAGCGTCCCGAAGCCTATGCCGACCGCGAATTCTTCACCGACGAAGAGATCGCTTTCCTGCAACAGCGCGCACTTGACGTAAACGCTTCCGGCGCGGACGCGCTCTTCGGCGACGGATTTTTCGGCGCCGCCGTCAGCGGCGAAATCAACTCGTACGATCCCACCACGGGCAACTACGACTCGCAATGGATCGTCGACCGCATCGTGCATCGCCGGACCTCCCAGATCATCGATCCGCCGAACGGCAGGTATCCGCCGCGCACGCTGGAAGCCGTCGCCACGGCCCGGGAACTCGCCGAACGCCGGCGCCTGCATCCGGCGGATTCCTGGACAGATCGTCCCCTCGGCGAGCGCTGCCTGTCATTCGGGGCGCCGCGGCTCGGGTCCGGCTACAACAGTTATATCCAGATCGTGCAAACCCGCGACACCGTGGCGATCATCCAGGAAATGGCCCATGACGTGCGCATCGCTCCCATCGTCGAAAAGCCCCATCTGACCGGCAAGGTCAAGTTGTGGCACGGCGATTCCCGCGGCTGGTGGGACGGCGACACCCTGGTCATCGAAACCACCAACTACTCGGATGCCAGCAGCACCGCTCCGGGCACGGATAGAAAGATCAATACCGAACGTCTGACCCGGATCAGCGACGAACAGATTCTCTACCATTTCACATCCGACGACCCCGGCCAGTTCACCGCGCCGTATACGCGCGAAATCATGCTCGATTTCACCCCGGACAAGATCTACGAATACGCCTGCCACGAAGGCAACTACGGCATGTACAACATTCTTTCCGGGCATCGGGCCGAAGAAAGAATGGCGCGGGAAGCCGCGGAACAATAAGTGAGTTCAGGCGAGTTTGGCGAGGTGAAAGTTCTTTTTGCCTCGCCTGATGATGAAGTATCTTCCATGCAGCGCGAGTTGCGGATCGAGCGGATCGTCGCCGGCGCTTTGAACGGCGTTATTCGCCGATACGGCGCCGCTGCCGATCAGGTCGCGGGCGATGCGCCGCGACCGCGCCAGGCCGCATGCCACGAGCACGTCGAGCAAGGCGGTTTCCGGCGCGATTTCGGTGCAAGGCAGGCCGTCCTGTTCCAGTTGCCGCAGGTCTTCTTCCCCCAATCCGGAGACTTCGCCTGAAAAGAGCGCCTCGGTGATACGTTCGGCCGCGGCCAGTCCCTGTTCGCCATGCACGAGCCCGGTGACTTCCCGCGCCAGAACGCCCTGGGCCACGGGCCGGGCTTGCGAGGCGGCGTCGGCGCGCTCGATCCGATCGATCTTCTCCGGCGCCAGGAAGGTGAAATAGCGCAGAAACTCGTAAACGTCCGCATCGGCGGCATTGAGCCAGAACTGGTAGAAGGCATAGGGCGATGTCTTGGCGGGGTCGAGCCAGATCGTGCCCGCTTCGGTCTTGCCGAATTTCGAGCCGTCGGACTTGGTGACGAGCGGGAAAGTCACGCCATAGACCTGCTGCCGGTGCAGGCGCCGGGTCAGATCGATGCCGCCGGTGATGTTGCCCCATTGATCGCTGCCGCCGACCTGTATCGTGCAATCGTAGCGCTTGCGCAATTCCGAAAAATCGAAGGATTGCAGGATCATGTAGCTGAATTCGGTATAGGAAATCCCCTCGCCGTCGCGCTCGATCCGCTGCCGCACCGATTCCTTCTGGATCATGTTGTTGACCGAGAAATGCTTGCCGACGTCGCGCAGGAAGCCGAGCATGTCGTAATCCCGGGTCCATTCCAGGTTGTTGACGAGCAGCGCCGAATTGGCGCCGCAGTCGAAATCGAGAAAGCGGGCGAGTTGCGGTTTGATCCGCTCGACCCAATCGGCTATGACTTCCACTGAATTGAGCTTGCGCTCGGAGTCCTTGAAACTGGGGTCGCCGATCAGCCCGGTGGCGCCGCCTACGAGGGCGATGGGCCGGTGCCCGGCGAGCTGGAACCGCCGAAGCGCCAGCAATGGCAGGAGATTGCCGATATGCAGGCTCTCCGCCGTGGGATCGAATCCGCAATAAACCGTGCGGCTGCCGTCCGCGAGATGCTGCACGAGTTCGTCGCCACCCGCGAGCTGGGCGATGAGATTTCTCGATTCGAGATCGGCGATTATGGTTTCATGCGCCATGGCGGAGCCTGTCAAGTCAGCGGGAACTTAATCCGGCCGAGATTTGTCAAACCGGCTGTAGACCGCAATTCCGGACACCGGAACAAAGTTGCCGATCTTACTATAGTCGGCAGCGCATTGGGCAGCGGGAGCGGGTGAAACGGCTGCCAAAAAAGTGTAACCTTTAGCGTTTTAGCGCAAGGATCGCCGGCAGGGACCGGCGTACTGGAGGAATCGCTATCAGCTTTTCATCCATGCAACGCCGCCCGCAAAGGGATGGCCGCAACATTACGGTCGCGCTGATTCCGTTCGGCGCGGTCGGTCTTTTTGTCGCAGGCCTGCTGCAAGCGCCGTCCGAATCCGAACCCTTGCGGCTGGCGTCCCCTCACGAGATCGCCGCCGACCTGCCGGCATTGCCGAAAATTCCCGTAGTCGAATCCGTGCAGCCGCCCGAACCCGAGGCGGAGCCCGAGCTTTCGCCCTCGCTGCGGCAATCCACCGACTGGCGGCTTGTCGAAGTCAGTTACGGCGATACCTTGAGCGAGTTGTTCGTGGAACTGGACCTCGACCCGGCGGATCTCGCCCGGCTCTTGCGCAGCGGTGAGGAAGCGAAGATTCTGAACGCCATGAAGGAAGGCTACAAACTCGGTTTCAAGCTGGACGATTCCGGAGACCTTGACGAGTTCCGGCTGATACGGTCGCCGCTGGAAGAACTCGCTTTCAGGCGCGACGGGCAGGAGTTCAGCGTCGAACCCATCAGGCGCACGCCGCGCATAGAAACGGATATCAAGGGCGGTACGGTGTACAGCAGCCTGCTGGCGGCGGCGGAGCGGGAACGGGTGCCGCCGACGCAAAGCATGCGCATGGTCGACATCTTCGGCGGCAAGATAGATTTCATGCTCGACACCCAACCCGGCGACCAGTTCACGATTTTCTACGAACAGCAATTCCACCAGGATGAATACGTAGGCGAAGGCGACATGCTCGTGGCGCGCTTCGTGAATCGCGGCGAGGAACATCTCGCGGTGCGGTATGAGAATGTAGACGGTCAGACGGGTTATTACAGCCCGGACGGCAACAACATGCAGACCGGCCTGATGCGGAATCCGCTCGATGTGTTCCGCATCAGTTCGCATTTCAATCCGAAACGCCTGCATCCCATTCTCAACAAGGTTCGCCCGCACGAGGGAACCGACTATGCCGCCCCCACCGGCACGCCGGTCCGGGCCACAAGCGACGGCAACGTCACCCGCGCCTCCCGCCATGGCTCATACGGCAATATCGTCATTCTCGCTCACGCCGGGGGTCTGGAAACCCGTTACGCCCATCTGTCCCGGTTCGCGGACGGCGTGCAGCCCGGAGTCAGGGTTCACCAGGGCGAGGTGATCGGCTATGTGGGCTCGACCGGCAGCGCGACCGGTCCGCATCTGCATTACGAAGTGCTGAAGAACGGCGTGCCCCGCAATCCGGACCGCGCCAACGCGCTGATGCCGCCGGCGCCGGGAATTGCCGACGACGAGATGGACCGTTTCAGAAGCCACACGGAAAATCTGCTGGCGCAATTCGATGCGCGCAACCGGGAACTGGTCAGGAGCAGCGCCGGAGTCAGCGCCGACTGATTGCCGCACGGCGAGCCCCGGGAAATTGACAAGAGCCTAGATCGAGAACGACGCTCCGCAGCCGCAGGTGGTAGTGGCCATGGGATTGTCGACGACGAAGCGCGAACCTTCGAGACCTTCGACGTAATCGACCCTGGCGCCGACGAGATATTGAAAACTCAGGGGATCGACCAGCAGGCTCGCTCCCTTGTTGCGGACCACCGTATCGTCATCGGCCACCTCTTCGTCGAAGGTAAAGCCGTATTGAAAACCGGAGCAACCGCCGCCGGTGACGAATACGCGCAATTTCAGATTGTCGTTTCCCTCTTCCGCGATCAGCCGATGCACCTTCTCCGCCGCCTTATCGGTGAAGTGCATGATTACGGGATCCTGGGACTGAACCACGGACATGTCTGTCGCTCTCCATTCTCTCCACGCGCCGCGCGGAAGCTCCGGTTAATCGGAACTTCCGGCCTGGCGTCAAGGGGTATTGTAACTTGAAAGGAACGGTTGGGCAGGCTTACGCGGCGCCCGGGTCTTCTTCCTTGTCGAGTTCGAGCAAGGCGATTTCCGGTTCTTCGCGGTCCATGCGGCTCAGACTGCCGTTCACCCCCGAACCCATGACCATCTCGATGAGGTTATAGACCACATTGCCGTTGACCAGTCCTTGCGCGGCCAGTTCAATGTGCCTGGACGCCCGCACGTTGCCGTTTACGTTGCCGTTGATGACCACGAGCGGAACTTCCACGTCGCCTTCTATCGAACCGCTTTCGGCGACCCGCAATTGGGCTTCCGAGCCTTCCTCCGCCAGCACTTTGCCGACAACGCGCCCTTCGATAGTGAGTTCGCCTTCGAAATGAATGTCCCCGTTCACCGTCGTGGAACCGGAAATCAGGGTGTGGTTGGTCGTGCTGTCAGTGGTCATGACGCCTCCCGGCTTCTTGTTCAACATGCATATCCTCTCCAACAATAAATCAACTTGCAATCGCGATAGCCGCAACCGTCACGAGCAAGTCAGGGTAAAAGTCCGATTCCCTCCAGACCTTCGGACTCGTTCCAGCCATAAGCGATATTCATACATTGTACCGCCTGGCCGGCCGCTCCCTTGACCAGATTGTCCTCCGCCGCCAGCACTACCGCCGTCGACGAACTTTCGTTGTAGTGTACGGCGATTTCGCAGATGTTTGAACCGCGGACTTCACGGGTCGCCGGCAGCTCGCCCCGGGGCAGCACCTGCACGAAAGGCTCGCCGGCGTAACGGCGCTCGAACGCGGATTGCAGCAGGTCGGCGCTGCAGGCGCCGGGGTCGCGCGCAGGAGCGTAACAGGTGGCGAGAATGCCCCGAATCATGGGCGCGAGATGCGGCACGAATGTCAAGCTTACCGGCCCGCCCGCCGCCGTTTCCAGTCCCTGGACGATTTCGGGGTGATGCCGGTGTCCCGCCACGGCATAGGCGCTGATCGATTCCGACGCTTCGCAAAGCAGATATTCGGCCGCGGCCCTGCGCCCCGCGCCGCTGACGCCGGATTTCGCATCGGCTATCAGCCGCGTTTCGTCCACGAGGCGATTTTCCAGCAAGGGCAACAAGGCGAGCTGGATGGCAGTCGGATAGCAACCGGGAACCGCGATCAGGCGCGCGCCGCGAATACGCTCGCGATTGACTTCGGGAAGTCCGTAAACCGCCTCGCCCACGAGTTCCGGGCATTTGTGCGCCGTTCCGTACCATTGCTCCCAACTGCCGATATCGCGGATACGGAAATCCGCCGAAAGGTCGATCACCCTGGCGCCGCCGTCCAGGACCTGTGCCGCGGATTGCATGGCGACGGCGTGGGGCGTGGCGAAGAAAACGACATCGCACTCGGCCAGGTCCACCGCATCCGGGGCGCTGAAATCAAGGCCCAAGCGTCCCCGCAGGTTGGGGAAATGGCTGGCGACGGCGGTCCCCGCGAGTTCGCGCGAAGTTACCAGGCTGACTTCGACTTGCCCGTGGCCCGCCAACAGGCGCAACAGCTCCACGCCGGTGTAGCCGGTAGCGCCCACTATGCCCGCGGTGATCATGCTAGACTGCTTCCGCCGCCTTGAAAGGCGGGTATCTTACACGTTCGATGCCCGGCGAGAAAATTCCATGCTCTGGCTGAAGTCCTTCCACATCATCGCCATGGTGTGCTGGTTCGCCGGCCTTTTCTATCTGCCGCGGCTCTTCGTCTATCACGCCATGAGCGAGGACGCGATCAGCCGTGACCGCTTCGTCGTCATGGAGCGCAAGCTGTTCTGGAATATCGCCACGCCCTCCGCCGCGGCGACCCTGTTGTTCGGTTTCTGGCTGCTGTTCGGCAATATGGACTACTTCCTCGCCTGGTGGTGGATGCAGGTCAAACTGGGGCTCGTCGCCCTGCTGCTCGTTTATCACGGGATGTGCTGGGTCTACATGAACGACTTGCGCGACGGCCGCAATGAACGCGGCCATGTCTTCTTCCGTATATTCAACGAACTGCCGGTCATTCTGCTGATCGCCATTGTCATTCTGATCGTCGTAAAACCGGTTTTGTGATCCGCATGGATACCGGCAAGCCCGTGATTCTCTGTTTCTCCGGCCTCGACCCGAGCGGCGGCGCCGGCCTGCAGGCCGACGCCGAAACCCTGCTTGGCCTCGGCTGCCATTGCGCCCCGGTAGCGACGGCGCTGACCGTGCAGGACTCGGTAAACGCAAGCCGGATGGTTCCCGTAGCCGCCGACCTGATGGCGGAACAGGCCCGCGCCGTGTTGGCCGACATGCCGGTGCGCTGTTTCAAGCTGGGTCTGCTCGGCAGCAGCGCCGCGGTGCGTACCACAAGCGAACTGTTGCGCGAACACCCCGACATCCCGGTGGTCGTGGATCCGGTCGGCGCCGCCGGTGGCGGTTACGCGTTTCTGGACCCCGAAGTGTTTGCGGCCTTGCGCGAATCGCTGTTGCCGCTGGCGACGATCGTGACTCCGAACTCAGGGGAATTGACGCAACTGGCAGCCTCGGACTCTCCTGAAGCGGCGGCCGGCGAGTTGTTGCGGGGGGGCTGCCGCAACGTGCTGTTGACGGGCGGACACGAATCCGGCGAGGAAGTCGTCAATCGCTGGTTCCGCGCCGGCCCCGAAGATTCTCATGAAACCGCGCATGAAGTAACGGAATTCCGCTGGCCGCGACTGGAACACGAATACCATGGCTCGGGCTGCACCCTGTCCAGCGCCATCGCCGCCAATCTCGCCCTGGGCCGTGATATGGAGAGCGCCTTGCGCGAGGCCCAGCAATATACCTGGAATTCGCTCAGGCAGGCCTGGCGCGCCGGGGCCGGCCAGCTTTTGCCGGAACGGGGCTTCCTGCGAGAGTCATGAGTTTTTCCGGCGTTTATCCGATTACGGACGATGCCTTCATGAACCTGCCGGGTCATGAGGAGATCCTGGGCGAAGTCGCGGGAGCAGGCATCGCCATGCTGCAATTCCGCGCCAAACTCGGTGGCCGGGAGGAGGCCCGCCGGCAGGCTGCGCGGCTGCTCGCGATCTGCCGGCGCCACGAGGTTCCGCTCATCGTAAATGACGATGTGGAACTATGCGCGCAAATCGGCGCCGACGGCGTTCATCTGGGAAGGGCGGACCGCAATATCGCCGACGCCCGCTCCGCGCTTGGCGCCAGGGCCATTATCGGCGCGACCTGTCACGACTCGCTGGAACTGGCCCGATCCGCGCAGGTTCGGGGCGCCGACTATGTTGCCTTCGGCAGATTCTTTCCCTCGGTCAGCAAGCCGGAAGCCCCACTTGCCCGGCTTGGGACATTGCGGGCGGCGCGCGAGTCGCTGGACCTGCCGGTAGCCGCCATCGGCGGAATTGACCGGGGCAACGCAAACCGGGCGCTGGCCGCGGGCGCCGACCTGCTGGCCGTGATACACGCGATCTTCGGCGCGCCGGACCCGGGCGCCGCCGCGCGGGAACTCGTCCGGATCCACGCGGAATACGCCGGCTAGAGGACCAGGTGCACGACGATCATGAGCGCGGCCATCACGACCACGAAAACGCCTTCAATGACCGCGGCGAAGTTGCTGTTGCGGTGAAAAAATCCCGCCGAAATCAGAATGACGGACGCCACGCCCACGGTCGCGGCGATCATCAGCCATTCTCCGGCGTCCACCATCGCGCCGAGCACCCAGGCCAGCAGCAAGGTGCTGACGAATTGCACCGACAGCGCCTTGACCGCATGTTTGCCGGCGTCCTCGGCTTCGAGGTCGACGCCGCAGCCTTCGGCCCATCTGGCGCCGAAAACCCGCGGTGAATACCACAAGCCCCCCAGCATGAAACTGAGGACCGTTGCGACGATTACAGCTAACCAACTTACTTCAGTCATGATTGCCTCCTTCGACTACCACCCTGCTGCTTGACCGTCTTTACGGTGATCGGAACCGGCACGGTATATGCCGTTAACGGGCAGGTCTTCGTCGATGCTTTGCTGATTGAATGGCGGCGGCGTCATTTCGGGGTCGCGCGTGAACAGGATGCCCTGATAGCCGCCCACCGCGCCGCCGTCGACGCCGCGCACGTTGTGCCCGCGCGCACGCAGCGCCGGACCGACCAGATCGAACAGATTGTGTTCCAGCGACAGCACGTTGCTGTTCTGGTTATGCGTGAATCGCGCCGCGTCGGTAGTCATCTGCACGTTCATGCCGTGATCGATCACGTTGACCATGTGCTGGGCGTGCGTCTCCGGCTGCACCGCGCCGCCCATGTTGCCGAAAGTCATCAGCGGCTCGCCGTCGCGGGAGACAAATCCGGCGATGATCGAATGAAACGGCCGCTTTCTCGGCGCCACTACGTTGGGATGATCCTCGTCGAGCGTGAAGCCCACGCCGCGGTTATGCAGGATCATGCCGTAAGGCGGAATGGTGATGCCGCTGCCGTAGACCGAAAAGATGCTGTGGATCAGGGAAACCATATTGCCCCAGCGGTCCGCGGTAGTGAGATAGATCGTGCCGCCGTCAAGTCCGCCGGTAACCGAGGGCTCGGCGGCCCGGTTCATGTCGATCCGGTCGCAGAGCGAAAGCGCGTAGGTTTTCGACAGCAACTGATTGAGCGGCGGCGGATTGAACAGCGGGTCGGCGTTGTAGGCCTGCAAGTCGGAATAGGCCAGCTTCTTGGCTTCCACCATGAAATGCCAGTAGTCGGGGCTCGAGGGTCCCAGCGCGGCCAGATTCAGTCCATGCACGGGAGCGCACATTTCCAGGATATTGAGCATTTCCAGCGCCGCCCAGCCCTGGCCCGGGGGCGGCAGTTGATGCACATCATGACCGTGATAACTGGTGGATATGGGTTCGACCCATTCGGGCTCGAACTCCGCCAGATCCTCATGGGTCATGACTCCGCCCAGCGACCGCACTTTCGCCACCAGGGCATCGGCGATCGCGCCGCGGTAGAACGCGTCCTTGCCTTCTTCCTGCAATAACCGCAAGGCATCGGACAGACCGGGATTGCGAATGATCGAATACAGCGCCGGCGCCTCGCGGCCGTCGAGGAACACCCGGGCCGAATCCGGGTCTTCGCGCAACTTCTCGAGTTGGCGGGTCAGATCCACGTGCCGTCGTTCCGACTGCCCCCAGCCCTCTTCGGCGATGCGCGCCGCGCGTTCCAGCGTCTGCCTGAAATCCATGGTGCCGAAGCGTTCGAGCAAGGCGTCGTAACCGGCTACCGCGCCCGGCACCGTCGCGGAATTGACGCCGCGCCCCGGTATTCTTTCGACGCCCAGTTGCTCCCTGAAGAACTCGGGCGTCCAGGCGGCCGGCGCCCAGCCGGCCGAGTTCAGCGCATACAGCCTGCGGTCGGCCGCGCTCCAGACGAGCGCGAACAGATCCCCCGCCAAACCGGTATCGTTCTGTGACGTGACGTCGAGCACCGCCGCGGCGGCCACCGCCGCATCGATCGCGTTACCGCCCTGTTGCAGGATTTCGAGTCCGGCCTGCGCCGCCAATGGATCGCTGGTCGCGACGATGCCATGGCGGGCGATCACTTCGGACCGGCCCTGGGCGGCGAAACCCTGGGCGCGGCTGCCCGGCACCGCGACGATGCCGGCCGCCGGATTCGGCCGCTCCGCCGTGGGAATGCCGAAGGCGTTGGCAGACTGGGAAAGCGCGGGAGCCGCCCAGGCGGCCAATACGCAGACCAAAAGGGTTCGGAAAATGTTCTTCATGATCAATGGGGTTGCGCCGCCAGATGTTGCGCGAGCAGATCCTTGCCGTAATCGTTGCCGTTGGGCGTTCTTACTATTGTGTGGATATGGTCTCTCGTGGGAACGCCGGGCTGGTTCTTCTGCAAGGTTCCCACGGGATTCTGATGATCGAACTCGATGAGGATGACCGGGCTCTGTATGCGGTAATAGAACACCGCGTCGTCTTCGGTGGCGCCGCGCCAGCCGAACCAGGTGTCGTCGAGATGCGCGCCGATTTCCTCCATCGTGACTTCCGCATGGGGATCGCGCAGATTGCCGACGTATTCGCGGATTACTCCGAGCAGGGCGAGCCGCTGGGCGCTGTCGAGTTCGGTGGCGCGGATGCCTTCCGGGTCGAGCACCAGGTTGTCCTGGTTTGCGGCCGCGACCAGGTTGTTGCGCGTCTTCGCCGGATCGATGGTCGCCGCGGCCTGCTGTTCGGCGCCGAGCGACTGCATCAGGGCGAGACCGAGGTCCTGTTCGGCCTGCAGGATGACATTGCCCGCGTACTTGCCGGCCTCGGTCGTCACCGGTTCTCCGCCCCAGAACGCCGGGGTCATCACGACCTGGTCGCCGAGCACGAAGTAGTTGATGACCAGATGATGCCCGTCGAGCTGCCAGCCCCAGGGCCCGGACTCGGACGGCATGCCCATGAAGGTGAAATAGTATTTCTCCTCGCCATAGCTGATCGGTTCGCCGTTCATTTCAAACAACGCCTGCTCGGTGCGCATGATGCGGAGAGTCTTTTCCACCCCCGCTGCGCTGAGAGATTGATCCAGCAAGTTCCAGGCGGCTGCTTTCTGCTCTTCGTCCATTTCCTCCAGGCTGATGCCGCGGCGGGCGTAGATACCGACGTCGACATTGGACCAGTCACGCCATTCCGGATCCTCGATGGCGAAATGCGAGCGGCTCAATGCGGCGGTGTCCAGCGTCGCCAGAAAAGCGCTCGCGGCCTCCCGTACCGGCGCCGTGGAAACTCCGGTCTCCCGCACGGAGAAAAGTCCTTCTATCAGACCATCGGACGTGGTCAGCCCGCGAAAAGGCTCTCCCATGGCCCGGGCCGCGGAACGCATGAAGCTGGATTTCTGGTTCAGCAGTCCTTCGGGATATTGGGATTGGGAATACGCGACGGTTACGGTCAGTCCCAGCAAGGCGAGGGCGGGCAGCAAAAGGCCGATGGTTCTATTCATCACTGCACCTTGTATCCAGCGAAGTTGATTGGTAGAGGCTACCTGTTGCCGCGCGAATCCACAAGCAATTAAATCTTCGCTCTATTCGGCCATCACCGCGGCGAGTTTTTCCTCGCTGCGCCAGCGGTCGCCCCGCAGGCGCGTCACATAAACGACGGCGATGCTGAATACAAGCAAGGTGAGGACGATCCAGGAAACCTGGGGGCTCAGCCGCCATACGAGAATCACGAAGTATTGAATCACCAGCATCAGCCAATGCAAGGTGACCGAGGCGATCATCAGCCAGCGCGTGTCGCCGGCGCCGCGCAGCACTCCGCCGGCCACCAGGCAGGTTGCGTCGGCCATGGTGTAGCAGGACAGGCCGACCATCATGAAGCCGGCGAGCGCACGGATGTCCTCGAAGTCTCCGCCCGGCGGCGTGAAAATCTCGACCAGCGGGAAGCGGAACACGATATAGATAGAGGCAAGCGCCGCCGAGTAACACAGGCCGAGCGCGAATCCCGCGCGGATCACCTGGTTGGTCTTTTCCATATCGCCGGCGCCTACGAAACGGCCGATCATGCTGATCACGGCGATGTTGAGGCCGATCATCGGCACGAAGGAAAGAATGTCCCAGTTGAAGACGATCGCCGCCGAAGCGCCGGCGACGATGCCATAGGACTGGAACATGAGCAGAAACAGGTTGAAGGCGGCGACGTTGAGGAACAGTTCCACCGCCGAAGGCAGCCCCAGCCGCAGATAGCGCCGGGTGATCCCCGCATCGAAATGAAAGGACTGCATGACCCTGAAGCGGACGCGGTGAAACGGACGCATGTAGAACCAGAGAAACAGCCCGAGCGAGAACAGCGTCGCGATATTGGTGCTGATGGCGGCGCCGGCGATGCCCATGGCCGGAAGCCCGAGATGACCGAAGATCATGACGTAGGCAAGCGGCACATTGAGCAGCAGGCCGCAGATATCGCAGATCATGACCACGCGGGTGCGGCCGATGCCGGCGAAATACGATGAGAAGCAGGTTTTCGCAAGCGGCAGCAGCACTCCCGCCATGAGAATCAGAAAATAGACGCGTTCGAGTTCGACCAGGCGCGGGTCGTGGTCGAGCAGATTGAACAGTTGCAGCACCCCGAGCGTGATCACGGCGAGCGGAATCAGGCTCGCGACCGACATGATCAGGCCCTGGGTGACGACCTTCGGACACTTGTGGAATTCTTTCGCGCCGAAATACTGGGCCGCCAGCGCATTGCTGTAGGAAAACAGCCCGGTAAAGAAACAGAACGAGAAAAACGCCGCGACCCCGCCGCCGAGGGCGGCCGCCATGTGTGTCGGGCTGATCTGGGACATGAAATAGCGGTCGGTAAAAATCATGACCGCAAAGGTTCCCTGGGACACCACCATCGGAACGGCGATGCGCACCATTTCCCGGAATGTGCTCCGGTCGAGTTGGAAAAGCGCAATCTGCATAACGATCTTTACATGAACCAATCAAACCGGCCGGGATGCGTGGAGGCAGCCCGGCAGTTTCACGAAATCCCAAAGATTAACTGCCGGCTTCGAGCATCGGCTGCCGGCGGCGGTAAGTCAGACTCCGCCAGAGCCATTCACAAGGTCCGAACCGGTAGCGCCGCAACCAGATATGGCTGAAGACGATCTGGAAAAGCCATACGCCCAGCACGAACAGATACATGCCCGAACGGTCCCATGCGGCGAACTGGCCCAGGCCGATTCCCAGAAAAACGAAATTGCACAATACCGTCTGCATCAGGTAATTCGTCAGCGCCATCTGGCCGACGTTGGCCAGGGCCGCCTGCAGACGCTCAAGTGCGCCGGAACGGCAAATCACCATCACCAGACCGACATATCCCAGGGCGAGCGACAACCGTCCCAGATCGTAGGTCGGCCGGTTGATGGACTGCCAGTGCAACTGGTAGCCGCTTTCCACGAATGTCATCGTTTCCCAGGCGTTCAGCGGCAGGCCGGCGCCGAATCCAAGCAGCGTCAGCAACAGGTAGAACCGCATGCTGCGCGAAGCGTCGAATACCCGCCACTTCATCAGGGCCATGCCGAGCAGCATCATGCCGAGCGTATCCCACAGGCCGAACACGAGCAGACCGACGGTCTGCATGTAGATCGTCAGGCCGGCGGAAAACGCGAAGTTGTCCAGGAAGCCCGAGTGCCGGGTTTCGATTTCTTCGGCCTGACCGGCTTCGGTCAGACCCTGATCCGCGAGCATCGTATCCCATGCCTGCACCGCTTCCTGCTGTTGTTCCGTCATTTCCACGCCGGGCGCCAGCGCCTGGGCCTGCGCCACGGTTTCGCCGAGTTGGCGCAACGACACGTGCAGGCCGGTATGAATCAGGGTGGTAAACAGCAAGACTCCGATAGCCCAGTACAGCAGCGCACGGGCGCTCAGATTGCGGAACAGGAACAGCAGCAGGCCGGTCATGCCGTAGACGTACAGGATGTCGCCGACCCAGAGCAGCGCGTAGGCGTTAAACAGGCCAAACAGGATCAGCAGGCCGGTACGCCGGTAATACAGTCCACGCACTTCGCCCGCGTCCGCTCCGGGCTTGTTCATGAAGATCAGCAGGCCGGCCCCGAACAGCATGGAGAAGATCGCCCGCATGCCGCCTTCGACGAATATCTCGGCGCCCGCGAACAAGGCGAAGTTCGCCCCTTCCGTGGCGCCGTCGACACGGGGATCGAACATCGAGCCGAACGGCTGGGCGAAAGCCAGGATATTGATTACGAGGATACCCAGCAACGCGATTCCGCGCAGGGTATCAATCGATCGGATTCTGGCCTTGCCGCTGACCGGCGCCTGGATTGTGTGAGCGGATTCGGACATGGCGCGCAGCATAAAGCTCCAACCCCGCTTTTTCAATCGGATCGAACGACGAATGTGACGCTAATCACCGGATTGCCGCAAACCGGCTTGCGGGTAATTGCCCAGGTTTTGGCGACTTTCGCCATAACCGTTAGGCGCTCCACTTAAGAACCGCCAGAAACCATTTTTATTTCAATAGCTTACAAATTGGCATGAATACTGCTGGACTTTACCTGGGGATACCTGGAGGACCTCATGAGAAGAAGCATTCGAAGACTTAACCCCGGCGCCCTGATCGTCAAGTCGATCCTGCTCGTGGCCATTGCCGCCTGCGCGATCATCGGCCTGGCCGGCCTGCTGCTGCCGATCGTTCCGGGCATTCTGTTCCTGTGCCTCGCGGCAGTACTGGTTCGTCATCTCGGCCGGGCCTGATCTATTGCCGCGCCCCGGCGCATTTGCTAACTTGCCGGACATCTTTCAGCAGCCATCGGAGGTTCCGCGCCATGCGCATGCTGTCTTGTCTGGTCGTGATATGCACCCTGCTGCCCGTCGTGGCGAGCCAGGCCCAGGAAATCATCGAAACCGATACCCATAACATGCAGGTCGTCGCCGACGGCGTCTGGTTCGCGGTCGGCAACGGGACCGTTTACACCATGAGCAACGCCCTGGTCATCGAACGCGACGAGGACGTGGTCATCGTCGACTCCCACGTCACCCCGGCGGCCGGCGCCGCCCTGCTCGACTCGATCGCGGTCGTGACCGACAAGCCCGTAAGCACGGTCATCAACTCGCATTTTCATTACGACCACGCCTACGGCACCCAGGCTTTCGGTGACGATATCCAGGTGATCGGACACGAATACACCCGCGCGAGGCTGAGCGTCGATCCGCTCAACGACCCCACGTACCTGCGTTCGCTGGAGCGTTTCGACAACACGGTGGCGGATCTGGAGGCGCGGCTCGCGGCCGCGGGGGACGCCGCGGAACGCGCCGGTCTGGAAACCGAATTGGGTTTCTGGCGCGCCCACGTGAGTTCGCAGGAAGAGACCGACCCGGTAGCGCCCAATGTCTCGGTCAGCGACCGCATGACGCTGTATCGCGGCGGCCGGGAAATCCAGCTCATCTGGCTTGGACGCGCCCATACCGGCGGCGATCTGGCGGTCTATTTGCCGGAGGAGAAGATCGTCTTTACCGGGGACATGATGCTCGGCCGGCCCTCCTACATGGGCGACGGCTATGTCGGCGAATGGGGCGCGACGCTCGGCCGGCTCAAGCAACTCGACATCGAACTCGTGCTGCCGGGACACGGCGAAGGATTTTCGGACCTTCGCATCATCGACTACGTGCAGGCGTACTATAATGACCTGCACTCCGAGGTGATGCGGCTGAAGAACCAGGGTTACCCGGCGGCCGAAGCCGCGGCGCGGGTCGATCTGCGCCACCATCAGGACAGCCTCGGCATAAGCGAACTGGGCGCCGATATGCTCACCGTGCAGCGGATCTACGATCTGGCCGACGGCGTCGCGGAATAAGCGAGGATGACATGAACAGCGATAATCCAACCGGAAAGCCGAGTGGAATTTTCAGGATCTGTGCGTTGGCGGCCGCCGTCGCGGTCTGGCTGCACCTGCCTTCCGCCGGCGCGCAATCGATCGACGACATCACCTTGAACGTCTACAAGGAAATCACCTGCGCCTGCTGCGTGGGATGGATCGAGCACATGGACGAGCACGGTTACCAGTCCACGGTCTTCCATCCGGCGAACATAAACCGCGTCAAGCCGGATCTTGGACTGCGGCCGCAATTCCACTCCTGCCACACCGCGGTGACCGCCTCGGGTTACATCTTCGAAGGCCATATTCCCGAGAAGTACATCGACATGTTTCTTGCCGACCCGCCGGAAAACGCTTTGGGACTGGCGGTGCCGGGAATGCCCATCGGCGGGCCAGGAATGGAGATCGGCGATCAGTTCACGCCATACAAAATCCTGCTGTTGCACAAGGACGGCAGCGCCCGGGTCTTCGCCGAGATAAACAGCAAGGCCGACCAATAGGGCTCAGGGGCTCTCAAGCAAGCGCAGCAGGGCCTGCGCCACCGCATCGGGCCGATGCGCGGGCAGGTCGTGACCAGCGCCTTCCACGATCTGCCGATCGATCAATTGCGTGAACCGGGCCCGGTCTCCGGCCGGGTTCGGCGATGGCGGCCCGAATCCGCTCTCGGCGGGCCGCAATACGATCGCCGGAACGGTGACCTGCGGGCGTCCGGCAAGCAGGCGCTCGATTTCGGCGAACCGATCCTCCCCGGGCGCATTGCCGTGCCGGTGCCGGTAGCTGTGGATAACGATATCCACGAAATCCGGATAGTCGAACGAAGGAGCCGAAGCGGCATAGTCGGCGTCGGAATACGTCCATCCAGGCGACCAGGTATCCCACAGCAAGCGAATGATGCCGTGCCGGTTCTCCCGCAGGCCGCGCACGCCCCGTTCGGTATTGAAATACCATTGATACCAGAGGCGCGATTCGAGCAGGGCCGGCGCCGGGCCGCCCGGTTCAAGCGTGTTCTGCACCGAATAACCGCCCATGGCGACGATGGCGCTGACGCGGTCGGGGCGCAGGATGGCCGCGATATTGGCCGCGCGGTTGCCCCAGTCGAATCCGGCGACAGCGAATCGTTCGATTCCGAGCGCGTCGGCGAAATCGATCAGATCCTGCGCCAGCGCCGATTGCTGCGCCATGCGCGGCGCGTCCGGATCGAGAAAGCGGGTCGGCCCGTAGCCGCGCAGATATGGCAGCAACACGCGATAGCCGGCTTCGCTCAAGAGCGGATGCACGCCGTCGAAGGAGCGCACGTCATAGGGGAAGCCATGCAGCAGGATCACGGCAAAATCGTACTCCGCGCCATGCTCCTCGTAGCCGATCCGCAGCGTGTCGGTGTCGACGAAAGATATGTCTTGTGCGGCCATGGAGCAGGAACTCGCTCCGGGGAGAACGGCCAGAGCCAGGCCAATCTTCAAGATTCTCGGATGCATGCCGAACATTCTTCCGGGCAGTGGTTATGGATGGTTCCGGAATTATTACCAGAATTGCCGCGAAAATGCCTGCATGCGTAGACACGTGAAGGCAAAATGCTTATGCTAGCCGGATTGCAAGCGCCTGAAGGCGATGTTTGCCTGATCTGGTTCCTTCAGCGCATGCTCGAAACGGCCGTAGCCGGCCAACGGAACGGTCAAATCCAAATACTGTTAGGGGAAAGACAATGTTCAGACCAAACAAGACGGCCAGGTTTCTATCGCCCGCGATAGCACTGGCTCTCATGGCTCCCGCGGTTTACGCACCGGTGGCGCTGGCGCAGGAAGACGCGGCCGATCTCGAAGAGATCATCGTGACCGGCGCACGCGGCCGGCCGCGAACCGTTTCCGATTCTCCGGTACCGGTCGACGTGTTCGACGCCACCGATATCGAAGCGATTTCGTACACCGACACCAACGACATCATCAAGACGCTGGTGCCCTCCTTCAACATCTCCCGCCAACCGATTTCCGACGGCGCGACGTTCATCCGTCCGGCGGAATTGCGCGGCCTGCCGACCGACAAGACCCTGGTGCTCGTCAACTCCAAGCGACGTCACCGGGCGGCCCTGGTGGCCATCGGCGGATCGGGAACGCAAGGCCCTGATATGGCCACGATTCCGGCCGTCGCGATCCAGAACATCGAGGTTCTGCGAGACGGCGCGGCGGCGCAATACGGCTCCGACGCCATCGCCGGCGTGATCAACTTCCTGCTCAAGGACAATCGCGAAGGCGGCAGCGTCAGCATCGACTCCGGCCAGTACGGCGAAGGCGATGGCGCCTCCACCACGGTGCAGGGCAACATCGGCCTGCCCCTGGGCGATAACGGATTCCTCAGCATTTCGGGCGAATTCTACGAAGCCGACCAGACCACCCGCGCGGAACAGTATTGCGGCTCCTGGTTCTGTCTGAATCCGAGCGATCCGACATACCAGGCTTTCCTCACTTCCGGCAGTTCGACGAGCAGGGGCGGAGAGTTGGGTAATCGACTGAGCTATGGAACCGGGTCGGACGCCAGAGGGCAGACCTACCTGTCCAATATCCATCTGGCCAACATCGGTGACGGCGACGTAGTGCAGCCCTGGGGACAGCCGGACGCGGAAGCCGCCCGGGTGTTCTTCAACGCCGGCATCGAACTCGACGGCAACAACGAGCTGTACGGCTTCGGCAACTTTTCCGACAGCACGAGCAACGGCAGCTTCTTCTATCGTTATCCGTACAACGGCACGATCGAGGAATTGCGCGAACCCGACGGTTCGATCTACTTCCCGCTCGAAAAGCACCCCGGCGGTTTCACGCCCCGCTTCTTCGGCGACGTGCGCGACGTATCCGTCGTCGGCGGCATTCGCGGCGAGATGGACAACGGTCTCGGCTACGATTTCAGCGCGCGTACCGGCGAAAGCGAAATCCAGTACACGCTGAGCAACACCATCAACCCGTCCATGGGGCCGGATTCCCCGACTTCTTTCCGCCCGGGCGACCTGATCAACAGCGAAACCCAGTTGCAGGCGGACTTCACCTATGAACTCGACAACGGCGCGCTGTTCGCTTTCGGCGCATCGTGGATGGACGAGGCATACGAAGTCGTGCAAGGCGAGCCGGATTCCTACGAAATAGGGCCGTACGCCAATCCCGACCCCTGGAACTTCTGCAATGACGACATGACCCCGACTGCGAGAGGTCTGGAAGTGATTGCAGGCGGTTCCATGCTCGATTGCGCCAATAGTTCCGATGCCGTGTATCGCGCGGTTGGCGTTGGCTCCAACGGATTCCCCGGCTATTCGCCGCAGTACACCGGCGTTTACGAACGAAACTCCGTCGCGGTTTACGGCGACATCAGCGGCGACGTCAATGACAGCCTGTTCCTGCAGGCCGCGGTGCGTTACGAGGATTACGACGACTTCGACGCGGAACTCGTGTGGAAGACGGCGTTCCAGCTCGACGTCACCGACAACTTCGGCGTCCGTGGCTCGATCGGTACCGCGTTCCGCGCGCCGACGCCGGGCCAGCAAGGCACGACCAACGTGTCCACGCGACTCCCGCAAGGCTTTCCGGTGGCGACAGGACTGTTCCCGGCCGGCGGCCCGATCGCCCAGGCCCTTGGCGCGGTTCCGTTGAAGCCGGAATTGTCGGACAACTACACGTTCGGTTTTACCGCCCAGGTAATGGACACCATCGATGTGACCGTGGATTTCTACCGCATCGACGTGCAGGATCGCACCCAGGCGATTTCAACCCGAAATGTGTCAACCGATCCGAATTCGGGTGACGCCTATCAGAACTTTCTCGCGCTTGATGCGGCGGGTGTGGCCGGTGCGAACACCATCGGTGGCGTGTTCTACTTCACCAACGGGTTCAATACGAGCACCCAGGGAATGGATATCGTGGCGACCACGCCGATCGAATGGGGCGAAATGGGTACAACCACCCTGACCGCTTCGCTCAACTACACCGAGAACAGCTTCGATACCGACCCGAGCGCGTATCTGAACGACGAAGCCCGCTTCGACTTCGAGAATTTCGATCCGAACTGGCGCGGTGTAATCATGGCCCGGCACGAGATCAATCAGCTCTCGCTGATCGGACGCCTGAGCTACTACGGCGAGTCGGTCAACTCCAACGGCAACGGCGCGTCCCAGCGCTACCAGACCTTCGATCCGATCTGGTATACGGACATCGAAGGACAGTATCGCTTCAACGACATGTTCAGACTGTCGCTCGGAGCGAGAAACGTCTGGGACGAGTATCCGGCCCAGGATACGATCGGCGACTACTGCTGTGGCCGTCTGTATTCCTCGGCAACCGGAATGGACTGGCAGGGAGCGTATTACTACGGTCGTCTCACTGTCGACTTCTAGTGATTCGCCGCTGGTTTAACCCAGTGAAAGAAAAAAGAGGGGCGGCCAAATGGCCGCCCCTTTTTTCTGCAATGATACCGGATCGTGGTACCATCTCCCGGTGAAACGCCGTCACCAGCGAACTCTCGACGCCATTTTTCGTCAACCGACGAGCGGAAACATAAGATGGCGGGACATTGAAGCATTGCTGCTGGAACTTGGAGCCGAAATCAGCGAGAGAGAGGGATCCCGCAAAGGTGTACGGCTGTTTGGCGAACGACGGGTGTTCCATCGCCCGCATCCGCGGCCCGTCACGGACAAGGGGGCCGTGGCGAGCATTCGCGGCTGGTTAAGCAGAAACGGAGTGAAACCATGAGAAACATCATGGAAATCAATGGCTACCGGGCCATCATTCAGTTCGATCCCGAAATCGACATGTTTCGGGGGGAGTTTGTCGGTTTGCATGGCGGCGCGGAATTCTACGCCACCGATATCGACAGTCTCAAGCGTGAAGGCGCTGCATCGTTGCGCGTGTACCTCGACATGTGCCGTGAAGACGGCGTCGAACCCACGCGGACTTTTTCCGGCAAGTTGAACCTGCGGCTTTCTCCCGGGTTGCACGCCGATATCGCCGCCATCGCCGCCGCTCAAGGTAAGAGCCTGAATCAATGGATCAACGACGAACTCGGCGCCTCGGTTGCCGATTCGCCGTGAGAAACCGCTTCTTCCGTAACGCAAAAGCGTTTGGAGCTCGATAAAAAATGAGAACCACCGATCACACTCTCTACATGCTCGCGACGGCAAAGCTGCTGGCACAATACATCGCCACCGCGAGACACGCGGGGCTTGAGCGCGAAGCCATCAATGCGGCGCTGGCCACGGTCTCCGCCCAGTCGGTCATCGGCGAATTCTGGGTGAGCGACGAAAACGGCGAGGTCGAGTACAGCAATGCAGACCCGCAAGGCTTCCGCTTTCCCCTGGACCCGGAAGCGGACTCCCAGGCCGCGCCTTTCGCCGCCTTGCTGAGCGGCAAGTCATCCATGGTGGTGCAGGCGCCCTGTCCCCGGGACCTCGACGGCCGCCGCTTCCAGTACGTCGGCGTTGCCGGAGTCGACAAGCCGCGCATCGTCCAGGTGGGCGTCGAAGTCGCAGACGGCGAAGAGTGAATGGAGGGCAACAGGATGCAGCGAAGAGACTTTCTGGCCACTGGCATTAACGCCGGGCTGGCTGCCCTGGCGCTGAGCGGCGCGGCGAGGCGCGCTTTCGCGGCGGCCCTGCCCGCGGACATCACTGGGTTTTCCGCGCTGGAGCTGTCCACCGCCATTGCCAGCCGGGAAGTGGGTTGCGTGGAAGTCATGCAAGCCTATCTGGCGCGCATCCACCGCCTCAATACCGCCTTCAACGCCATTATCGGCATGTTGCCCGACGAGCATTGCCTCGCCCTCGCGAAAACCGCCGACGCCGAACTCGCAAGAGGCGAACACCGGGGCTGGATGCACGGCATGCCCCATGCGGTGAAAGACCTGACACCCGCCGCGGGCCTGCCCTACACCAGCGGTTCGCCCATGTTCCGGAACCGCATCGCCGAACAGGACGGCGCCGTGGCCGCGGCCATGCGCGCCGCCGGGGCGATATTCATAGGCAAGACCAACGTTCCTGAATTCGGCCTCGGCTCGCAATCCTACAATTCCGTCTGGGGCGCCACCGGCTGCGCCTACAATCCCGAACTGACCAGCGGCGGAAGCAGCGGCGGCGCGGCCTGCGGCATGGCCACCCAAATGCTGCCCATCGCCGACGGCAGCGACATGATGGGCTCCCTGCGCAATCCCGGCGCTTTCAATAACGTCATCGGCTTTCGCCCCAGCGCCGGGCTGGTCAGCGGCGACGATCCATTCTCCCGGGCGCTTTCCACCTCCGGGCCCATGGGCAGAAACAGCGCCGATACCATCCGCCTCCTGCACACCCTGGCGTCGGCGCCCGGCCCCGAGCAGCCGGCGGCGCTGCGGAATGCCCTGGGTGGTGACAGCGAATACCGGCCGCTGGAACTTTCCGGCCTGCGCATCGGCTGGATGGGCAGCTATGAGGGCTATCTCGCCGTGGAGCCAGGCATACTCGGGCTCTGCGAAGCCAATCTTGCCGCTCTCGAAGCCGAAGGCGCCATCGTCGAGCTTGTCATGCCGCGTTTTGACATGGCGGAGTTGTTCCAGTGCTGGCTTGACCTGCGCAACCGGGGCCGCATCGGCATGCGCGAGTATTACGAAAATGCCGACACCCGCCCGCTGCTCAAGCCGGAACTCGTCTGGGAAATCGAGCAGGGTTATGAATTGGGCGCCGACGACATCTACCGGGCCAATGCCGTCCGGCGGCGCTGGTACGCCGAAGTCAACCGGCTGTTCGGCGATCATGACTTCCTGATATTGCCCACCGCCCAGGTTTTCCCCTTTCCCAAGACCACGCCCTGGCCCGGGGAAATCGACGGCAGAACCATGGACACCTACCACCGCTGGATGGAAGTGGTCATCGGCGGCAGTCTGGCCGGCATCCCGGTGGTGAATCTGCCGGTGGGCTTCGACGGGCGCGGGCGGCCCATGGGCATGCAGGTCATGGGACCGTTCGCCCGCGACCGCAAGGTGCTGGAATTCTCCCTCGCCCATGAGCGGATTACCGACCACCTGAGCCGCCGGCCGGATTTGCCCGTGGCTTAGTTTTCCACCCGATTTGCCGACATCCTGATGGGAGGCGCCGAATTCCCGGCGCTTTCCCGTGGCGCGGATTCGCGCACTCTTCCCTTCGAAGGGATACAGGAATGTCCAACGTCGCCTCATTCCGCGCGCAGTCGCGGAATCTCATGAACCCGGCACTGCCATTCGACGGGAGATTCCGCGACTGCGCGCGGAATGACGGGGGGTGGGTGGGCGGCGCCATGAGAATTGTCCGTTGCGCGCTGATGCCGCTGTTGGCATTCGCCCTCGGCCCGGCCTTTGCCGCGGAAAGCTGCGGGGAAGACGAATACCGCACCCCGGTGGGCGGCTGCTATCCCGTCCGGCATGGACAGACGCCGAACGGCGCGTACTACACCATCGCCATCCCCAAAGGTTGGGTTCCCGGCAAGGGGCTGGTCATCTGGAATCACGGGCTGCAAACCTATCTCGGCGGCGACACTCTCGACCTGCTCACCGCCAACCTGCTCGGCCTCGAGGCGGAAACCGACATCCAGGTCATGGGCGAGATTGCCCCCAAACCCGGCCTTGGCGATGTGGCGAGCATCGTGCTTTCCCAGGGCTACGCCATGGCCGCGTCGAGCTTCCTGCAAACCGGCTGGGCGGTATTCGATTCCCACCTCGCGAACGCCGAGTTGTATGAAAGGTTTCTCGAAATCTCGGCGGAATTCGGCCCGGAACCGCCTGCCCCGCTGTATCTGCTCGGGGGCTCCATGGGCGGTATCGTCAGCCTGCGCGACATGGAAGAAGGGCTGATTCCCGAGCCCGACGGCGCCTTGCTGTTGTGCGGCGCGGTGGCGGGTTCGGAAAACTGGCGCAACGCCTTCGACCTGCGCATGATCGCCGAAACCGTCTGCGCCGGCGAAGGCGAAAGCGCGTTTCCCACGCCCTGGTACGAAATTCCCGCCCTCGGCCGAGAAATCGACTGGATCCGCGAACTCGATTCCTGCACCGCCCTCGGCAGTCGTATCGCCGCCGAAAACAAGCACGACGAATTGCAGGCGGAAATCGACGAATTGCGGGCGCGCAAGGCGGTCGAGGGCAATATCCTGCGCGAATTCGACCTGCAACGGCGCATCGCCGCCCGCGAAGTGGAACAGCGTCTCGTGATGCAAACCTGGAAACAGCTTTCCTCGAACCGCCAGGTGGGCAACTATGAGCGCCTGCAGCGCCTCGCCCCCACCGAATCGGCGGTGATGCTATCGGTGGGCCTGTTTTACGGCACATTCCTGCTGCCGCGGCTGATCCAGGAACCCGGCAAGCTCAACGGCCTGAATCCGTTTCACAATATCGCCGCGGACTACGGCGACGACTGGCTCAACCGGCGCATCGGCCGCGGCATCGGCCTGCCCGCGGCGCGCCGCGCCCTCGCCGCGAACTACAACCCCAGCGGCGAAATCGGAGACACCCGCATCGTTTCCATACATACGTCGCGTGACGGCATAGTGGCGGTGGAAAATCAGGCGGCGCTGCAATCCCTGCTGCCTCTGGAGCAGCTCAGCGTCGGAATTGTCGCCGAGTCGGCGCCGACACATTGCGGTTTTCGCGAGTCGGAAGTCATCGCGGCCTGGAATCTGCTGCAGCGATGGGTCGAAGGCGGACCGCAACCGGACGCCGCCGCCCTGCAGGAGGAATGTCGCGCGGTTTCCGGCCGCACCGACCAGGGCGCGATTCCCCGGGACTGGGACCGGGCCCCGGACGGCGAACTGCATTCCGGCAACCGCTGCCGCTATGCGCCCGATTTCGAGATCGATCCGCAATTGACGCTGTATCCCAGGGAACCTTCATCCCGCGCCGAAGGCAATGTTTTCGACGCCGCCACCGGCGTCATCGGCATTGCCGAAATGGAAGCCGAACTCGATGGCAAGGTCAGCCTGTACCGCACCGAACTCGAATTGACCGACCCGGCCAGACTGGTTTTCGCGCCGCGCAATACCCGGCCGCTGGACAACGCCAACTGGCGCCACCGGGCGGCGGTGGACGAACAATTCCGCTTCTACCTGCCTGACCTCGGCGTAAGCAACGACCCGAATCTGGCGGGCCAGCGCTTCAACGTCTACATGCAGCTAACCGAAGCCCTGGAATTCGAGTTCATCGATTTCGAACCGGCAAGCATCTCGCCACAGTGATTGACAACTCAGGTCCTTCCTTGCGCCGCGGGATACTCAACTCGAAACCGCGCGGAGCGTAGCACCCCCTCCGTCATTCTGCGCGGAGCGAAGCGTAGTCGCAGAATCCCATGCGGAAGCCACCCAACGAGATTCTGCGACTGCGCGCAGAATGACAGTAGCGTTGCGCTTCCGGGACCATGCACAGAATGATAGTAGCGTCGCGCTTCCCGGACTGCGCGCGGAATGACGTTCCCCTGTCACCTTATCTGAGGAACTCCACGTAGAAGCGCAGCTTGCCGAGGGGTTTCACCTCGTGGGCGACTTGCGGCTCGACGACGCCGGGGTTTTGCGGGTCCAGCACCCATTCTTCCAGGCTCGGCGCCAGGATGCGATAACGCAGCCTGCCTTCGAGCACGACAATACGGCCCCAGGTTCCCGCCCTGGTGCTATGGGACTTGAGCAGGCCCCCGGGAACCGTCTGCTCGGTGAAAACCGGCGTTTGCCGATAAGGACTGACCTCGGCCGGCAGGCTTTTCACTCGGCGTCGCCCTCCGGCAATCGATACGCGATGATGTAGCCGCCCTCGGGGTCTTCCGCCTCGGCTGGCAAGGCGCGGAAGCCGGAGCCCGAGGTGGAATTGAATACCGGCACCGTCACGATCAGGGTCTGTTCGCCGGCGGGGGACAGGTAGGTCATGGGCGTCGCATGGGCGGTGAAGGGCAGGTCGGCGCGCCATAGCTCCTCGCCGTTCATCACGTCCATGGCGCGCACGGAATTGTCGAATACGCCGGAATTGAAGACCAGGCCGCCGGCTGTGGTCACCGTGCCGCTGCTCTGGGGGGTGCCGATGGTTATCGACAAACGGGTCCGGATACCAAGCGGGCCGCTTTCCTTCGCCAGGCCGATGGGCCGCTCCCAGAGCAGATCGCCGGTTTCGAGATCGACCGCGGCCATGATGCCGTAAGGCGGCTGGTTGCAGGGAATGCCGAGCGGCGACATGAAGCGCCGGGTATTGTGGGAATACGGCGTGCCCAACTGGTTGCCCTGAACGCCTTCCGGCAACTCGTCGCGGGGAATGAGAATCAGGCGGTTGCCGACGATCATCGGGTTGACGACCATGATGTTGTTGACCTGATCGACGCTGACGCTGCCCCAGTTGTGCCCGCCGGCGTTGCCGGGAAACTGGAAGATCGGTTCGGTGCCGGGCACGGTGAAATGCCCGTCGTAGCGCATCTTGTTGTATTCGATGCGGCACCAGAGCTGGTCGAAGGGCGTTATGCCCCACATCATGTTTTCGGTGATGTCGTCGCGGAAGTGCGGCAGTTCGGTGGAAAAGGGCTGAGTGGGCGAAACGTAATCTTCCGGTACGCCGCCCTCCGTTGGCACGGGCAATTCCTCCACCGCGAAGATCGGCTCGCCGGTTTCCCGGTTCAGCACGAAGACCTCCGAGCGCTTGGTCGGCACGAGCACGGCCTTGACCTTTTCACCATTGTCGCCGGGCAGGTCGATGAGGGTGGGCTGGGACGGCACGTCCCAGTCCCAGATGTCGTGGTGAACGGTCTGGAAATGCCAGCGCGGAGAACCGGTTTCGCCGTCGATGGCGACCACCGAACTTGCGTATTCGTCGCTGACTTCCATGCGGTAGCCGCCGAAATAGTCCGGGGTTTCGTTGCCGGTAGGCGCGTAGATCAGGCCGAGTTCCTCATCGACGCTGAACAGGCTCCATACGTTCGGCGTGCCGCGGGTGTAGACCTCGCCCGCCAGCGGTTCGGTGTGAATGCCGGGCCGGCCCATGTCCCAGGCCCAGGCAAACTCGCCGGTAATCGCATTGAAGGCCCGCACGACTCCCGAAGGCTCTCCTACCGACTGGTTGTCGAAGACCCAGCCTCCCACCACGGCATTGCCGCGCACGATTCCGGGTGGCGAAGTCTGGAAATTGAAAATGCGTGGGTCGTTGCCCATATTGATCGTCAGGTCGACCTCGCCCTGGTCGCCGAAGCCCATACAGCGTTCGCCGCTGAGCGCATCCAGCGCGATCAAGCGGGCGTCGGTGGTATTGGTGAGAATGCGCGTCCGGCATTCGCCCTGATACTCCGCCGGGGCCTCGTAGTATGAAACGCCGCGGCAGCCGGTAGTGAAATAGCGCGCCATTTCGAGATGCGCCGGATCGATCAGCGGGTCGAACTGCCAGCGCAGGTCGCCGCTGTCGGCATCGAGCGCGACGACTACGTTGCCGCCGGTGCAGACATAGAGCAAATCCCCGACTTGCAGCGGGGTCGCCTTGAAGGAGCCGCCCTGCCCGGTGCGGTAGGTCCAGGCGACTTCAAGCCCGGCGACGTTTTCAGCATTGATCTGATCCAGCGGCGAATAGCGGCTGCCGCCAGGGTCGTTGCCATAGGACGGCCAGTCGGTAGCCGTGTTCACGGTATTGACGCCGCTGCGAGGGGCAAGTTCGTTTACTTCATAGCCATGGTCGTGGCCGGCCCAGATGACGAAGGCCGCCGTCAGAGCGGTCACCGGAATCGACCATCTGGCGACGCTCGATTGCAGTAATGGCGGCGGAGAACCGTTATGCAGGGAATTGCGAAACCACGGCGTGACGAACCAGAGCCCGATCGCAGCGAATGGCAGGACGCGCGGCGCCAGCGCCCACAGATCGGTTCCCGCCTCCCACAAGGACCAGATGACGGTGGCGACCAGGAAGCCGCCGTATAGCCACGCTCCCGAAGGCTGGCAGCGCCATATGCGATACGCACAGGACAGCAATACCAGCCCCGCGAGGATGTAATACATCGACCCGCCTAGAAACACGAGTTGCAGCCCGCCGATCACGAGCGGCGCGGCGATCAGAATGAGAATTGCGGGAAAGACGCGCGGCGGTCTGGAACTGGTCAGCGTATTCATCGGCCAATCACCCGAGGCAAAGGTCTTGGCCGAATATACCCAAAATCACCTGGGGCGGCTAATGTCCTTTTCCGACTTTCGTTGTTCTCTCTTGTGACGTAATTTCTGCTGCCTGCGTTCGCGCATCAGGCCGGCCATGTCCTGGCCGATGTGCTGCTCGCCTCTTGCCCGGGCGAGATCGACCTGGCGTTGGCGTTCGGCGAAGCGTTTGGCGCGTTCGCCGGTTTGGCGCTCTTGGCAATGGGGGCAACTGACGCCTTTTTCGTAGAGCGGACTTTGTTTGTCTTCGTCTGAGATGGGCATGCGGCAGGCGTGGCATTGATCGTAGGAGCCTGGGTTCAGCCCGTGGTCTACGGTGACGCGGTTGTCGAACACGAAACATTCGCCGCGCCAGCGCGAATCCTCCGGCGGCACGCTTTCCAGATAATTCAGAATGCCGCCTTGCAGATGATAGACCTCGTCGAATCCCTGCTGCTTGAGGTAGGCGGTGGATTTTTCGCAGCGGATGCCGCCGGTGCAGAACATGGCGACCTTGCGGTGCTTCTCCGGATCCAGGTTCTTGCGCACGTATTCGGGAAACTCGCGGAAAGAGTCGGTTTCCGGATTGACCGAGTTCTCGAAACTGCCGATTTGCACTTCATAGCGATTGCGCGTGTCGAGTACCAGCACCTCGGGATCGTCGATCAACTCGTTCCATCGTTCGGGCGCGACGTAGGCGCCGGCCATGAGCCGCGGGTCTATGCCGGGTTCGCCCATCGTGACGATTTCCTTTTTCAGCTTGACCCGGGTCCGATAGAACGGATTTTCCTCGCTGCCGGACTCTCGCGCGCGCAGGTCGCGCAAGCGCGAATCGGCGCGAATTTCCGCAAGCACGGCATCGATACCCGCGCGGGAACCGGCGACCGTGCCGTTGATGCCTTCGGCGGCAAGCAAGACGGTGCCCCGCACGTCATGGCGAAGGAGTGCTTTGAGCAGCGGTTCCCGGAGAGAACGGAAATCAGGCAGCGCGGCGAATTTATAGAACGTGCTGACTACGACTGCCGTTGCATCATTCATTGTCGGTTCTTCCAACCCCGATTACACTCCCCCTCTGGGGGAGTCAAATTCGCGCAGCGAATTTGGTGGGGGTTAGCCGCTAGTCCGCCACAACGGGCAAATGCCCCGGCGTGCCCCATTCGACCCATGAGCCGTCGTAGACCGAGACATCGTCCAGGCCGGCCTCGTGGGCGGCGAGAGCTATCACACAGGCGGTGATGCCCGAGCCGCAACTGCTGATCAGGCGACGTTCGGGGGCGCCGAACCCGGCGAATATTTCGCGCAATTCTTCGGGCGGCTTCATCGCGCCGTTATCCAGCAGCCGGACGAAAGGCAGATTTTCGGCGTTCGGCATATGCCCGCCGCGCAATCCCGGCCGCGGTTCGGGGTCGACGCCCTTGAAGCGGCCCGGCGAACGGGCGTCGAGTACCCGGCGCGAGTCGTCCTCCAGCGCTTCGAGCACCGCCCGGTAATCGCTGACCAGATGCGGCCTGAAGCCGGCGGCGAAATCGCCTTCCGACTCCGCTTCCGCCAGCGAGTCGCCCAGCGGCTGTTCCACCGCAACCCAGGCAGGCAGGCCGCCGCTCAACACCGCGACATTGTCATGGCCCATGGAGCGGAACATCCACCAGGCCCGCGGGCTGGCGTACATGCCGCAATCGTCGTAAACGACCAGGGCCGAATCCGCGTTGACGCCGAGCGCGCGCACTTTTTGCTCGAAGAGTTCGGGGCTCGGCAACATGTGCGGAAGCGAAGAATCCGGCTTGCACACATTCTTGTCGTAGTCGAAGCGGCGTGCGCCGGGAATCGCCTTGAACGGGCCTTCGGCGTTGATGGAGTTCAGGCCCGGCACAACCGGGGGCATTGAAGCGTCGAACACGATGAGATTCGGCGCCGCCAGATTGTCGGCCAGCCACGCGACATCGACCACTGCTGCGGGTACGGAAATCATGGTCAGGGAAATCTACAGCAGAACGACGAATTCAGCCAGTTTCGCCATCAGGCGTGTGCTGTTGCGCGGGCCGATGCGGATCAGCTGCTTGTGTACGGCATCGGCGTTTTCGAGTTCCGAATCCGCAAACAGGTACATCACCGAAGGCTTCACCAACTGGAACGGTCCTTCGACGTCAGTGGCCTGCAGGACATTGTTGATCGCCAGGCGCAAGGCGTCGTCGAAATCGCGGCCGCGATAGCCGATCTCGGCATAGGCCTGCTGGAACAGCGGCCGCAACAGCCGGTACAGGGCATAGGCCTGTTCGGTATCGACCGCCGTCATCGTGTCGATGAAGCCGTCGAAGCGGGTGTAGGCGTCGTCTTCCATCAGAAACAGGTTCTGATCGAGTTCGCGCACGGGCATTTCCACGCCGATAGAGCGATAAGGCAGATCGGTCTGGGGAAACTCGTGGCGGCTGATGTTTTCGACAAAAACGACGAACTTGCGGATCAACTGATCGTCGGCGATCAGACTCAGCATGGCCGCGCCGGCGCGCAATGCCTGGATTCTCTCGCGCACGAAACCGTCGCTGTCGTTGAGGCCGGGCAAAACTACTTCGGGCTCGGTCGACTCTTCCGGCGGCGCCGGCTCGGGCTCTTCGACGGGCTGCGCAGGAATCTCGACAACCGGTTCGGGCTCTTCGGCAGGGTCAACCGCCGTAACCGCCGGCTGTGCGGGCGGAGAAATCACGCGGGGAGCGGGCGCCGGTTCCGGCTCGGCCGCAACCGGCGCGGGAAGTTCGATCACCCGGCTGGTAGTGCCGGCCGGCTCATCGAAGCCGAGAGCGAGCCAGACAAGCGCGGCCAGCGACACGATCGCGACGCCGGCAATGATCAGAAAGCCCGACTTTTTCATTGGCTAAGCCGAAAACCCGGCTTGCGCCAGGTTTTCTCAGTTCAACTCATCCCTGGAGAGAAGTTCAGATCTGGGGAAAACCCAGTTCTCCCATGGTTCTCGCCATATCCTCGCCGGCGGTCTCCGGCTCGGTGTCCCTGTCTATCTTCAGGATGGTGCCATCGGCGCCAATGTAGAAAGTCCAGCGATTGGCAAATCCGACCGGCATCAATGCGCCGTACGCTTCCACCATGTCCTTCTCGGGATTGGCCAGAATCGGAAAGGTGGCTTCGTTCTGTTCGGCGAACTCGGTGTTGTCTTCCAGCGTATCCACGCTGACCATGAAGTACGCTACATCGTAATTCTGGATTTCCTCGGCACTGTCACGCAGCGCCTTGCATTGCAGAGTTCAGCCGCTGGTAAAGGCTTTCGGGAAAAAGGCGATGACAACGGGCTTTTCTCCGAGGAACTGGGAAAGGCTGTAAGTGTTGCCGTCAGAGCCCGGGAGAGAAAAATCCGGCGCCCTGTCTCCTACTTCCAACGCGACTGCTGAATGACCTATCAGCGCCGCCGCACAAAGCAGCAGCGACCAGGTCAGTCGGCCGGCTAGTTTCAACATGGGTTTCCTCCACTCAAGTGTCAGTCCGCAGCTTGCGGTCGAACAGTGCTACTTGTACAACGAACAGGGGAAATTTTCAATGCAATCGGGGATATTCGCCCGATTCGCAATCAAAAAAGAAAGTCCCGGCGGCCGCGACGGGCATTTCGCTGGTTTTCCGCTTCGAGTTGCGCGATCTGGGCGTCGATTTCCTCCAGTTCGGAGCGGGAAAGACCGTTTCCGTCATCGCGGATCGCGGTCAGTCTTTCGATCCCGTTATTGACCGCGTTCGAATACCGCACCAGGGCGGTTCGCTTGTTGTTGCGCTGGGAATCGCGATAGCGCGGGTTTTCGACCTGCACGTTTACGCATTGCCGCACCGCCTGGCCGTTGCGCGCCGGCACCAGGCGGCAGCGCATCTGGTTGACGTAACGCGGTACGCTGGCCGGAAAATAGTTGTACGGCGTATTGGCGACCGCGCGCATCATGTAGATGTCGAGTTCGGCCTTTCCCCGGACGAGTCCGGCCAGATCGCGCGGCCGCGCTTCCGGGACCAGTTCGAGCGCGCTGATCGCGCGCCGGTAGACCGAACCCGCGTCGTCGATCGCGGCCTGTACGCCCCAACTGCTGTCGCCGAGCAGATCGTCCCGGATCGCTCTCATCTTCCAGCCGCCCCAGGTTCCTATCGCCGCGAGATGGCGGCTGTCGGTCAATTCCCACAGGCGGCTCGCCATGTGGTAGCGAAAATGATGCAGATCGTCGACCGCTTCCCAGTCCGCAAGGCCCTCGTTGCCGGCGATCATGGCGTCGATGATGCGCAGTTGCGATTCGCTGTAGAGGCCTTCGTTGATGCGCGCGACTTCGAGTGCGTCGTTATAGATGGAAACCGACTGCTCGTAGTCTTCCAGTTCGAGATAGAAGCCGCCGAGTTCGCCGTAGGCTTCCTGCAAGGCGGGATGATAGACGCCGAGTTCGCCGCGCAAATCCTCGACATGCCGTTCGCGCTGATCGAGTTCCCTGGCCAGGGCGAGGGATTCCTCGCTCGCTTCGGGCTGTAACGCGAGCGCGGCCTGGCCCGACGGCAGGAGCAGCGCCAATGGCAGAATCAGGTAGCGGAACGGTCCCGTCATTTTTCCCACCAGCCGCGAAGCGGCTTTCAATCCGCTAAATTTACCGCGAAACGGCCGCGGAATCATCCGCTTCCCGCCCATCCCGCGACAATATGCCACATCGGATTCCCGACGCCGCAAACCTATAATTTCCCTACATTTTCAATCATGCCGGAGTCGTACCGTGCCCCCAGGCAAATCAGTATTCGCCGCGGCAATTGCAGCGTTTTTGTTCGGAGCCAGCGCACCGCTTCTCGCCCAGGACGAAAGCGAAGAGGACGTGACCGAGATTCGCGTTGTCGGGCGGCAGGAGTTTCTCGAAACCCAGTTCAATGCCCAGCGCACCAGTTCCGGCGCGGATTCCGCCTTGCTGATCAGCCGCGTCCCCGGCGGCGGCGCCAACCACAACGGTCCCCTGACCGGGCAGATTCAATATCGCGGCATGTTCGGCCCGCGCATCAACGTGCGTATCGACGGCATGCTGATTCACGGCGGCGGCCCCAACTGGATGGCCCCTCCCCTGCACCATATCCCATCCGCCCTGATGGACGATCTCGTGGTCGAACAGGGCATAGCTTCCATCTCGACCGGCGGCGGCATCGGCGGCGCCGCGACGGCAAGCTGGAAGCGCCCGCAATTCAATGACAGCGACGGCTGGGACTGGCACGGCGATTCCGAACTGTCCGCCGGCTCCGCCGCGGGCAGTACGAGCGGTTCCCTGATTCTCGGCGGCAGCAACGCCAATCACCGGTTCTACGGCATCGGCAATCTCGACCAGGGCGACAATTACGAATCGGCCAGAGGCGAAGTGGCGGCAACCCAATACAGCCGCGCGATCTATGGCGTCGGCTACGGTTTCCAGAGCGGCGCGCACGAGGTGCTGTTCGACGCCCATCGCATCGAGACCGAGGACAGCGGCACGCCCACACTGCCCATGGACATCGACTGGTTCGACACGGACACCTTCAATTTCAGGTACAACGGGCAACTCGGCGACTTCGGCGTTGAATTCGGCGTCTACCGGTCGAACATCGAACATGGCATGAGCAATTTCCTGCTGCGTCCGGCTCCCGATTTCTCCAGCTTGCCGCTGCCGCCTTTCCTCGGCGACGACAAGCGCTTCGCATTCGCGGAAAGCGAAGAGTCGGGCTTCCGGCTCGTCTTCAACCTCGAAGTGGGCCCGGGTCTGCTCGAAGTCGGCGCCGAAGGCAAGGACGGCGAACATGACGTGCGCGTGACCGATCCGGATTTCGCGCCCTTCTTCGTGGACAACTTCAAGGATGTGGAAACCGACAGCAATTCGGCCTTCGTACAATGGTCGGCGATTCTCGACAACGACTGGTATGTAGAATTCGGCGGCAGGCTCGAACGCGTGGAAATGAGCGCCGGCGCAGTCGACGCTTTCCCGTCCCGGCTGGTGGACATGAATCCCGCCATGTGGGGCATGGGCACGCCGCCGCGGGCGGTCTGGATGCTGCGCGAGGGTTTCAATTCCCGCGACCGGGAGCAAAGCGACGACAATCACGACCTGGTCGCGAAGGCGCGTTACCAGTTGACTCCCAACCTGGTGGCCGAAGTGGGATACGGTCGCAAATCGCGCTCGCCGCTCTACCAGGAACGCTATTTGTGGATTCCACTGGAAATCAATGCGGGTCTCGGCGACGGCAACAATTATGTCGGCAATCCCGGCCTGCGGCCGGAAACCTCGGACCAGTTCGAACTCGGCCTTGACTGGAGCAACGGCGTCGACTGGTTCTCGCCGCGATTCTTCGTGCGCGACGTCGACGATTACATCCAGGGCGTGCCGGCAACCCATGTGGCAGTCGTCGGGGTCAGCCGCAACGCCAACGGCGATCCGACACCGCTCATGTTCGCCAACACCCGGGCGGAATTTCGCGGCGTGGATCTGAGCTTCGGTTATACCTTCAACGACCGCTGGCGCGTCGAAGGCATGGCCTCCCACGTCAATGCCGAGCGCGGCGATGTCGCGGATTACCTGTACCGCGTCAATCCGGACAACGCCCGCGTGTCGCTGTTATACGAGACCGGCGGTTTCTCGGCCCGCGTCGAGCAGGTTGTCGTACTGGAGCAGGACCAGGTATCCCGCACCAACACTTACGATCCGATGAATCCCAAAAACAATGCGGCGCCAACCGATGGTTACAATCTGACCAATGTCTATCTGAACTGGCTCACCGGTCGGGGAATCACTTTCACCCTCGGTGCGGAGAACCTGTTCGATGCCGACTACGTCAACCACCTGACCGGCTTCAATCGCGTTGCCTCCGGCGTCGTTCCGATAGGCAGCCGCATGTACGGCCAGGGCGTCAACCTGTTCGGCCGCGTCCAGTTCCAGTGGTAGTCAGAACGTGGCGATCGGGTTCAAGGGAGAACCCGTGCCGCCGGAAACCCGCAGCGGCGCCGTGGTGAAGAGAAATTCCACCCGACCGTGACGTTCGGCTTCGGCCGCTACCGCTTCCAGATCCAGATTGTCGAAGATGGGCATGCCCAGGGCGACCAGCACCAGGGCGTGTACCGGCGATCCATAGCCTTCGACTCCGGAGGGCTTCACGTCCAGCGCCGAATCGCTGCCGATCAGCGCCACGTCGCGCTCCTTGAACCATTCCACCGTCGATGCGTGCAGGCCGGCGGAATCCACTGCCAGGTTCCACGGCCCGAGCGCTTCGCGCCGCGGCCAGCGGCCGGTGCGGATCAGCACGATATCGCCGGCGCCGACGGTAACGCCGTGCAATTCCTCCCATTCATTCAGCCATTCCGTAGTGATAGCGGTGCCGTTCTCGAGCCAGTCGACTCCGCGCATGGCGGGAAAATCCATGATGATCCCGCGGCCGAAAATGCCGTCGCCGAATGACGTGATCGCCAGCCTGGCGCAGCCTTCCTCGGTGACCTCGTCTTCCGGATAGCCGTTGTACATCGTGCCGAACTGGAAGCGGTGGCAAAGCGCGTCGAGATGCGAATGGGCGTAGCCGTGATAGGAGACGCCGACGAAATCCCCGGACCAGGGCCCGGGGCTGCTGCCGATCGAGGTCATGCGATGATCGAAGGGGCTGAAATTGTCGGCCGCTTCCTCTTCCAGCAATTCATGCGCCATCGAAACCGAAACCCCGGTCCGCACCAGCCGCGCCGCGGCCACCCGCGTCTCTTCCGTAATCAGATTGACCGTGCCCTTCTCGTCGTCCGGCCCCCAGCGCCCCCAGTTGGAAAGCGTCTCGAACCACCCATCCACCGTAGCCTCATCGAGCTGCTGGGCCGAAGCGGCGGGAATGAAGGAAAACAAGGCAATGGCGAAAGATACAGCCTGCGTACGGAAGTAAGTCATGGCAAATCTCCTCTCTAGCGCCAGTATTCGCAAGACCGGCATAGCCGTCAATAGCGACTTCAGGAAGCGCGGATACCGCGGACTGAGCGTGGAGAACGCAGCTAACCCCTCGTTGCGGATTGCCTTGCGGGGACGCCGGGTTCGTGGACGCCGGGTTTTTGCGGGGGTTCGGGATCGGCGGTCCACCAGAGGTCACCGAGGTTGAACGGCGCGGCGCCGAAGGGGGACGGTGAGACTTCGGTTTCGCCGTCGGCGGTTTCGATCAGCGACCAATGGCCATCGCGGAGTTCGAAGACTTCGAGTGTTTGCGCCGGCGGGTCAACGAACCAGAGATGGGCGACGCCTTCGCGGGCGTAGATATCGCGCTTCGCGCCCTGGTCGAGCGCACGGGTCGAAGGCGACAGAATTTCGCAGACCCAATCGGGCGCAACGGTGAAATACGCGGTCTTCGGCGCCGCCGGCATGCGCTCCCGCCGCCAGCCCGCCAAATCGGGGACCAGCACATCTTCCTCGAGATGGAGTTCGGGTTCAGCGAGTATCAACCAGCCACCCGCCGCGCCGTTGCCGCCGCGACGACCGAACAGACTCACCAAAGCGGCTCCCAAATTCGCGTAGGCGTAAGCATGCAACGGCGCCGGTCGCGAGTGCGTGTGCAGCGCGCCACCGATAATTTCGGCAACGACATGCTCCGGCGCATCCAGCACATCCTGGTAGGTGGCCCGGCGCGGAGTGGTCGGTTGCGAAGTTTTCCCGGTCTTGGCCATTTGCTCGCAAACTTCGTGGGAGAATCAGTGGGCATGGTAGCCCGACTCCTGCTACCGGGCAAGCATACCTATGCCTATCGCGGCAATTCTGTTGGTAGGTGTTTGCAGGCCATCGGGAAGGGACACCCACTCCAGCCTGAAGGAATTCACTTACCCGAGCGAAAAAAGGATCGACCGGACCGAGATCGGCTGGCACTTCGCTATGAACGATTCAAGGCAGTGGCGTAACCCCCTTCACATAGCCCCTCCTGTCTGCTTAGATTGAACCCCCACAGGAGGATCGAAATGAAAATTCGCAGTATCGCCATCGCCGGGCTCTTGCCGGTGTTGTTCCAGGCGGCGCCGGCCGTTGCGGCCGAGCGGGACTTTCACGACATCGCGGCGGCGGTTTCCGCCGAACGCATCGAGCGGGACCTGCGGACGCTGGTCGGTTTCGGTACGCGCCATACCTTGTCGGAGACGGCCTCCGACACCCGCGGCATCGGCGCGGCGCGCCGCTGGCTCGAAGCCGAGTTCAATCGGATTTCAGACGCCTGCGGCGGCTGTCTGGAAGTGTTTACCGTCAGCGGCGTCGTTTCCGGCGAGAACCGCATTCCCGATCCCGTGGAAGTGGTCAATGTCGTTGCCTTGTTACGGGGCGAGAGCGAGCCGAACCGGATGCTGATGATGTCCGCCCATCTGGATTCCAGGGTCAGCGACCCGATGAATTTCGAGTCCGACTCTCCGGGCGCGAACGACGACGCCTCGGGCGTGGCCGGCGTCATCGAGGCGGCGCGGGTGCTGAGCCGGTATCGATTCCCGGCCACTATTGCCCTGACCGGTCTTTCCGGCGAGGAACAGGGCTTGCACGGCGCCCGGATTCTCGCGCAGCACGCCATCGACAGCGGCTGGGATCTCGACGCCGTGCTCAACAACGACATGATCGGCAATATCACCGGCATCAATGGCGTCATCGACAACACCACCGCCCGGGTTTTTTCCGAAGGCACGCGCTATCTGGAAACCGAAGGGGAAGCGAACCAGCGCCGTTTGCAGGGCGGCGAGGTCGATTCGCCTTCGCGCAACGTCGCCCGCTACGTCGACGAAATGGCGGACCGCTACATCCCCAATCTCGACACCATGATGATCTACCGGATTGACCGCTTTGGCCGCGGCGGCGATCACCGGCGCTTCAACGAAGCGGGTTTCCCCGCAGTGCGAATAATGGAGACCAACGAAAACTACAACTACCAGCATCAGGACATTCGCGTCGAAGACGGCATCGCCTACGGCGACGTGATCGAGCACGTGAATTTCGAATACGCCGCCAAGCTCACGGGGCTGAATGCGGTCACGCTGGCCGCCATGGCCTGGGCGCCCGCGCCGCCGGCCGCTGTCACGATCGAAGGCGCCGTTCGCCCGAGCACAACCTTGAACTGGGAGAAAGTGCCAGGGGCCGCCGGCTACCGGGTGCATTGGCGACTGACTACTTCGCCGACCTGGGACTTTCATCGCGATGTGGGCGACGTCGACAGTTTCACGCTGGAGAACCTCGTCATCGACAATTACTTCTTCGGTGTCTCGAGCCTCTCGGCCGATGGCGTCCAGAGCCCGGTGGTTTTTCCCGGTCCAGCGGGATCGTTCGATTGATTTGCAGGTCGGCGCGGGCGCCTGGCGGGGCTGTTAGCCCAAAGCAGTAATGTCCCCTTTGAGCAAAGTTAAAGTGTCCCCTTTTTGTTTTGTTGGGAGGGGCTGTTTTGTCGAGCGAGGAGGTGGTGTTGAGCCTGCGGGAGTCGGATCGCGCTGGCGTGATCCGGGATG
>JAJDYJ010000089.1 GCA_022822865.1 Pseudomonadales bacterium | reverse complement strand
TCTTCGCGTCGTGCTCCAACTCCGCAAACGTCAACTGCTCCATCGAAACCGCTCCGTCAAACCCCGTGAGCGCATTGTCCCTCACTGGCAACGCTCACGCCAGGACAAAACCGATCTCGACTTGTTCAGACCTTCCCTAGTTCAGTCTACTTTCAGAACTTTCAGGGTGTTCGTTCCGCCCTGGACGTCCTGCAGGTCGCCTTTCGAGAGGATGACCACATCGCCTTCGGCGACAGCGCCGATTTGAACGAGAAACTCGACGACCGCCTCGTTGATCAATTGGTAGTCGATTCCGCCGGTCTCCAGCAGGCGTGGATGAACGCCCCGGTACAACGCAGTGCGCGATAGCGTGCGTGGATTGTCGCCGAGAGCGTAGATCGGCAGCCGGGAGCGGCTGCGCGACATCAACTTGGGCGTATTGCCGCTCGACGTAAGGCAGGCCACCGCGCGCACATCCGCCAGATGTTCGGCTACCGTCATCGCCGCCAGGGCTATGGATTCGTCGATGGCCTCGCAGTCGTGGTCGAGACTGGTCTGCGGCGCGGCGAAAGGCGTCGATTCGGCGCCCACGATCACGCGCACCATGGCCTGCACCGTCTCCACCGGATACTTGCCCGTGGCGGTTTCCGCCGACAACATCACCGCGTCGGTTCCGTCGAGCACCGCATTCGACACGTCCATGATCTCGGCGCGGGTAGGGTGGGCGTGCTCGACCATGGACTCCATCATCTGCGTCGCGGTGATTACGCAGCGATTCAACTCGCGGGACCGTTTGATGATGTGCTTCTGCATTCCCATCAGCGCCGCCTCGCCGATTTCGATAGCCAGGTCGCCGCGGGCCACCATCACGGCGTCGCTGGCCCTGATGATGGCGTCCATGTTGGCGTCCGAGGCAACCGCTTCCGCTTTTTCTATCTTGGCGACGATGGCGCAGGCGGAACCGCGCTCTTCGACCAGTTTCCGCGCTGTTTTCAGGTCGTCGGCCGAACTCGTGAAGGAGATGGCCAGATAGTCCACGCCCTGGTCGCAGGCGAACTTGAGGTCTTCCATGTCCTGTGCCGTCGGAGTCGGTGCGGACAGTCCTCCACCGCGCAAATTGATGCCCTTGCCGGTGCGCACTTCGCCGCCCACGGCAACCACGCAGTCGATGCGTCCGCCCTTTACATCGGAAACTTGCAATTCAAGCGATTCGTCGCCGATTACGAGAGTGTCCCCTGGGCTGACCTGCTCGGCCAGCGCCGTGAACTTGGTCGAGACCTCCCGCCGATTTCCGCCGTTCGGAGACAGCGCCGGATCAATGGAAAACACGTCTCCGGGCGCCAGTTCGAAAGACTTTCCCCCGGCGAATCCACCGATGCGGATCTTGGGCCCCTGGAGGTCTGCGAGAATGGCCACATGGCGTCCGGACTTATCCGCCGCCGCGCGAATGCCGGCAATTCTGGCCGCATGCTCCTGATGCGCGCCATAGGAGAAGTTCAACCGAAACACGTCCACGCCCGCGTGGATCAGGTCTTCGATGCGGCCGTCGCTCGCGGGGCCGAGGGTGGCGACGATCTTGGTCGCTCGTGGAATCGGCGGATTTTCGGCTGCAGTGCTCACGTGAATGTCGTATCGGAGAATCAGGTAAATCCCGGGCGGCGCAATGATACCAGCAAGTCGGCAAAAAACAGGCGGCGGCGGGACGGAATGTGAATTGGCGCGGCAACGCGGCAATGCTATTGTTCGAATATCGGCCGGCATCCCGCCGCCGCCCACTTTTTCAGAGAAAGAAGCCACTCATGACCACGTATTACACCTATATGGACAGCCCCATCGGCAGCCTGCTGCTGGCCGGAGACGGGGAAAATCTGCATACGCTGGGGTTTCCCGGCGGCAAGATGCAACGCCGCCACGAACCCGGCTGGGTCGAGGACGCCGCCCCGTTCGCGCAGGTTATCGAGCAATTGCGCGCTTATTTCGCCGGCAAACTGGAGCGGTTCGATCTGCCCCTGGCTCCGGAAGGAACCGAATTCCAGCGCAAGGTCTGGTCCGCCCTGCAACACATCCCCTACGGAGAAACCCGCAGCTACGGAGAACTCGCGCACGAGATCGGCAACGGCAGCGCTTCCCGGGCGGTGGGAGCGGCCAACGGACAGAACCCGATACCCGTGATCATTCCCTGCCATCGCGTCGTCGGCGGCAACGGCAGCCTGACCGGTTTCGGCGGCGGTCTGGAAACCAAGCAGCGCCTGCTGGAACTGGAGGCGGGGGCTAACTGATCCCCGCGTTTGGCCGCCGGCTGCCACGGGGGTAGAATTCACACCCCATGTTAAGCAGTCAACAGAACATCGTTTCCCGGGTCGCGGGCTGGCTCGGAGAGGGCAAGCCGGTCTGGCTTTCCACCATCCTCAAGACCTGGGGCTCTTCGCCGCGCCCGCCGGGCTCGATGCTCGCCTGTACCATGGACGGTGAACTGGCCGGCTCGATTTCCGGAGGCTGCATCGAGGAGGACTTTCTCGAACAATTGCAGAACGGCAGCCTGAAAGCGCAATTCGACGAGCAGGGCAAGCCGTTCCGGATCAAGTACGGCATCAGCGCCGAGGAACAGGCGCGGCTGAAACTGCCCTGCGGCGGCCAGTTGCACGTGCTGCTCGAATATCTCGATTCGAACGATGCCAATCGGCAGGTGTTTTCGCGCCTGGCGGGCGATCTCGACGCCCATCGCAAGGTCAGCCGGGTCGTGGACCTGCGCAATGGCGCGGTCAGCGCCCGGACCGGCAGCGACGAGGCGGCCGTCGTGATCGGCGAAGAGGCCATGGTGCACAGCCTGAGCCCGATGTACCGGCTATTGCTGCTGGGAGCGGGCGACGTGGCGCGTTATGTCTCGGAGATGGCGCTGGCACTTGGTTACGATGTGACCTTGTGCGATCCGCGCCCGAAGTATCTCGACAACTGGCATGTCGACGGCGTCGAGACGACCTCGCGTTTGCCTGACGACGTGGTCAGGGAAAGATTCGGCAACCCCTATGCCGGCGTAATCGCCCTGGCCCACGATCCGCGAGTGGACGACATGGCCCTGATGGAAGCCCTGAAGACCGACGCTTTCTATGTCGGGGCCATGGGTTCGGAGCGCACTTCCGCCGCACGGCGCAAGCGCCTCCCCGAACTCGGATTAAGCGAAGACGAAATCGATCGACTGCACGCGCCGATCGGCTTTCAGATCCATTCCAAGACGCCGGCGGAAATCGCCATTTCCATCATGGCGGAAGTAACCGCCGTGCGTCATGGACGAAAATCTGTCTCTTAAGCAAGCACCTGCCGGAACACGTCCATCGCGATCGCCATTTCCTCCCGGCTGCCGAGGGAGATGCGCGAGTGGGTCTGTTCCATGGGTGAGAAATCACGGCCGACGAGCACGTTGTGCTCAAGGCAGGCCGAGCGGAACTCCGCCGCCGGCATGCGCAGATTGACGAAGATGTGATTCGTGTGGGAATCGGGCACTTCGTAGCCGAGATCACGGAAAAAGCCGATGACCTCTTCACGAATCTCAGCGTTTTCCTGTGCTTCCCAGGCAATATGCTCCTCGTCTTCCAGCGCGGTCAGGGCGGCGATGGCGCCGAGCATGTTGACGTCTCCCATGCCCCAGGCGTCGCTGATCTTTTGCAAGGTTTGCGGCTGGGCAATAGCGAAGCCGATGCGCATGCCCGCCAGACCGTGGGCCTTGGAAAACGACCGCGTGATGAACACGTTTTCGTACTCCAGCGCCAGCGGCACGGCGGTTTCCATCGCGCCGGGCCTTGCGTAATAGATATAGGCCTCGTCGATGTGGATATAGGTGTCCGGATTCTCTTCCATGACGCGGCGGACGAAGGCTTCCACTTCGCCCGGCCCCCGCACGGTGCCGGTGGGATTGTTCGGGTTGCACAAATACAGCATGCCGGCGCCGCGGGCGTTATCCGCAAGCTGGTCGAGATCGATGGCCAGGTTGCGATCGAGCGGCAATTCCACCGTCCGCGCTCCGATACGCTGGGCGGTGCTCAGGCTGGTCGTATAGGTCGGCAGGGGAGTGATGAAAGCCTTTTCCGCATCGCAGAATGCGCGAACCGAGCCTTGCAGCAAGGGCGTGGAACCGGTTGCGAGTTGAATGTTTTCCCTTTCCACACCATAGTGATCCGCCAGGCCTTGCTGCAGTTCGCCGACATGGTCGGGGGCGTAGCCGCGGCCGACGCGTTTGGTCGTATGCGTGTGAATCGCTTCCATGGTCTTCGGGCCGGGCCCGCGGGCGCTTTCGTTCGCGCTCAACTGAATGATGCCGTTGTCGAATACGCCGGTGGCAAGGGCCTCACGAGTCTGGGCATGGGATTTCCTCCCCAGCAGGGCGCTTCCGGACAATGCGCCGACAGCGGCGCCGATCGCGATGGTTCCAAATCCACGTCGAGTAGTTTTCATTCATTCCTCCCAAGGCCCGGTCAGGGCAATCTGGTGAGATTGGTAGTCAAAAGCCGCATCATAACGCCGGATCGCGCAAAGCGCCAAGCAATACAGGGGAATTCCAGTTCACCGGGAGCAATCAAGCGATGTTTTCATTGATTTAGCTTCGCGCCTGTTTTATAAACTTTAGCTTGATTACGGATTTCCGCCAGAGGGAGCGGATTCCGCCGGACCAGAACAACGCTTGTGTGATCGCAGGCACTACACTAGAGGGGCGCCGCATGTCCAATGTCTACAGATTCGACCGCAGATCTTTCCTGAAACAGGCCGGCATTGCCGCGGTGGCCGGTTCTTTGGGAACAGCCACCAGCATCCAGGCCCAGGAGAACGGCGCGAGCCGCTCCTCCGGTTCGGGCTACGACTTCGATGAAATCTACAATCGCATCGGAACCGACTGCAGCAAGTGGGACGGCCAGATCGAGCGCTGGGGCGATCAACTGAGAATTCCCATGGGCGTCGCCGACATGGATTTTCGCGTCGCTCCCTGTATCACCGAAGCGCTGCAGGAGCGTATCTCACACGAAGTCTACGGTTACATGGCCACGCCCGACTCCTATCACGATTCTATAATCGACTGGAATGAGCGCCGCTATGATACTGTTATTGAAAGGGAAATGCTGCTCGATTCTCCCGCGCTGCTGCCGGGTCTGCTCGCGGCGCTGCGGGCTTTCAATCCTCCCGGCGCCAAGGTGGTGATGCAGACTCCGGGCTATAACGGTTTCTTCTCCACCATCCGCAAGGGCTTCGTCATCGAGGAGAATCCATTGCGCGAGGTCAACGGCGTCTACGAGATGGATTTCGACGATCTCGACCGCAAGCTGGCCCAGGACGACGTACACACCTTCATCCTGTGCAACCCGCACAACCCGGTCGGCAATTGCTGGGACCGCGCCACACTGACCGAACTCGGCGAACTGTGCGCGCGCCACAACGTCATCGTGCTGGCCGACGAGATTCATTGCGATTTCGTCAACGCGGGCCATGATTACGTGCCTTACGCCAACCTCGCCGACGACCTCGTCATGAACAGCGTGACTTTCAAGTCCGCGAGCAAGTCCTTCAACCTGGCGGCGTTCAAGGACGCCTACCTGTTCTCACACAATCCGGAGTTCATGTCGCGCATCCGCGCCGTCGGCGACAACGCGACGATCAACTCGCTGGGAATCATCGCGTCCCAGGCCGCGCTCGAAGAGGGCGACGACTGGATGGACGCGGTGCAGGTCTATCTGTCCGACAACGCGGCCTACGCGTCCCGCTTCATCAACGAGCAGATACCGCACATGAGCTGCAACCAGCCGGAAGGCACCTATCTGGCCTGGCTCAACGTGGAGCCGCTGATCGAACGCATCGGCGCGGTCGAGACGGCGGCGGCCGAAACCGCCGCAAGCGGTCCGGACCAGGACGAAGTGACTCCGGAAGCAATCGTCGAGCGCTACCTGATCGAGACTTCGGGCGTCAAGATCAACCCGGGATCGTCGTATTGGGGCTCCGGCCGCATGCGCATGAATCTCGGTCTCGCCCGGCCCTTGCTCGAAGAGGCTCTCGGGCGCATCCAGAGCGCAATGCAGCAAGCCTGACCGGCGGCATAACCGAATCGAAGCCCCGCTTCGGCGGGGCTTTTCACGTTGATGATTACCGCATCCAATATAGTCGCCGATGTTACGCGACCGCTGCCCGACGTGATCGAGCCGCGCTGGTGGACGGGTACGCCCGCGCTGCCTCCCGCGTCTTTCACGATCGATTGCGGCGAGTACGCCATGGGCGAGGCGGACCTTGAGCCGGACAGCGAGTTAGCGCGGCGCATGAACCGCACCTTCGATGAGGTAGGCCTGGTCTACCTCGTCAATACGGGGCTGACCGACCTGCAGTCGATGCGGCGCTTCGCAAAGCTCGTCATCGACCGGGAAATGCGCTACGAAGGCGGCGCCAATCCGCGCGACCTGCTTGAGGCCAACGTGTACGAGGTCGGAGCGCCGCTCGAGGCCTGGCTGCACTACCACCACGAGATGGCTTATGTCGGCCACAGCACCCGGATGTTGGGTTTCCTGTGCCACCGGGCGCTGCCGGGGCGCGGGCACACCTTCGTGTCCGACAACCTCAATGCGACCGACGCCATACTGAGGACCGACCTCGGCCGCAAACTCAAAAAGCACGGGCTTTGTTATCACCGCGACTTGACGGATCGCGAAGCTTTCGCTGGAACGCACCAGATCGGCGTGTACAACCACTGGCAGATGTCCATGATGACCGACGATCCGGACGAGGCCGAGGCCGCAGCCCGCGCCAAGGGTCTGGAAGTGGATTGGGGCCCCAATCGCCTGCTGAAGACCCGCTACTACTTTTCAGCGTTCGAGTACTTTCCGCTGCTGGACCGCAACGTCCTCTACAGCAGCATCGCCGACGACGGCATGTGGTTCGATGCATGGCCAAAGGTCATGCATCTGCCTTACGAAGAGCGACCGCTGAAACTGACTTTCGGCGACGGCAGCGAGATGTCCCGGGAGGAAAAACAGGCGTTTGTCGATGTCTACGACGATTTCGGGATTCCCTTAGAATGGAGCGTCGGAGACATCGCCATCGTCTGCAACTACCGCTTCGCCCACGGCCGCCCGAGCATCCACCTGGAAGAGGGCGAGGCGCGCGAACTGGGTGTGTTGATCGGCGAGGCCTACGAGCGCGTCGGGGACCTGCCGGACAAATGGTAGGCGGTCCGCCCCCGGACGCCTGTTGAACATTGCGTCTCAGGGCGCGATCTGCGGCCAGGGGGCGGCGGTTTCGAGTTGCTTCGCGAGTTGCAGCAGTAGCAGGTCGGCGCCCCAGGCGGCGGTGAACATGACGCCGACCGGCAGGCCTTCGCCGGTGCGATGCAGGGGCATCGACATCGACGGCTGGCCGGTGCCGTTATAGACCGCGGTGAAGCCGCTGTACTGGCGGAAGCGTTTGACGTATTCGCGCTGGTCCTCGGCGTTCATGTCGAGCCAGCCGAGTTTCGCCGTAGTCCTGGCGAGTACCGGCGAAACAATCACGTCCACTTGTTCGTGTACGGCGGCCATTTGTTTTTCGGCCATGCGCAGCAGGTCTCGCGCGGCAAGATATTCCACGGCCGGAATTTCAGTCCCGCGCCCGGCCATGAAGCGGGTCGAACGCTCCACCGGCGCTTCTTCGAGGCCGATCCTGTAATAGCGCAAACCGCGTTCGATCGAACGCCAGGTATGCACGCAAACGAGTTGTCCCATGGCTGCGTTGAGGGACTCGTAATCGAGGGGATGATTGAAGAGCTCCACGACGTGGCCAAGCGACTCGCAATGCGCGGCGGCAGCCCGCACGGCTTCTACGCATTCGTCGTCGAGCGCCTCGCCAGTGGGGTGGGTGTCCTGTATGCCGATGCGCAGGCGCGGGCAGGACTCGTCGAGCGCCGAGAGGAAGGAAGCGGGAGATTCAGGCCGCGCGAACAGGTTCTGTCCGGCCGGCAGTGTGATCAGGTCGAGAAACGCGGCGCTGTCGCGCACGCTTCTCGAAACCACGTGTTCCACCGCCATTCCGCTCCAGTTTTCGGACAGCACAGTACCCGCCTGGGTCAGTCCGCGGCTCGGCTTGAGGCCGAACAATCCGCAGCAACTGGCCGGAATCCGGATCGAGCCGCCGCCGTCGGAAGCCTGTGCCACCGGCACGATGCCGGCCGCCACCGCCGCCGCGGCGCCGCCGCTCGAGCCCCCGGTGGAGAAATCGGTGTGCCAGGGATTGCGGGTCGGCCCGGTGGCGACGGGTTCGGTGGTCAGCGTCAGGCCGAATTCCGGCGTGTTGGTCTTGCCGAGTATCGTCAGGCCGGCGGCTTCGTAGAGTTGTACGCCGGGCGATGAGGATTTCGCCGTGTAATTCCTGAAAAGTTCGCTGCCGTAACTCGTGCGGGTTCCTTGCAGGTCGCTGAGATCCTTGAGCAGGAAAGGGATGCCCGCCAGGGGTCCCGGCGGCTCGGGCGCCTCGTCCAGCGTCCCGGCGTGTTCGAGTCCCTGTTCGTACAAGGGCAGGTTGATCGCATTCAGGGCGGGGTTGCATTGTTCGGCCCGCGCGATGGCGCGCTCGTTCAATTCAACCCGGCTGAAATCGCCGCGTTCCAGTCCTTGCGCCATGGCAAGCGCATCCATCTCGAGATAATCGTTTTCGCTTATCAAGGCGGTTCTCCTTCAGCTATTCGAATCGGCGGCCGGTATACCAGCCGGCCCGCTGGACGTGTTGCGGCACTTTCTCCACGACGTCGAGCACGAGGGCGAACAACGCCATGCGCACGAGTACGCCGTTGTCGGTCTGCCGAAAGATGGCGAGGTTAGGATGCTGATTCAGATCCTCGTCGAGTTCGTTGGCTTCGGCGCGGGTGTCCCGCGGCAGCGGATGCATGATCACGGTATTGGGCTGGCAATGTCGCGTATAGATCGCCTGATTGAGCCGGAAGCGGCCCCGGTAGACGTCGGCTTCGAGTCGGCTGGCGAAGCGTTCTTCCTGAATGCGGGTGAGATAGACGGTGTCGTTGTCGTGCAGCCCCTTCGCCATGTCCTCGGTCTGGCTCACCTTGTGGCCCGCCGCGTGCAGATCGGCGACGATCTCGGCGGGCATGCGCAATTGCTTGGGCGAGATCAGGTTGAAGCTGATGTTGTCGTACAACTGCAGCAAACGCGAAAGCGAATGCACCGTGCGGCCGTGTTTCAGATCGCCGACCATGCCGATATGCATGCCGTCGATGCCGCGTTGCCCGGACTGAAGTTCCTTGCGGATAGTATAGAGGTCTAGCAGAGCCTGGGACGGATGTTCGTTGACGCCGTCGCCGCCGTTGATCACCGGCACGCGGCTCGCTTCCGCGAACTCGGCCACCGAACCGGCCCGGGGGTGGCGCATGACGATGACGTCGCTGTAACCGCTGATGACTCGCGCCGTATCGTAAAGCGACTCACCCTTGGTGATCGAGGATGCCCCGATTTCGGCGGTTTCCCGCACATGCCCGCCGAGCATGTTGAAGGCGCAGCCGAAGCTGACCCTGGTGCGGGTGCTCGGTTCGAAGAACATGTTGCCGAGGATGGCGCCGTCGAGCGCCTTGCTCACTTGTTTTCGCTGCGCGAAAGGCTCCATACTGTCGGCCACGTCGAAAATCCGCTCGACATCCGGCCGCTGGAACTGTTGTACGCTGATGATATGGGCGCCGCGAAAATCCATGAAAACCTTCCGCAAAGAGAGCCGGCAGACGATTTCCGGCTGTCCGAATACTACAACATATCGCCGGACATGAGCATCGAACGAAAGCAAGCGAACCCAAGCCGATGTTGGTTTCCATCAGGCCCGCACGATGTGAGTCGCCGCCGGGGGGCGGGGGTGCGGCGGACGCCGTAAATACATCCCTGTAGGCTTCGCGTTCGGCATCCATGCCTCACACGCCCGCCGCACCCCCGCCCCCCGGCGGCGACTCACATCGTGCGGGCCTGATGGAAACCAACATCGGCTTGGGTTCGCTTGCTTTCGTTCGATGCTCATGTCCGGCGATA
>JAJDYJ010000031.1 GCA_022822865.1 Pseudomonadales bacterium | reverse complement strand
CGGGCGTGCGAGACAGGGATGTCGAGCGCGAAGCCTACAGGGACGTATTCACGGCGTCCGCTGAACAACTCACCAGCCGACGGCGACGGTTCGAAGCCACCAACGTCGCGCCAGGGATAACATGCACAAACTAGTCTAAGGCAGCCAATGCACATGTAACTACGGCGTCCGCTGAACAACCCGCCAGCCAACGGCGACGGATCGAAGCCACCACCCTCAACGATACTGCGCCAGTTCCTTCCTGGCGATCACCCGCCGATGCACCTCGTCCGGCCCATCGGCCAGGCGCAAGGTGCGCTGGGCCGTCCACAGCGACGCCAGCGGAAAGTCCTGGGACACCCCCGCGGCGCCGTGAATTTGCATGGCCCGGTCGATAACCCGCAAGGACATGTTCGGCACCGCTACCTTGATCTGGGAAATCGCGTCGCGGGCCGCCCTGTTGCCGATTTCATCCATAAGCCAGGCCGCGCGCAACACAAGCAGCCGGCACATTTCGATCTCGATGCGGCTGTCGGCGATGACATCGTAATTGCCGCCGAGTTCCGCCAGCGGCTTGCCGAAAGCCTCCCGGCTCACGGCGCGCTTGCACATCAGGTCGAGCGCCTTTTCCGCCGCGCCGATCGAGCGCATGCAATGGTGGATACGGCCCGGACCGAGGCGCCCTTGCGAAATCTCGAAGCCCCGGCCACGGCCGAGGATGATGTTGCTTTCGGGAACGCGCACGTTGTGAAACCTGATATGCATGTGGCCGTGAGGCGCGTCGTCGTGGCCGAATACGCACATGGGCCGCACGATTTCCACGCCCGGAGTGTCCTTCGGCACGAGAATCTGGGACTGGCGGTTATGCCGCGGCGCGTCCGGATCGGTCACCACCATGACGATCATGATCTTGCAGCGCGCGTCGCCGGCGCCCGAAATATAGAACTTTTCGCCGTTGATTACCCATTCGCCGCCGTCGAGAACGGCGCGGGTGGAGATATTGGTTGCATCCGATGAGGCGACGTCGGGCTCCGTCATGGCGAAAGCCGAGCGAATCTCGCCGGCAAGCAGCGGTTCGAGCCATTCCTTTTTCTGCTCTTCCGAACCGAAGCGTTCGAGCACTTCCATGTTGCCGGTATCGGGCGCGCTGCAATTCATGGATTCCGAGGCCAGCCTGCTACGGCCCATGATTTCCGCCAGGTGCGCGTATTCCAGATTGCCGATGCCCGCCCCGCCCTGGCTCTCGGGCAGGAAGAAATTCCACAGGCCCTGGTCGCGCGCTTCCTGTTTCAGTCCATTGAGGATTTCATCCTGGCGCGACGTGTGGGACCAGCGGTCGCCGACGTCGATCTCGGAAAGATATTCCCTTTCAACCGGTTCGACTTTGTCGCCGACAAAGTTGCGGATTTTTTCTCGTACTTCGATCAGATGTTCGGGTAAGCCCAGATTCATGTGAATTTATCTCCTGATTCGATTCAGCCGCCCGCGGTGCCGCCGCCATCGACGACCAGGGTCTGCCCGGTTGTAAAATTGCCCGCCGCGGAAGCGAAATAGACCGCCGCGCCGGCGATCTCGTCGGGCTCGCCGATGCGCTGCAAGGGATAACGCTTCACCGTGGCCTTGTAAATGTCGGGATTTTCCCATAGCGCCCGCGCGAAGTCGGTGCGCACGAGCCCCGGGGCGATGCAGTTCACGCGAACGTTTTGCGGCCCCCATTCGACCGCGAGATTGCGCGCGATCTGCATGTCGGCCGCCTTGGAAATGGCATAGGCGCCCAATACATTGGACCCTCTCAGGCCGGCGATCGAGGACACGATGATCACCGAACCGCCGCCGTTCTCCGCCATACCCGGCATCACCATCCGGCACAGCCGATGAATGCTGCCGATATTTGCGTGCATGACCTTGTCGAAGGCCTCGTCGGGAATTTCCTGGGAGGGGCCGAAATGCGGATTCAGCGCCGCGTTGCAGACGAGAACGTCGATACGGCCGAAACGCTCGCGCGTGCCGTCGGCGAGCGCCTGCAACTGCTCCTTGTGATTGATGTTGCAGGCGATGGCCGCGGCCTCGCCGCCGGCATTGCCGATTTCCGCCGCGACTTCTTCGCAGGCGTCCTGGTTGCGGCTGGAAACGACGACTTTCGCGCCGTGTTCGGCGTAACGCAAGGCGATGGCCTTGCCGATGCCGCGGCTGGAGCCGGTAATCAGCGCCACCTTGTCTGTCAGGTCAAATAAGCTCATGAATCTTCTCTCTTTCAGGTTACTGTTCCGTTTTCATCCATCCAGCCGCGGTGGCCTTTGGAAATGGAAGTGCCGCCGTCTACGGGAATAACGGCGCCCGTGGTGTATGAACCGGCGCGGGAGGCCAGGTAGGTGATTACGCCGACGATTTCCTCGGGCTGGCCGATGCGTCCGAGCGGGCAATCCGCTTCGATATCGGCGAGATAGCGCTCGAACACATGGCGGGTCATGCGCGAGGCGAAGAACCCGGGGGCGACGGCGTTTACGGTAATGTGCCTCGGCCCGAGTTCCACCGCCAGCGCGCGGGTCAGATGATGCAGCGCGGCCTTGCTGGCGGAATAGGCGAAAGTGGGAACCCGTTGCACGATCGGCACATGGAGGCCGTCCATCGAGCCGATGTTTATGATTCGCGCGGGCATCCCGGCGCTGCCTGCCGCGGCCAGCAGCGGCGCCAGATCGCGCGTCAGGGCAAACTGGGCGTTGACGTTCGTGTCCATGACCTTGGCGAAGCCGGCGTCGGGGTAATCTTCCAGCTTCGCGCCCCAGTTGGCGCCCGCGTTATTGATCAGCAGATACAGCGAACCGAATCGCTGCTCCACCTCGGTTGCGAGCCGCTGCCGGTCCGCGGCCGCGGTAATGTCGAATTCGATTGCCGCTGCTTCCGGGTGGTCCGCGAGTTCCGTCAGCGCTTCATCGAGTTTCCGGCGCGAACGCGAGGCGATTATGACCCGGGCGCCGTTCTGCAGCAGGCCTTTCGCCATCTCCAGGCCGATACCGCTGCTGCCGCCGGTGACAAGGGCGGTTCTGCCGCTCAGGTCGAACAGACCGGCGGCCGAGAAGTCCCGCGGCGATGCGTCGGCCATGCCTTTCAGTCCGCCACCTTGACCAGTTGCTTGCCGAAATTGCGGCCCTTGAGCATGCCGCGGAAATATTCCGGCGCGTTTTCCAGGCCTTCGCCGACGCTTTCGCGGTACTTGAGCCTGCCTTCCCTGATCCATTGGCCGAGTTGCCGGGTGGCTTCGAGCCAGCGCTCATGCCATTCGGTCACGAGAAAGAAGCGATGTTCGGGCACGGAGTCGAGCCGCTTGAGGATGTGGAAAGGCGTTTCGGCTTTTTCGAGATCGGCGTCGTTGTAATTCGAAATGTATCCGCAGATGGGTACTCGCGCGCCGGGATTGAGCAGTCCGGCCACCGCCTTCGTTACTTCGCCGCCGACATTCTCGAAGTAGACGTCGATTCCGTCGGGGCAGGCGGCGGCGAGCTTGTCGGCGAAATCGGGCGCCTTGTAATCGATGCAGGCGTCGAAGCCCAGTTCTTCCGTCACGAAACGGCACTTTTCGGGTCCGCCGGCTACGCCCACGGCGCGCAGGCCGAGAATCTTCGCCATCTGGCCGACCACGGAACCGACGGCGCCAGACGCGGCGGCCACGACCAGGGTTTCGCCCGCTTGCGGCTTGCCGACTTCCCGCAAACCGAAATAGGCGGTTCTGCCGGGCATGCCGACAACGCCGAGATGGGCCGACAGGGTGCCGTTGGCGAGATCCACGGGCATGACCGCGGGATTGCCGGCATCGGCGACGATGTGAGACTGCCAGCCGAGATGGGCGGCGACGTGATCGCCCGGCCGGTACTTGTCCGATTTCGATTCGAGAACGACGCCGGTGGATTCGCCGGTCATGACATCACCGATCCGCAGCGGCTTCGCATAGGACTTCATGTCGTTCATGCGCGGGCGCATATAAGGGTCGAGGGAGAGCCAGTTGACCTTGATGAGAATCTGGCCGTCCTGGAGTTCGGGCAGTTCGGCGGTTTCGACGCGGAAACAGTCGTCGGTGGGCTCGCCCTCGGGCCTGCGCGCGAGGACGATGCGGGTGTTCGTCGTCATGGGAATTCTGATCCTTCGGGTGCGGTTTTCGGGGGAGGGCGCATACTAGCACAGCGGAACCGGACGTACAGGGAATGCGGCTGAACGTATGCGGGCCGGGCATGCCCGGCCCCTACAATTTCGTGCAAGGATGTAGGGGCGAGGCATGCCTCGCCCGTTTCAGAATTCGATGTCGATGCCGAAGTCGTCGAGAAATTCCAGTTCTTCGAGGAATACTTCGTCCCCGACCCGGAGTTGCAGAAAGCTGTTGTCGATCTCGATTTCGAACAACTGCCGTCCGCTCAGACCGGCTTCGAGCAGCATCAGGGCGGAAAAAGCCGCGATCACACCAAGCAGCAGGGTGTGTCGATTGCGCAGAAGATAGTTTCTCATTTCGTCTTACTCACTTTCAATCGTTGAATCGGCGCATCGAGGCGGCGCCCCAGAGAAGCACCCCGCCGAGCGCCAGGGCGATCAGCATGTCGTAGCTGAACAGCGTCGAGAAGATGTCGGGATAGCCAAGCACCAGTTCCCGCGCGGACCAGTTCATCCAGTATACGAAGTAGATGCTGTCGAGCAGCCAGGCTTCGAGCAGCGCCAATACGCACAACGCGCCAACGGCCCACAGGAAAGGCACGCGCCGGGACCAGGCCGAGAACAGCAGAAACCAGCCGATGATCGGCATGAACAGCAGCCCATGTAGCCAGGCGAAGCAATAGAACAGCACGGTGCCATCGAGTGCGAGCAACAGCGTCTTGCCCAATGCGAAAGGCAGATCGAAGCGCGAAGCGGCGAATTGCAGCCAGAGCGCGAGCGCCAGCAGACAGATCAGCAGGAAGGCGGCCGCGATGGCGGGAATGACGAACACCGTGGTGACGACGCGCGCCAGCACGGCCTGCCAGTCGGAAACCGGCATCGATTGCCAGAAAAGGAAGCTGCGGTCCTTGCGGTCCTGGTACAGGCAGACCGTCAGGTAGATAATCGAGGTCAGAAACAGCGCCGGCGCGAACGGCGCCGAAAGCAGCACCGGGAAAATCGTCGCCGAACGCAGCGGTAAATCGAGCAACAGGCTGGAAGCCTGCTCCAGCAGTACACGTTCGCTGGATTCCGGCAGCGCCAATACGATCAGATACCCCACCAGCAGCATCAACAGGCTGAATACCGCCGGCGTGACTACAAAGAGGTTGCGATGCTCGATGAACTCCTTTCGCAACAAGGCGCCGAAGCGCCGAAGTTCAGTTCTCATGATGTCCGTCCCCCGCGAGTTTGGCCACGAACAGGTCCGCTACCGCCGGAGTCCGCGGTTCTCCCAGTTCTTCCAGTTGCCGCCGGTCGACGCCGGCAAATACGCACACGAGCCGGCCGAGCAGTTCGCGCGTGTGCAAGGGGCCGAGGCGCAGGGCCTGCTCGCGCCGTTCCGGCTCGACCGACACCTCTATGTATCGCTCGGCCATTTCCTCCACCGGCATGTCCAGCACGATCCTTCCCTTGTCGATGAACAGCAGGTGCGTCAGCAGGCGCTCGATTTCCTCGACCTGGTGCGTGCTGATGACGATGGTGCGGCGGCCGTCGTAGTAATCGTTGAGCAGGCGGTCGTAGAAGGTCTTGCGATACATGATGTCGAGACCGATGGTCGGCTCGTCGAGCACGAGCAGGCTGGCGTCGATGGCCATGACCACGGACAGGTGCAATTGCGTGATCATGCCTTTCGACAGCGCGCGGATCTTCTTGTCGGCCGGAATGCTTGTTCCGGCGAGCAGGCGTTCCGCCCGCGCCCGGTCGAATCGGGAATGCACGGCCTCGACATAATCCAGCAATCGCCGGCTCGTCATCCAGCCCGGCAGGATGCCGACGTCGGCGATGAAACAGACTTCCTCCATCAACTTGTGCCGCGCCGCGCGCGGGTCCATGCCGGCGACTTCGAGTTCGCCGCGCACGTCGATCAGCCCGAGCAGGGCCTTGAGGGCGGTGGTCTTGCCCGCGCCGTTGGGTCCGATCAGGCCGCTGATCGAGCCCGCCGGGATGGCGAGATCGACCCCGTCGAGCGCTTTCAGACGGCCGTAGGACTTTTCCAGCCCCCGGGTTGCAACAATGTTTTCCATCAATCGATACCTTTCCGATTCCGGGACGGTTTGCCCGCGGTTCCGGGCAATTCGTCCAGTTTCAGCCCCAGTCGGTCGATCCGTTCGACGACCGCCGGCCACTCTCTTTCCAGAAACCGCCGCCTTTCCAGCTCCCGCAGACGCTCCCTCGCTCCGTCGGCCACGAACATGCCGAGTCCGCGCCGCATTTCGAGCAGTTTCTCTTCCACCAGAAGCCGATAAGCGCGCGACACGGTGATCGGGTTGATGCGCAACTCGTTGGCGACCCTGCGCACCGAAGGCGCCGCCTCTCCTTCCGCCAGGGCGCCGTCGATGATGCGCTCGGCGACGCGGTCGCGCAGTTGGCGATAGATGGGTTCCCTGCTGTTCCAGTTTGCCTGCAAGGGTCAAAATCCCGCTTCTGCTTTAGTGTTTTACATTACCATAACACCATATCAGTATCTTGCCAATACTGTTTTCAGAAATATTTTCGATCGGAAAACATTGCGAAAGCGCGATACTTCGTTTGCAGTCCGGCGGGAAGCGCCTATAATCGGCGAAATAGCGAGAACAACATTCAGACATATTCCTTTAGCTGCAAGAGGGGGAGCTAATGAAAACACGCATTCCTTTCCGTCGTCGGCCCGGCGTCATTCTGCTGGCCGCGGCCATGGTCCCGTTTTACCAACAGGCATTCGCCCAGCAAGAAACGATCGAAGAGGTGATCGTCACCGGTTCGCGCATCGCGCGCGATTCCAACCTGGTCGGCGCCTTGCCGGTGCAGTCGCTCACCGCGGACGATATTGCCGCTTCCGGCGAGTTTTCCCTTTCCGACATCGTCAACGACATACCGGCGCTGCTGTCGTCGCTGACGGCGGAACAATCCAACGCCGGCAGTCAACGGCTGAACCTGCGCGCATTGGGGCAGAACCGCACCCTGACCCTGGTCGACGGCCGCCGCCATGTCGGCGGACTGCAAGGATCCTCGTCGGTGGATATCGGCTCGATCCCCCAGGCTCTCGTGGAACGGGTGGAAGTGCTCACCGGCGGCGCGTCGGCGGTTTACGGCGCCGACGCGGTTACCGGAGTGGTGAACTTCATCCTGCGGGACGATTACGAAGGCCTGGAAATCGACGCGCGCTACGCTTCGTCCGAATACGGAGACGCGCAGCAGGCCGTTTTCTCCCTGGTTTACGGCGAAAATTTCGCCAACGGCCGCGGCAATATCACGTTTTCCGCCGACGTGCGCGAGGACGCCGGCCTCAAGATGGGCGAGCGCGCCGACGGATACCTGAACGACTCGGCCGGCGACTGGGCCAACCCCGACCTGCGCTTCCAGAAAGGCGACATCGGCCCGAACACGCCCAATTTCGCGACCTATTACGATTACGCCACCACTGGCCTGTACCATTATGGCCTGGGCATACCGACCAGCGCGGAAGACTTCATCGCGGACTACACCGACGAGTTCGGCGTGGCGCCGAGCCTGACCGCGGCCGAGACCGCGCTGATCAACCGCGCGGCCAATGCGCCGGCGAGAGGGGCCAGGGTGGGGTCCAACTTCACGATCACTTCGGGGTACGGCTACATCGTTCCCGGCAACGCATTCACGTTTACGGGTTTCGATCCGGACACCCCGATCGATCTAGACGGCAACGGCACGCCCGACTGCCTCGACTCGTTCACCGGCTACAACTCCTCATTCTCCCGCGCCGGCTTCGGCGCCGCCGGCGGCTGCTGGAATATCGAGGAAGACGGCACGATCCGGCCGATACGCGACGGCATCATCGCAAGCAATTTCAACGGCTTCGGCGGCGATTCCTTCAATGTGTATACGCCGGGGGAGGAAGATATCGTCTCGGCGGACGAGAAAATCTCGCTGAATCTGTTCACCCACTACGATCTGACCGATACCGACACGGCTTTCGCCGAAGTGAAATACGTCACCCAGGAGGCTCCGTCGCACAGTCGTCCGACTTCTTTCTGGGATCTGCTATACGGCGCGCCGGACAATCCCTTCCTGCCGGAATTCATCCGCGGCGTGGCGGAAGAAACCGACGGGGTGGGTCTGACCGTGGATCCGCTGCATTTCGATTCGACGACCGTAACGGCCCGGGACACGGTCCGCTTCGTCGCCGGCCTCGAAGGCGAGTTCGAGAACGGCTGGACTTATGAGGTCAGCGCCAACTACGGCCGCTATGATTCGGAGACAACCGCGAACGGCCAGATCATCCTCGACCGCTTCTTCGCGGCCATCGACGCGGTGACCGGTCCTTCCGGCCAGCCCGCCTGCCGCGCCGATGTAAATCCCGACGCGCCCGCCCTCAATACGCCGTTCGGCATCCCAAGCTGGGACGACGGCTACTTCTCCTATACGCCGGGCAGCGGAGACTGCGTACCGCTGAATCTCTGGGCGGGCAAGCCGGGAGCGAGCGAGCAGGCGATCGACTGGGTAACCTATACCTCCGTGGACGAGATCACGCTCGATCAACTGGTGTTCTCCGGTTCCGTGGTCGGCGACAGTTCGGACTGGTTCGAGTTGCCCGGCGGACCGGTGGGCTTCGCTGCGGGCGCGGAATACCGGGAAGAATCTTCCGACGCCAGATTCGATCCGTGGCAGCGCGGCGTCATTCCCGCCGGTTCTCCCCATCCCGCGGGCACGCTGATCAGCGATGTCTCGGACAATGGCTCACTGGGATTCGATCCTTCTATTATCGTCAAGAACGAATATGGCGAATACGACGCCACCGACGTTTTCCTGGAGTTGTCGCTACCGCTGCTGGCGAATGCGCCGGGCTTCCGGGAATTGACGCTGGACGTGGCGGGTCGCCTGTCGAGCTATTCCACCGTCGGCGATACCGAATCCTGGAAACTCAACCTGGTATGGGCGCCGATCGAGGACATCGCCGTGCGCGGCAGTCTGTCCCAGGCCGTGCGGGCGCCCAACATCACCGAACTGTTCGGACCCGAAGTCGGCGCAACCGCGCGGCCGGCGGATCCCTGCGACATCGTCAATATCACCGCGCTGGCCGAAGCCGACGCGACCAAGGGCGCGAACACGCAGGCCAATTGCGTGGAGGTATTCCAGAGCTTTGGGCTCGATCCGTTCGATGAGGCCGGAAACTACGTCTGGACCGATCCGCTGTCGGCCCGATTTACGGGCGTATCGAGCGGCAACCGCGATCTGATGGAGGAAACCGCCGACACGCTCACCTACGGTTTCGTTTTCACGCCCTCGTTTCTGCCCGGCTTCAGCCTGACCGTGGACATCTGGGATATCTCGATCGACGACGGAATTTCGTCCGTAACCGTGCAGGATATCGTCGATGGCTGTTATCAGGGCGCCTCGCTGAACCAGGCATTCTGCGAGCTGATCGGCAGGAATACCGACGTGAATTCGGCCCAGGCGGGCGGATTCAATTTCTTCCGCACCACCGATATCAACTTCGCGATCATCGAAGCCGACGGCATCGACCTTTCCGCCTCCTACAACTTCGATATCGGCGAACACGGGTTCAGAGCTTCGGTGACCGCCACGGAGATGGGAAAGCTGGACTTCTACACCAACCCACTAGACCTGACGGAGGTCAATCCAGCATTAGGTGAAATCAGTCGGCCCGAACAAACGGGCAACGTCTACTTCGGCTGGACCTGGGGCGACCTCAACGTCGGCTGGCAGTCCCAATATCTGGGCGAGATGCTGCTGGGCGTTGGCAGGGCGCAAATAGAAACCTACGAGACCCTGTTCGGCCCTTCGTTGTTGCTTGGCGAGACCTGGATCCACGATCTCAACGCCCGCTACGTCGTCAACGACGAGTTGACCGTATACGGCGGCATCAACAACGTCACCCAGACGAGCCCGTTCATCTCGGAGAACGCTTTTCCGGCCACGCCGCGCGGACGCGTAATCTTCCTGGGAGGAACCTATCGCCTGTAACGGCAGGTAGCGAATGGCGCCGGCCGGGGCGCCGGCGCCGGGGGAACAGACCATGTTGAAATTGTCCAGACCCAGCCTGGAGAAGATCGTCTTCGCGTGTTTTCTGGCGCTGCCGGTGATCTTCGTCGTCGCCCAGGATTTCACGCCCAGCGTGTTCGAGCGCGAAGACGGATCGATTCCATTGAACACGGACGACCCTACCTATGACCTCTGGAGCCAGCTTCGGGACGGCAGCGGCGACCCGGTGCGGGAACCCGGACCTTTTTATCCAGGCAGGCTGAATCGACACGGCGTATTGACCTTTTTTCAATTGCCGGTAGCGGTTACCCCGGAAGACCTCCGCGCGGGCGAAGTAGACGTTGCGATCATGGGCGCCGAACTGGACATGGGCGTCGGCTATCGCGGCGCGGGCCAGGGGCCCAACGCCTTGCGTTACAGCCATGGCATGTTCGACGTCGGCAACCGGCCGCACATGCACACCGGTATTGCCTGGCAACGGGAACTGAACGCGGTGGACTACGGCAATGCCCCCATAGACAGGTTCAGCGCCGAGCGCAGCATGCCCTACGTGCGCGCCATGGTGCGCGAGATCGCCGCAACCGGCGCGATTCCCGTCGTCATCGGCGGCGATCATTCGCTGGAATATCCCGACGTGGCGGGCGTCGCCGACGTTTACGGCAAGGAAAACGTCGGCGTTATCCATTTCGACGCGCATTACGACGCCGCCGCGGACGGTTACAGCGGACACATGATTACCCATGGCCAACCGATTTATCAGTTGATCGAAGAAGGTCATGTATTGGGGCGAAACTACATCCAGGTGGGTCTGCGGGGATACTGGCCCGGACCCGAAGGATTCGAATGGATGCGCGAACACAACATGCGCTACCACACCATGGTGGAGATCGAGCGCGACGGCTGGCCCGCGGTGATGGAACGCATCCTCGCCGAGGCCAACGACGGTCCCGAGTATCTGTACGTTTCCTTCGATATCGACGTGCTCGATCCGGCCTATACTCCCGGCACGGGAACGCCGGAACCGGCCGGCCTGACGCCGCGCGAGTTATTCCCGCTCGTGCGCGCGCTTTGCACCGAAAACAATCTCGTCGGCTTCGAGCTCGTCGAACTCAATCCGCTGGTCGACCCCGGTTACACCACGGTCATGAATTCGAGCCGCATCGTGCAGGAATGCCTCACCGGAATCGCCATGCGCAAGGCCGGCATCACCGACGGCGACTACCTCAACCCCCTCACGGTGGACGACGACGTCCCCGGCCCCGCGAATTGATCAGCCGCTGCGCTTGACGAGAACGACTTGCCGTTCGATAAGTTCGGCGATGACGGCCTCGTCGAAGCCGAACTCGCGCAGGATTTCGCGGCCGTGCTCGCCGTAGCGCGGCGGCAAGCTGCGCAATGAACCCGGCGTGCGCGAGAACTTGATCGGCGTGCCCGTCATCTTGTACCAGTCCTTTTCCACCGTCATTTCCCGGTGCAGGGTATGCGGGTGATCGACCACCTGCGCCGTGTCGTGGATCGGCCCGGCCGCAAGACCCGCCTGGGCCAGCCGGTCCCCGACCTCGTCGCCGTCCATGCGGATCAGGCAGGATTCCAGTTCCACCTTCAACTCGTCCCGGTTGTTGACGCGGTCGATGTTGTCGCGGAAACGTTCGTCCCCGACGAGTTGGGGGCAGCCGAGTTCCCGGCATAACCTGGCGAAGGCGCCGTTGTTGCCGGCGCCGATGAAGATGTCCACGGTGCGGGTGCGGAAGGTGTCGTAGGGGCTGATGTTCGGATGCGCGTTGCCGGTCGGACGCGGAATCACGCCCGACAGATTGTAGTTGACGATATGCGGATGCATCAGTGAGACCGCGCAATCGTATAGCGTCATATCGAGATATTGGCCGCGGCCGGATTTTTCGCGTTCCGTCAGCGCCATCAGGATCGCGATGGCGCAATACAGGCCCGTGCCCATATCCACCATCGCCAGACCGAGCCTGGTCGGATTGCTGTCCTCGTTTTCTCCGTTGATGCTGAACCAGCCGGCCATGGCCTGGACGATCGCGTCATAGCCGGGGAAGCCGCCCCAGGGGCCGTCGGCGCCGAAACCGCTGATGCGGCAGTGAACGAGACGGGGAAACTTGTCGCGCAGATGATCTTCATAGCCGAGACCCCAGCGCTCCATGCTGCCGGGCTTGAAGTTCTCCACCAGCACATCGGCTTCCCGCAACAAGGTCAGCAATACCTCCCTGCCCCGCTGATTGGAAAGGTCGAGTCCGATCGAGCGCTTGTTGCGATTCAATCCGAGAAAATAGGCGGCGTCGCCCGCGTGAAACGGCGGGCCCCAGTCCCGTGTTTCGTCTCCGCGGGGAGGTTCGATCTTGACGACTCTGGCGCCGTGGTCGGCGAGAATCTGCGTGCAATAGGGCCCGCCGAGCACGCGCGACAGGTCGATGACCAATTTGCCGTCGAGCGTTCCCGCGATTTTCGTTTCGGCTGGATTCGGCTGCAAGTCACCCCCACCAAAACCGCTTCGCGGTTTTGACTCCCCCGAAGGGGAGTGTGTGAATCGTGGAACAGGCTGGGAAATTTGAGGCGCTAGTGTACACGATCGCGCATCAGACGTACTCCTGCAATACGTCGACCGCGAGACCGTCCCTGGCGACGATGCGCTTGAGCTTGTTCAGGGCTTCGAGCTGCACCTGCCGCGTCCGTTCCCTGGTCAGGCCCACGTCCCGGCCCACTCGCTCCAGGGTGTCGCTTTCGTGCCCTTCGAGACCGAATCGCCGCAGCAGCACGTCCCGCTGTCTCGGCGTCAATTCCCGCAGCCAGGCCGACATCCGCTCGCGCAATTGGCTCCTGCCGTGGCAATTTCCCGGCTCGGGCGCGGTCGGCTCCGGCAACATCTCCAGCAAGGGGGGCATATCGACTTCCCTCGAAAGAGGCGCGTCTATCGAATAGATTCCCACGTTCAGCGCCATTATCCATTTCACCCTGGAGGGGGATCTGCCGGTTCGCTCGGCGACTTCCTCCACCGTCGGCTCCCGGCACCTGGCCGCCATGAGATCGCGTTCGGCGCGTTTGACCACGTTGAGTTCCTTGGCGATATGGACGGGCAATCGGATGATCCGCGCCTGGTACATGAGCCCGCGTTCGATGTAATGGCGAATCCACCAGGTCGAATAGGTCGAAAAACGGAATCCTCGTTCGGGATCGAATTTTTCGACGGCGTGCAACAGACCCAGATTGCCTTCCTCGATGAGATCCAGAAACGGGAGCCCGCGCCAGCAATAGCGGGCGGCGATTCTGACTACCAGCCGCAGGTTCCCTTCCACCATGCGGTTCCGGCTGTCTTCGTTCCCCCGCAAGGCCGCGCGCGCGTAGTCGACCTCCTGTTCGGCGGTCAACAGCGGCTTGTAGCCGATTTCCGAAAGATATAGCTGGGTGGAATCCGGGGCCGGATCCGTGGCTGCCGGGCGGGCGTATTCCACCGTGCGGTCCGGATTCTCCCCCGGCGCCGCCTCGCAAGCGGCATGGATGTAATCGTAGTCCCCCGTTTCCCGGCGCCCTTCGCCGGACAAAATGTTCTCGTGCATATGGGATGTCCCTCTCCGCCGCCGGCCCAACCCGGTGACGAGACCCAAAATTAATAAATGATCTGCTTTACGAAGCCGGACTTTCAGATCCGGTATCGGAAGTATAGAAAGGGAGGGAAAATATGCTTAATCGAGCGGATAATCGTTCGGCCGGGGCCGGAGAGACCGCCCGAACGGACGGTCTCCCGGTTCCGGGGCGCGTCCTAGGAGCCTGCGCCGTAGGAATTCACGGCTACAAATCCGCTCTCATCCACGCCCTTGGCCGCTCGATTTCGTTGAATATCCACCAATATTCGCCTCAATCGATCCGCCAAGGGCGCGGCGATAGCGAATTTTCGCTTTCGTGAATTCCTACGGCGCAGGCTCCTAGCGCTCCTGGTATCTCTGCAAAGTCTCCGAAACCACCGCCACGACGCGGCGATTGGCTTCGCGGCCGGCTTCGGTTTCGTTGTCGGCCACGGGAAGCTGCTCTCCGAATCCCTGGGCGGTGATGCGTCCCGGCGAAATGCCGAAGTCCTCGATCAGCATGTCGCGAACGGCGTCGGCGCGACGCTGGGACAGGTCCAGATTGTAGAGTGGCGCGCCGACGTTGTCGGTGTGACCTTCGAGCTGCAACATGACGCCGTCGAATTCACGCAGGAACTCGGCGAGATCCTCGATCTCGGGAACGTCCTCGTCGCGAATGACGGATTCGTCGAAGTCGAAATTGACCTGCAATTCGAAACTGGCGATTTCCTCGATCAGGATCGGACAGCCGTTCTCGTCCACCGCGTAGTTGGATGGCGTATTCGGACAATCGTCGTCCGGGTCGGGTACGCCATCGCCGTCGGAATCGGGCGGCGGCGCCACCGCGACGGGTTCGGGTTGCGGCGGGGGCGGCGGCGGATTGCGTTCGCTGAAGTAATAAACCAGTTCCGCATTGAAGCCGATGTCGCCGTCGCGACCCAGATAGTTGTACCTGCTCATGCCGCCGCGCAGTATCACCTGGTCGCGCAACTCGAATTCGAGGCCTGCCCCGTAGTTGAGCAGCGTGTCGTTCTCACCGTCGATGTCGATATTGCCGACGCCACCCATGATATACGGTCGAAGGCGTTCTCGGGGCTGTCCGAGCGTATAACGCAGGTTGACCTGCCAGGTATCCAGATCGGCCCCCACCACGTCACCCGCATACGCCGGTTCCGCGTTCATGAAACCGAGTTCGGCGCTCCAGCGGCGATCGAAATCGACGCCCAGCGCAAAGGTGAAACCGATATCCCGGGCTTCGAGCATGGCTTCTTCGTCGATGTCGAGCAGAAGCAAGCCGGGGGCGGCGTAGTAAACCGGCTCCTGCGCCCGGGCGCTGCCCGCGAACGCGATGCCGGCCACGGCCAAAACCGCGCAAAACAGGCTTCGCGAGATGATTCTTTCGTTCATTTAACTGCTCCCTTGCGTGGCGTAATTCAGGTTCGGCAATAGAAAATATGACCTGATTTCTACTTTATCAATCAATTATAGGCGCTATCGGCGCATTGTCCAAAACGACCCGGCTTTCGGCCTTTTTCGGCCCGGTTTTGACTCTTTTCCCCGGCGCGGGTCGCCTTTCGGCTGGCCATCGTCCCGGTGGCGGACTAGAATACCGCTTCCGCGAGATTCCTCCTGAACCCGGGTTTCATTTCTTGCACTACTGGCGAGCGGAAATCCTGCGGTTGCTGCTGGTCCTGGCCGCGACCGCCCTGATCGGCTGGTTTGCCGGCAATATCCCGGCGGCGCTGCTGTTGGGCGTCGCCGCCTATCTCACGATCAATTACCTGCAACTCTGGCGCCTGCGCAACTGGCTGCGGGGAAATCCTTCCGCCACCCAGACCGAGCCGCCCGAGTCCTTCGGTTTATGGGGCGAAGTCTTCGACGGCATCTACAAGCTCGGCAGGCAGGAGCAGAAGACTCGCGATTACCTTGAAAGCATCGTCCGCAAGGCCCAGGAATCCTCTTCGGCGCTGGAAATCGCGGTCATCATGATCGACCGGCAAGGCAGCCTCGTGTGGTGGAATCTGGCCGGCTCGAGGCTGCTCGGGTTCGAGTATCCCCGGGATCAGGGCCATCCCGTGACCAATCTGGTCCGCGACCCCCGTTTCTCGCAATACTTCCACGACGCCGATTACAGCGAGCCGCTGAAACTGCCGGCGCCGGGCGACAATTCGCGCACGCTCGAGTTCGAGATCGCGCTGTTCGGCGAGCGGGAAAGGCTGATGATCGTGCGCGACGTCACCCGCCTGCACCGCATGGAACTGATGCGCGAGGATTTCGTCGGCAACGTCTCGCACGAACTCGGCACGCCGATCACCGTGATCAAGGGCTATGTCGAAAACATCATGGACAACGTGCGGGATCTGGACGAAAAATGGCGCAAACCGCTACGGCAGATGCTGCAGCAGTCGACACGCATGGAAAATATCGTGCGCGACCTGCTGATGCTGACCGCGCTGGAAACCAAAGAGGTCAAGAGGCAGCAAAAGCCGTTTAATCTGAGTCAGTTGATACGGGAAATTCAACAAGACACCGAACAGGTGTACCAGACCAGGAACCACGAGTTCGATTTTTCCTGCGATCCGGAACTGGAAATCGTCGGCGACCGCGCGGAGTTGTACAGCGCCTTGTCCAATCTCGCCCAGAACGCCGCGAAATACACGCCGGACCGGGGCGCCATCCGTATCGAGGCCGGCTACGCCGGCGAAGGCGAGGCCTTTGAAATCCGCGTCATCGATAACGGCATCGGCGTCGAGCAGCAGCATATCCCGCGCCTTACCGAACGTTTCTACCGCGTCGACGTCAGCCGTTCGTCGGAAACCGGCGGCACCGGGCTCGGGCTCGCCATCGTGAAACATATCCTGATGCGGCACGATGCCGACCTGCGCATTGCCAGCGAATCCGGCAAGGGCAGCACTTTCAGTTGCAGGTTCCCGGCCGAACGCATTCGCGGACCCGGCGGGCCCCGCCCGCCCGCGCAGGCGCCCTTTCCCGACCAGCCGCCCCAGATCGACGTGCATTGAAGCGGCTTCACTTCTTCGGCAGCGGCCTCCCCCTTCCCAGGTTGGCGCCGATGACCATGTAGGCGACGTGCTCGGAGATGTTCTTGGCATGGTCGCCGATCCGCTCCAGCGCGCGGAAAGCCCAGAGAACGATCAGCACGGCGCTCACGCTCTCGGGATTCTCCATCATGTGCGTGACCATCGAACGGATCGCATTGTGGTATTCGCTATCGACCTCGACATCCTCGCCGCGAATCTCGGCGGCGGCTTCGGCGTCCATGCGGGCGAAGGCGTCGAGCGCATGCTTGACCATGCTCAACACACGGTCTCCGATGTTATGGAATTCACCGAGATGAACCGGATCTTCCCCTTCTTCCGCGAGTTGCAGGGCCGAGCGCGCGATCCGGGCCGCCTCGTCGCCGATGCGCTCCAGATCCCTGATCGCCTTGACGATCGCGAGCACTAGGCGCAGGTCGCCCGCGGCGGGCTGCCGCCGGGCGATGATCAGGCTGCACTCGATATCGATTTCGCGTTCGAGCCGGTCGATTACCTCGTCCCGGTCGATCACCTGCTGCGCCAGTTGGCTGTCGTGTTCGGCCACCGAGCGCAAGGCGTCGGTCAGGGTCTTCTCGACCTGCCCGCCCATGCGCAACATGTGCGTGCGGACCTTTTCCAGATCCTGGCTGAACTGGCGCGAGATGTGCGAGCCCGATTCGTCGGCGGATTGTGTCATGCGGGTAATCTCACCCATATCTACCAGTTATATAGTCTTCGGTCTGGCGTTTGACCGGGTTGGTGAAAATCCGGGCGGTGGTGTCGAATTCCACCAAGTTGCCCATGTACATGAAGGCGGTGTAGTCGGAAACCCGCGCCGCCTGCTGCAGATTGTGCGTGACTATGACGATGGTGTAGTTCTTTTTCAATCCGGTGATCAGTTCCTCGATCTTCAGGGTCGAGATCGGATCGAGCGCCGAAGCCGATTCGTCGAGTAACAGCACTTCGGGCTCCACCGCCAGCGTGCGCGCGATGACCAGCCGCTGCTGCTGGCCTCCGGAAAGTTCCAGCGCGCTGCCGTGCAGCCGGTCTTTCACCTCGTCCCATAGCGCCGCGGCCTCAAGCGACTCCTGCACGATTTCGTCGAGCCTGCGGCGTGAATTGATGCCGCGGATGCGCAGACCGAATGCCACGTTTTCGTATATCGATTTGGGAAACGGATTCGGTTTCTGGAACACCATGCCGACCCGGCGGCGCAATTCGGTCACGTCGATCTTCGACGAATAGATGTTCTTGCCTTCGAGCCTGATACGGCCGGTGACGACACAGTCGTCCACCAGATCGTTGAGCCGGTTGAAGCAGCGCAGCAGGCTGGTCTTGCCGCAGCCGCTGGGCCCGATCAGCGCCGTAACCCGTTGCCGCGGAATCGTCAGCCGTATCTTGTTCAGGGCCTGCCGGGTTCTGGCGTAATGCAGGCTCAGATTGCGCACTTCGAGGCAAGGCTCGAGTTCGACCGCTGCCGCGGACTCGCCGGCGGCCTCGTATTCCCTGTTCATGACCAGGACCCCGTTTCCAGCGCCTTGTATCGTTCGCGCAGCCGCCCGCGCATGACGACCGCGCTCAGATTCAGCGCGGTAACGACGGCGACCAGCAGAAAGGCCGCCGCGAAGGCTTGCGGCATGGCGGCCTCCACATTGGGACTCTGCATTGCCAGATCGTAGACATAATAGCCGAGATGCATGAATTGCTGTTCCAGGTGCAGATACGGGAACTCGGTGTCCAGCGGCAGCGCGGGCGCCAGCTTGACGACGCCCACCAGCATCAACGGCGCGACTTCTCCCGCGGCGCGGGCCACCGCCAGGATGAGCCCGGTGAGCATCGACGGCCGCGCCAGCGGCAGGACCACGCGCCACAAGGTCTCGAACTTGGTCGCGCCCAGCGCCAGGCTGCCTTCGCGCAGCGATGCGGGGATGTTCGCAAGCCCTTCTTCGGTGGCGACGATCACGACCGGCAATGTCAATAGCGCCAGGGTCAACGAAGCCCACAGCAATCCGGGAGTGCCGAACGTCGGCGCCGGCAGCGATTCGGAATAGAACAGATTATCGATCTCTCCGCCCGCCAGGTAGATGAAGAAACCGAGCCCGAACATGCCGTAGACGATCGAAGGCACTCCGGCCAGGTTGTTGACCGAAATCCGGATGAAGCGCGTCAGCCATCCTTTCGGCGCGTATTCGCTGAGATAGACGGCCGCGACCACGCCGAGCGGCGTGACCAGAACCGACATCAGCAGGACCATCATGGCGGTGCCGTAGATCGCCGGCAGCAGGCCGCCCTCGATATTCGACTCGCGCGGATCGTCGGTCAGGAATTCGAATAACCGCGCCAGGTATGTCCCCATGGCTTCGAACCGGTTCATCGCGTTCGGCCGGTAGGCGCGCACGATATCGGCCACCGGCAATTCCACCTCCGCGCCGCCGGCAACGCGGAAAATCGCGGAGTCGCGCTGAATCTGGCGATTCAGTTCGAGCAGGCGCAGGCGGATTTCCGCGTATTGCGCATCGAGCGTCTGTCGCTGGCGGCCGATATCCCGCAGTTCCTCCCCGGAATCACCGCCGGCGAGTTGCAGCCGCCGCTCCCGCAGGCGCAGGCGTTCCATGCCGAAATTGATGTCCGCGATGATCGATCTTTCGATGCGCTCGATTTCCTCGCGCAATTGCCTGGCCCGGTTCAGCCGTCGCTGCAGTTCCGACCAGAGAGCGTCGGCCTCTTCCCCCTGTGCCGACGGCGCCGCGACCGGCTCGCCGTTCTGCAGAATGCCGCTTGGAAAACCGTAGAAATTACCCCATTCGCGGCGTTCCAGCGTCACCAGTCGTTCCGGATACTCAACTTCGTCGAGCAAGGAGGGCAGTATCCAGGCGAAATCATTGCCGGTTACGTCGCGATTGCCGAGCTTGAGCAATTGCCGCTCGATCCTTTCGCCGCTCAGCGGCGCGCCGGCCGCGGAAAATTGCAATTGTCCGGAGTCGACCGTTTCGCTGTCCGCGATTTCGCCGATCACGGTAACCGGCGGGTCCACCGCCAGGTAGTTTGCCTGCAACACCGGCTTCGGCCAGAAATGCCCCAGGCCTCTTGCGCCGAGCAGCAGCAACAGGCCGAAAACCATGGCCAGACAGGCGGCGACCGCGCCGGCATTGAGCCAGATCCAGGGTGTTCCGCTGCGGTACCAGCCTGATACTCCGCCGTTCATATCGTCCGGTACCTCTTGCGCAGCCTTTGCCGCACGAGTTCGGCAATCGTGTTGAGCACGAACGTGAACAGCAACAGCACCAGCGAGGCGAGAAAAAGAATCCGGTAATGCGTGCTGCCGACTTCCGATTCGGGTATCTCGATCGCCAGGTTCGCCGCGAGCGTGCGCATGCCCTCGAACAGGTTCATGTCCATGACGGGCGTATTGCCGGTGGCCATCAGCACGATCATGGTTTCGCCCAGCGCCCTGCCGAAACCGATCATCAGCGCACTGAGAATGCCCGGCGCCGCGGCGGGCAAAATCAGCCAGACCATTGTCTGCCAACTGTTCGCGCCAAGCGCCAGCGCGCCATAGCTCAGGTGGCGCGGCACCGTGAAGATGGCGTCGTCGGCGATCGAATAGATCGCGGGAATTACCGCGAACCCCATCGCGACGCCGACGATCATCGCGTTGCGCGAGACATAGTCCAGTCCCCAGCGCAGCGACAGCCAGTCCCTGAGACTGCCTTCGAACAGCCAGCTTTCTAGCGGCGGCGCGAGCGACCAGGCCAGCCAGCTTGCCAGCAGCAGCACCGGAAACAGAACCGGCAGTTGCCAGCCTTCCTTCAGCCCGGCCTCGAACCGTTCCGGCAAACGCGCCATGGCGGCGCTCGCCAGCACCACCGAGATCGGCAGCAGCAACGCTCCCAGCGCCAGCGCGGCAAGATTCGCGTCAACCAGCGGCGCCAGCCAGAGACCGGCGAGGAAACCGATCACCACCGTCGGCAAGGCTTCCATCAGTTCGATCAGGGGCTTGATCTGGCGCCGCAGTCCCGGCGCCATGAAATAGCCGGTATACACCGCGGCGCAGACCGCCAGCGGCGCCGCGAAAATCATGGCGTAAAGCGCCGCCTTCAAGGTGCCGAAAGTCAGCGGCGCCAGGCTGTACTTGGGCTCGAAGGCGTCGTCGGCTGCCGTTGTCTGCCATACCAGCGCCGGTTCGGTATAGTTTTCGTACCAGGTTCTCGTCCACAGGGCGGAAAGCGAAAATTCCGCATGCCGGTTGTCGAGCCGCCACAGGGAAAGTCCTCCCTGCTCGTCTTCCAGCAGCAGCGCGTCGCCCGCGGGCGCCAGCGCCGCCGCACGGGCCAACAGACCGCCGGGACCGCGGCGCAGACTTTCGGTTTCCGCGGTGGCATTGACCAGGGCCAGTTCGCCCTGCCCGCCAATGGCGATGAAGTTGCGCCGACCCAGTTCCACATCGATTGCGGCGACCGCGCTGTCGAACAAATCGAAACGGCGCACCTGGCGCATACGCGCCGACTCGCCTTCGCGCACGATGAGCCACTGCCCCACACCGCCGCCGCTGTCCGCCGCGAGCAGGGACATGCCGCCGGCAAGCAGACGCACATCGACAAGCCGCGCCGGCGCCGCCGCGAGCGTGGCCGTATCCACTACGCGCGCGCCGTTTCCTGGGCCGAGTTGGACCAGGCTCGACTCTCCCGATGCGGAGACAAGGAACATCCAGCGCGGATCCTCCGTCAACAGGATCGTGTCGGCGTTCGTCGCGTCGACGGAAAGCTCACGGCGCAGGCTTGCCGCCGCCGGTTGCGGCGCCGCCACGAGCGCGGCCGGGTCCGGATCCGCGCCTTCTTCCAGCAGGACCGTGCGTCCGCTCGCGCCGATGGCCGCGATGGCGATCCGGCCTTGCCCGGTACGCAATGCCAGTGCGCGCACCGGTTCATCGGCCAGGAGCCGAAAAGGCTCCCGGCCGAACGGAAACTCCAGGCGCGGCGAGACCGACCCCGTGTCCGGCTCCGGCGACGCATTCCAGCCCGCGACCAGCACCCCACCGTCGGCGAATCCCGCCGCGAACAGGCCGCTGCCGGCCGCATCCTCGGCAACGGCGGTCAAGCCCGCGCCGGCAGCGCCCGCCAGACTCTCGCCCGCGAGCGGTTCGCCGCCGGCGAGATCGTAAAATTCGGCCCGGCCCTGATCGTCCACGCGCAAGGCCACGCCGGACGCCGCATCGACTTCGAGCAGTTGCGCAGAGCCCGGAACCGGTTCGGGGAAGTATTCGCCCTCGGACATTTCGGCGCCTCCGAACAGGGGCAGCACTTCATAGACCAGGTAGAAAAAGATCAGCAGAATCGCACAGATGATGCCCAGGCCGCCGATCGAAACGACGGTTCGCGCGGTTCGGTCCCAGAAGCGGCGTTTCGTATTCGAGGCCATGCCGGCGACCTATGGCGCGAGAGCGTCGAGGGATTCGCCCGCCAGCGCCGCCGGCAGCGGGATATAGCCGCTGCGCGAGACGATCTCCTGGCCCTCGCGGGACAGCGCCATGCGGATGAATTCGCGTTCGAGCGGAGGCAATGAGCCCCCGGCCGGCCGGTTGACGTAGAACAGCAGATAACGCGTAAAGGGATATTCGCCGGCCACGGCTTGCGCGGGGGTGGTGATTCTTTCCGCTCCGGCATGGCGCCAGGAGACCGGCACGATGCGCACGCTCGAGGTGCTGAAGGCGATGCTGGCGTAACCGATGCCATTCAGGGTCGAACCGATCGCCTGCACCAGGGAGCCCGAGCCGGACTGCTCGTTCACGGCGGCGTGAAAATCGCCCCGGCACAGCGCTGTTTCCTTGAAAAAGCCATACGTTCCGGACACCGAGTTCCGGCCGAAGGCGAGTATTCCACGGCCGCCCCAAAGTTCGAGTTCGGCTTCGGGCAGCCCCATCTGACTCCAGTTCTCGATGCGTTGCCCGGCGCCGCAGCGCAAGGTGGACGAGAATATCGCGTCTATTTCGGCAAGCTCGATCCGCCGCAGCGGATTGTCCCGGTGCACGAGGATCGCGAGCGCGTCGAGCGCGACCGGAACCGGCGTGGGCGGATAGCCGTAGCGGGCGGTGAAAGACTGGATTTCCGCGCGCCGCATGTTGCGGCTCATCAGGCCGATATTGGCCGTGATCTCGGTCAGCGCCGTGGGCGCGGCGGAAGACCCGGTGGCCTGGATCTGGATGTTGACGTTCGGATAGATGCGCTTGAATTCTTCCGCCCAGAAGGTGGTCAGGTTGGCGACGGTATCGGAGCCGGTTGCGGACAAGGTTCCCGAAACGCCGCTTACCGCCTGGTATTCCGGCAGTTCCGCCTCGGCCGCGGCAGCCGGCTGCGTCAACGCCGCCAATAGCGCGAGACAGGCAAACCAGGAACGCAAAAAGCAACGCAAGATGGAAGTCAACGGTTCGTACTCATGGCGACATAGTGTAAGGCAAATGCTAGTATTCTGCCCTGTTTCCACGGATTTTCGAGTTCGATCATGACCGTTGCGGATGGATTTCCAGCGCTCTCGCTTGTCGGTAACGAGACCGAGCATCCGAGCGAGGCGCACGACAATCTGCATACCGATGACCTCGGCAAGGGCGAGGACATCGATCTGAGTCATGGCGGCTATCTGGAAAATCGCGAACTCAGTTACTTCAAGTTCAATCTTCGCGTTTTGTCCCAGGCAAGCAATCCGGAACATCCGCTGCTCGAGCGATTGATGTTCCTGCTGATATTCAGTTCCAACCTGGACGAATTCTTCGAAATCCGCGTGTCCGGGCTGAAAAAACGCTTGCAATTCGACATGCAGAAGCCCGACCCGGACGGCAAGTATCCGGAGCAGATTCTGCAGCAGATTCACGAACAGGTTCGCGCGGCCCTGAACGAGCAGTACCGGATTCTGAACGAGGATCTGTTCCCGTCCCTTGCCGCGGAAAACATCCACTTCGTAAAAAGGCAGGATTGGGACGGCAATCTGGCCAAATGGGCCAGAGAGTACTTCGACAACGAAGTCCTGCCGGTCGTCAGCCCGCTCGGGCTCGACCCGGCTCACCCCTTTCCGCGGCTGGTCAACAAGAGCCTGAATTTCATTCTTTCGCTGGAAGGCAAGGACGCGTTCGGACGGGAAAGCGGGCTGGCCATCGTCCCCGCGCCGCGTTCCCTGCCCCGGCTGATCAAGGCGCCGCCGGAGATCGCCCAGGAAGGGGATAACTTCGTGTTTCTGTCGTCGATCATTCACGAGTATGTGGGCGAGTTCTTTCCCGGCATGGAAGTGACCGCCTGCCATCAATTCAGGGTCACGCGCAACGCCGACCTGGAAATGTCCAATGTCGAAGTCGAGGACGTGGCGGCCGCCTTGCAGAACAAGTTGCATAGCCGCCGGTTCGGCGCGGCGACCAAACTGGAAGTGGATTCGGGCTGTCCCGAACGCCTGTCGGGCTTTCTGCTCGATCAATTCGAACTGGCCCGCAGCGAACTGTTCGAACTCGACGGCCCGGTCAATCTGCAACGGCTGGTGGCGCTGTTCGGCAAGCTCGACCGGCCCGACCTGCATTTCCCCAAGTTTTCTCCTGGCGTGCCGCCGTCGCTGGCGAATTACCGCACGGACGTTTTCAGCGCGGTGGACAAGGAGGACCAGTTGCTGCTGCATCCGTTCCAGTCCTTCCTGCCGGTCATCCAATGGGTGCGGGAAGCCGCCAAGGACCCCTCGGTATTGTCGATCAAGCAGACCCTGTATCGCACCAACGAATCGTCCGAACTCGTGGAAGCGCTGGCCGAGGCCGCGCGCAACGGCAAGGAAGTCACCGTGGTGATCGAATTGCGCGCGCGCTTCGACGAAGAAGAGAACATCCATTTCGCCAGCATTTTGCAGGAAGCCGGCGCTGTGGTGGTCTATGGCGTACTCGGCTATAAAACTCACGCCAAGATGCTGCTTTTCGTGCGCCGGGAAAACGGCCGGCTGAAGCGTTACGCCCATCTCGGCACCGGCAATTATCATCGCAAGAACTCGCTGGTCTACACCGATTACAGCCTGTTGACCGCGGAAGAGACGATCTGCGCCGATGTACACAAGGTTTTCCAGCAGATCACCGGCATGGGCAAGAAGATTCTGCCGAAGCTGCTGATTCACGCGCCTTTCCGGCTGCGCAAGGCGCTGCTGAAGATGATCGACACCGAGAAGCGCGCGGCCAGGGACGGAAAGCCCGCCCAGATCAAGGCGAAGATGAATTCGCTGACCGACCCCCAGATCATCAAGGCGCTGTATTCGGCGTCCCGCGCGGGAGTGAAGATCGACCTGAACGTGCGGGGAATCTGCTGCCTGCGTCCCGGTCTGCCACGCATCAGCGAAAACATCCGGGTCGTCTCGGTCGTCGGCCGTTTTCTGGAACATTCCCGGGTGTACTTTTTCCGCAACACCAGGCCGCAGATCTATTGTTCCAGCGCCGACTGGATGGAACGCAACCTGTCGAACCGCATCGAGGTCTGCTTCCCGATCCTCAATTCCAAGCTCGCCAAGCGGGTCAAGGAGGAACTCGACATGTACCTGAAGGACCGCGTGCAAAGCTGGGAGATGCAACCGGACGGCGAGTACAAGCCCGCGATGATGAAGCGCGGCGGCGATACCGGCGTGCAGGAAAAGTTGCTGGAAAAACTGGGTTAGAGCGAACTCGCTCGATTCACTTTCGGCAGGTGGCTTGCGCGCATGATGGGCATGGTTTTTTCGTTGCGCACGAGAAAATCGAGCATGCCTTCGCGCAAGGCCGTCGCGCTGAAATTCAGCACGTCGATATCGAATACCTTCATCAACGCCGCGGCGACGCACCAGCCCGGCAGAAGCAGTTCCCTGCGCTCTTCCTTCAATCCCGGCAGCGGCCCTTCCTTCGCGATGCCGGCGGCGAGCGTTCCCTTCAGTTTCCCCAGCGCCGCCGAGGTGATCCGGTTTTCGCCGTAACCCTGGTTTTCGCAGATGTACTTGAGCATCTTCACGGTGCCGGAGGAAGCATAGGCCGTGTCCCAGCCGGCGCGGGCGACGGCCGCCCCTGCCGGTTCGAATATCGCGAGCGCGGCTTCGAGCCCGGCGTCCATGCGGGCTTCGAGAACTCGCGTATCGCTTGACGGCTCGGCGAAGAACCGGTCGCGCCAGGCCACGGTTCCGGCTGGAAGGCTTTCGGTCATGATTCGTTCGTGTCCGCGGCCGGCGATGACCTCGGTGCTGCCGCCGCCGATATCGACGATCAGGCGTCTTTCATCGTTCAGCGGCAGCGAGGTGATGACGCCGGCATAGATCAGCACGGCTTCCTGTACGCCGCTGATGACGGAAATGCGAATTCCCATATCCCTGGCGGCGGTCAGAAAATCCGGCGTATTGCGCGCGAGGCGAAAGGCGTTGGTGCCCAGGGCCCAGTATTGCCGGATGGGATGCCGGCGCATCAGTGCGCGGAAGTTTTCGAGGCATGCCAGCCCGCGTTGGAACGCGGCGTCGGAAATGAGCCCGGTGGTGACGACGGATTCGCCGAGTTGCACCTTCTCGCTGCAACGTTCGACGATGCGAATACGGCCATCGTCCCATTCGCCGACGAGCAGGTGAAAGCTGTTGGAACCCAGGTCGATACAGGCGTACATGCAGCGCAATCCCTAGACTGCGCTCATTGGACCACGATCCGCGCCAAATTTCAGCATGGCTGAGTTTTGTGGCTTCGACCCGTCGCTGTCGGGCGGATTGTGTGCAGCGGACGCCGTAAATACGTCCCTGATGGGATGGTCCGCCCCGCTTCATTTCAACGGCCTCGAAGGCCAAAATGACTTTGGGTTTTTCAACAACGGAGCGGACCATGACCGATATTACACGGGTGGGCATTGAT
>JAJDYJ010000053.1 GCA_022822865.1 Pseudomonadales bacterium | reverse complement strand
TGGAAAATCTTCTTGGCCAAATCAATGCCCACCCGTGTAATATCGGTCATGGTCCGCTCCGTTGTTGAAAAACCCAAAGTCATTTTGGCCTTCGAGGCCGTTGAAATGAAGCGGGGCGGACCATCCCATCAGGGACGTATTCACGGCGTCCGCTACACCCCGCCTGCCAGACGGCGACGGATCGAAACCACATAATCTGGATTCACTTGCACAGAGTTTACTTGAGGGTATATGCTGAAAACGTAGCAACTAGGGAACCGGGATGCGTTTGAGTTTTCTTCCCACCGCAAGATCAGGCACGGGGCTCGATCGGCTGCCCCTTTCCGCCGGAAACGTCAATCCCGCAACCACCCATTTCTTATCTCGCGACGGCCGCCGCATGACTTCGGCCGCCGGCCGCCTTCGCCCATGTAACCAGGGAGCGCGATTCATGAACAATGAATTCCAGATTTTTTTTCACAATATCGATCAAACCGAAGCCTTGCAGGAAGCCGTCCGCAAGCGGATTGCCAAGCTTGAGCGCTTTTGCGAACGAATCATCAGTGGCCGGGTAGTGCTCGATTCGCCGCACAATCACAGGCACAAGGGCAAGGTGTATTCAGTGGGTCTGGAAATTCATACGCCGCAGAAGGAAGTAAGGGTGAATCAGGAGCAACATGACAATCACGCCCACGAAGACCTCTACGTCGCGATCCGGGATGCGTTCAACGCCGCGGAACGACAATTGAAATCGGTGAACAAGAGCCATCGCGCATGAACGATCAGCAACAACTCGAAATCGAGGCCGCCACCTTCAGACGTCTGGTGGAACATTTGCGCGGACAGGAGAATCTGCAGAACATCGAGCTGATGACCCTGGCCGGATTCTGCCGCAATTGCCTTTCCAAATGGTACAAGGCCGAAGCCGAGTCCCGGGGTCTTGACGTGGAGTACGAAGCCGCCCGCGAAATGGTCTACGGCATGCCTTACCGGCAATGGAAGGAGCTATATCAGACCGAGGCCACGCCCGAACAGATGATAGCCTTCGAGGAGCATCGGCAAGAAGCGGACTGAGGGGGCTCAGCCACGCGGTTCCGGCAGCCGGATGCCGACGCCAAGCAGTCGAACCGGTTTGCCTCCGCGCTTGAAGCCGGTCGCGCACAAGTCGCGAAAATTTGCCATGTTCAGCGAATCCGACTGCATTTCCACCGTAGTCTGGCTGAAGTCGTGGAACTTGATCTTGACGACCTGCTTGCTGATTTGTGGAATGTTCGGCATGCGCTCCAGGCGCCGCCGCAGTTGCCCGACAAGTCCCGGCAGTTCCTCGAGGCACGCCGCCAAATTGGGAAGATCCCTGGGCCAGGTCGTTTCCACGCTGACCGATTTGCGGATCCGGTCCACTTCCACCTGTCGCTTGTCGATGCCGCGGCATTGTTCGTGAAGCCTCTGGCCGAAACGGCCGAAGCGTTCGCGCAGGTCTTCGAGCGAAAGCTCTTGCAGTTCGCCGCAGCTTGTGATGCCCAGGCGACCCAGCTTTGCGGCAGTGACCTTGCCGACGCCATGGAGTCGGGAAACCGGCAGTTGCGCGATGAAGCCCGCCACCTGATCCGCTTCGACCACGAATTGACCGTCCGGCTTGTTGCAGTCGCTGGCGATTTTGGCAAGCAACTTGTTGGGCGCGATGCCGGCGGAGATGGTAATGCCGATTTCCTCGCGCACGGCCGCGCGTATGGCTTCGGCGATGCGGACGGCGTCGCCGTCGAATTCCGCGCAGCCGGCCACATCGAGATAGGCCTCGTCCAGCGAAAGAGGTTCGATGATTTCGGTGTAGCGCCGAAAAATCACGTGTACCTGGCGCGATGCCCGGCGGTACTTTTCCATGTCCGGACGGATGATGATGAGCCGGGAACAGCGTCGTCTCGCGGTGGCGGACGGCATGGCTGAATGGATGCCGAACTTGCGCGCGACGTAATTGCAGGTGGCGACCACGCCTCGTTGTTCGGGCAATCCGCCTACGGCGACAGGCTTGCCCGCCAGCGCGGGATTGTCACGCTCTTCGATCGAGGCGTAAAAGCAGTCGCAGTCGCAATGGATGATGTGAGGCGCCGTGGCCATGGTGGCTGGCGTACGGGAAATTTCAGCCGCGCCGACGCTCGAAATGCCGCATGAAATCGGCGAGCGCCCGGCAGCCTTCGGCCGGCATGGCGTTGTATATCGACGCGCGGGCGCCGCCGACCTTTCTATGTCCCTTCAGCGCATAAAATCCGCTGGATTCCGCTTCTCGCAGGAACGTTTCGAGCAGACCGCTTTCGGCCAGGTTGAAAGTGACGTTCATATGCGACCGATGCGCCGCATGGGCGGTTCCGAGATAGAAATCGCTGCCATCGACCGCTTCATAGAGAATCGCGGCCTTGTCGGCATTGCGCTGTTCGATGGCCTGAACGCCGCCCTCGTCCCGCAGCCATTCGAGCACGAGTTTCATCAGGTATACGGCGAAAGTATTGATGGTATTCGCCAGCGAATGCTTTTCCGCGCAAATCCGGTAATTGAGCAGGCCGGGAGTTTCCGGAATGGCGTGATCGAGCAGGTCTTGGCGGACGATCACCAGAGCAAGGCCCGAAGGTCCGAGGTTCTTTTGCAGCGAAGCGAAAATCACGCCGAAACGGTTGATATCCAGCTCTCGTGACAGAAATTCCGAGGTCATGTCGGCGACCAGGGGGATTTCGCCGGTATCGGGAAACGCGTTCCAGCGCGTGCCGTAAATCGTATTGTTGCTGGTGATGTGGGTGTAGGAGGATTCCACGTCCAACGCATGTGCGTCGAACTCGGGAATGCGGTCGAAATTGCTTTCCGCGCTATTGCGGGAAGTATCGATCTCGCCGTAACGCGCCGCTTCTTTCGCCGCCAGATCAGCAAAGTTGCCCGAAACCACATAGGCGGCTTTCCGCTGCGGCCTGCGAGCGATCAGATTCATCGGAATCGCGGAAAACTGCATTTGCGCGCCGCCATGCATGTAGAGAATGCGATAGTTCTCCGGGATTTCTGCCAGTTCACGCAGGAGTGCATTGGATGCCTCGACGATTTCCATGAAATCGCGCGAGCGATGGCTGATTTCGATCACCGAGGCGCCGAGGCCGCGATAGTCGAGAAACTCCTCCTGCGCCCGCCGCATGACGGTTTCGGGCAGCATCGCCGGACCGGCGCCGAAATTGTATACGCGATTCGTCATTGCGGCTGCATTCCTAAATGGCGGTTACCTTGATCACATGCTCTATGTTGCGCATGGCGTCAAGCGCCGAATCCGAAGCCGGGTGTTCCAGATCGATCAGATTATAGGCGACATCGCCCCGGCTCTTGTTGAGCATGTCGATCACGTTGATGTTCTGGTCGGCGAGGATCGACGTGATCTGTCCGAGCATCCGCGGAACGTTCAGATTGGCAACCGCCAGTCTCGTGCCGGGCGCTGCGTTCGGCACCGGGTCGAGATACAGATCGGGAAAATTCACCGAGTTCCGGATGTTGCCGTTTTCCAGGAAGTCGCGTAACTGGTTTACCGCCATCACGGCGCAGTTCTCTTCCGCCTCCCTGGTGCTGGCGCCGATGTGCGGCATGAAGATCACGTCCTTTCTGCCAAGCATGTCGGGGCGGGGAAAATCACTGACGTATCTCGCCAGCCGGCCCGAATCGAGCGCCTGCCGCAGGGCGGCCGCATCGACGATTTCCTCACGGGCGAAATTGAGCAGGCAGGCGCCGGGTTTCATTGCCGAAAACAGTTCTCCGTTCATCAGCCCCCGCGTGGTATCGAGTACCGGCAGATGCAGGGAAACGAAATCCGAACTGGCGGCCAGGGCCTGAAGGCTTTCCATTCGCGCCACCTGGCTCGGCAGCCGCCAGGCGGCGTCGACCGAAAGCGCGGGATCGTAGCCCAGCACTTTCATATTCAACCTGATTCCCATCTCGGCAACCCGCGAACCGATGGCGCCCAGTCCGATCACGCCCAGGGTCTTGCCGGCAATCTCGGCGCCCTTGAACTGTTTCTTGTTTTTTTCGATCAGGCGCGAGTACTCGGCATGATCGAGCTTGCCGCCGTTTTCCTCGGCGAAGCGAATGCCTTGCAGAATGCCGCGGGATGCGAGCAGCAATCCGCAAAGCACGAGTTCCTTGACGGCATTGGCATTGGCCCCGGGGGTGTTGAAAACAACGACGCCAGCTTCGGTGCAGGCGGATACGGGAACGTTGTTGGTGCCGGCCCCGGCCCGGGCCACGGCGCGCAGCCCGTTGCCGACCGCTTTCGGATCCAGCTTGTGGCTGCGCAACAAGATTGCGTCGGGATCCGGCATCGAATCGCCGACCTCGTAAGCATCGTCGGGGAAAATCTCCAGTCCCTTGTCCGCGATCGAATTGAAAGTCTGAATCCTGTACATCTGGTTTCCTTGCCGCCTGGAATCTTGCTGAAAATTGGACCAAATCGCGGGCCGCGATTATGTCGCGAATCGCCCCGAAACGCCAGCTTGTGCGGGGGCGGTGGCTTCGATCCGTCGCCGCCGGGTCAGAAGGGTATACAGCGGACGCCACAAGTACGTCCCTGATGGGATGGTCCGCCCCGCTTCATTTCAACGGCCTCGAAGGCCAAAATGACTTTGGGTTTTTCAACAACGGAGCGGA
>JAJDYJ010000049.1 GCA_022822865.1 Pseudomonadales bacterium | reverse complement strand
TCCGCTCCGTTGTTGAAAAACCCAAAGTCATTTTGGCCTTCGAGGCCGTTGAAATGAAGCGGGGCGGACCATCCCATCAGGGACGTACTTGTGGCGTCCGCTGTATACCCTTCTGACCCGGCGGCGACGGATCGAAGCCACTTACTTCCGATTGTAAAACCCGGTAGCCACCCTCCGGGGCAGGTTCAAAACGCAGCCGGTAGTTGATGCAGGCCGGACTCTCGCCGGCCACATGGCAGACATAGATCAGCCGGGTCGATGTCCTCTCGGCAATCGCATCGAGCGTTCCCAGAATGAAATCGCGATGATAGTCGTCGAGCCCGACGCAAGGTTCGTCCAGAATCAGAATATCCGGTTGTTTCACCATCGCCCGCGCCAGCAGCGCGAGCCGCTGCTGGCCAAAGGAAATCTGGTGATAGTAGGCTCCGGACAGATGTGCGATATGCAGAGTCTCCAGCCAGGCGCGCGCATGGTCCCGTTCGCCGGCGCCGCTATCGTCGTATAACCCTACCGAATCAAAGAATCCCGACACGACGACGTCGAGCACTTTCCAGCCTTTTACATAGCGGTTATGCAACTCATTGGAAACGACGCCGAAGCGGCGCTTGACGTCCCAGACGGTTTCCCCGCTGCCCTTGCGCCGGCCGAAGAGGTACACGTCCTGCCCATAGCCCTTGTGGTTCTCGCCGTCGATCAGGCTCAGCAAGGTGGACTTGCCACAGCCGTTTGGCCCTTCGACCAGGACGTGGTGCCGCCCTTCCATGGTCCAGTCGACATCGCGCAGGACCTGCAAGTCGCCATAGCCGGCATTGACGTTTCGTAGCTCAATGAGTTTCGCATCCGGCCCGGGAGCTTCCCGCGCGATCCCCGGCAAGCGGGGTATCCGGTCCGGTATGGCGCCGCGCCGATGCCTGAAACGAGCGGTCGCCCGCTCCCAGGCGGCATCGGTCATGGCGCCCTGCTCCACTACCCGCAAACGCTCCATGACCAGCAAGTGAGTCGCTCCAGGGGGGCGGTCCTGCGCGCGCCGGCACAAATGCAGGCTTGCACAGTCCGACCCCAGATGTGCCGCGATGGTTTCACCGATCAGGGCGCGGGAATCCCGGTCCACGGCTTCCAGCGGTTCATCGAAAATGAGCAGTCTGGAGCGAATGCCATGTTGTCCGTAGAGCGCGCGGGCGATCAGCGCGCGCCGGATCTGTCCGGAGGACAGGAAACGGATGCCCTTGGCGAGCAAGGCGGTCAGGTCCAGATTCGCGCATAGAACTTCAAGCAACTCTTCGTCCTGTTCCCGGGCGGGCAATGCGGCGCGGATCAGATCCGCCACCAGCGTTCCCTGATCTTGCGCATCCTCGCTGTAATCGCTTATGTCCAGCCGTTCGTCCCGCCGCCAGAGGCGCTGCTGCTCTTCGAAGGAAACCAGAAGGATGTCACGCGCGGGATCGAAGCCCGCGGCATACGTCACATAGCTGCCGGTTTCCGGGCGGCGGCCCGCGATCAGTACCGTCAGTAGCGATTTGCCGGCGCCGTTCGGACCGTAAACACACCAATGCTCGCCGGTTTTGACCTCGAAACGGTCGATCTCAAGCAAGTCCCGGCGGCCTATGCGGCAGCGGGCGTTTTCAATTCGGAAAAGCATTGGCTTTCAGACGTCTCATGTGTGATATCGGTGCGTGGAGTCCAACTGTGTGATACTTGCGTCCAGTGCTTTCGTCAACCGGATTTTCCGCCGTGTCGCGCTTGTGCCTGTTGCTGTACGCCACATTCCTTGCCGCCTGCGCGAGCCCCGATCCGGTGGCCGGACTCGACGGCCAGCGCCTTTTCTTCGATAACTGCGCCGAATGTCATCAAGTCAACGGCCGGGGCCTGCCCAATGTCTACCCGGCGCTCGACGGCAACGAAACTGTGTCTGGCTCCGGCGCGGATGTGGCGCTTGTGCTTATTATCGGCCGCGGCGAAATGCCCTCGTTCCGCGGCGCTCTCAGCTCCGCCGAAATGGCGGCGGTCATCAATTACGTGCGCAACGCCTGGAGCAACACCGGCACACCCATCAGCGCCGCCGAAGTCGAAGCTCTGTAGAACGGATATCCTTCAGGAACGCAGGTAGGAAGCCCCGTTTACGTCGATGATGGTTCCAGTGGAGAATTCGGCGCCTTCGGAGGCGAGAAACAGCACGGCGTGAGCGACTTCCTCGGGTTCGGCGACGCGCTGGAACGGACTTTGGGCGCGGATTTCCTCGCCTTCCGGGCTGTTGAGCCGGTCAGCGGTCAATTCCGTGTTGACGAATCCCGGCGCCACCGCGCCGACAAAGATTTCGTGCGGCGCGAGCGCGACGGCCAGAGACTGGCTGAGGGAATTCAACGCGGCCTTGCTGGCGCCGTAGGCGGGTTTCAGCGGTTCGCCGCGAAAAGCGCCGCGTGAGGTGACGTTCACTATTCTCCCGCCGCCGTTCGGGATCATGTGACGGGCGACGCAGAAGCACAGATTGGCCGGCCCCAGCAGATTGGCGTCCAGGGTCTTGCGCCAGGCTTCCCGCCATTCCCCGAAGGAAACCTCGGCAATCCGGTGATAGATGCCGATACCCGCGTTGTTCACCAGCACGTCGATTCCACCCAGGCCGTCGAGCGCCGCGTTCACGGCAGCCTCGACCGCGTCCGGGTTCGCGACATCCGCCGCTACGGCCAGATGCCCGTCTCCCGGCAACTGCGACAATGTGGATTCGGCGGCCTCCGTGTTTTCGCGATACACGATCGCGACTTTCGCTCCCGCCCGCGCGAACGCAAGGGACACGGCCTTGCCGATGCCGCGAGAGCCTCCGGTAACCAAAACCTTTCGATCGTTGAATTTCATGCTCGCTTCCGGTTCTCGATCGCTTTTCCAGCGACATGGTTCAGCCTGGTGCGAAGACATTGCCCCGCGGCGTCGTTTCGACCGTACCGGCCCGCCCCATCTGCTCCTCCGCGGTCAAACGCGCAAGCGTTGTTTCGTCATCGGGAGTGTTGGCGACAAAACGCCGTCCATCGGCGTTCAGGCGGCCGATGACAATTCCCCTTTCGGGAACGCCGCGCCTGAAACATACGGTGTAGGTTTCCACCGTTGCCTTGCCTTCGGGCGTTTCCGTAACGACCGGACTGGCCAGGGCGTCCACGTTGGCCTGATCCGCGGCAGGGTTCGGCCTGATCCATTTGCCGGCGAATGGCGTCGTCGAATAAATTCCCGTCGCGTGTTTGGACAGTAACCCGCCATTTGCGGTTACCAGCCCATAGCCGCCTGGCCTGGCCCGCAGCAAGGATACCATCGTAGCGATGGCGTGCATGCTGTAGTTGTTGCCGGGCCCGCCGAAAAAAGGCAACCCGCCGGTAACCGTCAACCCTCTCGGATCATCGGAATCCAGGCCCAGTTCCGTACAGGCTATCTCCACCGCCGAAGGAAAACAGGAATACAGGTCGATGAAGTCCATGTCCGCCACGGTCTTGCCGGCCATGGCGAAGGCGGTTGCGGCATTGGCGCGAATCGCCGGCGACGAATGAAAGTCGGCGCGTTCGCTTACCAGCTTTTCCCGCGCCTCGGCACAGCCATGCAGATAAATCCATTTGCGCGGGTCGATGCCGAGTTCCCTGGCTTTGCCAACCGAAGTCATCAAAAGGGCGGCGCCCTGATTGACGCTGTCCCTGGCGTTCATCAACTTCGGATATGGCAGACAGATGTATCGATTGTCTTCGTTGACTTCAGCCAGTTCACCGGCTTCCCGCCGGTCACCGTAAAACGCGAACGGATTTACGCTCGCCGTGTGCGTAAACGGCGCCATCAGTTCGCCCATGGACCGCAAGTGCTCGTCGACGCCGTTGCCGAGCCGCGCCCGGATGGCGTTTTCGAACAGGGGATAGGTCTGCACCGGAACGCCGATCCCGTGAGCCATTTCATGCGCGCTCGACAACCCGGTTCCCATGCCGCGGTCGTCGAGGGAACCGCTGTCTTCCTCCTGCCAGTTCAGATCCACGCCCGCGCGCATGGCGGAGCGGGCGGTGTGAATCGCCTCGCCGCCTGCCAGCAGGGCCGTGCCGATTTCGCCATCGGCGATCGCCTGGGCGATTTCGTTGACCATGGTTTGCGGCGTATCGCCGCCGATGCGGCCATAGATCGCATGTGCGGGGTTGGCGCCGATCCGGCGAGCGACGGCGCGAGGAGGATTCTCCGCCCGGCCGAATGCGACATCGTCGCGCGGCCGGTTACGGGAATCCTGGACGATGCGGACAACCGCGATCGCGTCTAGCAGGCTTTCGAGACCGCTATCGCAGCCGGTATCGCCGATTGCGGCCGCGGCGGCCTTCGCCGCGATACCCATCGGCGGCTGTGCCTGGTCGGGCGGCAAGTCCCGTTCCATGTATTGCCCGGCGCCGACGATAACCGGAGTGGAGTCTTCAAACACTGTCGATTTTCCTTTTTTCTTTCGAAACTCTCGATAAAAGTGAACTCTAATCCTTGCTAAGCAACTGCCGGACTTATATATTCCAGCGAAAGGCGCCGCGTTTGCGCCGACGTCAAGACCAAAACGACTGAAACAGGATCAGACCATGTCAAAGATTCGCTATTTCGTCGCCGCGCTGGCGCTTATGGTGCCGGCCGGATTCGCCGCCGAATGGGATGACTTCGTCATCGTGCAACTGGACGATATTGTATGGGACGAAAGCCTCGACCGCACCCAGTCGCATATCCTCTACGGCAATCCCCAGGAAGAGGGCCTCTACATCATGCGGATCCGTTTCCCCGCGGGAGGCACAAGCAATCCGCATTATCATGACCAGGACCGTTTCATCACGGTCATCGAGGGTACCTGGCATGCGGGAGTCGACGCCAGTCACGATATGACGAAGACGACGCCGATCCCGGCCGGAGGATTCATGTTCCATCCGGCTGGAGCCGTGCATTACGACGGTTCCCGGGGAGATCCCGTGGTAGTGGAAATTCGCGGCTTCGGTCCGGTACAGACCATAGGCGTGGAAACTACCCGATAGGACGGCCTGACCGAAAAAAAACAATCGGGGGGATACAACGATGGCGCAGGAAACCCAATTTGTCCTGAGCAGCTTTTCTTTTCTCATCTGGGGCGTATTGATCATGTGGATGTGCGCCGGATTCACCATGCTGGAATCCGGCTCGGTGCGCACCAAGAACGCCTCGGTTATCTGCCTGAAGAACGTTGGTCTCTACGCGATCGCCGGCCTGATGTTCTACCTGATCGGCTACAACCTGATGTACACCGGCGTGGACGATCTGATCGGCAGTTTCCGTTTCCTCTATGGCACGTCGGAAGCGGAAAAGGCATTACTCGCGGGAGACGCAGGGTCGGCGGCCGAAGTTGTCGGGAACGGCAATTCGGTGATGTCGGACTGGTTTTTTCAGATGGTCTTCGTTGCGACGACCGCGTCGATCGTTTCCGGCACGCTCGCCGAGCGGGTGCGGCTCTGGTCATTCTTCCTGTTCGTGGCGGTGCTGACGGCTTTCATCTATCCGGTTATCGGCGCGTGGACCTGGGGCGGAGGCTGGCTGAGCCAGATGGGTTTTCAGGACTTCGCCGGCTCGACCATCGTGCATTCAACCGGCGGCTGGGCGGCTTTGGCCGGCGCCATGGTCGTCGGCGCCCGCCAGGGCAAGTATCGTGAAGACGGTTCCGTAAAATTCACGCCGCCATCGAATGTGCCCGTCGTAACGCTGGGGGTCTTTATTCTCTGGATGGGCTGGTTCGCGTTCAACGGCGGTTCGCAACTGGCCTTGAGCGGCGTCGTCGACGCCGTGGCCATCAGCAACATATTGGTGAATACGAATCTGGCGGCCTGTGGCGGATTCATCGCCGCGATTGCCTTGTCCAGGCCGATTTTCGGCCGGGTCGATCTGATGGCGAGCCTGAACGGCGCCATTGCGGGATTGGTGTCCATTACGGCTGGCCCCGATATTGTCGACCATTATTGGGCTATAATTATCGGAGCGGTCGGTGGCGTAGTTTGCTCGCTCGGGATGAAGATGCTCGAGCAAGTACGGGTCGATGACGTAGTAGGAGCAATTTCCGCTCACCTTTTTGCCGGGATTTGGGGTACTCTTGCGGTTTGTATCGCGGCTGGCGGAAATTTGCCGGTCCAGATCGTCGGGATATTGGCCATAGGCGCGTTTGTCTTTTCCGCCTCTATGCTTGTCTGGCTGGCGATCAAGCAGATAATGGGCGTAAGGGTTACACTGGACGTCGAACGCCACGGTCAGGATGTGGCGGAGTTGGGAATTGAAGCATATCCGGAGTTCGTGGTATTGCAGGATCCGGACCTTTAGGGAAGGTCTGAACAAGTCGAGATCGGTTTTGTCCTGGCGTGAGCGTTGCCAGTGAGGGACAATGCGCTCACGGGGTTTGACGGAGCGGTTTCGATGGAGCAGTTGACGTTTGCGGAGTTGGAGCACGACGCGAAGAA
>JAJDYJ010000017.1 GCA_022822865.1 Pseudomonadales bacterium | reverse complement strand
GGGCGGGGGTGCGGCGGGCGTGTGAGGCATGGATGCCGAACGCGAAGCCTACAGGGATGTATTTACGGCGTCCGCCGCACCCCCGCCCCCCGGCGGCGACGGATCGAAGCCGCAAATTCTGGACGGACACCGCGGCGCGATGACGGAAAACTCGATTTACTGGTACGACTTCGAAACCTTCGGCAGCGATCCCCGCCGCTGCCGCGCCGCCCAGTTCGCCGGGTTGCGCACCGATGAGGATCTCAACCCCATCGGCGAACCGCTGATGCTCTATTGCAAGCCCGCCGGCGATTTCCTGCCCGACCCGATGTCCTGCCTGATCACCGGCATCACGCCGCAAAAGGCGCTGGAGGCCGGCGTGAGCGAGGCCGAGTTCATCACTCGCATCAGGGAGGAATTCGGCAAGCCGGGAACCTGCGTGGCCGGCTACAACAATATCCGCTTCGACGACGAGCTGACGCGGCAGTTGCTCTACCGCAATTTCTTCGATCCATACGAGCACGAATGGCGCGACGGCAATTCGCGCTGGGACATCATCGACATGACGCGGCTGTGCGCCGCCACGCGGCCGGAAGGCATCGACTGGCCGCAGTCGGAAGAAGGAACGACGACTTTCAGGTTGTCCGAACTGAGCCGGGTCAACGGCCTCGAACACGAAAACGCTCACGACGCCCTTTCGGACGTGCGGGCCACGATCGCGCTGGCCGGGCTCATCAGGGACCGCCAGCCGCGGCTTTACGATTATGTTTTCCAGTTGCGCCGCAAGGACCGGGTCGGCGCCCAGATCGATCTGTTCACGCGCAAGCCGATCCTGCATGTCTCGGGCAGGTATCCGGCCCGGCAGGGCTGTCTGGGACTCGTGATTCCCGCTGGAGCGCATCCGGTGAACAAGAACGGCGTCGTCGTCTATGACCTGCGCGTCGACCCGGAGCAATGGGCCGGGCTTTCGGCGGAACAACTCGCGGCGCATCTGTTCACCCCGCGCGACGAATTCAAGGGCGAGCGTCTGCCGCTGAAGATCGTCAGCATGAATCGCTGTCCGGTGGTGACTTCGCCGGCGGCGCTGGCGCCGGAGCGGGCGGCCCTGTTCGGCATCGATCACGACGTCTGCCGCGGCCATTGGGAGTATCTGGTTCGCAATCCCGAATTGCTGCAGCGATTTTGCGACCTGTTCCAGACGGACGGCGGCAGGCAGGAAAGCGACCCCGATTTCATGATCTACAGCGGCGGCTTTTTCGGCGACGACGACCGCTCGCACATGGAAACCTTGCGCGGCATCGCGCCGGCGGACCTCGGCCGGGTCGACCTGCCGTTCAGGGACCGGCGTTTGCCGGAGATGCAGTTCCGCTATCGGGCGCGCAATTTCCCGGAAACCCTGAAAGGGGAGGAAGACGCCAGATGGCGGGAATTCTGCCGTTCGCGGCTGGAAGACCCGGCCGCTGTCGCGGAATTCGAGCGGTCGCTGGGGAAGGTCCGCGAGAGCGATCAGCCGGGGAGCGACCGGATCGTCGCCGATCTCACCGAATACGTTGCCGGCATTCGCGCCGCTGTTGCATAGCTTTGGACAAGTTTTCCCATATCAGGCCCTACCGCGATCATGAGATCAGGCCGGTACTCGAACAATTGCTGGAGGACCGGGAATTCATCGACAGCATGGCCGCCTTCGCCAGCCGCAGACTTGCGCGCTGGGTTCCCGGATTGTTACGCATTCTGACCAGGCGCCGCCTGCGGCGCTGGATCGAATCGGTGCATGACGTGCAAAGCATGCAGGAGGTGGTCGAGTTCTACATGAACCGGTCGATCCGCGCCACGACCTGGGGATTGAGCCACGAGGGACTGGAGAAATTCCAGCCCGGCAAGGCCCATGTTTTCGTCAGCAATCATCGGGACATCGTCATGGATCCGGCGTTCACCAACCTGCTGCTGCATCGCGCGGGATTTTCCACCTTGCAGATCGGCGTCGGCGACAATCTGCTCAAGAAACCGTTCGTTGCCGATCTCATGCGCCTGAACAAGAGCTTCATCGTGCATCGATCGTTGAAAGGCCGCGAATTGCTGCTCGCGCTTCAGTTGCTTTCGGAATACATCCACCATTGCGTAGAAGATTCCGAAAACGTCTGGATCGCGCAGCGGGAAGGACGCGCCAAGGACGGAATCGACCGCACCGACCCGGCGCTGGTGAAAATGCTGGCCATGGGCAAACGGAAACTGCCGTTGTGCGAAAGTCTGGCCGGCCTGCATATCGTTCCGGTGGCCATCTCCTACGAGTTCGACCCCTGTGACGTGTTCAAGGCGAATGAGTTGCATGCGTTGCGGACAACCGGGAATTTCACCCGCACCGCGTCTGGCGATCTGAGTCAGATCGCCGCCGGCATGACCGGGTTCAAGGGCAGGGTGCATGTGGCCTTCGGCGAAGAGTTGCGTTGCGAAAACGATGACGCGGAAACGGTGGCCGCGGCCGTCGACCGCCAGATCATCCGCAATTATCGCTTGTACGAGACGAATTACCGGGCGTTGGAGATTCTGCTCGATGAAGGCGAGCTGAATTCGCCGGTCCTGAGGCAAGCCGCCGCCGGGCGCGATGTCGATAACCGCTCCCGCGATCTGTTCGACCGGCGGCTGGCCAGGGTGGAAGGCGAGTTGCGCAAGCTCTACCTGTTCGGCTATGCGAATCCGGCGATCAGCCGGTACGAGCGCGAGGCGGGCGAGAACTGATCCGCTGGCGCAGTTTCCGCAGGCGCTGCCAAAGCGCCTTGCGCGCATCGGGAATCAGGGGGCCGGCGCAGGTCAGCGCAACCTCGGCTTCGCGCAGGTTTCCCGCCAGTTGCCTGTTGTCGGGCCCGCGCTTGCCGAATCCACTGGCGAGTTGCTGCAATTGCATTTCCATGCGCAAGGCATGGTCCTCTTGCGGAGAATTCACTCCCGCGTGAATCTCCAGTTGCACGCAGGCGCGACGCTGCCGCTGATCGCAGTCCGCCGCCCGGGATCCGAGTTCGGCCGGCGTTTCCGTCTCTAGCAGTTCCCGAAGACGCGCACCGAGTTCGCCGTCGCGATTTTCGTCCGCCGGCAATTGCTCCCATTCGTCGATATTGACTGCCTGCCGGTGCTCGTTGAATTCAGCGCAGTCCGCGGCGCCGAACAGGCCGGCTTCCAGTTTTTCCAGATAGCCGGCTCGCGGCGCCAGCCGTTCCAGCAGTTCGTCGTGTTTGCGTTCCGCCGGCGGGCGGGCGCGTTCGCGCATTTCTGCCTGCTGTTCGCCCAGAGCCTTGAAGATCGTCTCGCAGGCGACGCCGAACTCCTCCCGGAAGCGCTTTTCGTCGCGAAACTCCGCCGGCCCGATTCGTTTCCATTCGATCTGCAATTTGCGCGCTTCCGCGGCGGCGGCGGAGCGATCCTCCAGCGCGGCGAGTTCCATTGCCCGCCCGACGCAGGCCTGCTTGCGCGCGGTGTTTTCCGTCATTGCTTCCTTGCGCAGGCCGGTGAGCTTTTTCAGCGCCGCGTAATAGCGCTTCTGCAAGGGCTTGATCTTCGATTGCTCAACCGGCGCGTGATCCTTCCAGGAAGCGTTGCATTCGGAGACGAGCTGGTTGAGCTTGACGATATGGACCGGCTTTCCCTCGACCTCGGTCAACCGCGCTTCCAGTTTTTCGCACAATTCCTTGCGGACCTTCAGATTCCGCGCCATGCGTTGCTTTCGTTCCCGGAAGTGTTCCTTGCATGGCGCATATGCCTGATCCGACAGCTTCTTGAATTCGCGCCAGAGTTTTTCGTTCTGTTCGGACCGGCCCAGGGCTTTCCATTGTTCGTGCATCGTCTGGATGCGGCGGCTCAGATCGGGCGGAGGCAGACCCGCCTCCGGCAGTTTGCCCATCTCGGCGATGAGTTCCTTTTTCTTTTCCGTGGCCGCGTAGTTTCGCCATTTGCGCATTTCCAGCAGCGGACCCTTGCAGACGCCTGCTTCCTTCTGCATGGTCACGCGCAACTTGCCGGTGCATTGCTGGATACCGCCCTGAATCCGGTCCCACAGGGAAAGCGCTTCTTTCGAGCGGCCGTTTTCGAGCGCCTCGTTCAGGGCCGCCAACTGGCTTTGCAGGCGTTGCTGCAATTGCTGCTGATATAGCTGGTTCTTTTCCAGCAACTCCCGCAAGGCCCGCCATTCATCGCTGGCGGTTCCCTGCTTGCCCAGGCGCTCGAAGCTGCGCCGCAGGTCAATCAGTTCACGGCTCTGCTTGTGGCTGAGTTGTGCCAGCTTTTCCGTCAGTTCCGTCGGAATAACCTCGTCTGTACAGGAAGGTTCGTTTTCGGCCTGTACCGGAGGAGTCTCGCCGGCATCGATCGCGGCGGCGTCCTGTTCGTTTTCCAGCTTCACTGACTCGGGATTTTCAGTCGCCGTCATGGCTCCACCCGCAATCTGCTTTAGCGAACAAGCGCCAGTGTACCAAAACATTAATCAGAGATTGGGGCTTCGATCCGTCGCCGCCGGGTCAGAAGGGTATACAGCGGACGCCACAAGTACGTCCCTGATGGGATGGTCCGCCCCGCTTCATTTCAACGGCCTCGAAGGCCAAAATGACTTTGGGTTTTTCAACAACGGAGCGGACCATGACCGATATTACACGGGTGGGCATTGATTTGGCCAAGAAGATTTTCCAC
>JAJDYJ010000033.1 GCA_022822865.1 Pseudomonadales bacterium | reverse complement strand
GTCGTCCGGGTCTTCGGAATCAACAATCCCGTCGCCGTCCGTGTCGGTTCCGGCGACCGCCTTGACCGCGGTCAGACTCGCGGTGCCGCTGCCCGTGCCGCCGGCGCCTGTACAACTGACTGTCAGATCGTGCGTTCCCGCAGAGAACGGTCCCACCGTCCGGGTTCCGCTGGTGGACAGGGTGGCGCTTCCGTACTTGCAGGAGGTCGCGTCCGTGCTCGACCAGGTCAGGTCAACCTTGTCCTTGCCCGCAGTAACGGTCGATTTGGAAACACTGACCGAAACCGTGGGGAGCGCGACAACGGTGAGAGTTTCCGTGTCGCTGTCCGTTCCCCCGTCGCCGGTGCAGCTTACCGTGAAGGTGTAGGCGCCTTTTGTGAACGGTCCAACCTTCTTGTTGCCCGAGGTCGCGGCCCTGGTTCCGTCCACCTCGCAGGATGTGGCCCGGACGCTGGACCAGGACAGAGTGGAAGTGCCGGTGCCCGCCCTGATCGTGGTCGGGTCCAGGCTTGCCCTGACGACCGGCGGTTCCGGGGCGGGTTCCACGGTCAAGGTGGCGGAGTCGCTGCCCGGTCCGCCGTCTCCCATGCAAGTTACTTCAATGACGTAGTCTCCGGCCGTATCGTATGGGCCCAGCGTACTGCTCCCTTTGATCGCGACGGTCGCGTTGTCGTAGGTGCAGGAAGTTGCGTTGACGCTGGACCAACTCAAGGTCGAAGTGCCGGTGTCGATCGGAATTCGGGTCGGATTCAGGCTCACGGTCACCGTCGGTGCTTCCGGTGGCGGATTCACGGTGAGTGTAACCGTGTCGCTGGTGGTGCCTCCGGTGCCGGTACAGCTTACCGTGAATTCTTCCTCTCCCGCTTCAAATGGACCCAGACCGGTAATCTTGCCGCTCACAGGGCGAGCCCTGCCGCCGTAACGGCAGTTATCGGCGTTGCTGCTGGTCCAGGAAAGATCCACCTTGTCTTCGCCTGCGATGACCGGGTTTTGGGACAGTGTAGCGGAAACCGAAGGTGCAAGCGCGTTCACGGTCCAGTTCACCGTGCTCGTTTTGGAGCCGAGGCGGTTCTTGCAGGCGACGGTCGCGGATTTTGAACCGGCTTCGCTGTAGGAATAGGGGCCGAAATCCTTCGAACCCGACTTGACGGCGGTCGCGCCGTCGAGGGTGCAGGAATCCGCATTGGCGCCGGTCCAGGCTACCCGCGCCTTGTCCGATCCATTGGCCTTTACCGTAGCCGGGGAAACGCTCGCGCTCAAGGTAACGGCATTGATGGCCTCCCAGTTGATCGTGTGGGAGGTCGAACCGCCGTCTCCGGAACAGGAGAAGGTCAGACTGTGCTTTCCGGCGGGATACGGACCCAGAGTCGCCGAACCGCTCGTGGGGTACTTCGTCCCCGCCAACATGCAGGACTTGGCGTTCGTCGCGGAATAGGTCACGACGAAAGTGTCCTTGCCGGCTTCCAGAAGCGATTTGGAAAGTGTCGTCGTGACGACCGGCTTCGCGACGTTGTAGACCGTGACGGTCACGGTATTCGCGGCATACCCGGCCTTGCCGTTGTTCCAGCACTCCACGAGTATGGATTTGGCCCCCGCCGAGGTCCAGGGGCCGACGGTAGCGCTGCCGGACGCGGCGCGGGAGACTCCGTCCACCGAGCAGTACCTGGCGTTTTGACCGCTCCAGGTCAGGGTCGCGGTGCCGGAGGTTATCGGCACGCGGTCCGGCGCGACCGAAACGGTGAGAACCACCGGCGCCGATTGTTCGGGATTGTTCGAGCCGCCGTTGGGATTGCCTTGTCCGCTCTGGGCGTGAGCGGCCAGGGGAGTCAGAAACAACAACGGCAACGCCAAGCGGAAGCGGCGGATGCCGATCAGGGAAAAGCGCGAAACGAGCTTGAAATCAAGGCAATGCATGAGAAATCCCTTTCAGAACTTCAGGTCAGTGACATTTACAAATTTTCTTCACGGCAGATTTTTCGGAAACATGAGTCCTTTTGCCGTCGGCAACTTGTGCGCCCCGGAAGCGGTCAGGCAATTTGGACGGCGGTTGAAGCTCTGAATCAATTCGCATATATTGCTCATCGTTTCTCGCCGCCCGCCATGCGCCCCACTGGACGGTCAATGGCCTTCAACTTTCAATTGTTGCCGGGCTTGCCGCCCCGGCCCCGATTGCGAATGCCTTCCGGGTTCCGCATGCCGCCGGTATTGCGCAACCTCGTGCGCGCACTCGGCGACAGCATCCGCGACCTCGCGCCGATCATTACGGTAATCGCTTTCTTTCAGATCCTGGTGCTCGGCCAGGCGCCCGACGATTTCCTGACGATTCTGGCCGGGCTGTTATGCGTCGCGGCGGGATTGACCCTGTTCGTGGCCGGGCTCGAAATGGCGCTGTTTCCTCTCGGCGAAAGCATGGCGAACGGGTTCGTGCGCAAGGGCAGCCCGACCGCCTTGCTGGCGTTCGCTTTCGCTCTCGGCTTCGGTACCACGGTCGCCGAACCCGCGCTGATCGCGGTCTGCGCCGAGGCGGCACAGGCGGCTGCCGAAGCAGGCGTCATCGCCGGCGATCCGGCCGCGATCGCCCGCTACGCGCTGGAACTGCGCTATGTCGTCGCCTTTGCCGTCGGCACCGCCATCGTCATCGGCGTGATCCGCATTCTCATGGGCTGGCCGATCCATTGGCTGATTATCGGCGGTTACGCCCTCGTCGTCGTCATGACCGTTTTCGCTCCCCGCGAGATCGTCAGCATCGCCTATGACTCCGGCGCCGTCACCACTTCGACGATTACCGTGCCCATGGTCACCGCGCTCGGCGTCGGTCTCGCGAGTTCGATCCGCGGCCGCAATCCGATGCTCGATGGCTTCGGCCTGATCGCTTTCGCATCGCTGACGCCAATGATCTTCGTCATGGGCTATGGCATGGTCGCGAACTGATGGACTGGGCCGAACTCACATTCTCTACCTTGTTCGGCACCTTGCGCGACGTCCTGCCCATCGTGCTCGTCGTCATCGTGTTCCAGTTTCTCGTGCTGCGCCGGAGCCTGGCCAATCCGGCCCGTGTGCTGACCGGATTCGTATTCGTTGTGCTCGGCATCGTGCTGTTCCTGATCGGCCTGGAAACGGCTATCTTTCCCCTTGGCCGCGGCATGGCGGAACAACTAATCGCCCAAGCCATCGCAGGCGTTGACGGTCAAGGCTGGCTCAGGTACGGATGGATCTACCTGTTCGCCTTCGCCATCGGCTTCAGCACCACCATGGCCGAACCTTCGCTGATCGCGGTGGCGGGCAAGGCCGGCGAAATTTCCGGCGGCTCGGTGGGCGTTCTGGGCCTGCGCATGGCGGTGGCCCTCGGCGTCGCGACCGGCATAACCCTGGGCGTCTACCGGATCATTTACGGGCTGCCGATTCACTGGTTCATCATTGCGGGTTACATTGTAGTGGTGATACAGACCGCCACGGCGCCGCGAAAGATGGTCCCGCTGGCGTACGATTCCGGCGGCGTTACCACATCCACGGTGACGGTGCCCCTCGTTGCCGCGCTCGGCCTGGGACTGGCCGGCGCGGTGCCGGGGCGCAATCCGCTGATCGACGGTTTCGGGCTGATCGCCTTCGCGGCCCCGTTCGCCATCATCAGCGTGCTGGCGTACGCACAGCTTTCGGCATACATGGCCCGGAAGGGCCGAACGGGAGGATCTCGCAAATGAAGTTCAAACTGATCGTGGCCTTCGTCGACGACCGGCTGACCGACAAGGTCGTCAGGGCCGCGCGCGACCACGGAGCGACCGGCGCCACCATCATCCCCACCGCCCGGGGCGAAGGTCTGGACGCGCCGAAAGGCATATTCGGACTGTCGCTGGACTCGCGCCGGGATGTCGTGCTGTTCACGGTGGAACAGCATATGAGCCGTCATATACTTGAAGAGATCTGCAAGGCAGGCGAATTCGAGGAAAAGTCCGGCGCCGGGATTGCCATTCAACTCGACGTCGAGGACGTCGTCGGCGTGTCGGCGCAGGTCGACAGGCTCGCGCGGGAACTGGGCAAGAGAATATGAACGAGAAAATTCTGGAGACAGGCAAATGAGCGAGAAGAACATGGTAACAGTCCGCGAGGTCATGAACCAGCGCTATGTCCGCGTCAGCGGAATGGACGCCGTGGCGGAAGCGTTTCTGCAAATGCGCGAAGCCGACGCGCGTTGCATGATCGTCGAACGGCGCGACGAAAACGACGAATACGGCCTCGTGCTGCACACCGATATCGTGCGCAAGGTGATCGGCCCGGACCGCTCGCCGGATCGCGTGCGCATCTACGAAATCATGAGCAAGCCGGTGCTGTCCGTGCATCCGGGCATGAATATACGTTACGCTTCACGTCTGTTCGAACGTTTCCGCATCCGGGTGGCGCCGGTGGTGGAAGCGGGCGAGATTATCGGCATCGTGACCGATCTGGATATAGCCACACTAGGGTTAGGTCAGTTGCTTGCGTAACCGACTCAGGGAAGCACGGGAAAACAATATGGGTAAAGACGAGAAACAAGACAGCAGGAACGATTTCAATTTCGAGGAGAAGCTGCGGGAACTCGAGCAACTCGTGACCCGCATGGAAGACGGCAATCTCGGCCTGGAAGAATCTCTCGAAGCTTTCGAGAACGGCGTGAAACTGGTCAGGGATTGCCAGCAGGCGCTGGAGGCGGCGGAGCAGAAGGTCAAGGTGCTCACTTCGGCCGAAGGCGACACCGAAGACCTCAAGCTCGATCCGGCCGCGGACTGACAAGCCCGCCTGCGGTCATGACCGGCACATTCGAAGAATTTCGGGCGGCTTGCAAAAAACGCGTCGACCGATCGATGAAACGCTGCCTCGACCAGGCCGACTTTCCCTGCCCCGGCCTCGAGGAAGCGATCCGCTACGTCCTGCTCGGCGGCGGCAAACGCGTGCGGCCATTACTCGTCTATGCCGGCTGCCAGGCCCTCGGCGGAGACTTCGATGACGCCGACGCGGCCGCGTGCGCGGTCGAGTTCATCCATGTCTATTCGCTGATACACGACGATCTGCCGGCCCTCGACGACGACGATCTGCGCCGCGGCCGTGCCAGTCTGCACAAGGCTTTCGACGAAGCGACCGCAATTCTGGCCGGAGACGCCTTGCAGTCGATGGCCTTTGAAATCCTCTGCCGGCCGGATGCCGGCAAGGGCGACCGCCTGCGGATGGCGCACGAACTCGCCCAGGCCGCGGGACCGGCCGGCATGGTGGGGGGGCAGGTGAGGGACCTGGCGGCGGACGGGCAGGAAGTTTCGCTCGACGAGCTGGAAACCACCCACCGGCTCAAGACCGGCGCACTCATTCGCGCCAGCGTACTGCTCGGCGCCCTGAGCAGCGGAAATGCGACTGCCGCACAACTCGAAGGCCTGGGCAGGTACGCGGACCATATCGGACTTGCGTTCCAGATCCAGGACGACATTCTCGACGAAGTTTCCGATACCGGAACCCTGGGCAAACCCCAGGGCTCCGACCGCGACGGCGACAAGGCGACCTATGTAGCCCTGCTCGGCCTGGAGCCGGCCCGAAAACGCGCCGGAGAACTGACCGCGGGCGCCGCCAGGGCGCTCGATGAATTCGGCGCCGACGCTGATCCGTTGCGCCATCTTGCCGCATATATAGTTGAAAGAATAAACTAGATTTCATGAGCGACTTCGCCCGCAGGCACATTCGCCTCGAACGATAGAGTATGCTCGAATATCCAGGTGGGGTTCCAAACGGCATGCTGAAGGAAATACCAACAAAAAGGCCTCAAACGCCATTGCTCGACACGATCGATACGCCGGAAGACCTCCGCCGGCTTGAAACGGATCAGTTGTCGGCGCTGGCGGACGAGTTGCGCGCTTATCTGCTCTATTGCGTGGGCAAGACCGGCGGCCATCTCGGCGCCGGCCTCGGCGTGGTCGAACTGACCATCGCCCTGCATTACATTTTCGACACGCCCACCGACCGGCTCGTCTGGGACGTCGGCCACCAGGCGTATCCGCACAAGATACTCACCGGCCGCCGCGACCGCATGGACACCATGCGCCAGGCCGGCGGCCTGGCCGCTTTTCCGACCCGCTTCGAAAGCGAGTACGACACTTTCGGCGTCGGCCATTCCAGCACCGCGATCAGCGCCGCCCTCGGCATGACGGTGGGCCGCCGCATGAACGGCGACGACCGCAATATCGTCGCCATCGTGGGCGATGGCGCGATGACCGCGGGCATGGTCTTCGAGGCGATGAATCATTGCACCCATCTGAATGAGAACATCCTCATCATCCTCAACGACAACAACATGTCGATTTCGCATAACGTCGGCGGGTTGTCGAACTATTTCGGCCGGCTGTGGGCCAGCAAGTCCTACAACTTCTTTCGCGCAGGCGGCAGAAAAGTGCTGGCCAAGGCGCCGAAGATGCTGCGCGCGGCCGAACAGACCGAAAAATACATGAAAGGCATGCTGTCTCCCGGCACCCTGTTCGACCAGCTCGGTTTCAACTACATGGGCATCATCAACGGCCACAATATCGCCCATCTGCTCGAAGCCCTCGGCAACATCAAGAACCTGGAAGGTCCGCAATTGCTGCATGTCGTCACCCACAAGGGCAAGGGCTACAGCGAATCGGAAAGCGATCCGTTCGGCATGCACGCCATCGGCAAGGTGGCGCCGCTCGCCGACGCGAGCCAGCGCGGGAAGAGCAAGGCCGCGAGTCCGCCGACCTATTCCCAGGTGTTCGGCAAATGGCTGTGCGCGGCGGCCCGGCGCGACGAAAAACTCGTCGCCATCACTCCCGCCATGGGCGAAGGCTCGGGCATGGTCGAATTCTCGAAGGAATTCCCGGACCGCTTCCACGACGTGGCGATCGCCGAACAACACGCGGTCACCTTCGGCGCGGGCCTCGCCTGCGAGGGACTGAAACCGGTGGTCGCGATTTATTCGACTTTCCTGCAACGCGCATACGACCAGTTCATCCACGACACGGCCTTGCAGAATCTCGACGTGCTGTTCGCCATCGACCGGGCCGGCCTGGTAGGGGAAGACGGCCCGACCCATGCCGGCAGCTTCGATCTGGCCTATCTGCGTTGCGTGCCCAACATCGTGGTCATGACGCCGAGCGACGAAGAGGAAACCCGGCTGCTGTTATGCACCGGTTACGACCACCATGGACCGGCCGCGGTGCGCTATCCCCGCGGCAAGGGTCCCGGCGCCGCCATCGGCGACGACTGGAAGACCGTTCCCATCGGCGAAGCCGTGTTGCGGCGCGAAGGCCGCGACGTGGCGGTCCTTGCCTTCGGCAGCATGCTCGCTCCGGCGCTCGCGGCGGCTGAGGAATTCAACGCCACGGTGTACGACATGCGTTTCGTCAAACCCATCGACGAGAACGTCATCCGCAAGGCGGCGGGCGGCCATGAACTGGTGGTTACCATCGAGGAACACGCCGTCATGGGCGGCGCGGGCTCGGCGGTGAACGAAGTGCTGTTGCGCGACGGCTATCGCATGCCCGTGCTCAATCTCGGCCTGCCCGACGAGTTCCTCGAACACGGCAAGCCGCCGGACATGCTGCAAAAGGCCGGACTCGACGCCGCCGGCATCGCCCGCGCAATCCATGAAAAGCTCGCCGCGGACAAGATTCGCTGCCGCGCGATCTGACTTTTCACGATGGCGGAAACCGACCGCAGCGCACGCCACAAGCGCGCCATGCAGCGCAAGAAGGAGTATGTCGACAGCCGCATAGCCGCCGCCACCGAGGACCGCGGGCTGCTGCTCGTCCTCACCGGCAACGGCAAGGGCAAGAGTTCCTCGGCTTTCGGCATGCTCGCCCGCAGCGTCGGCCACGGTCTGCGCTGCGCCGTGGTGCAATTCATCAAGGGTACCTGGGAATGCGGCGAGCAAATGCTTTTCGCCGAAAATCCGCTCGTTGAATTTCACGTCATGGGCACGGGCTTCACCTGGGAAACCCAGGATCGCCAGACCGACATCGCCGCCGCCGAACAGGCCTGGAGCAAGGCCGAAGCGCTACTCGCCGACGGAGCCACCGGCCTCGTCATTCTCGATGAACTGACCTATATGCTGACCTACGGCTATCTCGACAAGGCCAGGGTGCTCGAAGCCTTGCGCGGGCGCCCCGCGCATCAGCATGTTGTCGTCACCGGCCGCAACGCCGGCCGCGAACTGCTTGAAATGGCCGACACCGTGAGCGAGATAAAGGAAGTGCGCCACGCCTTCAATCACGGCGTCAAGGCGCAGAAAGGCCTCGATTACTGAACCGGTTGCCCGGCATTGTGAAACAGCAGGCTGGCCCGGCGGTTCCTGCCGTTCACATTGAGCAACACCCGGCTGAGGCAGGCAAAGGGGATATGCAGCGGATTGCTTTGATTCAATGGCATGCCCAGCACCGTCGGCAATATCACCCGCATCACGCCGCCATGGGTCACCACCAGCACATGGCTGCCGCCGGGCAGTCCGGCCAAGCTACTCCACGCGCCCAATACGCGGTCGCGGAACTCGACAAAGGTCTCGCCGTTGGGCGGCGCCAGCGCGGTAATGTCTTCCCGGAAACTCCTGAACTGCGACGCTGATCTGGCGCGCCATTCCGCAATGGGCATGCCATCCCAGTCGCCGTAATCGATCTCCTGCCAGTGATCCTCTATGCGCGGTTCGAGCTGCCGGCCTTGCGCCAGACGTTGGGCGAAATCGCGGCAACGCTGCAAGGGCGAGGCGATAATGTGGGTCCAGTTCGCGCCGGCGCACTCGGCGGCGGCCTCCATCTGACGCCAGCCGCGGTCCGTCAGTTCCGGGTCAACCCGCCCCCGCAGGATATCCCCGCCTCCCGGCTCCCCATGGCGCAGCAAGTCGACGGTAATCAGCTTGCCGGAGTCCTTGTTGCTCATCGACCGCGGGACTTGCTCATGTGGCCGAGTTTGTTGATCTTCACGGCGAGATAGGTTTCGTTGTGCGGGTTGGCGCCGGTGTGGATCGGGATGATCTCGCTGACTTCGATGCCCATGTCCTGCAAGGCCTTCACCTTTGCCGGATTGTTGGTCATCAGTTTCACGTTGCGGATATCGAAAAAGTCGAGCATGGGCTTGCAGATCTGGTATTCCCGGCTGTCGGGCTCGAAGCCGAGCTGGACGTTGGCTTCGACGGTGTCCGCGCCGGAGTCCTGCAAGGCGTACGCTTTCAACTTGTTGAGCAGGCCGATGCCGCGGCCTTCCTGGCGCAGGTACAGGATCAGGCCGCGGCCCGCCTCGGAAACCCGCTGCATGGCGAATTCGAGTTGCGGGCCGCAATCGCAGCGCAGGCTGAACATGCTGTCGCCGGTCAGGCATTCGGAGTGAATCCGGCATAGCAAGGGCTCTTCGAGGTTCAGATTCCCCAACGCCAGCGCGACATGTTCCTTTTCCGCTTGCAGGTCCTTGAAGCCGTAAATCCTGAAATCGCCCCAGCGGGTCGGCAACTTAGCTTGAGCGACGAATTCAATGGTCACAATTCGAAAACCCCCGGTTTTGTTCCTGACCGGCAATCAGGCGAGCAATCGTAGGCATTGCATGAAAAGGGCGGCCATTATACCCGCAACGACATCGTCGAGCATGATGCCCAGGCCGCCCCCGATATCGCGGTCCAGCCGCTTGATCGGCCAGGGTTTGAGGATGTCGAGCAGGCGGAACAGCAGCAATCCCCCCAGCGCCCATTGCCAGCCGGCGGGAACCAGCGCCAGGGTGATCCAGCAGCCGGCGAATTCGTCCCAGACGATGCCGGGACGGTCGCCGCCGCCCAGCCGCGCCGCGCTGCGGCCGCAAATCCAGACGCCGGCCGCCGTCGCGGCAAGAATCAGCAATAACTCCAGCGCGAAGGACGGTATGGGAAGCGCCAGCCAGATCGCGGCGGCGGCCAGGGTGCCGGCAGTGCCCGGCGCCCGGGGCGCCAGTCCGCTGCCGAAGCCGAAAGCCAGCAAGTCCACCGGTCGCGCCAGCAGTTCCCGGAACGAAGGATTGGGAACGGGTTCATTCATGCCGCAATCTTTCGAAGTGATCGAATGACGCAAAGTCCGGCTCCATGCCATCGCAACGTACGCCCTCGCCCGCCGTCACCTCGCCGACGCAGGTCAGGGGCAGATCCATACCCGCCGCGATCGCCATGAGTTCCTCATCATTGCCAGGGTCGGCGGTGAAGCACAATTCGTAATCGTCGCCCCCGGCGAGCGCTGCGCGAATGCGGGATTCCTCGTTTGCACAACAGCGGGCCGAGGGAGAGAACGGAAACCGCTCGGGATCCAGCACGATGCCCACGCCGCCTGCCTTGGCCAGATGCCCGGCGTCTCCGAGCAGTCCGTCTGATAAGTCGATGGCGCAGGCAATCAGCGGCGCGGCGGCAATGGCGAATCCGACGCGAGGCCGGGGACGAAAATACGCGGCATGGAAATGCGCCCGGCACGCTTCCGGCAGTTCCCCCAGCGGCGCGTTGAACGCGATGCCCGGCGTCGCGACGCCAAGACCGGCGAGGCCCAGAGCGCCGTCTCCGACCCAGCCGGTGACATACACATTCTGTCCGGGCCGGGCTCCCTCGCGGCGAAGTTCGCGGCCAGCCAGGCACAAACCATGAACCTGTATCGCTATCTGCAAGGGTCCCCGGCTGATGTCGCCGCCGATCAGGGAGCAGCGAAACTCCTGCGCGAGTTCCGCCAGACCGCCGCCGAAAGCTCCCAGCCACTGCGAATTCGCCTGCGGCAAGGTCAAGGCCAGAGTGAAGCACAGGGGTTCGGCCGCCATAGCGGCCAGATCGCTGAGATTGACCGCGAGTGATCGGTATGCGACCGATTCCGCCGCGGCGTCTTCCGGGAAATGCACTCCCGCGGCGAGTACGTCGGTGGAAACGACCAGGCGTTTGTCTTCGGGAACATGCAGGATGGCGGCGTCGTCGCCGGGGCCGAGTTCGATTTCCGGCCTTGGGAAGGCCAGTTCCGGCACATTGAAATACCGGCCGATGATGTCGCGCTCGGTAAGGCTCATTTTCAGCCGGCGGCGGCCTTGTCGCCGCGCAGCCGCGGCACCAACTTGTCGAGCACCGCGTTGACGTACTTGTAACTGTCCGTGGCGCCGAATACCTTCGCCAGTTCCACGGCTTCGTCGATAACCACGCGCGGAGGAACGTCCGGCTGGCTGGCGAGTTCGAAAGTTCCCAGCCAGATGACGGCCTGTTCCACCGGATCGAGTCGCCTGTCGTCCAGCACCGGCTCCAGATGCCGTTGCAGCTCGCCGCTGCCTTCCGCTGTCGCAGGAAACAATTGCTGGAAGTAATCCCAATCGATGCGGCCTTTCGCGTCTTCGCGCAACTGGTCCGCGATCTCATGAGGGTCGTTTTCCGCCATGATCCATTGGTATAGAGCTTGCAAGGCGAGGCGGCGCGCTCCGCTCCGGGGCGAAGCCATGCGCTTGCCGCTGCCGGCGTTCACCGGGATTCCAGGCGCGCGATCAGGCTGACCATCTCCATGGCAGCGAGCGCCGCTTCCGCCCCCTTGTTGTCGCTGGGACACGAACGGGCTTCGGCCTGCTCCACCGTTTCCACCGTGAGCACTCCCAGGGTCACGGGCTTGGCGGATTCCAGCATGACGCGGTTCAGGCCGCGCACGCATTCTCCGGCGACGTAGTCGAAATGCGCCGTTTCGCCGCGGATTACCGTACCCAGGGCGATAACCGCGTCGATGTCGCACCGCTGCGCGAGAGTTCTAACCGCCAGAGGCAGTTCCCAGGCGCCCGGAACCTGGACGATTCTGATGCGGTCGCGTTCCACGCCTTGCGCGGTCAGGGCTTCCAGGGCGCCGTCGAGCAGCCTTTCGACGATGAAACTGTTGAACCGGCTCATGGCGATGGCGTAACGCGCATTGCCCGGCTGCAGATCTCCCTTGAGTATGGAACCGGCGTTCACTTGCCGTTGCCCCCATTGCGCGGCTTCTTGAAGCGCACGAATTCCTCGACTTCCAGATCGAAGCCCGAAATGGCGTTGAAACGCGCCGGGAAACTGAGCAGCCGCATTTTGCCGACTCCGAGATCGCGCAGAATCTGCGATCCCGTGCCGATGGTGAGATCGCTGCGCAATTCCGCGCCTGCGTTGCGGCGGCGGCCCGCGGCAAGCACAGCGGCCATGGCCTGGTCGACGCCCTGCCCGTAGTCGTCGCCGGACAGCAGGACCGCGACGCCCTTGCCTTCTTCGCTGATCCGCTCGAGCGCGCTGCCGAAGGACCAGCTTGTGCGCTCGCCGCTGAGTACTTCACAGACATCACGCAAGGTATTGGGAATATGCACGCGCACCAGGGTCGACTCGTCCGGGGAAATCTTGCCCAGGCTGAAGGCCAGATGCGTGCTGCCGCTGATCGAATCGAGATAGGTATGCACTTCGAATTCGCCGTGGCGGGTCTTGAGGCGGTTGGTCGCCGTGCGGGTCACGGTATGTTCGTTCGCCAGCCGGTAATGGATGAGGTCGGCGATGGTGCCGATCTTGAGCTTGTGCGCACGGGCGAACTCTTCGAGATCGCCGCGGCGCGCCATGCTGCCGTCTTCGTTCATGACTTCGACGATGACCGCCGCCGGCGTATAGCCCGCCAGCCGCGCCAGGTCGCAGCCGGCTTCGGTATGTCCCGCCCGCCGCAGGACGCCGCCGGGCTGGGAAATGATCGGAAAGATATGGCCCGGCTGGACGATGTCTTCCGGGCGCGATTCGACGCTTACCGCTACCTGGATCGTGCGCGCCCGGTCGGCGGCGGAAATGCCTGTGGAAACGCCGCTCGCGGCTTCGATGGAAACAGTGAAACTGGTCTTGTGCCGGGTGCGGTTGTCATTGACCATCAACGGCAGCTTGAGGAACTCGCAGCGCTCCCGGGTCAAGGTCAGGCAGATCAGGCCGCAGGCATTTTTAGCCATGAAATTGATGTCTTCCGGGCGCACGCGCTCCGCCGCGAGTACGAGGTCGCCTTCGTTCTCGCGTTCCTCGTCGTCCATGATGACGACCATTTTGCCCTGGCGGATATCGTCGATCAGTTCCGCCGTCGTATTCAGTTTCATCTTCTTGTCTGTTTCTCGTCCGGGCCGGCCCCTTACTCCGCGCCGCCCTGTTGCAATCGTTCGATATAGCGCGCGAGCAGGTCCACTTCCAGATTTACCTGCTGTCCCTCCCGGTACTGGCCGATGATCGTTTCCGCCCGGGTATGGGGAATGACGTTCACGCTGAAATCGGTTCCTTCCACTTCGTTTACCGTCAGGCTGGCGCCGTCGATGCAGATGCAGCCCTTGCGGGCGATGTATCTCGCCAGTTCGGCCGGCGCCCGCAATTCCAGCCGCAGGCTGTCGCCGTCGCTTTCCCGCCGCAGCAAGGCGCCGATGCCGTCGACATGCCCGCTGACCAGATGTCCGCCGAGCCGGTCGCCGAGGCGCATGGATTTCTCCAGATTGACCCGCCGCCCCGGCTCGAGCGAGCCCAGCGTCGTGCAACGCAAGGTCTCGTTGGAAACATCGGCGCTGAAGCTGTCCGCCTCCTTCTCCACCACGGTCAGGCAACAGCCGTTCACGGCGATGCTGTCGCCAATGCTCACATCGCCCAGATCGAGCATTCCCACGGCGATTCGCAAGCGACCTTCATCACCGCGGGCGTTGCCGCGGACGCTGCGTTCGAGCAGGGTTCCCATGGCGGCGACGATTCCGGTAAACATGCGCCTTTCCTCATCGGGCCGCCGGCCGGGCGACGATCCTGAGCCCGTCGCCGATGACGCCGGCATCGACTATCTCGAGCGCCTCGCTTTGCGTCAGGGAATCGGGACCGGCGAATTCCAGCAGGGGTCTTGCGTCGCTGCCCAGCAATCGGGCGCCCATATAGATGACCAGTTCGTCGATCAGGCCGGCAGTCAGCAACGCCCCGCCCAAAATCGGCCCGGCTTCGACCAGGATTTCGTTGCACTCGAATCTCGTGGCGAGGCAGTTTAGCACGAATTCCAGGTCCACCCTTTCCTGACTCGCCGAAGCGCTGATCAACTCGACGCTATCCGGAAAGCGTGCGGCGTCCCGGCCCCACAAGCTGAAAATCTTCACTTCTCCCGGGAGGGAAAGTGTCTTCGCTTTCCTGGGAGTACGCAGTTTGCTGTCGACAATTACCCGCAATGGCTGACCCGCTTCAGCCAGCCGCGTTTCCGCCAGTACCCGGTCGCCGCCTTTCAGCGCATCAGGCCGGACGTTCAAGGCAGGATCGTCGGCAAGTATGGTGTTGACTCCGGTGACGATGGCGCAACTTGCCGCGCGCAGCAGTTGCGCGTCGGCCCGCGCCTCCGGGCCGGTGATCCATTTGCTTTGACCGTCGGCCAGCGCGGTCCTGCCGTCGAGGCTCATGGCGAGTTTGCAGCGCACGAAGGGCCTGCCGAGATTCATACGCAGGAGAAAGCCCTTGTTGAGTTCTGCCGCCTCGGCGACGAAATCCTCAAATCGGAAGACCTCGATGCCTGCCGCTTCGAGTTGCCCGACTCCGGAGACTTGCGGATTGGGGTCGAGCCCGGCGATTACCAACTGCTTGACACCGGCTTCGATCAGCGCTCTGGTGCAAGGCCCGGTGCGGCCTTCGTGGGAACAGGGTTCGAGGGTTACGAACACTGTCGCCCCGGCGCCGCTGTCGGGATCCGCGGCCAGCGCCGCGATTTCGGCGTGCTCGCGGCCGGCGCCGGCATGAAAACCTTCACCCGCGCGGCGGCCGTCCCGCACGATCACGCAACCCACCCGGGGATTCGGCGCGCAGGAAAGCACCGAACGCGCGAGTTCGAACGCGCGCCGCATGTGCCCCGGCCACTCCGCTGTAGCGCCAGTGCAATCCGCTTGGGTAATGGTTCGCATCCGAACCTAACCGCCTTTCGAGAGGCGCTCGATTTCCTGGCGGAACTCTTCCAGATCCCTGAAGCTGCGATACACCGAGGCGAAGCGCACGAAAGCGACTTCATCGAGCTCGCGCAACTCCCGCATCACCTCTTCGCCCACCATGCGCGAGGGAATTTCGCGCTCGCCGCCGGCGCGCAGTTTCGCCTTGATCCGATTGACCGCGGCTTCCACTTTTTCGATGCTTACCGGCCGCTTTTCCAGCGCTTTCTGCAAGCCGGCGTGCAGCTTCTCGTCGTTGAAAGGCTCGCGCGACCCGTCGCTCTTGATGAGGCGAGGCATGACGAGTTCGGCGGATTCGTAAGTCGTGAAGCGTTCCTCGCAGGTGATGCACTCGCGGCGGCGGCGCACATGATTGCCGTCGGACACGAGCCGGGAATCGATTACCTTGGTGTCCACCGCACCGCAAAAAGGACAATGCATATTGCTTATGTTCCGTTCGGGAACCCCGCTCAGGCGGAATTCCGGTAAACCGGGAATTCCCGGCACAGGGCCAGGACTTTCTCCCGCACCTCGCCGATCAGGGTTTCGTTATCGAGGTCTTCGAGAATATCGCACATCCAGCCCGCAAGCGCTTCCATGTGGGATTCCCTGAAGCCGCGAGTCGTCACCGCCGGGCTGCCGATGCGCAGGCCGCTCGTGACGAAAGGCGGATGGGGATCGTTCGGCACCGCGTTCTTGTTGACCGTGATATGCGCCCGTCCGAGAGCGGCGTCGGCGTCCTTGCCCGTGATCCGCTGGCGGATCAGGCTGAGCAGGAACAGGTGGTCGTCGGTGCCGCCCGAAACGACGTCGAAGCCGCGCGCCAGGAAAGTGTTCGCCATGGCTCGTGCGTTGTTGAGCACCTGTTGCTGGTACGCCCTGAATTCATCGCTCATGGCTTCCCTGAAGCAGACCGCCTTGGCGGCGATGACGTGCATCAACGGTCCGCCCTGCCCGACGGGGAAGACGTTGAAATTGAGTCGCTTTTGTAAATTCTGGTCCAGTTCCGGGTTCGACTTCGCCAGGATCAGGCCGCCGCGCGGCCCTCGCAACGTCTTGTGGGTCGTGGTCGTAGTCACGTCGGCAAAAGGCACCGGGCTCGGATAGAGACCGGCGGCGACGAGGCCGGCGACATGGGCCATGTCGACGACGAAATACGCGCCGACTTCGTCGGCGATGTCGCGGAAGCGCTGCCAGTCGATGACGCGCGAATAGGCCGAGAATCCCGCCACGATCACTTTCGGCCGATGTTCCCGCGCAAGAGCTGCGACCTGCTCGTAGTCGATCTCGCCCGTATCCTCATTCAGGCCGTATTGCACCGACTCGTAGATGCGTCCGGAAAAACTGACCGATGCGCCATGGGTGAGATGGCCGCCATGGGCCAGGGACATGCCGAGCAAGGTGTCTCCGGGCTGCATCAGGGCGGCATAGGCCGCCACATTGGCCTGGGAGCCCGAATGCGGCTGCACGTTGGCGAAATCGGCGCCGAACAGTTCGCAGGCGCGGTCGATGGCGAGTTGCTCGATCACGTCGACATGCTCGCAACCCCCGTAATAGCGCCTGCCCGGATAGCCTTCGGCGTACTTGTTGGTCAGCACCGAGCCCTGGGCTTCAAGTACGCGGGGGCTGGTGTGGTTTTCCGAGGCAATCAGTTCGATATGGTTTTCCTGCCGGGTCTCTTCACCGCGGATGGCCTCGGCCACGGCGGGGTCGCACTTGGCCAGGGTGTCGGCCGGGTTGAACATCTGCTGCTCCTTGAGCGTCGGGCGGGGACGCGAATTATACCCGATGCGGAGAATCCCGGACGCGGCTTACAGACCGAGTTCCTTACGCATTTTTCGCAGGCGCTTGCGCAATTCGGCGGCGCCCAGTTCGGTTCGGGTCTGTTCCGGCAAGGGGGCGGGACGTTCGATCTTCAGCTCGGCGCCTTCGACCACCTGCCGGCAGAGATCGCGATAATGGTATTCGAACTGCGGAAAACTCACCGACTCGGGTTCGCTCGCCAGCAAGGACCAGCCCGCCGCGCGGCCGGCGAGATAGACCGCCTCGTGGGACCAGTCGTATTCGGCCTTGGGCGCCGGCGCCAGGCAGGCTTCCTCGTAGGCGCGCCGCACCGGCGGCAGGCCGAACAAGGCGATATCCTTGCGGCAGGCGTTCACGATATCGGCAAGATTCGGCATGAATTCGGAGCTGCTGCTCAATTCAGCCGTGGCCCGTTGAATCTGGGCCGGGCTGAAGCTCTTGAGATTTTCGTGCCAGAACATCTTGGCCCGGTTGAGCAGGGCTTTGGTGGGAAAGGCCTTGTTGAACTGGTTGTGGTAGGCGAGCTGGAACTTGGCGAACATTTCATCGACAGCGATGTGCAGCGCGTCGGCTTCAGTACTCCCGGCCGGATGGTTCTTCTCTGCTTCCGCGGCTTCTGCATCCACGCCGAATCGCACGAGCTTGCGCGGGTCAGCCGGTTCAAGAGGCTTGTTCACGGTTTGCCCGCCCCGGATTGCACAGCCCACCAGCGGTCGGTGTGAAACTCTACCCAATCCCGATCGTCCTGTTCGTTTTCGTTCCCGGGCATTCGACTTCCCGGATCGACCACTCCGGCGGCCTTGCCGTCCAGACGCCTCGCCCACAACTGTTTCATGCGCTGGAGGAAAATCATGCTCCAGGATGCCCTGGCTTCGCCGGTTTCGCGCCAGTACAGCACGAATTCCGGCACTTGACCCAGGGCCCATTCCTCGTCGATCTGCGCCAATTGCAGGATTTCCAGGCAGGCCGCGTCAGGCTGCCAGTCCCTGGCTATCGGTTTCGGCTCCAGGCCGTACATTTCCGCCGCCTGAAAACGAATCCATTGCTGTTGTACGTGTTTGATGAATTTCGTATTCCACGCGTCCCGCATCACGCCGCGCTCCATCCAGTACAGGACGAATTCGGGAATCGCGTCTTCGATGAAGTTGCGATTGACGCCATCGTGCAGGAGGATCCCCATGGCGACGTCATCGGGCCGCCACCGCCAACTCATCTCTCCGAATCGCTCACGCGCGCCGGCGGCGGTTTGTTCCTCGCGCCAGAGTTTCAGCACGTGCCGGTAGAACTCGTTGCCCCATGAAAAGCGCGCTTCGCCGCGTTCGCGCCAATACAGCACGAATCGGGGAACCTGGGCATGAACGAAGTCTTCCGGAATGTTCTGCTGGCGGCATTGCATGATCCATTGCGCATCAGGCCGCCAGTCCGGTGGAATCGGTCCGGTCGCGCTGCGCCGCCTGCGCACCCGGCTCTGCTGCCGCGGGGCGCTGTCCATGCGCTGCAAGGCATACCAGGCGGCGCCCTTCTCCGTGGGATGCGGCTCGTAAACCAGCATGTCGAGTTGCATCAACTGCAGCCGGATACGGTCGATATCCGCCGGTTTCCAGAAAGGAAAGAAACGACCTGTGTCCGCCTCGCTCAACAGCACGAAATCGAGGTTGGGATGCGACTCAAGTCGTTCGGCGGCGCGAAAGGTCAGCAATTCGGCGAGCACGTGGACCATGACCGCTTCCTCCAGACCGATGGTCGCCGCCAGCGCGGGCGAAACCGCGATCGGGCGATCGGAATAGAGGGATCCCAGCATCGAATCTTGTTCAAACGGCATGGACAACGAAGGCTCAGGAATCCAACCTTATCACATACGGGCATGTATCAAAGCGGTTGTCCGCGACGCCCGGGCAATATATTTTCGGGGGCGGAATTGCGTGAAACCGGAAGACGGCATGGAGTCTGAATTTCCCCTTGAAGTGATCGACGGCTTTGTCACGGAACAGGGTCTGCCCGAAAGCTATCGGGAGCAGGGCAGGAACGGAATCCTGCCGCTCGCCTGGATTCTGCGAGACCTTGCCGCCGGTTCTTCCAGGCCGTTGCGAATCGGGGTCAGCGGCGCCCAGGGCAGCGGCAAGACCACGCTGGCCGCCCTGCTGCCGCGCTTGCTGGCAAAGTGGGGATTGCGCACGGCCTCGCTGTCGGTCGACGATTTCTATCTGGGCCGGGCCCGGCGGCGGGAAGTCGCCGATACGCTGCATCCCTTGCTCGCGACTCGCGGCGTACCGGGAACCCACGATCTGGACTTGCTCGTTTCGGCCCTGGACGAGTTGACCCGGGCCGGCGACGGAGATTCGGTCTCATTGCCGGTATTCGACAAGTCCGTCGACGACCGTATCGAAGCCGTGGCATGGACCGGCGGGCGGCCCGATCTGATTCTGCTCGAAGGCTGGTTTGTCGGGCTCGGGCCGCAAGCGCCGGAAGAGCTCGAACAGCCGGTCAACGCGCTCGAAGCCGAGGAGGATCCGGACGGTGTCTGGCGCCGCTTTGTGAACGACCAACTCGCCGAGTACCACGAGCGCGTGTTCGCCCGTCTCGACCGCCTGATCTTCCTGTGCGCGCCGGACTTCGACAGCGTTTATCGCTGGCGCGGACTGCAAGAGGCGAAATTGCGCGAAAGCGCGGGAGCGGCGGGTTCGGCGATCATGAACGAAGCGCAACTGCGCCGCTTCATCGAGCATTACGAACGCCTGACCCGCCATGCGCTTGCCGCGCTGCCCGATGCGGCCGACTGGATGTTCGTGCTCGACGATTCCCAGCAGATCGTCGCCAGGGTGGACCGCGTACCCGATCAGGCGCTTTCGGCAAGCCGCCCGCGTTGAGTGAACAGCGGCTGGATAAAGACTCGCAGTACCAGGACCGAGAGCAATACGGCCAGGCCATGCCGCCACCATGGCCAGCTTTCGCCGTGCACCATGGCGGAAAGTTGCAGCGGCCAGCCAAACCACTCGTACAGTTCGTTCAGCAATAGCCCGCAAGCGATGGCGGCGCCGATCACTCCAATCAGATAGGCGATCAGCGAACGTGTTCCCATTTGCTCCCTGATTACTCCCATGGTGGCGATATTGGTCGCCGGTCCGGTGAGCATGAACACGAGGGCCGCGCCGGGAGAGATGCCGGCGAACAGGAATCCGGCGGCCACGGGAGTCGAGGCGGTGGCGCAGATATACATCGGCAGCCCGACGATCACCATGACGATCATCGCCATCAGGCCGTCGCCCCATTGCAGGAAGAAGGATTGCGGCACGAGCACGGTGATGAGCGCCGCCGCGCCAAGGCCGATGGCAAGCCACTTGGCGGTGTCGGCAATCATGCTGCCATAGCCGTAGGTGATTGCATTGACGAACCTCTCGCCAAGCGGCGGCATTTCTTCCTCATTCTGTTGCGTCGAAGAACAGCAATGTCCCGTGTCGGTTTCGACTTCGGCGGACTCGTCTTCGCGGTCCATGGTATTGACCAGCAGGCCGGCGACTATGGCGCTGAGAATTGCGCCTATCGGCCGGCACAGGGCGAAAATCGGACCCAGCACGGCATAGGAGAAGGAAATCGAATCGACGCCGGTCTCCGGGGTCGCCACGAGAAAGGACGATGTTGCCCCCTTGGAAGCGCCGGCCTTGCGGATACCGAGGGCGGCGGGAATCACGCCGCAGGAACAAAGCGGCAGCGGCGCACCGATAAAGGCCGCCTTTACTACCGAGCCGGCGCCCGGCTGCGCCAGTTGGCCCTTGATCCAGCGGTCGGGCAACACCTGCTTGATGATGCCCGCCAGCAGATAGCCAGCCAACAGCCAGGGGGCGCTTTCGACCACCAGATCCCAGAAAGACGCCAGAAAAATCACGACGAAATACCCGTTAAGGTCAAGCCCTCGGGTAAGTATAGCGATTTTCCGGCTTGAGCGTGGCTTGAATGCGGCGGAATCGCATAAAATCCCCGGCCCTGAATCGATCTTGCGCAAGCGCATGAACGGCATGACTGCGGCTGACAGGAAAAACAGGAAGAGGAACAAGATACTGGCCGCGCTTGCCTGCCTCGGCGTGTGCCTTGCGGCGGTTATGCCGGCCGCCGGCGCGGAAGCCGGCGGAGTCCAAACCGGGAACGGCGTTGAAGTCATTGTCGTCACCGCCCGAAAGCGCGCTCAAACCATCGATGAAGTGCCTGCCTCGCTGAGCGTCTTTTCCCCGGACGAAGTCGAGGAGCGAGGCATACGCGACATGGTCGATCTGGGCAAGTTCGTGCCCAATCTGCATATCAGCACGTTTTCCCAGGGCACTCCGGCCGGCGCCAATCCCTTCTTGCGGGGCATCGGCATTCAGGATCACCTGATACTCACGGACCCCGGTGTGGGCGTGTATGTCGACGGCGTTTATCTGGGCAGGCAGATCGGACAGCACTGGAGCTTGTCCAATATCGAACGGGTGGAAGTCTTGCGCGGCCCCCAGGGTACGCTGCTGGGACGCAATTCCATCGGCGGCGCGATCAACATCGTCACCCGCGCACCGGGTATCGAGCCCGAGGCTCGGCTGGCGCTGGAGGCCGGTACGCGCGAGCGGGCCAATCTGGACCTGTTCGGAAACATCCCGCTCGGACAGACCGCGGCGGTCTCCTTCAGCGGCGCGCTCAAACGGCGCGGCGGCATCGGCGATTTCGTCAATCTGCCCGGCGCCGGCCGGGGCGTCGGCGAATTGCGCGATCGCTCGGGACGCCTGACGCTGCTTTGGCGTCCCGCCGACTCGCTTTCCCTGTTACTGGCGGCGGACGCCACGAGCGGGCGCAATGGCATGAATCCGTACACCACCTTTATCGACGAACTTCCGGGAGGCTCGCTTTTTCAAGCCGGCCTGCGCAACGCGGATGTGTCGCCGGACCCATACGACAACTTCTCCGGCGAAGCGGATCTCGTAGAAAAGTCGCACCAGGCCCACGGCTGGTCGCTCACCACCGAATGGGAAGCGAATCCCGGCCTGACCGTCAAGGGTATCGCCAGCCGCCGAAGTTCGGACTATCGCGGCGGTCTCGACGACGACAGTACTGTTATCGACTTCATGTCCTTTCCCGAAATCGGCGAAGCCGAGCAGACTTCGCTGGAATTGCAAGTTTCGGGAGAGCGGGACGCGCTGGATTTCGTCGCCGGCCTCTGGGCTTTCCGGGAGGACGGTTTCAATCTGCAGCCCGACGCGGTTTTCGCCGGCGGTCCGACGACCTTTCACGTCTTGCAGGACACCCAAAGCGAGGCGGTCTACGCCAGCGTCGGCTATCGTCCGGCCCCGGCCGTACGCATTTCCGCGGGGCTGCGCCACACCGAAGACTTCAAGGACGCCCGGGCCGTACTGAACGACTTCGTCGACGCCCGCGCCCGGCACGACTGGCGGGAATGGAACTGGGACCTGGCCGCCACCTGGCAATTGCGCGGCCAGACCAGCGTTTTCGCCAGTATCGCCAACGGCTACCAGGCGGGTCAGTTTCCGCCGCGGCCGTATTGCCTGTTCGGATTCGTCGACGTCTCCCGGCCCGGCAACGTTTCCGCGCCGAACTGTTTCGCCGCCGGGGACCATATCACCGCCGTAAATCATGAAATCGGCTTCAGGGGCAACCTGGGGGAGCGTCTGCGAGTCAGCGCCGCGCTGTTCCTGACGAACTACGACAATCTGCCCTTGGCAGCCAGCGACACGTCGGGGGCGGGATTCGACACGCGCAACGTGATCGTCGGCCAGCGCAGCGCGGGAATCGAATGGGAAAGCCGCCTGGAATTGCATTCCCGATTCGGCATCGATACGCGTATCGGCTATCTCGACTCCGCTCCGGAAGCCGAGGGGATCGTCCCGCTGCTGAGCCCCCGCTGGACGGTTTCGGCAAGTCCTGAATGGATACTGCCGCTATCGCAAGGCATTCTCGTATTGCGCGCCGACTATTCCTGGCGCGATTCGATGTACGGCGAGCCGGCGGCCAATCAAAGACCCTGGTCCGAACTGCCCGCGAGAAAATTGCTAAACTTCGATTTCAGCTATCGGCCCGCGGATTCGAACTGGCTTTTCGCCTTGTACGGCCGAAACGTCTTTGACGAGCGCTACGCCCACGCCACCTTGAACACCGGCGATTACATCCTGCGCATATTGAGCAACGACGCCAGCGAATTCGGGTTGCGCGCAGCCCTGGAATGGTGACGGGCCGGATTCGCTTGACCTGGTCCGCCGTAACTACGATTCTTGAACAAAACAGGAGACCGACAATGAAAAAACGATTGTTTCCAGCAGCACTGTCCGGCGGCGTAATCCTGCTGGCCGGAATCGGGGCCTTGTCCGTACAAGGCGCCGAAGAAGTTTCCTGGAGTTACGAAGGCGCCACGGGCCCCGGTCAATGGGGCGGACTCGCCGCTTCGTTCGCGGCCTGCGCCGATGGCGGCCAGCAGTCGCCGATCAATCTGGCCCGGACGATTCCCGCGCAAGGCGGGACGCTTGCAGTCGATTGGCAATCCACCGGCGCCGAAGTCGTCGACAACGGTCACACGATCCAGGTCAACATGGCCCCGGGCAGTTCGATGCGCCTCGAAGGCCGGGATTTCTCGCTGTTGCAGTTCCACTTCCATCTTCCCAGCGAACACACGGTCGACGGCCGCAGCATTCCCATGGAAGTCCATTTCGTACACCAGGCCACCGAGGGCGATCTCGCCGTCATAGGCGTCTTCATGGAAGCCGGCGCCGGTCATGCCGCCATCGACGAAATCTGGAACGCGATACCCGATGCGGTCGGCGAGCCCGCAAGCCTCGGGAGTTTCGATCCCAATTCCTTGCTGCCGGACGGGCTCGACCATTCGCGCTACGCCGGCTCGCTGACCACGCCGCCATGCTCCGAAGTCGTGAGCTGGGTCGTGCTCGATGAAACGATTGCCGTGTCCCAGGCCCAGGTCGATGCCTTCGCGGACTTGTATCCGATGAATGCGCGCCCGGTGCAGGAACTCAACCGGCGCTTCGTGCTGTCACGATCCGACGCGCCGTAAGTCAGCTTCCCAGCACGGACCGGAGCCAGAGGCCGATCCGCTCGATTTCCGGCATGTAGACTTCGTGGGCCATGGGATAGGTGTGGTATTCGGGCGTGAGCCCCTTCTCGCCCAGACTTTCCACGGCGGCCCGGCCAAGTGATTCCGGCACCATCGGATCCATCAGGCCGTGACAGACGAGTACGGGGAGGCCCTGTTGAGCCGGTTGCATGGCCAGGCTGTCCGCGGTGGGAAAGTAAGTGGACAAGGCGATGACTCCGCCCAGCCGCTGCTCGTATGACAGCGCCGCTTCGAAGCAGACCGCCCCACCCTGGGAGAATCCCGCGAGTACGACGCGCTCGCAGGCGATGCCGCGGTCGAGTTCGCGCCGAATCAACGCCTGCGTTTGCGCCGCCGATTCGCGCAATCCCGCTTCGTCGATGCTGCGCACATTATCGAGCCGGAGAATGTCGTACCAGGCGGGCATGACCCAGCCGTTGTTGATCGTCACCGGAATCGACGGCGCCGTTGGAAACACGAATCGAATCGCGTAATCCGCCGGCAGTTTCAGTTGTGGCACTACGGGCACGAAATCGTTGCCGTCGGCGCCAAGACCGTGCAGCCAGATGACGGAAGCGTCGACTTCGGCGGCGTCGTTGGAGAGCAACTCGATCACGGGTAGATCGCTCATTGGGGATTCTGCGGTTCAGCGTCGTTTTTTCGAGGGTCGAAGCATATAGGCGCGACCGTCTTGCGTCCAGCAGGCTGCTGATTCCGGCAGGCTGCATTTGCGGCGAATGCGAGCCCTGACATACACTCGCCGCATGACACGCATCGCAATTCTCTTGCTCCTGATCGCCTTGTCCGGCAGCGTCCGGGCGCAGGATGTGATGCCGGAAGCGCTGCTCGGCACCTTCGAGGGGCCGTTGGTGATCGGCAGGGACAGCATGACGCTGGCGTTCACTTTCAGCCTGAACGGCGGCGAATTGCGGGCGCAGTTGTTCAGCGCCGCAATGGGCATTTACGGCATGCCGGCGGACAGCGTCAGCATTAACGAAAACGCCTTGCGGATCGCCATTCAGCGGCTCGATCTCGAATTCACCGGCCGTCTGCGGTTGGACGAAAGCGGCGGCCAGATCGAGCGCATCGACGGCGACTGGTTTCAATACAGCGAGATGGTGCCGGTCATACTGCTGCCGGTCGAGGCGCCGAGTTTCTGATCGTCCCGCTCGTACCCGCCCGAATCACTGCTTGTAGATTTGCCCGTCCTTCATGACGAAATCTACCTGCTCCATCAGCGAGATGTCGCTCGTGGGGTCTCCGGGCACGGCGATGATGTCCGCGAATTTGCCCGCTTCGATCGAACCGAGATCGGCGGCGCGGTCGAGCAGGATCGCGCCGGGCATCATCGCCGAGGTCAGCGCTTCGATTTCGGGCATGCCCGCTTCGACCATGTAGCCGAACTCCTTCGCGTTGTCGCCATGAGGTGAAACGCCCGAATCGGTGCCGAACACGATCGGTACGCCCTCGGCGTAGGCTCTGGCGAATGTGTCCTGGATGATCGGCCCGATCTCGCGCGCCTTCGGGCGTACGGTTTCACTGAAATAACCGTCGATTTCGGCCATTTCCGCGACAAACTTGCCGGCAATGATCGTCGGCACGAAGGCCGTTCCCGTCTCGCGCATCAAGCGCATGGTTTCCAGGCTCATGTAGGTTCCGTGTTCGATGGAATCCACGCCGGCGATTACCGCCCGCCTCATTCCCTCGTCGCCGTGGGCATGGGCCGCCACCTTGAATCCGTAATCTTTCGCGGTTTCCACCACCGCGCGCAACTCCGCGTCGTTGAACTGGGGATTCAGTCCGCTGGTAGCCTGACTCAATACGCCTCCGGTGGCGGTAATCTTGATGAGATCCGCCCGGTCCTTGTAGCGCTGCCGCACGGCCTGGGCCGCGTCCTCGGGGCTGTTGACGACGCCCTCCTTCGGCCCCGGATCGCCGGTCAGCTCGTCGTTGACGCCGTTGCTGGGATCGGCATGGCCGCCGGTGGTGGCGAGGGATTTGCCCGCGGTCAGGATTCGCGGACCGACGATATGTCCCCGGTCGATGGCGTCGCGCACGTTGATCGAAACGTTATCGGCGCTGCCGAGGTCTCTCACCGTGGTGAAGCCGGCCATGAGGGTCCGTTCGGCGTAGGGAACCGCGCCCAGCGCGTAATCCGCCGGGTCGAGCCGGAACCGGTCGACGAACGACGTCGGGCTTGTTTGCGAGACGATGTGCACATGCGCATCGATCAGGCCGGGCATGCAGGTCGAATCGCCCAGGTCGACCGTGGTGGCGTCGTGCCGGCCGTCGTGGACCGCGGCGATCCGGTTGTCGCGGACCTCGATGGTCATGTTTTCATGAACCGCCAATTCGACTCCGTCGATCATTCGCGCACAATAGATGAAGGTTTGCGCGGCGGCGGCCTGGGCGCCAAACAGCAACGCGCCCGCAAGCAAGGTTCTGGTTCTTATCATGCTTCAGTCTCCGTCCACCGCCATTCGCACCATGGCGACGCGTTTGGGTACCTGCCCGACCGGAATCACCGCGACGACTTCCATGGACTCCACGTCTACCGCATAGGTGACATGGTCGCCCGCGGCGCCCATGTAGGCGGTCTTGCCGTCAGGCGTGAAAGTGACCCATTCGGGATGCTGGCCGACGAACACCTGGCCGATTTCTTCCAGGTCGGGCAGCGAGTGGATGTAGACGTGGCTGTAGACCTTGCTCGTGGACCAGAGCGTGCTGCCGTCGGGAGAGACGCCGAGGCCGTGGGCGGGAGCGCCCTGCAAGCCGTCGTAATGCGCTTCTTCGCCTTCGACCGGCGGATGTTCGACTCGCGCCACTTCCCGGCGGGTGGCGAAATCGACGACGGCGAAGCCGTGAAAGCCCGACAATTGCACGAAGATGTTCTTCGTCGAGCCGTCGGGATTGGCGTTGAAAGCCATGGGCCGGATGCCCGAACTCATTTCCAGCGTCCAGGCGAGTTCGTCGGTGGCGGTGTCGATGACATTGATCATGCTGCGCTGGATCGAGCCGGCCACGGCGTGCTTGCTGTCCGGCGTGACATAGATGTTGTGAATCGCCCCTTCCACCGGCAGCGTCTTGACGAGTTTCATGCTCGCCACGTCGATGATGTCCACCGAGCCAGGCATCTCCATGATGCCGACATAGACCTTGCTGCCGTCGCCCATGACGGCGACGTTGTTGGGCCGGCCGCTGAGATGGATGCGGCGCTTGACGCGCATGGTGCGCGCATCGACCACGTCGAGGGCGTGCATGGCCTCGTTGGTGATGTAAAGCTGGCTGCCGTCGGGCGCGCCGACGATGCCATGGGGAATCTCGATGTCGGTGATCCTGCCGATAACCTCGTTGGTCTCGGGATCGATCACATGGGAATCGTCGCCGGCGGCATTGGTCTGGATGATGCGCACGGCGAGTTCCGCCGGTTCGCGCCGCTCGGTCGCCCCGGCCACCCAGTCGGCCATGATGCGCCATTCGGGATCGTCCTGGCTCCGGAAATGCGTGCCGCCGCCATGGAAGGAGTCGCCCCCGGCGTCCCGCGCCAGAACATGGGTCAACAGCCTGCTGTTGAGCGGATCCTCGCCGGGAATCACCATCGTCAGCGCCGATTCGTAGTTCATGCGCGACTGTTCCTCGGTCCAGAAAAACTCGCCTTCCTCCAACGTCTGCAAGCGAAAATTGCTCGACCGGTAATGGCATTGAATGCAGCGCACATTGCCTTCCCGCTTCGCCAGGAAAATGGGCTGCACTTCATTCATGAAATAGTCGAAATCGGGAACGATGCCGCCGGACTGAGCGAAACAGGCGGCGCCGGCCAACATGGCCGCGCCAAATGCGAAAACTCTGGTCAACATGGTTATCCTCCGGGATTTGCGTATGGTCATTTTCAGTTGTCCGGAACTACCGGGGCCGAGACGCCTTCCGGCGGCAGCCGCTGGCCGAACACTCTTACGCGCAGCGACCGATCCGCGGCCGCCTGCCGCAATTGCGGCGTCATGAATTCGCTGCCGGCGGCGGCCCCGGCATCCGGGCCCAGCAGATTCAGCGCCGCCGGCGCGGAACCTTCATCGAGCACGAGTACTGCCGCGCTGACGTCTCCGGCGCCTTCGCCGCTCAGTTGCAACTCATATTCGAGCCGGTTCAGCACCGCATCGATACGAAATTCACCTTGCAAGCTAAAGCCTTCTCCCTCGACTTGCAATATGCCGGAACGTATCGGCGGCGGCGAGTTGCCGACGAGTGCGGGCGTGACCGGCGGCGCCTGCCGTTGGGGGAAGCCCGCTTCGATGGCGTGGCCGATGGCCAGCAGGCGCTCGTCTTCGAGGAATCCGGCGAGCAGTTCCATTCCGACGGGCAGACCCGAATCGCTGAATCCGGCTGGAAGCGAAAGCGCCGGCAGGCCTGAGTTGGCGGCGATGCTGCAATTGTTGCCGGGCTGGGATTCGCCGATGAAGACGGGAACCTCGCCGATGGTCGGATAGACGATGGCGTCGAGTTCGTTTTCCTCGAATACCCGCTCTACCACCGTCCGCAACTCGCTTCGCGTCTCCAGGGCCAGTTGGTAAGCCTCTTCGTCGCGCTCGGCATCGCGGGAACGGTTCAATTGTCCGGCGACGGCCTGGTGATAGAGGCCGAGATCGACGACGTCCGCCAGTCCCGTTATTCGTTCGCTGCCGAACTGCGCCAAATATTGATCGAGGTCGGCGCGGAATTCGTGTCCGATCACGCCGGAGGCGCCGATCAGGTCCGCTACGTCCGGGATTTCCACGGAAACGATAGTCACGCCTTGTTCTTCCAGCCATTCGAGCGCGTCTTCGATGACGCCGCGGGTGGCGCCGTCGGCGCGTTCCAGATAGCTGTCGAGCTTGCCGAAACGCAAGCCATCCAGACTCACTTCGCCGAGCCTTTCGCGAAAACGCGTCGGCGGCATGCCGCGCACTGCCTCGGTCGCGGGATCGTTGGCGTCGTAGCCGGATACGACGTCTAGCACGATGGCAAGATCGTCGGTGTTGCGGGCAAGCGGCCCGGCGGTGTCCTGGGTATGCGACAGCGGCATCACGCCGTAAATGCTCGACAGTCCCTTGCTCGGACGCAGTCCTACCAGATTGTTGAAAGCGGATGGGATGCGGATCGAGCCGCAAGTGTCCGAACCCATGCCGACCGCGCCGAGGCTGGCCGCCACCGCCGCGCCGGTGCCGCCGCTGGAACCGCCGGGCACGCGCCGGTAATCGTAGGGATTGCGCGTCTGGCCGGTCAGCGAACTGACGCTGGTGATGCCGTAGGCGTACTCATGCAAGTTGGTTTTCGCCAGCACCACGGCGCCCGCGGCAATCAACTTCTCGACCTGGGTCGAGGCAGCGTTGGGAACGAAGTCCGCCAGCGCAACCGAACTGCCGGTGGTCGGCATGTCCGTCGTGTTGTAATTATCTTTCACCAGCACCGGAATGCCGTGCAAGGGCCCCCGCGGGCCGCTCGCCGCGCGCTCGCGGTCGAGGGCGGCGGCGGTCTCGCGCGCGGCGGGATTGACCCGCACGATGCTGTTCAGGCGCGGGCCGGCGCGGTCATAGGCTTCGATCCGCGCCAGATATTGCTCGACGAGTTGTACGGAAGTGACTTCGCCGCCGGCGAGCATCCGCTGCAAGTCGGCGATCGAAGTTTCATGTACGGACTGTGCGCCCGCCTCGGGCCCGCAGGCCTGCAAACAGGCGCACAGGAACGCAATCGGAAAGATCCTGCCGATCTTCATCATCAGGCCATCAGACTCAAATCTCCAATGAAGATAAGTTCCACGCAGAGCGAGTCGGTATCCAGAATCTATTGACCGCACATTCTACTTAGCTGTGCATGCCATCCTTGGCGCGAGTTCGGAGTATTCTCCAACCCCCAGCCTCGCCATCCATGGCGAGTCGTTCGGGCCTTCGAAAGCTGCGCTTTCGATCGGCTGCGCCGACTGGCCCTCACCCGCTCAGGGCATGCGCGCTGCCCGAATCTCGATTTCCAGCAGCCAGCCGTCCACCACCAGGTCGGCTATTTCCAGAAACGATCGCACGGGCTTGTTGGGATTTTCCTCGGTACCGAAGAATTCGAGATACCCTTCGTTGAACGCCGCGAAATCCACTTCGCCGTTCTCATCGGCCACGGCGAATACCCGCACTTGCACAACATCGCTCATCGACCAGCCCAGCCCTTCCAGCGTGTCCCTGAAGCGGCTGAAGGTATCGACCGCCTGCTGGCGAATGTCGCCCCAGGTGCCGTCTTCCTGCTGCCGCGCGCCGGAGCCGCTCAGGTACAGGGTTTCGGCGCCAGGCGGAATGGTAATGGCGGTATAGAACAGGTTGCCTTCGTTATGCCGGGTGATTTCCTGCGCGGCGGCCAGCGGCGTAAACGCGAGTGCCAGGACGACGAAAGCGGTTTTGAATACTTGCATGGGATTTTCCTCAATCATTGATTGGTTGGTGCTGCGGCTTCCGCTCCCCCGGCTTCTGCGCCGAGGAAACGCTGGGTAATCATGCCGCTGGTTATGGCGCCGTTGACGTTCAGCGCCGTGCGCGCCATGTCGATCAGCGGCTCGATGGAGATCAGCAAGGCCGCCACGGTGACCGGAAAGCCCATGGCCGGCAATACCACCAGCGCCGCGGCGGTGGCGCCGCCGCCGACCCCGGCGATGCCGAAGGAGCCGATGGCGATGATCAATAACAGGCTGGCGATGAAGCCGAAATCGATATCGACGCCCATGGTCGGCGCGACCATCACTGCCAGCATCGCCGGGTAGATGCCGGCACAGCCGTTCTGACCGATAGTGGCGCCGAAGGAAGCGGCAATGTTGGCGACCGGAGGCGCCACGTTCAGTTCCTCGACCTGGGCGCGGATCGTCAGCGGAATCGTCGCGGCCGAACTGCGGGTGACGAACGCGAAGGTCAGCACCGGCCAGACCTTGCGGAAGTATTCCGGCAGGCTGGCGCCGATCAGCCCGATCAGGAAGGCGTGAACGACGAACATGATGGCAATGGCGATATAGGAAGCGACCACGAAACCGATCAGGGTGACGATGGCGTTGCCGTCGGACGTGGCTATGACCCGGGTCATCAGCGCCAGCACGCCATACGGCGTCAGCGCCATGACGATGTGCACGAGCTTCATGATGACGGCCTGGGCCGAGTCGAGGAAGCCGCGGATGCGCGGGCCCTGTTCCGGATTCTCCTCGCACACGAGCAGCGCGGCGACGCCGATCAGCAGGCCAAAAACTACTACCGCAATGATGGAAGTGCTGCGCGCGCCGGTGAGGTCAAGGAAGATATTGCTGGAAATGAAGCTGACCAGCAGTTGCGGAAAGGACAGGTCGGCGATCGTGCCCTGGCGCGATTCGAGCGCCTCGGCCCGCGCCAGTTCCGCCGGTCCGGCGGCGAGTTCGCCGGCATTGAGACCGAAAATCGAAGCCATGGCGATGCCGACCAGCGCGGCGATCACGGTCGTCCCGACCAGCAGTCCGACGATCGAGCCGCCGATCTTGCCGAGCGAGCGAATCTCCTGCACCTTGACCACCGCCGCGATCATCATCACCAGCACCAGCGGCATGATGATCAGCCGCAACAGATTGACATAACCGTTGGCGACGATGTTGGTCCATTCGATCGTCTGCCCGGCGACTTCCGTGCCCGAGCCGAAAGCGAACTGCAGATAGAAGCCGTAGATCGTGCCGATCACCAGGCCGATCAGCACCCGGCGCGACAGCCCCATGCCGCGGCGCCACAACTGATAAAGAAAGCCCAGCAGGGCGGCGAAAATGACGAGATTGAAAATGGCCATGGAGGACATGCGAATTCTCCCCGCCGGCTTCTGAGCCGGCCACTGACAAGGAAGCTCCGATTGATCGGAGCTTCCGCGCGGCACATGGATGTGCCGTCGGATTCGATGGCGCAAGCCATTGAATCCGGGAGCAAAACAAAACCACGCTTTTGTTTTGCGTCAATGAACAATTCCATGGAAGGAATTGTTCAGAATAAATCAGTCGGACAAGCTGTTTATGTAAGCGACCACGTTATTGATATCGTTCTCGCCGTTCAGCCCCGTGGTCATTGCGCGCATCTGCGCGCCATAGACATCCTGCGGGTGTACGCCGCGGTATCCGGCCAGGAAATTCCTGAGTTGGGTGACCATGTACCAGTCGTTCTGCCCCGCCAGGGCCGGCGCTCCCAGCGCCTCGTTGCCTTCGGCGTCAGCGCCGTGACAGGTGGCGCAGGGCTGGTATAGCGTCCTGCCGGCATCGAGGTCACCGCTGATCGTATGTTCCGCGGGAACGTAATTCCAACCGCCTACCCACTCGATAATATCCTGTATGGACTCGTCCGTCAGCCCGGAGGCCATGGGTTGCATGGCGAGGCCTTCGATATCGTCGGGATGCGCGCCGCGAATGCCGTCCCGATAGTTCTCGAGTTGCCGTTTCAGGTACCAGGGCTCCATGCCCGCGAGCCGCGGCGCCTGCACGCCTTCGTTGCCGCGCCCGTCGGTCCCGTGGCAGGTGGTGCAATAACGATCGTCGAAGGGCTCGCGTTCCGCCGCCGACGCCAGGGAGGGGATGCACAGAAGGCAGATTAGCGCAAGGCGAATCATGCCGGCGCGTTCCGCAATCGGCGGTCGAGATCGGCCATGGCCCAATGCGCGGAAAGCAGCGCGCTTTCCATCCAGGCCGAACGCATGCTGATCTGGTCGCCGATCATGTAATGCCGGCCGTTTACCGGCGCTTGCAGCGTGCGGTAGTGTTGTTCGGTCTCGCCGGTCCAGCCTTCGCGGAAACTGCGTCGCCAGCGCGCGGAACAGCCGAGCATGTGATTCATGCGATGCCAGCCCACGGTGGCGGGTTTCTCTACCAGGTCCCGATAGTTGGCATGCACTTTCTCGCCGTCGGCGAGATGCGCTTCCACACGTTCCTGTTGCGTCATGCGGGTGTGGTACATGCCGCCGCCGTAATCGTAAGCCGCAAGAATGACACCCTTCCGCCGGTGGATGCCGGCCACGGGATACCAGATCTGCTGGCTGCGATTGTTCATCCAGGAAATGCCGCCGTAAATGTCCTGCTTTTCCCAGAAGCGCTCCTTCGCCTGGAAGGCGGCCTTGTAGGCTTCGCCACGAAGCACGTGTTTCAGCGCACGCACGTAGTCGGCGGGGAAATTGTGATCGAGGCCCGTGACGAGGTGGGTCGGAATACAGTTGAAGCAATAGTCGGCCCGGATCTGGCGGCGCGCGCCGTCCTGGTCGTAGGCGACTTCAACGCCGTCGTCGCGCACCTGGATCGATGCGACCATGGCGCGGTAACTGACGCGGTCGCCGACCTGGCGCAGGAATCCTTCGGTGATCTGGTCCATGCCGCCCCGGGGCTGCAGGAGGATGGGGCCGGTTTCGCCTTCGTTGGTGCTCAGCAGCCTCATCGCAAACGGCGTCTTGAGCAAGTCGCGGAAGGCGATGATGTCTTTCTGCGCGCCCTGGTTGAGAAAGCCGCCGGAATCGAAGCCGGCATTGAGGCTGCCGCGGTAGACATCGTCTTCGGACAGGTCGCCGAAGCTGCGGATCATGCCCAGCAGGGTTCCGGCCTCTTCCTCGGTAAACGGTTCGTCCATGTCGGTTTCGTGCATGGCCTTGGCCATCATTTCGGCGACGAAACCGCGCAAGTGAGTGGTGTATTCGATATTGCGCACGGGCTTGCCGCCGAGCATGGCGTCGTCCTGCACCCAGCAGGTCTTGTTCTCGTTGATGAAGATTTCGAGTTCGACGCCGAGTTTCTTGCAATAGCCGAGCAAGGTGCGGTGGGTATTGGGAATTCGCGCGGCCCCGGCGTTGAAATACATATGCGGCTCGTCGTCGAACTCGCAATACTGCCGATTGCCGAGTTCGTCGATCAATGTGCCATGGCGCACCGTGAAGATGCGGCCGCCGCAACGGTGGGAGGCTTCTAGGACGGTGCAATCCCATCCCGCCTTGCCGAGTTCGTAGGCGGTTGCGAGTCCCGAAATGCCGCCGCCGAGAATGACCGCGCTGCGGCCGTTGCCGGCGGCCAGATCCAGCGTCGAGGCCGCCGCTTCGGCCGGCATGATTCCGAGCGCAGCACCCGCCTTGACAACCGCCCCGGCGCCCCCGGCCGCCGCGAGCAAGTTGAGAAATTCACGTCTGCTTACTGGTTTGACCACATCAGCCCCCCGATGCCGATGAAAATCCTACCATTACGAAATGGTGGAACTGCAAGGAATTGCAACACACTGAACGGCTTCGCCCCGGTTAGCCCGGCCGACTCTGCCATGTGATAATCGGTCTCCCGACCGGATGATTCTAACAGAGGACAGCCATGTCGAAAAACAGCGAATTTCCCGAGCCGATTCGCCGCTTGCCGCCGCTTGCCGGCCACGAGGGCGCACTGAAACTCGACGCCGAGGGTTGCGACGTCGTGTTCGCGACCTACCAGGCCGGAACCGTGCTTCCGCCCCACGATCACGAAACCGACAATGTCGGCGTGGTGACCAGAGGCGCGATCCTGCTCACCATGGGTGGCAAGTCGGAGCGCCTCGGGCCGGGGGACTGGTATCATGTGCCGGCCGGGACGATTCATGCGGCGGAGTTCCTGGAAGACACAACCGAAGTCGAATTCTGGTTTCACAATCGATTACCGGGCGGATCGAAATGAATACATTGCGTTTGACCTGTTCCGTATTGGCATTGAACCTGAGCTTGGCGGCGCTCGCGCAGGAACCTGTGGAGCCTGCGATCAACGCCGAAGAACAGGAAATGGTTGTCTGGCTCGATGAGCGGGAAGAGGAAATGCTTGCCCTGCTGGAGCGCATTACCAACATGAATTCCGGTAGCCTCAACAGCGCCGGCCTCGACGCCGTGGCGGCCGTTTTCGACGAGGAATTGCGCGGACTCGGTTTCAGCACGAGCCGGTTGCCGGGAGAGCTGATCGAGATGCCGAGTTGCCCGGGCAGCGAATATTCCGTCGACCTGGCCGATCATCTGCTCGCGCGACGCCCCGGCAACGGCAGCCGCTTGCTGCTGATGGGTCACATCGACACCGTATTCCCGCCCGACAGCCCGTTCCAGACCTTTCGCCGCGAAGGCGACACGATCTACGGCCCGGGTGTGGCTGACATGAAGGGCGGACTCGTAGTGATGTTGTATGCGCTGAAGGCGCTGGCCGCCGCGGACGCGCTCGATGAAGCCGCCTTTACGGTCCTGCTCAACAGCGACGAGGAAATGGGCTCGCTTTCCTCGCGCAAATACCTTGAGGAAGAAGCCCTGAATCACGACTGGGGGCTGGTGTACGAATCCTCGGGCATCGACACCATGACGCGCCAGCGCAAGGGCATCGGCCAGGCCCGGCTGGTGGTCACCGGCCGCGCCGCCCATTCCGGCGGGGCGCACGAGCAGGGACTGTCGGCGATCAAGGAACTGGCCTACAAGATCGTTCAGATCGAAAACATGACCAACTACGAGACTGGCCTGACGGTAAACGTCGGCGTGGTCAACGGCGGCGAGGCGCGCAACACCATCTCTCCCTGCGCCGAGGCGCTGATCGACCTGCGCTATCCGCAACCCGAACAGGGCGTCGCGGCGGTCGAGCTCTGGCGGGAGATTTTCGAACGGGTCTACAGCTACCCGGTCGACAGCGGTGAAATCACCACCGAAAGTTACATCAACCTGCATCGGCCGCCGAAGATTCCAACTCCCGAATCCGACTACCTGCTCGACAAGACCATCGCCATCGGCCGCCTGCTCGGCCAGGACATCGGCATCGTCGATTCCGGCGGCGGCACCGACGGCTCGCTGACGCAGGGAGTCGGCCTGCCGACCATCGATTCGCTCGGCATCGCCGGCAGCGGCGCCCATTCCAACCGCGAAGAGGCCAGGGCCAGTTCGCTGGCCGAACGCGCCGCGCTCAGCGCCGTACTGATTCGCAGATTGACCAGGGAATAAGCAGGGCGGCGGGGATTACCGGCCGCGTTCGAACGTTGCCAGCGGCTGCCCGGAGTTGACCTCCACGATTACGCGGGAACCGGCTTCGAGCCGGTTCTCGTGACTGGTGCGCACCTGCACGGCGATACCCGCGTCGAGTCCAACGCGATACAGCCAGGTTTCGCCTTCGTATTGCGCTGACTCGATTACGCCGTTGCCGGCATCGGCCGCTAACGTCAGCGACAGGTCGCCGGGCCGCAACAGGACGTCGACTTCGCCGTTTACGGCCGCTGCCGCCGTGACCGCGCCAAGGTCCGTCGCCACGGCCGCGCCGTCTGCCCGGCCGGGAATAAAGTTGGCCTCGCCAAGAAAGGAAGCGACGAATCGGCTGGCGGGTCGTGAAAAGCAACTTTCGGGGTCAGCCAGTTGTTCCAGCCGGCCCTGGTGCAGAACGCCGAGGCGGTCGCCGACCGACAGGGCCTCTTCCTGATCGTGGGTCACCCAGACCGCCGGAGTGCCCGCCGCCTTGAGCGCCTCGCGAATCTCCCGGCGCAAGCTGTCTTTTAGCGCCGCGTCGAGATTGGAAAGCGGTTCGTCGAGCAATACCAGCGCGGGTTCGTGCGCCAGAGTCCGCGCCAGGGCAACCCGCTGTTTCTGACCGCCGGAAAGCGTCGCGGGCCTGGCATGACGCAGATCGTCAAGTCCCAGGAGTTGCAGCCAACGGTCCGCCTGCGCGTTGTTCTTCAATCGGAAGCCGACGTTTTCGAGTACGGTCAGATGCGGAAAAAGAGCGAAGTCCTGGAAAACCATGCCCGTGTTGCGTTGTTCGGGAGGAATGGCGGCGCTTGCGGACGCCTGCCACCGGCCCAGCCGAATTTCTCCCGCGGCGATGGGGACGAGGCCGGCGATGGCGTGCAAGATGGTGGTCTTGCCGCATGCGGTGGGGCCGACCAGGGTAAGAATCTCGTCCCGGGCCAGTTCGAAACTCACGTCATCGATTACCCGGGTGGTTCCGTAGTCCACACACAGCTTGCTGACTTCGAGCATTATTCCCGCCTGTCCTCGATCAGGGCCAATGCGGACCGCCGCTCCCCCGACAGCATCAGGGCGAGCCCCAGACCCGACATCAAAATCAGCATCAGGCCGGGAACCGCCGCGCGGCCGAAGTATCCCGCTTCATATACCCGCCACAAATAGGTGGCCAGCGTTTCGAAGCCGGTCGGGGCCAACAGCAGGGTAGCCGGCAGTTCGCGCATCGCCTCGAGAAAGACCAGGGCGGCGCCCGCCACCATGCCGCGCAAGGTAAGGGGCAGGGACACGCGCCGCAATACCTCCCCCGGTCCGGCGCCCAATACTCTGGCGGCGTTGATCAGGCTGGTGTCGAGCCGTTCCACCGCGGACCGGATCGAGCCCACGGCCAAAGGCAGGAATCGCAATACATAGGCGAATACCAGCAGACCAAGGGTCTGATACAGGAAAGGCGCCTGCAATCCGATATAAACCAGCGCCGTGCCCATGACGATGCCGGGCACGCCGAATCCCAGATAAGTCACCCGTTCCAGCAGCCGTCCCAGCCTGCCGCCGACCGCCGCGAAGGCGACCGGCAAAGCCAGCGCCACCGCCACGCACGCCGCCAGCAGGGAAGCCAGGGTGGAATTCCAGGCGAGGCTGAATTCGAAGCCGCCGCTGCCGTCGCGCAACAGCCAGATACTGAAAATCGCCAGCGGCAGCACGGTTGCGAGCAGAACAGCCAGCGCCATGGCGGCCAGGCACAAGGCTTTCTGCCAAGTATCCGGCCATATCGCCAGGGCGCGGCCGGGGCGCTCCGGCGTCGCGGAAATCCTCGATTCCAGGTACAGCACCAGACCGACGATGACGAGCAACTGCAGCGACAGCATGGCTGCCTGTTCGAGCCCGAAGGCGTTGTATTCCACGTAAATCGCCCGGGTGAAAGTATCGAGTCCCATGATCGCCGGCGTGCCGAAATCCGAAAAGGCGTACAGTGCCGCGAGCAGGCTGCCGGCGGCCATCCCGGTCGCCGCCCGCGGCAGGGCCACGCGCCAGAGGCTGAGCGGCAGACTCAATCCGAGCGTGCGCGCGGCATTGATCAGGCTGGCATCCTGGCTCAATAACGCGGCCCGCGTGGTCAACAGGACGAAAGGATAGGTATACAGCGTCATGACCAGCGCCGCGCCGGGGAGTCCACGCGCCGAAGGCGTCGTCAGACCGAACAGGTTTTCAATCTCGCCGCCGGGACCGAAGGCGGCGTAGAAGGTGAACGCGCCGATATAGCTCGGCATGGCGAGCGGGGCGGCCAGCAGAACCAGCCACAGCCGGGACCAGGGCAGGCGCACGTAAGCCGTCAACAAAGCCAGGGGGACGCCCAGCAGCAATGAACCGGACACGGTCAGAAATACCAGGGAAAGCGTGTTCGCCAGCAGGCCCAGATTGCGAGCCGCGAAAAACTCGGGGCTGTCGCCGAGCAGGCCGAACAGCACAAGTACCGGCAACATCGCCAGCAGCGAAATCACCATGGCGAATGGATAAGACTTCGGCCACGCAGTGGTCATGGCATTGAGGGGGTCATGAACGGGGTCATGGAGCGAGTTACAGGACACCGACTTCGCGCATCAGATCCAGCGTCGGGCGCAAGTCGGCAAGCAGGGTCAGGTCGATCTCGGGAGGCGCGATTCGGTCCAGGTCCGGCAATCCTTGCGGCGTCGAGACGCCAGCCACCAGCGGAATCTCGAAAGCTTCGTTGGCCAGGTAGGTCTGTACTTCCCTGGTGAGCAGGTAGCGAATGAAGTCGATCGGCAGGTCGCCTCCGGCGAGCGCGAGAACGCCGGAAGCGTTGACCAGGCAGCCTGCGTCGTTGTTGGTAAAGGCCATTGCCACGCGGGCGTCGGGCATTCCCGACTTCAGACGCAAGGTGTAATAGTGGTTGGCGAATCCGAGTTGCACTTCACCGCGTTCCACGCCCATGACGACGCCGAGTTCTCCCGCGTAGGACGTCGCGGTCTCGTTGATGCCGCGCAGCCAGTCGGCCGTGGCCCGGTCGCCTTCGAGCAGGCGCATGGCGGTAACGAACGACTGAAACGAGGCATAGGCGGGCGCCCAGCCGATTTCGAGCCCGCTGCCGGGCAGGGACATGACGGCGGCGGGAATGCTATCCGCCGAAAGCCGTTCCGTATTGAAAGGCAGCGTTCGGATGCGTCCGGTGACGGGCGCCCATTGCGGGTAGCGAAAGCCTGGCTGGAGCTGGTGTGTCAGGTCGTCGGGCAAGTCGCGCGCCAGGCCGGCTGCATTGATCATGCCGATGGCGCCCGAGTCGACCGCCCAGAACACGTCGGCGCGCCGAACGCCGGCCTCCGCTTCGGCGACAATGGCGTTTGCCAGGGCCGCGGTCGGACCCCGGCGGATATTCAGCGTGAAATCGGGATTGCGTTCTTCTACCGCCGCCAGCACGTTTTCGTACAGGCCGCCTTCGCCGCGGCCGAGATACAGCGTGAGTTCGCCTTCCAGCGGGGGCAGTTCGTCAACCGGCACCGCTTTGGAAGACTGGGCGAAACCGATGCCCGGCGCCAGCGGCAAAGAACCCATGGCGCCTGACACAGCCAGGCCTTGCAGGAAGGATCGACGCCTCATTCAGAAGACGCTGGCCCGATCCTGTTCGGCTTCTTCCAGCAGCGACTTTGCCCGGTCCAGCTTGCTTTGCATCGCCTGCACCACGCCGCGCACATTGTCGAGGCTGGCGCCGCTTTCCATCGCCTGGGGCAAGGTCACATTGAAGTCCACTTCGAGGTCTACCACGAGCTCCGCGTCCTGTTCGATCAGCATGCCTTCCACGCCCTCGAAACGGGTCAGGTAAGTGTCGAATACGATACTGGTCGCCTCTTCCGGCAATCGCTCGGCATATTTGGCCACCACCCGGTCGAGCCGCTGCTTGATTTCTTCCAGCGTTTCCGCCGGCGTGGTCGCCTCGGTAACCTCGATCGCCGCGGTCAGTCCGCGCTGCTGGAACTGGGCGGCCAGCTTGACCGCGCCGAGCGCCTGCCACAAGGACTGTTCCAGCATCGCCTGCTGGACGCGCACGTCGGCGACCGGCGCTTCCACCTCGATCGCCTGCCGAACGCCGAACAGCCCCTGCCAAATGGATGCGTAAACCGGAACGTAACTGGTCTCGATCGCCGCGTGGAAGAGTACCGCTTCCCAATGTTCCACCACGGCTTCCGGGTTCGACGCCGCAAGGCCGCCGCTTTCGTAGGAATCGACGATGCCGTCGATCTGTTCGATCAGCCAGACCACCTCGTCGCCGTATTCCAGCAGGTGCGCCTGCAGGTCGTTGACATGATCGCCGATGGGACCGTTCGCGGCGGCATTGCCGCCCGCCAACAGGGCCGCCAGTCCCAGCGCCGGGATCAGACTGCCTGATTTCAGCTTCTGAAGTGTCATCGAAATGTCCTGTATGTATAACGAATCGCAAATGATAACGATTATCAATAACCGCGTAAACCGCCATGCGGCCACTTTTAACCGATTCCCGGAAATTCCGCCCCGGAGCGAAATCGATTCGTGGACTTGCCCGGGAATACATGCTTTCATCCGCCGAGACCGCAGCAGGCGGCCCGCGAAAGAGAACATCAAGGCCCGGCAACATGAGTAACGGAATCACGGACAGGGTCGATGTCGGGTCAACTTTGACCGACGCGCAACAGGCAATTGCCGAAGCCTACCGCAAGCCCTCGTACCGCTACCTGGTATTGGGGCTGCTGACCGTAGTCTACGTTTTCAACTTCATCGACCGCCAGGTAATCAACGTGCTGGCGGCCTATATCATCGAAGACCTGCAACTCAGCGACGGCCAGTTCGGCATGTTGTCGGGTCTCGCCTTCGCCTTCATCTACACCACGCTGGGAATTCCCATCGCGCGCTGGGCCGATCTCGGCAACCGGCGCAACATCATCGCTCTCGCGGTCACCGTCTGGAGCACGATGACGGTGCTATGCGGCGCGGCGCAGAATTTCCTCCAGTTGTTCATGGCGCGATTCGGCGTCGGGGTCGGCGAAGCAGGTGGTTCGCCGCCGGCACATTCGATCGTTTCCGACATTTTCCCCGTCGAGCAGCGCGCCACCGCGCTGTCGATCTATTCGCTCGGCGTCTACGGCGGCATTCTCGTCAGCACCGTCGGCGGCGCCTATCTCGTGCAGATGTTCGACTGGCGCACCGCCTTCGTGATCGTGGGCCTGCCCGGCCTGCTGCTCGCCGTACTCGTGCGCCTGATCATCAAGGAACCGCTGCGGGGCATGGCCGAGGCGCGCCGTGACGCGGCGCCCCCTGGATTCCTCCAGGTGCTGGGCTTTCTCTGGCAGCGCAAGTCCTTCCGCCACCTGTCCTTCGCCTGCGCCCTGCACGCCTTCGTAACCTACGGCATGGGCAATTTCATGCCGCTGTTTCTCGGCCGCGTGCATGGTATGCCCATCATCGACATCGGCTGGTACTACGGCCTGGTCGCGGGCATCGGCGGCCTCGCGGGCACGTATTTCGGCGGCTGGATTTCCGACCGTACGGCGAAGCGGACCGGCGACAGGACCTGGTACGTCTGGATTCCCTTCATCTCCACCGTCATCGCGATTCCCTTCGCGCTGAACACATTGCTCCTCATGCCGAACGGCTACATTGCCGCCTATTCGTACCTGCTGCCGGTGTTCTGCGGCGGCTGGTACCTCGCGCCCTGCCTGGCTTCGACACAATTCCTCGTCGGCCTGCGCATGCGCGCCATGGGCACCGCGGTGCTGCTGTTCGTGCTCAACCTGATCGGCCTCGGCCTCGGCCCGATGATCACCGGCTTCGTCAGCGACGCGCTGACGCCCTCGTTCGGCAACGACGCCCTGCGCTACGCCATGGCGATCACCGTCATGGTCAACGTCTGGTGCGCCGCCCACTACTACTGGAGCGCCCGCACCATCAAGCAGGATTTCGAGAACGCTCCCGCGTGAGATTTTCCGCGGCTTCGAGGGCTTGCGATACGTTGGTTACGGGGTAAACCTGTAGACCCGCGATGGGATTGCGCGGCTTGTTGGCGGCGGGGGCGATGGCGTGGCGGAAGCCGTGTTTGGCGGCCTCGCGCAGGCGTTCCTGGCCGCCGGGAACCGGGCGGATTTCGCCGGCCAGCCCTACTTCGCCGAATACGACCAGGTCCCTGGGCAGAGGACGGTCGCGGAAGCTGGATACGATTGCAAGCAGCAGCGCCAGGTCGGCGCTGGTCTCGGATACCTTGACGCCGCCGACCACGTTCACGAAAACATCCTGATCGGCCATGAACAGGCCGCCATGTCGATGCAGCACGGCGAGCAGCATCGCGAGGCGGTTGTGTTCCAGTCCCACCGCCACGCGGCGCGGATTGCCGAGTTGGCTGGCGTCGACCAGGGCCTGGATTTCGACCAGCAGCGGCCTCGTGCCTTCCCACAAGGCGACCACGAGCGAACCCGGCGCTTCCTCTTCGGCCCGGGCGAGAAAGATCGCGGAAGGATTGCGCACCTCCTTCAGGCCGGTTTCGGTCATGGCGAAGACGCCGAGTTCGTTGACGGCGCCGAAGCGGTTCTTGTGCGCGCGCAGGATGCGGTAGCGCGACTCGTTGCCGCCTTCGAGCATTACGAAACAATCGATCATGTGCTCGAGCACCTTGGGTCCGGCGAGATTGCCTTCCTTGGTGACGTGGCCGACCAGGAACAGCACCGTATTGTTCTGCTTGGCGTACTGGATGAGGTACGCCGCGCATTCGCGCACCTGCGTGACGCTGCCCGGCGCGGAAGGAAATTCGGCGCTATGCATTACCTGGATCGAATCGACGACCAGCAATTCGGGCGCGTGCTGACCGGCGGCCTTCAGAATCTGCTCGACACCGGTTTCCGCCAGCAACTTGAGATTGTCCTGGGGCAGTTGCAGCCGATGCGCGCGCATGCCCACCTGCTGCGGCGACTCCTCGCCTGTAACGTAGAGCGCGTGCTTGCCCTGCCCGGCCAGCAGGCACATGACCTGCAACAGCAAGGTGCTCTTGCCGGCGCCGGGATTGCCGCCCACCAGCACCACCGAACCCGGCACCAGGCCGCCGCCGAGCACCCGGTCGAGTTCCGCGATGCCGCTGGCGAAGCGCGGCAGTTCTGCGAGATCGATATCGGCCAGTTGCGTCACTTCGCTTTGCGCGCCGGCATAGCCTTGTCCGCGCGCCGCACGGCCGCCCTCGGCCGGGCCGGGTTTGAACTGCACAAGGGTATTCCATGCGTTGCAGGCGCTGCATTGCCCCTGCCACTTGGCGTAGTCGGCGCCGCAGTCACTGCATACGAAGGCGATTTTCGCTTTGGCCACGGGCGGCGCCTTCAGCAGTAAATTTTCGGGACCCGCGCGGTGACGCGGGTGAAAAGTTCGTAGGCGATCGTACCCGCGCGCGCGGCGACTTCGTCGGCGTCAAGTCCCTCGCCCCAGAGAATGACTTCGCTGCCTGGTCCCACGCCATCGAGTTCGCCAAGGTCCACCGTGATCATGTCCATGGATACGCGGCCCGCGAGCTTGCAAGGCTCCCAACCGCTGCCGCTCTTCACGAGCACCGGCGTGCCGTTGATCGCCGAACGCGGATATCCGTCCGCATAGCCGATGGAAACCACGCCCATGCGCGTATCGCGCGGGAAACGCCAGGTCGCGCCATAGCCGACGGCTTCTCCGGCCTTGACTTCGCGCACGGCGAGCAGCCGCGCGTGTAGCGTCATGACCGGCCGCAGTCCGAGTTCGGCGGTGCTGCTGCCGGCCAGGGGCGAACTGCCGTATAGCATGATGCCCGGGCGCACGAAATCGTAATGGGCGTCGGGCAGGCACAGGATGCCCGAGGAAGCCGACATGCTGCCCGGCGGCGGAGCGCCGGGTTTGGCGGCGAGATCGCGATGCAGATGTTCGAATGCGAGGAGTTGTTCCTGCGTAAAGGCTGCCGAACCCGGATCGTCGAGATCGTCGGCCCAGGCCAGATGCGACATCAGCCGGATTTCCAGGTCTTCGCGCTTGCCCAATTCCGCGCCCGCGGCCAGGCAGGCTTCCGTGGACAGGCCAAGCCGGTTCATACCGGAGTTGTGTTTCAGCCAGATCGTCAGGCGCCCCGCCCCTTCCAAGCGGAATTCGCGCAACAGGCGCAACTGGTTTGCTTCATGCAGGACGGGCTGGAAATCTAGTTTCGCACAGTCTTGCAATTCGCCGCTTTCGCGGAATCCGTTCAGGCACAGGATCGGCAAGTCCGGCTGCAGGCTCCGCAGTTTGCGCGCTTCGTCCATGGTCGCCACGGCGAAGCCGCAAATGCCGGCTTCGGCCTCGCGCAAGGCGGCCGCGCATTCGGCCATGCCATGGCCGTAAGCGTCGGCCTTGACCACGGCGACGATGCCGGCATCCGGGCACAGTTCACGCACGCGGCCGAGATTGTGCCGCAGGGCTGCGAGGTCGATGGTGGCCCAGGCTCTTTGGGGGGAATTCATGCTTGCGGGATCAGGATTCCGGGCCTGTATAGCGAGAAAAATCGTCCTGCCTCGCGAGGTTTTCGAACTTCGTGAGATTATGCAGAAAACTCAGTTTCACGGTCCCGATCTCGCCGTTTCGGTGCTTGCCTACAATTACCTCCGCGACGCCCTTGTCCTCATCCTTGGTGTCTTCCTTCTTGTAGACCTCTTCGCGATAAAGAAAAACGATCAGATCCGCGTCCTGTTCGATGGCGCCGGATTCGCGCAGATCCGACATGATCGGCCGCTTGTTCGGCCGCTGTTCCAGGCCGCGGTTCAATTGCGACAGCGCCATCACCGGACATTCGAATTCCCGCGCCATCAGTTTCATGGACCTGGAAATCTCCGAGATTTCGCCGACCCGGTTTTCCGTCGTTCGATTCAGGTGCATGAGTTGCAGATAGTCCACCACGATCAGCCCGAGTTTGCCGTCGTGCCGCTGGCTGATGCGGCGCGCGCGGGCGCGCATGTCGGTCGGCGAAAGCCCCGAAGCGTCGTCGATGTACAGGGGTTTGTCCTTCAGGCGGCGCATGGTTCCGTCCAGTTTTGAAAGTTCGTTGTCGGTAAGTTTGCCAACCCGGATTTTCGAGTGATCGATGCGTCCGACCGAGGACAGCATGCGAAAAACCAGACTCTGCGCCGGCATTTCCAGGCTGAAGACGAGCACGGGCAAGTCCTGATGCAGAATTGCATGTTCTACGGCGTTCATCGCGAAGGCCGTCTTGCCCATGGACGGCCGGCCCGCCACCACGATCAGATCGGATTTCTGCCAGCCGGAGGTAATGCGGTCGAGATCGATAAATCCGCTGGCCATGCCGGTGAGATCGGATCCTGAGGTTTTTAACTCTTCGATTCGATCCATGGCTTCGCCGAGCAATGGATTGATCGCTTCCGGCCCCTTGTCCTTGGGGCGCTCATTGGCGATGCCGAATATCCGCTGTTCGGCCCGATCGAGAATTTCCGCGACCGGAGCGCCTTCGGTGTTGAAACAGTTGTCGACGATCTTGTTGCCCGCGCTGATCAACTTTCGCAGCAAAGACCGGTCGCGAACGATTTCGGCGTAGTGCCGAAGATTTGCCGTACCGCGAGCGTTTTCGGCAAGATCGCCGAGATAGTCCGCGCCCCCGGCGGCATCCAGTTTGCCGCGGGAAATCAGCACTTCGGCCAGAGTCAGCGTGTCGATGGGTTTGCCGTCCCGGTCCTGCTCCAGCATCGCCTCATAGATTTGCCGATGCTCGGGGAAATAGAAGTCTTCGGCGAGCAGCAGATCCGACACTTCAAACCAGCTCTCGCCAACAAGCATCAGCCCACCCAGCACCGCCTGCTCGGCATCGCGGGAATGGGGAGGAACGCTCAGTTGCCGAAATTCGGAGTCTTCGTCGTGATCCGTGAAAGGTTGCGCTGCTGTGGCCATGATACGAACGTCCGGCGGTGTTGCGTCCAAGTTGGCAAAGCCCGCTTGGCCACGGAAATTACTCTTTCATATCAACAAGTTGCAGCACGGGGAAAAGCACTGCCGTACAGGCAGTGTACTACAATGGCCGGCAAGATGCCCGGCCGTGCATGCACACGGTCGCGGGAACGAATTTCGCTGAAAATTTGCCTTTTTCGCGGGTTGTGGACTAAATGAAATGGCACGGAACGCAACTCTCGTCTAAGGAGACATACCATGCAAACGAAAACGGCCGAAACGCCGAACCGATTCTTCTCCGCGCACACGGTCACGCAGACCGGTTTTATGGCGCTGATCGCCGGCGGGGGCTGGCTGCTGCACCAGTCCGCCATCGCCCACGTCGACAGGTCGCTGGACATCATGACCGAACGATTCGAAGCCAGGTTCGAAACGCTGGAAACCAAGATCGACGCAAACGGCGTCCTGATTCAGCAAAACGGTGCGCGCATCGACGCACTGGACGAGCGTGTGGCGGAAAATTCCAGTCTCATCATTCGAAACGGCGAGCGAATCGCGCATAACTCGGAGCTGATCGGCCGCAACACAATACTCATTGAACGCAATGGCGAATTACTCGCTCAATTGCGGGAGCGCATGGCCGCGGTGGAAATCCGCGTCGGCGCACTGGAAGAAATCGTCCGCTTCTTTCACCCGCCCGAAGGTGCGTCACAACAGGAACCCTGAACATCGTCAGGAAGCCCTGGACTCCGGTTACGGAAGCATTCTCCCGTACGCCACGGTCGCTCGCCCTGGAAATTGACCGACCTGGCACAATTTCCTGGAGATCTTGCTATCGCTCATCCCGTTTAGCTACTTGCAGCACTGACAAGTCTGCCAAGTCCTTCCACGCGGTCTTGGGAAGGTAGAGTGGATGCTTCGGGTGGCCGCCCTTGGTGAGCCCGAACGATCGCCAACGCACGCCAACCTGGTTCTCATCGATGAGCATTCTTGCCGCTTCTGCCGCCAGCGCCTGGACGTTCTTCGGTCCTTTGGGGGCACCCCAAGCGGCAATGATCGTTCCGCCTGCCTGAAGCGTCAGGGCGGCCAGGTCGGCGACGCGAGCAACGTTCTCCTCAAAAGTGCGCTCAGCCTCGATAAAATCGATTTCATTCGGATCGGCGGCCCGATAGGTCAAGAGGTTTACCTTGATGAGATATTCCCCGTTCAAGGCTCTGGTGAAGCCGGTCTCGCGCCGAAGCGTTGGATCGTCGGCGGTTTCATCGGCGGTCGAGGGATTGTAGCCGCAGAACAGAATCGGCCGACCGCCGCGAGGCGCATCCGCCACCTCGCGAGTAAGGGAATATCGATGCCGCCGGGTGGAATCCAACGTTGCGCCTATTGGAGTCTTGCGCAACAGTTCCGTGAGCGGGCCGGCACTACTCATTCTCTTCTCGAACCGGCTATTTTCATTCAAATGGACCCTGGTCACCAGCACAATAGCCAATCCCTGTAAACGCGGAATTATTTTCGCCGAAAAATTGCCTTTTTCGTGAAGCGTGTACTAAATAAAGTGGCACGGAACGCACACCGCTTTAGGGAGATACAGGATGCATGCACGAACAAGCGAACCGCCGAGTCTAACCTTCGCCTCTTTCATGACAGCGCAACTCGGAATTTTGGCGATCATCGCCGGCGGCGGCTGGATGTTGTACCAGTCCGCCATCGCCCACATCGACAAATCGGCGGAAACTACGATCGAACTGGTTACAGCAAGACTGGGAACCAAGATTGACGCCAATAGCGCACTCATCACGCGCAATGCGGAGCTTATCGAGCGCAACGGAGAATTGATCAGAACCAATGGCGAACACATCGCGCAACTGCGCGAGCGCATGGCGGGAGTGGAAGCGCGCATCGGAGCGCTGGAAACCGTGGTGCGCTTTTTCCACCCGCCCGAGGAAGATCAGCAATCAGAGCCTTGAGTGCGGCCCCGCTAGTGGCAAAGACGGCGCGACCGCGTCAGCGCCGGAACGGCCTCAAGCTTTCTCGTCACCGGCGGCGTCATCGGAGTTGCTCGCAGTTGCCTCAACCGTCCCAGCCTCTCCCGTTTCCACTTCGCCGGCCTCAGCCTCGGAGGCTGCCGCCGCCGGCTCGGCAGGCGCCGCTTCGGGTTCCGCGCCGCCTGATTCAGCTTCTGCCTTGCCGGATTCCGCCTTGTCGGCTTCGTCCGGCGCCGGCTCCGGAGCGTTGGGGCTGAAGACTTTCAGCGCGAAGGTGGCGGTGACTTCGAAACCGAGGTCGGCGATGACTTCATATTCGCCGCATTGGCGAATCGAGCCGCCGGGCAGAATCACTTCGGACCTGGCGAGGTCGCTGCCGGCCTTCTCGTTGACCGCCTCGGCAACGTCGCGGGCGGCGACGGAACCGAACAGGCGGCCTTCGTCGCTGGCGTTGACTTCGATCTCGATGGAAAGGTCCGCCAGCTTCCCGGCCCGGCTTTGCGCATGGGCGATCTTCTCGTTGTGGGCGGCGAGCAGTTCGGCGCGGCGCTCTTCGAATTCTTCCAGGTTCGCCCTGGTCGCGGGGACGGCCTTGCCCTGGGGGAACAGGAAGTTACGGGCATAGCCGGACTTGACCTTGACGGCCTCGCCGATGTCGCCGAGCTTGGCGATTTTTTCCAGCAGAATTATGTTCATTGCATATTCCTCAGTTCGATCCGATCCGTCCCGCTCCGCGCCGCTCAACTGCTTTTCGGCAAGCGTCCGCGAAAGTCATACCAGCTGTCGACGATCGCCACCAGGATGAGCAGATACATCATGGTCGGAAAGATCAGCAACATGTACATGGCTACCAGCCAGAACACCGAAGCGTTCTTCCAGGCCACCAGCGCATGAGCCAGGGCCAACCCGGCAAACGCAAAAGGCGCGGCCAGATAAAATATCCACGCCTGCGGCAGGCTTTCCACAAAATTGACCAGCAGAATCGCGCCAACCAGCGCCAGCGTCGTGGTCTGACTGATCCGCAGGGCATGAAATTCCTCCCTGAACCCGCCCGGGTTATACAAGCTCGCCTGCATCGACCGCCCCAGCATCAGCAACGCGACCGACAAGGCCATGTAGAACGCGGACATGACGGTAGTCATCGTTTCCCGCAGTTCGTCGAGTTGCACGCCCTCCAGATTGTTTGCCCGGACGTACAGTTCCAGTTGCTCGAACATCAAATCGAGCACGACCGGCTGCACGCGCAGGTAAAACTCGAACATCGCGCCGACGCCGATCCCCGCAAGCAGCACGTTCTGCCAGGACTCCGTGGACCGCAAAACGGCCGCCAGCACGAAGACGCCGAACAGCAACAGCAGCGGGAACGCTTCCCCAAGGAGCAGCCAGAAGCCTGTCGGCAACAGCGCCCAGAGCAACATGGCCGACCCCGCCGTCATGCCCTTGCGCATTCCCACCATCGCAACCAGCGCGGGCGTCAGCAGATTCACCAGCGGCGGCAGGCCGAGCAGGACGATCGCCAGCACGGCCTGTCTGCGTCCTGCCATTACGAATTCGGCAAGGCCGCGCAACATGGTTTTCTATACCTGGTGGCTGTCCGTATAGGGAATCAGCGCCAGATACCGCGCGCGCTTCACCGCCGTCGCCAACTGGCGCTGATAACGCGCCTTGGTGCCGGTAATGCGGCTGGGAATGATCTTCCCGGTTTCGGAGATATACGCTTTCAAGGTTTCCAGATCCTTGTAATCGATCTCCTTCGTGCCTTCGGCGGTGAATTTGCAAAACTTGCGCCGCCGGAAATATCGACTCATTCTGCAGTCTCCTCAGCGAATTCTTCCGCGGCTTTCTTCGTGGTTTTCTTCGCTGTTTTCCTGGCGGGCTTTTTCGCGGGCTTCTCTTCCGCTTCCGCGGACGCCTCCGCGGCAGGCTCTTCGTTCTCCGCCGCTTGCGCTTCTTCCGGGGCTTCGGCCGCCGGCGCCTCTTCCGAGGCCTCGGCAGCTTGCGCTTCTTCGGGAGCCTCGACCTCTTCGGCCGCATCTTCAGCGGCCGCCTGCGCCTCCGGTTCGGATTCCGCCGCTGCTTCCTCCCGTTCGGGCTCCTGCGCGTCGGCCGATTCCGCATCGGCGCTTGCGGCTTCCTGCTCGGCGACTTCCTGCTCCCGCAACTTGCGCCGCTGCTCGGCCCTCGCCTTGCGTTCGCGCGACTCGCGTTCGCCCTTCAGGATCAGCGATTCCCCGGACTCGGCTTCCTGCTTCTTGATGAACAGGTCGCGAATGACCGCGTCGTTGTAACGGAACAGGGTGCCCAGTTCCGTCAGCGCTTCACGGCCGCATTCGATATTCATCAGGATGTAATGCGCCTTGTGGATCTTGCTGATCGGATAGGCAAGCTGACGCCGGCCCCAGTCCTCGGTGCGATGGACCGTGCCGCCACTGTCAGTGATCAGTTGTGTGTATCGCTCGACCATGCCGGGCACTTGCGCGGACTGGTCGGGATGCACCAGGAAAACGACTTCGTAGTGTCTCATCAAGACTCCTCTCGGTTTCAGCCTTCCGACCAGCGGGCGCCGCGGCGGTAAGGCAAGGAGTTGGTTTGCGGCGCGAAGCCCTGCTCCGCGCAAAGACCGCGCATTCTAGTGAAAGCGTCTTGCGGATGCAAGAGCGGCGACACTATATACGGCGCTGCCGCACGACTTCGAACAGGCAGATGCCCGCCGCCACGGAAACGTTTAGACTGCTGATTGAGCCGGACATGGGGATGGCGACCAGATAGTCGCATTTTTCCCGCAGCAGGCGGCGGATGCCCTTGCCTTCCGAGCCGAGCACGAGGGCGATGGGCCCGGTCAGATCCTGATCGAAGACGGCCGTTGGAGCGTCTTCGGCGGCGCCGGCGATCCAGATCCCCGCCTGTTTGAGCCGGTCGAGGAAGCGCGCGAGATTGGTGACGGTGACCACGGGAACGGTTTCGGCGGCGCCGCTGGCGATCTTGCGCACGGTGGCGTTGACCCGTACCGACTTGTTGGCGGGAATGACGACCGCGTCGACTCCGGCTGCGTCGGCGCTGCGCAGACAGGCGCCGAGATTGTGCGGGTCGGTGATCGAGTCGAGTATGAGCAGGAAGGCTCCGGCTTCTCTCGACGCCAGTAACTCAAGCAGGCCGCGTTCGTCGAGAGAAGGCGCGGGCGCGTCATCGCTTACGACGGCGATCACCCCCTGATGCCTTCCGGAGGCCAGGGCGTCGAGTTCGCGCCGGTCCAGTTCACGGCAGGGAACGCCGTTTTGCGCCGCCGCTTCGCGCAGGGAATTGAGGCGCCGGTCGGTCCTGCCGCGCTGCAACAACAGTTCCTTGACCGCGGACGGATTGCGCGCAAGCATCTCGCCCGCGGCATGCAGGCCGTATACCTGGAGGGAATCGTTCATCTTCGTCCGCGGCCTTTTGCCGAGCCGCGGCGATCCCGGCCGTCCGAATTCCGCTTTCCGGCGCGGCCTGGAAACCTGTTGCGCCGGGCTTCCCGTTTGCCGTCGCGCTTGCCCTGGCGCTTGTGTTCAGCGCCCGGACCGCCATTGCCGGCTTTTTCGTTGGCCTGCGCCAGGCGCAACTCGATCTTCTGTTCCTCCGGCAGAACGCTGATTACCTGGACCTTGACCGGATCGCCAAGCCGAAAGATCACTCCCTTGCGCTCGCCTTCGAGAAAATGCTGCACCGGATCGTGATGGTAGTAGTCATCTCCAAGGGTGCTGATGTGCACCAGCCCATCGATGTAGATGTCCTTCAATCGCACGAACAGGCCGAACCCGGTTACGGCGCTGACGATGCCGTCGAACTCGTCGCCGAGGTGATCTCGCATGTATTCGCATTTGAGCCAGTTTACCGATTGGTAGCCGGCGGCGTCGGCCCGGCGCTCGGCGGTGGAACAGAACTCGCCGAGTTCTTCCATGGCAAAGCTGTTATAGGGATAGATTTTTCCCCTGGAGAGCTTTGGCGCGCCGTCGGCGGCGCGGGCGGCGGGATGCGCCCGGTTGCGGATCAGGTATCGAATGGCGCGATGTACGAGCAGGTCCGGGTAGCGGCGAATCGGCGACGTGAAATGCGCGTACCGCGGAAAGTTCAGGCCGAAATGACCGATGTTCTCCGGCTGGTAGACCGCCTGGGAAAGCGAGCGGATCAACAGGGTTTGCAGCAACTCGCGGTCGGGTCGGCCGGCGAGCCGGGCGAGCAGTCGCTGATAGTCCGCCGGCCGCGGTTCGCCGCCTCCCTTGAGCGTCAGTCCGAGGCCGCGCAGATACTCGCGCAGGTCGGCGAGTTTCTCTTCGTCGGGCCCCTGGTGGACGCGATACAGGGCAGGCATGCCGGACTCCAGTAACAGGCGCGCCGCCGCCACGTTCGCGCAAAGCATGCATTCCTCGATCATGCGATGAGCGTCGTTGCGTTCCACGGGAACGATCTCGCGAACGGCTCCGCCGGCATCCAGCGCGATGCGCGTTTCCACGGTCTCGAATTCGATCGAGCCGGAAGTGGCACGATGTTTCCTCAGGATCTTGAACAACTCGTGCAGATCGTCGAGATTCCCGCGCAAGTCCTCATAGCGCCGCAATGCCTTCTGTTTCAGTCGACTGTCCGTGGCCGGCTGCGTCATCGCCGCGACCTGGTTGTAGGTGAGTCGGGCGTGGGAGTGGATCACCGCTTCATGAAAACTGAAATCGAGCATCTCGCCATCGGCGGCGATGCGCATTTCACAGGCAAGGGCGAGGCGGTCGACCCGGGGCTTCAGCGAACACAATTCGTTCGAAAGTTCCTCCGGCAGCATGGGAATGACAAAGTCGGGAAAATACACCGAAGTGCCCCGATTTTGCGCCTCCAGGTCCAATGCGCCACCCACGGCTACATAATGGGAAACATCCGCGATAGCCACGAACAGGGTCCAGTCGCCTGAATCCTCGCGACGGGCAAAGACCGCGTCATCGAAATCCTTCGCATCTTCGCCGTCGATGGTGACGAACGGCAGATCGCGCAAATCGCGCCGTTGCGAGGTTTCGGCAGGCTTGACCTTGCCTCCGGGCCGCCGCGCCTCGCGGCGAGCCGCTTCCGGCCAGGCATGGGGCAGCCCATGGCCGTCAATGGCGGCCTTGAGATCGGGGCGGAGGTCGTCAAGCGCTGACGCTTCTTCGTCCATGGTCTCTTGGGACACGTTCCTGCCGACCGCCTTTGCGGCGCGCTGGGTGGAGGGAGATTTCATGCGGATGCGCGCGGATTATACATGCAGGTTCGCATGGGCGTCCTATCGGTGATATCCAGGCGCGTTCGATTGACAGCAAGAGGCGCGGTGGGTAGAGTTCCCTGCCCGCGCCGGCGATCCCCGGCGCCGCTATCAGCACGCCCCGCTTGCCCAGGTGGTGAAATTGGTAGACACGCTAGCTTCAGGTGCTAGTGATCGAAAGGTCGTGGAGGTTCGAGTCCTCTCCTGGGCACCAGACCCGCCTGCGCGCAACCCACCACAAACTGCCATAAATACGATATATAACAATATCTTATAGGAATTTCTCCTGTTGACTCCTGCGCGGGAATACGCTAGATTTCGTTCCCATACGTTGCACAAAACAGGACACAAAAAACGTGGTACAAGGCAAACTGACCCAAAAACTGGTCCGCGCGATCACCGAGCCCGGGTTTTACGGCGACGGCAACACCCTGTTCCTGCGGGTGGCGCCGGGCGGCTCGAAGCAGTGGGTTCAGCGGCTCACCGTACACGGCAGACGCCGCAGCATCGGTCTGGGCGGCGTGAGTTATGTGACGCTCGCCGAGGCCCGCGAGGCGGCGCTGGAAAACCGGCGCGTTGCCCGTCGCGGCGGGGACCCGCTGGCCGAAAAGCGGCGGGCGAATGCGCCCCGGTTCCGCGAAGCGGCCCAAAGCACCTGGGAATCCCTGCGCCCCCGCTGGCGCAACGCGAAGGTTGCCGCCAACTGGCTGCAGCAACTGGAGCGCCACGCGATGAAACGGCTCGGGGACCTTCCCGTGAACCAGATTGACCGGGAAGATGTTCTGGCTGTCCTCACCCCGATCTGGGGCAGGAAGCAGGAAACCGCCAGAAGGGTGCGCCGCTATATCCGCGCCACGCTGGACTGGTGCCTGGCCCATGGCTTTGTGGAAACCAATGTGGCGGGCGACTCCATCAACGGCGCCCTGCCCCGCATGGCTGCCGTCAAGGCGCATTACAAGGCGCTTCCGTATGGGGAGGTTTCGGAAGTGCTGAAGGCGGTGGAAGCATCGGGGGCATCCTCGACTGTCCGGCTTGCGCTGCAATTCCTGATCTTTACCGCCGCTAGGTCGGGAGAGGTACGCGGCGCGGTCTGGCCCGAAATCGACACCGGCAAGCGCGTCTGGAAAATCCCGGGCGAGCGGATGAAGGCGGGCGCCGAACATCGCGTGCCATTATCCGCGCCGGCAATGAGAATCATCAAACGCGCAAAAAAGCTCCACAAAGGCGGCGAACTCGTCTTCCCATCCCCCATCCGCCGCGACTGTCCGATCTCGGACGCCACTTTGAGCAAGCTGTTGCGGTCCACTGGCATTGCCGGCCAGGCCACCGTGCATGGCTTCCGCTCGACGTTCCGGGACTGGTGCGCCGATACCGGCAAGCCGCGGGAACTCGCCGAGGCCGCGCTCGCGCATACGGTGGGCGGTGTCGAGGGGGCGTATTTCCGATCCGACCTGTTCGAGCGGCGACTGGAATTGATGGATGACTGGGCGGAGTATCTCGCCCCGCCACGAACTTGTCGTTTGCCTTAACTCTGCACGAAGGTATAGGGGCCCTCGTATGTTGGATGTGAAAATATCCCACAGAAAATATCCCACACATGCGACACCTTCTTGTCGAGTTATACTTTGCGGTTGTTCAATTCCGCACCAGCTAACTTGCCGTTTCCACTCCACTTGCCTTTATGCCAGTCAAATTGTCTTCCACGCGTGGCGAGGCCTGGGCTCTCCTTCGCGACCTGATTGCCGCCTCCCCTGGGCGCTGCGCCCTGGTGATGTTGCTGTTGTTGACCTCCAGCGTAACCGAGGCATTCGGTCTGCTTATGGTCGTCCCATTGCTGCAAGCGGCGGGGCTGACCAGCACCGGTGGCGACGCCATCCCGATCGTCGAAACAGTCACTCAAATTGCGGTGTCGCTTGGAGTTCCGCTCAACCTGCCCGGCGTGCTGGCGGTGTTTCTGGCGCTGGCGGCGGTTCGTTCCGTCGCCGCCTGGGCTCGCGGTACCCTGACCACCCGACTGAGGCTGGAGTTTGTGGACAAAATCCGCGGCGACCTGTACGCGGCAGTTGCCAAAGCCGCCTGGGGCCAATTACTGGGACGGCGTAGATCCGATATTCAACACCTGCTGACCGACAGCGTGGGACGCGTCGGCAACGCGGCTTTTCAACTGCTGCAACTGGCGGTAGGCGCCACTATGGCGTCGGTTCAGTTTGCGGTCGCCCTCGCAGTCTCGCCGGCGGTGGCCGCGGTTGCCGCCATGGCGGGCCTGGCCCTGGCGGCGGCAAGCCGTCCCCTGCTGCGCCGGTCACACTCGCTGGGGCAACAACTCACCCGCGGCGGCCTCGTCCTGCGCGGCTATTCGACCGATTTCCTGGATGGGCTGAAACTCGCTAAAAGCCAGAACGCCGAGGCGGCGCACATCGAACGTTTTCAAAGACAGACCGCGGATGTGCGTGATCGGCAAATTGCTTTCGCCACCCTCAGCGCGGCCACGCGGGCCGCGCTGCAATTCGCCGCGGCCGCCGCGTTGGCGGGATTGGTCTGGTACTCAATTGCCAGCGTCCGTCTCACGTTGCCAGAGTTGGCGCTGCTCGCCCTGGTTTTCGCCAGGGTCGTCCCCACCGCGTTGAATTTGTTGCAATGGGCGCAAACCTTCGTCAACGCGTTGCCCGCCCATGCCGCGGTCACCGCCATGAGAGAGGAGCTGGAGGCGGTGGCGGAACCCATGGACACGGATGAAACAGTGCTGACATCAGGTAAGGACATCGAGGCGCGCGGCCTCGGATTCGACTATCCGGATTCCTCGGCAAGTGCGCTGTCCGGTATTTCCTTCCGCATTCCGGCGAATGGAATCTTCGCCATCACCGGCCCTTCCGGTTCCGGCAAGACAACATTGGCGGACCTCATCCTCGGCCTGCTCGAGCCGACCCGCGGCTGTATCCTGGTGGATGGCATTCCTCTGCGCGGATCGTTTCTGCGCCGCTGGAGGCGCTCGACCGCCTATGTCCCCCAGGATCCGTTCCTGCTCCACGAAAGCGTACGCGCAAACCTTGCCTGGGCTTCCCCTGGCGCGACGGAGACTGAAATGCGGGAGGCTTTGCAACTCGCGTCGGCCAATTTCATCGATACGCTGGACCGCGGGCTGGACACGGTGGTAGGAGACCGCGGCAACCGGCTTTCCGGTGGTGAACGGCAGCGGGTCGCTCTGGCCGCCGCGCTGCTGCGCAAGCCTGCGTTGCTCGTGCTAGACGAACCTACCGGCCAACTGGACTCCGGCAACGAAGGTCGCGTGATTGAAACGCTGCGCCGCTTGCGTGCGCACACCACCATAGTGGTTGTCACCCATGGTGACTCCCTGCTCCGCGAAGTAGACCCCGACCAAGTGCTGGATTTGCAACCTGGGGGCCAATGTGCTGTAATCTCCCGTGAATCTTTTGCTGGTTTCGAACGACATGACTAGAGATAGCGTAGCATCGAAAATTCGCGGATGGGCCGGGATCGCTCACCCGTCCACGATAGTACCCAATTTACCCCCCCCCCCCCCCCGAATCGGGCGCTTTGCTGGACTCCACCGTCCATTAGAGAAATCTCTCCTCTGAACAACACCCGAAGTGGGGCATATACTGGTTTCTACGAAAATGTAGATTATAACTCACGGCCTGATTCGTGAGTTATCCATGTTGGAACCGCTCCCACTCAAGACACGCATCTTCCAGCGAGGCGGGCGCTGGCTCCTTGAGCTTTTGCTCATCAAAACACATCCGGTGTAGATTTCTCGCTGCTTCCTTTGCCAGACCGTCATTCGTTGCAAGTCTGAAGTTTTCAGTTTCGTCCCATTCCTGGTCGTTCAAGTAACGCAACCAGGATTCGATGTTTCTCATTGGAACAAGAAAAAGAGCGGCCTCTTCCGCACTCCTGGTGGTTATGCCTCTAGTTTGACATGCCTTGTTCAACTGCGCCTTTCTCTGTGAAACATCGTGGTTATCCGCATCGATCATGACAATAAGGGCTTTTGCGCGCCATGCGCGGAATCCTTTCAGCTCGTCAGCGACTTTATCCAATACAAATTTGGCGCC
>JAJDYJ010000078.1 GCA_022822865.1 Pseudomonadales bacterium | reverse complement strand
CCGCTGGCGGGTGGGGGTTTGCGGCGGGCGGGTGAGGCATGGATTCCGAACGCGAAGCCAACAGGGATGTTTTCACGGCGTCCGCCGCAAACCCCCACCCGCCAGCGGCGATGCCTCGAAAGCTCCCTTAGCTTCAATTCGGAAATGGTCTTATAATCCGCCCGCTCGCAAGAATTGGGGAAATTTCATGGCGATTCAGCGCACCTTGTCTATTATTAAGCCAGACGCCGTTGGCAAGAATGTGATCGGCGAAATCTACAGCCGGTTCGAACAGGCCGGACTGCGTATCGTGGCGGCGAAAATGCTGCGGCTGGACGAACGGACCGCCGGCGGTTTTTACGCCGAACACGAGGGAAAGCCCTTTTACGAGGACTTGATCAAATTCATGACCTCGGGACCGGTCGTGGTGCAGGTGCTCGAAGGCGAAGACGCCATCGCGCTGAATCGCCGGTTGATGGGGCCCACCAATCCGGCGGAAGCCGAGCCCGGAACGATACGCGCCGATTTCGCCAGATCCATCGATGCGAACGCCGTGCACGGGTCCGATTCGCCTGCCTCGGCGGAAAGGGAAGTCGCATACTTTTTCGCGGCCATGGATATAACCTCCTGAGCCGGACACAACCGCGAGGTTGTTCGCCCATGTCGACAGCCACGAAACCGAACCTGCTCGGACTGAGCCCGGTGAAACTGGCCGCGCTGCTCGAAGGCATGGGCGAGAAACCGTTTCGCGCGCGCCAGCTCATGCGCTGGATGCATCGCCGCGGCGAACTCGATTTCGGCGCGATGACCGATATCGGCAAATCAGTTCGCGAACGGCTCGCGCTGGAGACAGAACTCGCGCCGCCGGAACTCGTCAGCCGGTACGACGCGGAAGACGGTTGCGTGAAATGGATCATTCGCACCGCCAGCGGCAGCCTGGTCGAAATGGTCTATATTCCGGAAAGCGGCCGCGGTACCCTTTGCGTCTCCTCCCAGGCCGGCTGCATTCTCGATTGCAGCTTTTGCGCCACCGGCAAGCAGGGCTTTGACAGCAACCTGACCGTCGCCGAGATCATCGGTCAGGTCTGGCTGGCGCGGCGCGAACTCGACAGCTTCGAGAACGGCGCCGGGCCTTCCGTAACCAATGTGGTGTTCATGGGGATGGGCGAGCCCCTGCTCAATTTCGACAACGTCATGGATGCGGTCGACCTCATGCTCTACGATCATGCCTACGGACTGTCCAAGCGCAAGGTCACGATCAGTACCGCCGGCGTGATTCCCGGCCTGGAACGCATGCGCGGGCGAACCGACGTTGCGCTGGCGATTTCCCTGCACGCGGCCAATGACGAGTTGCGCGACGAGTTGGTGCCGCTCAATCGAAAATACCCCATCGCCATGTTGCTGGAGGCGGTGAGGGCGTATATGGCGGAATTGGGAGAGCATCGCGTACCGCTGGTCGAGTACACCTTGATTCGCGGTGTCAACGACCATCGCCGGCATGCCCGGGAACTTGCCGCGCTGGTCGAGGACTTCCCCTGCAAGATCAATCTCATTCCTTTCAACGAGTTCAGCGAAGTCAGCTATCGGCGGCCAAGTGCAAGTTCGATCGGCAATTTCCGCAAGATCCTGCAGGACGCGGGGCTTGTCGTGACGGTACGCACTACCCGCGCCGACGAAATCGCGGCGGCCTGCGGTCAATTGACCGGCGCCGTACGCGACCAGACCCGGCGCCGCGAACGATTCCTTCGCCAGGCGGAGGGGGAAGCCGGCATCGACGACCGGCCCGCCGGACTCATTCATAGCGCAAGAGGGGATTCCCGGCAGCACGCCGAATCACAGGGATCCGGTCGATGAAACAAGGACGGACGGTCCGCCTGCGCACGGCGGCCCGGGTTCTCGCGCCGCTTTTCTGCTCGGCCGCTCTCGTCGCCTGCGTAAGCACGCCTGACGGCGGCGTCGGGTCCGAAGTCCCCGGCGCGGCGGCGCGGGACTATCTGGCGCTGGCCATGGGCTATTTCGACGCCGGAGATCTCGACGCCGCGCGCCATCACCTGGAAAACGCCCGATTGAACGATGCCGGCCAGGCGGAAATCGATCATGTTTCCGCGCTGCTCGCTGCCGCCGAGGGCGATTACGACTCGGCGGAACGGCATTTTCGCCGCGCCATGCGGTTCGGGCGAAGCAATGCCGCGCCAGGGAACAACTATGGCGTGATGCTGTATTCGCTCGGGCGCGATGAAGAAGCGCTGGCGCAGTTCCGGACCGCCGCGGCGGACGAAACGTACCGGGGGCGCGCCCATGCGCTCGAAAATCTCGGCAGAGTCCTGCTGCGGCGGGAGCGGCACGATGAAGCGCTGGAGGCGTTTTCGGCCGCACTTGACCTGAATGGCGAACTGCCGCTGGCGGCGCTTGAGTTGTCCCTGTTGCACCGGCGTAACGGAAATCCGGCCGAGGCCCTGCGCCGGTTCCGTGAATACCTGCGCATCGCCGAAAATCAGCGTCTGACGCACGGTCCGAAAGCCTTGCTGGCAGGCGCCGAATTCGCCTGGCAATCCGGAAATCGCGCGGGAGTAGAGGAATTCGGGTCGATTCTCGGTAAACTGTACCCGGAAACAGCGGAATACCGCGAATTCATGGAGTTGATAAATGGGGAAAGATGCTGATTCCGACCCTGAAGAGGAGCAGAGAGAAGCAGGAGCGGCGGAACGGGAAATCGAGCCCGTCCCGGAGATTGCCGGGGGCGCGGCATCGCCTCCGCCAAGCGCGGGCGCCATGTTGCGCGAGGCGCGTGAAACTGGCGGGATGAGCGTTTTCGAGGTAGCGGAGAAACTGTATTTGACCGAACATTACGTTCATGCGCTGGAATCGGACGATTACGATAAATTGCCCAGCGAAGTCTATGTAAGAGGCTACATCAAGAGCTATGCGCTACTGCTCAAGCTTGACGAGGAACAGATCATGGGCGCCTACCGGCAGCCGGGCGCACCGGCCGCCGGCGAGACCGGCCCGTTGCGGGCGGCGCCGCCAGGTTCCGGCCGCAAATGGTTAGTGCCGCTGTTACTGGTGTTGCTGGCCGGCGCATTGGCGGCAGCGGCATGGTGGGCGTTTCAGGCTTTCGGCATCGTGGCCGGATTCCTCGCGGCCGGCGGGGCAAGGCAAGGCGCAATTGAGGAAAAATCCAGGAAATGAAAGCACAACAGGAGATAAAACGCCGCAAGACCAGACAGATCATGGTCGGCAAGGTGCCGGTCGGCGGCGGCGCGCCGATTTCCGTGCAAAGCATGACCAATACGGAAACCTGCGATGTCGAGGATACCCTTTCCCAGATCGAACGACTGGAAGCGGTGGGAGCGGATATCGTCCGGGTTTCGGTCCCTACAATGGACGCCGCGGAGGCCTTTCGCGAAATTCGCGCCAGGGTTTCCCTGCCGCTGGTGGCGGATATCCATTTCGACTATCGCATCGCGCTGAAAGTGCTCGAGTACGGCGTGGATTGCCTGCGCATCAATCCCGGCAACATCGGCAAGGAAGAGCGGGTGCGGGCCGTGGTGAGCAGTTCCAGGGACAAGGGCATTCCCATGCGCATCGGGGTCAATGCCGGCTCGCTGAGCAAGGCCCTGCTGCGCAAGTACAAGGAGCCCAGCGCGGAAGCGATGATCGAGTCCGCCCTGCAGCAGATCGAAATACTCGACAAGCTCGATTTCCGCGATTTCAAGATCAGCCTCAAGGCCTCGGACGTATTCATGACCCTGTCCGCCTATCGCGGTCTGGCGGACCAGATCGACAACCCATTTCATCTCGGCATAACCGAGGCCGGCGGCCTGCGCGGCGGCACGGTCAAGTCCGCCATCGGCATGGGCGCCCTGCTGCTGGAAGGTATCGGCGACACCATACGCGTGTCGCTGGCGGCTGATCCGGTGGAAGAAATCAAGGTCGGATTCGACATACTCAAGAGCCTCGGTTTGCGTCACAAGGGCGTCAACCTGGTCGCCTGTCCGAGTTGCTCGCGGCAGAATTTCGATGTCATCGGCATCGTCAATCAACTCGAAGCGCGGCTCGAAGACATCGTCACTCCGGTCGATGTCGCCGTCATCGGCTGCATCGTCAACGGCCCCGGCGAAGCCAGGGAGGCGGAAGTCGGCCTTACCGGCGCCAGTCCGGCCAATATGGCCTATCTGGACGGCGCCCCCCACCACAAGGTGCGCAACGAGGAATTGCTCGACGAACTGGAAGCGATGGTCCGGCGCCGCGTAGCGGAAAAACAGGCCGCGGACGCCAAAATCATCGCCAGCGGCTGAAGAATCGCCCTGAACCGATGAAGAGAATCCAGGCAATCCGGGGAATGAACGACATTCTCCCCGACGCTACCGGCGTCTGGCAGCACCTCGAAGACACTTTTCGCGAGATTGCCGGCGCTTACGGCTATCGCGAAATCAGGTTTCCCCTGCTCGAACAGACCCAGTTGTTCAAACGCTCCATCGGCGAAGTGACCGATATCGTCGAAAAGGAGATGTACGGTTTCGAGGACAGCGGCGGCGACCACATCAGCCTGCGTCCCGAAGGAACCGCCGGATGCGTGCGCGCGGCGGAACAGCACGGCCTGCTCTATAACCGCCAGCAGCGGCTCTGGTACCAGGGGCCGATGTTCCGGCGCGAACGCCCCCAGAAAGGCCGTTACCGCCAGTTTCACCAGTTCGGACTCGAGGCTTTCGGCATGGCCGGCCCGGATATCGATGCCGAGATCATCGAACTCTCGGCAGCCTTCTGGCGTCGGCTCGGACTGGCGGACTGCCTCACCCTGGAACTGAACAATATCGGCAGTGCGGAGGATCGCGGGCGCTATGGCGCGATTCTCGGCGAGTATCTCGCCGGCAGGGCGGACGAACTCGATCCTTCCGCCCGGAGCAGAATCGAAACCAATCCCTTTCGGGTACTCGACAGCAAGCATCCCGGCAACCGTCTGGTCGTACAGGATGCGCCTGCGATGACCGATTATCTGAGCCCGGAAAGCGTCGAACACTTCGAGGCGCTCAAGGACTTGCTGGCCGCGGGGGGAATCGCCTTTACGGAAAGCGGTTCGCTGGTCCGCGGACTGGATTACTACAATTATTGCGTTTACGAATGGACCACTGACGCACTTGGCGCCCAGGGAGCCGTTTGCGGCGGCGGCCGCTACGATGGTCTCGTCGCCCAACTCGGCGGCAGGCCGACTCCGGCGGCCGGATTCGCCATCGGCGTCGAACGCCTGGCCCTGTTGCTCGAAACCCTGGGCAAGATTCCCGCCGATGCGCAATTCCGCGCCGACGTCTGCATTGTGGTCATCGGCGATGGCGTCATCGCCGAAAGCCAGATGCTCGCCCGGCGCCTGCGTGAGCAATATCCGGGCCTGCGCATAGTCTGTCAATGCGGCGGCGGCAAGTACTCCCAGCAGGTCAAACGCGCCTTCGAACTGAACGCCCGGCTCGTCGCGGTCATGGAACGGCAGGAAGGCGGGCCTCCGCGACAGGTGAAGCTGCGCTCGCTGGACGACAGCTTCGAACCCCTGACGGTGCCTCTGGACCAATGCGGGAACGAAGTCGAAAGACTGCTGTCGCCGGATTCGTGAACTTCCTATAATACGCAGTTCAGCTTGAGATACAGGAGTCAGGCGTGGCAATCAGCGCCGCAGAAGAAGAGAATATAGAAGCCTTGCGCAGGTGGTGGGACGAACACGGCAAGTTCCTGTTGCTGATCGTAATCGTCGCCGCGGCAGGCTATGGAGGCTGGAGTTTCTGGCAGCAGTCGAGTGCTGCCGGCCGCGAAACCGCGTCCGACCTGTATGAGGAAATCCTCACCGCCGCCCAGCCCCTCGACGTCACCCAGGAACCCGATGCCGCGGCCATCGTCGAACTTGCCGGCCGGCTGATGGAAGAACATCCCGGTTCGATATATGCACGTTACGGGGCCTTCTTCAGCGCCCAGCAGTCGGTGCAACAGGGCGATCTCGCGGCCGCCGAGGAAGCCCTGCAATGGGTGGTCGACAATGCTTCGACGAGCATCATTCAGCGTGCGGACGAAGGCCTGGTATTGACCGCGACCTTGCGGCTGGGCAGGGTAATCCTGGCCCGGGGCGACCCCGACCGCGCCTTGCAACTCGTGAACAGCGTCGATCCGCGCAGCTTCGAACCGGGTTTTCATGAGTTGCGCGGCGACATCTATCTGGTCCTCGGCCGCCCGGAGGACGCCCGGGATTCCTGGCTCGCGGCACAGGACGCGGGCTCGGTAAGCGACGGGCTGCGCATGAAACTCGAAAATCTCGGCGGCCTGAATTGAGACCGCTCCGGAATGAGATGGCCGCCATGAACAGAACAATCGCCTTGCTCGCCTTGCCGTTTTTCGCGGGCTGCTCGATCGTGAATCTGAATCCGTCGACCTGGTTCGCGGACGAGGAAGTGAATCCGCCCGTGGAATTGCAGGACATCGACGAGGAAGTCGAATTGCGCCGCGTCTGGAGCGCCAGTATCGGCAACGGCCAGGGCAGCGATTATTTCGAACTGACCCCGGCGATAGACGGTGAGCGCATATTCGCCGCCAGCGAAGACGGCAATATCTACGGGCTCGAGCTGGAATCCGGCGATGTCATCTGGCGCACCCGGCTCGACGACGAAACCGTTACCGGCGGAGTAGGCGCGGGCCGCGGCCTCGTGCTCGTGGGCACCGCCAACGCCGAAGTGATCGCCTTCAATCAGTTCACCGGCGAGGAACTCTGGCGCGGAGCGGTTACCAGCGAAGTGCTTTCTCCCCCCCAGACCAATGGCGACGTGGTTGTCGCCCAGACCGTGGACGGCAAACTGATCGCCCTCGACGCGGGCGACGGCGCACGGCGCTGGATCTACGAGACTTCCTTGCCGGCGCTGACCTTGCGCGGCACCAACCGTCCGGTCATCACGCCGCAGGGATTCGTTATCGCCGGTTTCAGCAACGGCACGCTGGTGTCCGTCGCCGCCGATGACGGCATCTGGCGCTGGGAAGAACGCATAGCGATTCCCGAAGGCCGCTATGACATCGAACGCGTGATCGACGCCGACGGCGACCTGCAACTCGATGGCAATCGCGTACTGGCTTCGAGTTATCAGGGCAATGTCATGGCTTTCGATACGGCTACGGGCAGGATCGTCTGGGGCATGGAAGCTTCGAGCTACCACGGCCTCGACCAGGGATTCGGCAATATCTACTACAGTTCCGAAGCCAGCCATGTGGTCGCGGTGCGCGACAACAGCAACGATGTAGTCTGGACCAACGAAGACCTGGAATATCGCGCGCTGACCGGCCCGAAGACCGTGGGCAACTATATCGCCGTGGCCGATTTCGAAGGCTGGCTCCATGTCATTTCCCAGATCGACGGCCGCATCGTCGGCCGCATGCGGGTGGACAATGACGGCGTACGCGCCAACATCCTCGCGGACAGCGGCCGCCTTTATGTATACGGCAACAGCGGCACGCTGATGGCGCTGGCCATCCAGTAGTCCCCACTTCCGCCATGAAACCCGTTATCGCCCTTGTTGGCCGGCCCAACGTGGGAAAATCCACGCTGTTCAATCGCCTCACCGCCAGCCGCGACGCATTGACGGTGAATCTGCCCGGATTGACCCGGGACCGGCAATACGGCAAAGGCGAGATTGACGGCAGAAAGTTTCTTGTCATCGATATGGGCGGCATTACTCCAAGTCCCGAAGGGCTTGAGCGCGAAGTCGTCACCCAGGCGCTGCAGGCCATAGCCGAAGCGGATTGCGTTTTGTTCATGGTCGACGCAAGGGACGGTCTGACACCCGAAGACAGCAGGATCCGCCAATTCCTGCGCGAGCAGGGCAAGCCGGTCTTCCTCGTGGTGAACAAGACCGACGGACTCGACCCGGATCAGGCCCGGGCGGAGTTTCATGAACTCGGCGCCTGGGAGGTATTCGCCATCGCGGCCGCCCAGGGCGCCGGCGTAAAACAACTCATGCGCCATGTGCTGGACCGATTCGAACCGGAAGAGCATGCCGGACCGGACGATGATGACGACGGCATCAGGATTACCTTTACCGGGCGGCCCAATGTCGGCAAATCCACCCTCGTCAACCGCTTGCTGGGTGAAGACCGGGTACTGGTCTTCGACGAGCCGGGCACGACCCGGGACAGTATAGAAATTCCCTTCGAGCGCGACGGCCGGCGCTACACGCTGATCGACACTGCCGGCATCCGCCGCCGCGGCAAGACTCGCGGCGTAGTGGAAAAATTTTCGGTCGTCAAGTCCCTGCAGGCGATCGAGCAAGCCCATGTGGTGGTTTTTCTCGCCGATGCCCGGGAAGGCGTCGTCGAACAGGATCTGCACCTGCTGGGCTACGTGGTGGAAACGGGAAGGGCGCTGGTGATCGCGTTCAACAAGTGGGACGGCATGGAAGCCGAAAGCAGGCAATGGCTAAAAAGGGAGATCGGGCGCCGCCTGGGCTTTGTCGACTACGCTCCCATGCACTTCATTTCCGCCATGCATGGCACCGGCGTCGGCGACCTGTACGATTCCATCCTTGCCGCCCGGGAATCTTCCGGCAAGACGGTTCCAACGAATACGCTCACGCGCATGCTGGAACAGATCGTCGACGCGAATCCGCCGCCGTTGGCCCAGGGCCGCAGAATCAGGCTGCGATACGCCCATCTTGGCGGCCACAATCCGCCGCTGATCGTGATCCACGGCAAGCAGCTCGATAAACTGCCGGGCCATTATCGCCGCTACCTGCAAAACGGATTCCGGGAAAAGCTCGAATTGACCGGCGTAACGGTGAAAATCGAATTGCGCAACGACGAAAATCCCTATGCCAGGGGCGAGGAGAATCTGAGCCCGCGACAAATCGCCCGCAAGCGGCGTTTGCAAAGGAACAGACGGTGAACGACATCTCGCCGGTGACTTTTGAGCACATCCGCGCGGCGTCCGGGAGGCTGCGCGATGTAGCCGCGCGCACACCCTTGCTGAACAGTCCGGCGCTGGATGCGCGGCTCGATGCCCGGATTTTCGTCAAGGCTGAAAATCTGCAGCGAATCGGCGCATTCAAATTCCGCGGCGCCTACAATCGCCTGGCGCAACTGAGCGGGCAGCAGCGCGAGAAGGGCGTGGTGGCCTACTCATCGGGCAATCATGCCCAGGGCGTGGCTTATGCCGCGCATCTGCTGGATATGCCCGCCACCATCGTCATGCCGGCGGACGCACCGCAAGTGAAGATGGAAGGCACCCGCAACTGGGGCGCGACCGTGCGCACTTACGACCGCCGCACAGAGTCGCGCGAAGCGATTGCGGAAGATCTGGCGAATTCGAGCGGCGCAACCCTGGTCCCGGCCTTCGACGATCCCGATATCATCGCCGGGCAGGGCACCGTCGGCCTGGAACTGGCGGAACAATTGGAGGAAGCCGGTCAGAAAGCGGATCTGCTGCTCGTCCCCTGCGGCGGAGGCGGCCTGCTTGCGGGCGTGTCGACGGCGATGCGCGAACTGAGTCCTGCAACCGAAATCTTCGGCGTCGAACCGAAAAACTATGACGACCATCGACGTTCGCTGAAGGCGGGCCGGCGAGTGCGCATCAAGGGCGACAGTTTCACGCGCTGCGACGCCCTGGCCGCGACAATTCCCGGTGAGATCACCTGGCCGATCAACCAGCGCAACGTCAACGGCTTCGTCGCGGTAAGCGAAGCCGAAGTGGGCATGGCGATCAGTTTCGCCGCACGGCACCTGAAAACGGTGCTCGAACCCGGCGGCGCCGTCGCGCTGGCGGCGATATTGCACGAAAAAATGCCGGTGCGCGGCAAGACTGTCGCCATCGTGGCCTCCGGCGGCAATATCGACGGTGAGCTGTTCGCATCCTGCCTCAATGATTTCCCGATCTGATTGCGGCGGCCGCCGGGGACTGGACCGGAAGCGGCAAACTATGCAAGATAAGCATTTGTTGGCCGTGGAATGATGGCAGTGGGAAAGTTGACCCGCAGACTCCCGATCGTACTTGTCCCTCTTCTGGTTTGCGCCTGGGCGCCGCTAGCCGCCCAGGACGACGCCTTGATCGAAGAGACCTTGCGTGAACTCGAGTTGTACGAATCCGATCTGTTTCGCCTGGAAGCGGACGGTGTTTATCACGCGCCGCAACTGGTGGAGCCTTTGTCGCGCATGGCCGACAGCTACATGGAGTTGAACCGCTTCGCCGAGGCCCATGCGACTCTCGATCGCGCACAACAGATCGTGCGGATAGAAGAGGGCCTTTACACCAAGAGACAGCTTCCCTTCCTGCACAAGAAAATCGAAAACTTCGTCAATGCCGGTGATTGGCGCGAGGCGCGCAAGTTGCAGGATCACACGATCTGGTTCTACCTCAACAAGTACTCCTGGCCCGACCAGGACATGATGCGCGGACTCATGGACCTGTCCTATGTGCATATGCGGGGCATAACCGAGGATATTGTTGAAAACCAGGGCTACCATTATCTGCGCGCGGCGTTCAGCAGCCGGGTCGCCCTGGTGGTGGCCGAACGAATCTGGCCTCAGCACGAACAGCGCAAGGCCGGATTGATCTACGAGCAGATGCGGATCACGTACCTGCAGGCAAGCGCGATCAACAAGGGTGGAACCGTCGGCCAAAGCCTCCGAACTACCGGCAGCAATTATCCAATAGCCCGAAACGCTTATGCCACCGAGCGCGTAATGAGCCCCGAACGGGCGCTCAACATGCACCGGAGCAATGGCGTGAATTTCCTCGAGCGGATGCGGCGGATTTACTCCGGTGAAGAGGAGCGCGAAGTTTCCGAGGCGCTGGCCATGGTCAAGCTGTATCAGGCCGATTGGTATCTGCTGTTCGACCGCAAGCTCCGGGCGTTGCAGGACTACCGGGAGGCCTGGGAAATGCTGCTACGGGCCGGCGTGCCGGAGGACGACGTGAGGCGGCTGTTCGCGAAGCCCACCCTGCTTCCGGAACCGGCTTTCTACGACAGCGTTGGAAAAGCGCTTGCCGCCCGGGCCAGGGCGCCCGAGGATGCGCCCACGGCTTTCGAGGAAGGCGTACCGGTAAAGATTTTCTTTGACGATGAACGGCCGCTGGCTGCCGAGTCCTTCTCGGCGGAAAAGCTGGGCCTGATGGAAAGTAACGATTGGCAGGTCGTGGCCTTGTTTTCCTTCAATCTGCCGGCAGCCGCAAACATCGAGACGCGTCAGGGCTGGCGCCGGGAAAACGCGCTTGGCGTAGCACAGGATCTGCAATTGATGGAACTGGAGGATTTTCCGGTGAACAGGGATGTCGAACAACTGATCCGCAATCTCGGCCGGCTGCGATTCAGACCCGCCCTGAACGAGGGTGAAGCGCAAGCTGCCGAAGGCGTGATCAGTTACCTGGCGAGCGCGGATCCCTGAGCGGCGGATTCTATCCGGAAGCTTCCTGTTCCACCGCCGCTTCCGTGTAATGTTCGTCAACCAGTTCCATGATTCTTGAGGCGCTCAATTGCGCCACGCGCTGCCCGTTGATGAACATGGCGGGAGTGGAACGTACGCCCGCGGCGTTGCCGCCGCGCTGATCGTTGCGCACCTTGTCGATTACCTCGTCGTTCTCCAGGTCGGCGCGCAACTGTTCGAGATCGAGTTCCAGCGTTTCGGCGTAGGAGTCGAACTCGCTTTCCACTTCCGGCAGGAATGACCAGATCGGCTGGTTCACGAACAGGAAATCGTGCATTTCCCAGAATCGGTCCTGCCGGCCGGCGGCTTCCGCGTATAGCGCGGCGGTCCAGGCATGGGGATTGCTCGCGGTCAGGGGATAATGGCGAAAGATCATATGCGCCCTGTCTTCGATGCGCGACCAGATGCGCGCCATGACCTGGGATTCGGTCGCACAGGCGGGGCACTGGAAATCGGCGTAGACGACGATGCTGACCGGTGTCTCGGGGTCGCCGAAAATATGATCGTCGGGAGCGACATCGACCGGGGAATAGGTCGGTCCCTGGCTGAACAGCACGTAAGCCACGAAGATAAGCAGCACCGGCAGCGCCACGTATAACGCGAGCCTGCCGAGTATCTGCATGCGTTGCTGTTTCTGCTGCGCGGCTTTCTGCTTGGCTTCCCTGATCTGCCGCTGTTTTTCGCGCCGGTTCATGGAGAGGGATTTTCGCCCAGGAACAGTGCCGGGTCCACCCTGACGTTATTCAGATTGACGCTCCAGTGCAGATGCGGGCCGGTGACGCGGCCCGTGCTTCCGACCGCGCCGATCTGTTCGCCGGCGGCGATTACGGCGCCGGGCTCGACGTCGATCGTGTTCATATGGCAATACAGGCTGATCAGACCGTGGCCGTGGTCCATGATGATGGTGTTGCCGTTGAAGAAATAGTTACCCGTTGTAAGGATGACGCCCGGCGCCGGGGCTAGGATCGGCGTACCTTCGGGGGCGGCGATATCCATGCCCGAATGGGGATTGCGCGGCTGGCCGTTGAAGAAACTGCGCGAACCGAACGAACTGCTGCGGACGCCGTCCACGGGCAGGCTCATCGCGAATTCGGGCGCAAGCGACTCGGACCAGGTCGAGAATGCCCGTCGCATCTCGACGCTTTCGCGGCCGATGCGTTCCATGTCCTCGGCATTGGGATTGACCTGACGTTCGTTGGTGATGGTCAGGTGGCGCTCGCGGTATTGCTTGTGGACAATTTCGAACTGCAACAGGCTTTCTTCGCCGTCCCGGTCGGTAATATTGAATTGTTGCGGACCGGGTTCGGCATCGAGCGGAATGCCGATGATGGCGTACTGCGCTCCATCGTATCGCGCCAGCAGTATGCGTTCATTGCGGAAACTGCCCGAGACCGCATCTCCATGGACGGGCACTACGGCGATGCCCCCAGGCACCAGCGAGGACTGCGGTAGCGAATCCACGGTTACCTCGGCAAGGGCGAAGTTGCAGATAGCGATTGCTATGAATGCGAATATCGGGACTCTCATGTTTATTCCTCGTCATTCTGCGCGGAGCAAAGCGCAGTCGCAGAATCTCCCGGAGAACGGTGGCTTCGATCCGTCGCCGTCGGCTGGCGGGGGATTCAGCGGACGCCGTAAATACATCCTTCAGTCATTGACTTCGGATATATTGTACATGCCGTCCCTGGCGCGAGGCTGTCGACTTCGATCTACCCCAGCCTTGCCATCCATGGCAAGTCGTTCGGCCCTCAAGAAGCTGCGCTTCTTGTCGGCTGCGCCGACCGGGCCTCACCCATGTCTCGCACGCCCGCTGAACCCCCCGCCAGCCGACGGCGACTCACATTGTTCAAAATCAAGGCTCCTTGCTCCCTCCGACGTTGCGTTCAATGACCGTTGAACGCAGGGTGCCATCGGCCAGGCGAGTTACGATTCGCGCTCCTTCTGTTACATCGTCCACGTTGCGGATAACTTTCGCCGACTCGTCCGTTGTTATGCTGTAGCCTCGCGCCAGCGTATGCAAGGGGCTGGTGGAATGCAGCGTGCGCCGCAATTCGGCCAGCAGGGCGCCTTGCCGTTCGAGGCGCGAGCGCATGGAACGATGCAGGCGGTGCGGCAATTCTTCGAGGCCGGCTCGCAATCGCGGAATCCGTAGCGCTGGAGAACAATGGTGCAAGGCTTGTCGGCGTAAATCGAGATTCTGCTGTTTTCTCGCCAGCAGATTGTCTTGTGCCCGCTCCATGCGCCGGCTGAGTTCATCGAGGGTCTGGGCATGGTCTTCCAGTCGTCTGGCAGGGCCGCGGCAGCGTTTCGCAATCAGGCGCAGGCGTTCCTGCTGTCTCTGCAATACGTGGGCCATGCGATTATGCAATTTGCCGAGATCGGATCGCAGCATGGCGAAATATTCTTCCTGCGAGGGACTCATCAATTCCGCGGCGGCGGAAGGCGTCGGCGCGCGTTGATCGGCGACGAAATCGGCGATGCTGAAATCGGTTTCGTGTCCGACGGCGCTGGTCACCGGCAGCTCGCTGGCGAAAATGGCCCTGGCGACGCTTTCCTCGTTGAATGCCTGCAGGTCTTCCGGGGAGCCTCCGCCGCGGCCGACAATCAGGGCTTCGAATCCGAGATTGCCGCGCAGGGCGTTCGCGGTCTCGATGGCGCGGCAGATTTCGGCTGGGGCCTGTTCGCCCTGTACCGCGGCGGGGATCAGGGTTATGCGGGTCGCGGGGAAACGGCGCCGGAAAACGCTGATCATGTCACGCAATACGGCACCTGAAGGAGAGGTGATCACGCCGATGTGACGGAAACGCTTTCCCACCGGTTTCTTGGCCGCCTGTTCGAACAGGCCTTCGGCTTGCAGGCGGGCCTTGAGCAATTCGAAAGCCCGCCGCAACTCGCCGCTGCCGGATTTCTCCAGCGCCATCACTTTCAGTTGGAAGTCGCCGCGCGCCTCGTAGATCGTCAGGCTGCCGCGAGCGATGACCTGATCGCCGTTTTCCGGCCGGAATCTCACCGACATGTTATTGCCGCGAAACATCACGCAACGCAGTTGGGCATCACGGTCCTGCAGGCTGAAATACCAATGGCCCGATCGATACTGTTTCAGGCCGGAGATTTCGCCTTCCACTACTGCGCCCGGGAATCCGCCTTCGATCAATTCGCGGGCGAGCCGGTTGACTTCGGAGACGGAATATACCGCTCGCGCCGGTTCGACACTTTCTTCGTGTTCAAACAAGGGCAGGTTACTCGTCGGGCAAGGTGAATACGTACAGGGCGTTATGGCCGTCGGGGTTGCGCAATTCCGGCGCGAGGAAATTGCCGATGCGCCAGGGGCTGCCGCCCTCGCGGCCCGCGGGAATCGCCACGTATTGCTTGCCGTCGACGGCGTAAGTCATCGGAAAACCCTGGGCGGAAGTGGCCAGCCGGCTGCGCCAGAGCGATTCGCCGCTGCGCACGTCGATGGCGTGTACGTAGCGGTCGAAATCGCCGATGAAAAGCAGGTCGCCGGCGGTGGCCAGCGCCGCGGTCAGGAAGGGCGCGCGCTGCTCGATGCTCCATTGTTCACGCATCGATTCCACGTCGTAGGCCGCGAGCTTGCCGAATTGTCCGTCGGTGCCCGGCATCTCCATCCACATGCGGTCGCCCTGGGTGCCGCCGGAACCGATTTCGAACGTGATCTCCCGCGGCGACATTTCCATGCAGGACTGGCTCAGGGGGATCACGAGTTGCCGGGTAGGCGGGTGATAGGCGCTCGCCTGCCAGTTATGGCCGCCGGCCGTGGAAGGGCAGACCGAAAGCCATTCGCCGACCTGCATGTTGCGAATGTCGTCGCGATAGCGCACCTGGCCGGTCTCCAGGTTCACTTCGGAAAAGACGTTCTGGAAGACAGTCTGCTGCAAGCCGAGAAATTCGCCTGTGCGCCGGTCGAGTTTCCAGAGAATGCCGCTCTTGCCGATGGTCATCAGGTAAGGCTCGTCGAACAGATCCACCAGCACCTGTTCGAACGACTCGTCCATGTCCAGAGACTCGCCGGGAACATGCTGGCGGTACCAGACTATGCGCCCGTCAGCCGGATCGATCGCCAGGGTGGAATTGGTGTACAGCGCCGCGTCTTCGGTTGTCAGCCCGCGACTGACCGCCATCCAGGGCTTGGCCTGGGCGACGCCGAAAAATACCAGTCCGAGTTCGGGGTCCCAGCTTCCGGTGATCCAGACGTCGCCGCCGCCGCGGAATTCGAGCGGCAGATCGCCCCAACTGTCGCCGCCGGGCTCCCCCGGCCGGGCCACCGTATAAGTACGCCAGAGTTCGGCGCCGGTCTCGGCGTCGTGCCCGGAGATGAAACAGCTATCCTCGAAAAAGCGGCCGCAGCCGGTGATGCCGTTGACCACGACTCCGTCCGCGACGACCGGCCCGCTGGTGTTTGAATAACCGAGGTTCGAATCGGCGATTTCCACGTCCCAGCGCTCGGCGCCGGTGCGGGCGTCGAGCGCCACCATATGGGCGTCCGATGTCGCCACATAGATCATGTCTTCCCACATGGCCAGGGTGCGCAGCAAGTATCCCTGGCGGCCGTCTTCGGGGAATTGGCGGCGGTACTCCCAGAGCAGGTTGCCGTTGCGGCCGTCGAGCGCCTGTACCACGTTGCCGAAATTGGGCAGGTAGACGATGCCGTCGCGCACCAGCGGGGAAGGCTGGCTGCGGCCCGGCTCCATGCCCCAGACCCAGGCCAGACTGAGCTGCCGCACGTTTTCGGTGTTGATCTCGTCCAGCGGCGAAAAGCCCTGGCTTTGCGGCGTGCGCCGCCACCAGACCCAGTCTTCGGCGGCTGGATCGGTCAGTTCAGCCGTACTCACATTGCTGAACGCTTCGGCTTCCCGCCACATCCGGGTCAAGGCGCTGTCGGTGCGATAGATCGTTGCGATTTCAGGTATCGAATTGCGCGTACCCGGTGTGGGCACGGTGCCGGCCAGGCCGGGAACCGGAGTGCGCACTGGCACGGCCTGCGTGGCGCTGTCGCCGCCGATGAACAATACGGCTTCCGAGTTCGCCGCGAGAGTGGCCTCTCCCGCGCTCACGCCATTGGCTTGCAGGAGAAAGGCGATAAGGTCCAGGTATTCGTTTTCGGACAGGGAGCCCGGCGCCTGTGGCGGCATCGTGCGTTCCAGCAACTCCAGCATCTGCGCCGGTGTGCGGTTGCGCCAGTTGTCGACGAAAGCGCTGTCGCGCAGGGCGACCGCTTCGAAGAAACCTTGCAGATCGGGCAGATGGCAGGCGGCGCATTGCTGCTGGTACAGCGTTGCGCCGCGTTCGGCCTGGTCGGTCTGATACCCGGCCTGGCTCAGTTGCTGGGCCGGCGCCGGTCCACTGCCGGCCGCGAGCAGTAGCGCCAGGACACCGCTATACGAAACCGTTCGTCGCAAGATCCGGATTCCCTGTTGAAGTGCCGGTCACTATTCCACGCTAAGGGTTTCCTGTTGCGCGCGCCGTTCGGCTAGGGCTTGCGCGAACTGTTCTTCGTTCACGTAGGTTATACCCACCCAGGCATGGCTCATTTCGTCCACGCCGCGGCGGCCGAAGATCACCCATTGCTCCGGGTCGGGGTTGATCGGATTGTTGGCCGTGTTATCGAAAACCGACGTGAATTGCAGCACCGTGCCGGTCGGCAGCAACGGTTTGACGTGGTCCTCGTAGATATAGGCGATCTGCCAGTTGTGGTCGTACTTGTTGACCTGGCTCAGCACTTCCCGATTGCCGTCGGGATAGATCGCTTCCATGGTCATGACCTTGCCGCGCATGTGCAGATGCGGCCGGAAACTGTGAATGACCGCCGGCTGCTGCAGCACATGGGTGCCTTGCAGTACCTGGTAGCCGTGGGGAGGAATGATGATGTCCTGGCCCCGGGCCCTGCCCTTGAGGCCGTCCACGCGGAAAATCGCCTCGCCGACTGTCGCCAGTTCGGGGCGTTCGCCTTCCGGATAGAACCACAGGCCGACCTCGACCACGTCAGCCGGCGCTTCGGTGCCGATGGGGAAATAGTGCAGGTTCCAGGCGATAGTGCCGTTCGGCGGCACGAGCATCCCCGTGCCTTCGGGAAAGATCTCCCAGGATTTGCCGACGCCATAACGCGCCAGCGCCACGGAGCGCTGCTCGCCTTCCGGGATCAGCACCGCGTGACCGTGATGCACGACTTTCTTGCCCAAGGGATACGAAGGCTTGAATTCCGCCGCGCGCAGCCAGCGCTCCTCTTCCAGCCCGGTGAACTCGACTCTCGGCTCCCACCATTGGTCCTGGCCGTTGGCGATGACGTCATAAGGGCGTGAACGCACGATAAAATCAGGTGGCCCCAGTTGCTCCGCAAGCTGCCAGTCCGCTCCGGAAGGGAGTTCCAGCGGCGGCGGCAGATCCGCCGGATCGCCTTCGGGCGCGCCGGCGTCGACCCAGGCCGAAATCATCGCGATCTGTTCGTCGCTCAGGGAAGCGTCGTTCTTGAACTGCTGGATGCCGACATCCGGATCGACATGCCACGGCGGCATGATGCGATTGCTCGTGCGGTCCTTGATCAGATAAGCGAAAGGCTGCACTTGCGCATAATTCAGCAGCGGCATCGGACCGATTCCTTCCGGATTGTGGCAGGTCACGCATTTCTCCTGCAGGACCGGCGCGATATCGCGCGAATAGGTCAGGCCATCCTGGGCGGACGCGATGCCGGAGAGGGCGGTTCCCGCGGCGAGCAGCAACGCGAGCTGTATTCCGGTAGTTCTGTTTCTGGTCATGGTCTGGTCCCGTTGATTGATAGAGTGACGCCTAATCGCTCACTGTAACATGGAAATAGGCGTTGGTATGACAGCAATAGAACTCGAATGAGGCGATATCGCGGATCGTCTGCATCCGAATCACGTATTCTCCGGGCTCGCTGAAACTTGCCTGAACCGTGGCCGGCCCCGAAGCCGGTTCGAATTCGTATTCCTTGCGGTCGAAACTCACGCTGCCGGCGCCGCTGTGATGCGCCCAGCCAATCCAGATTTCGGGTTCCTCGTGTTCGATCCAGGCGCTGAGCGTCAACGGCTCGCCGGCGCTGGCCCGCACTTCGGTATGAATGCCGCGGCGGCCGCGGATGGCTTCTCCGCCTTCCTCGAGCGCGACCAGCGGCGCGATCTCGCCGCGCCCGCCCGATGCCGGTTCGTCCATCACATAGGGTGGAATGATCTTGCCGGGCACTTCCAGCGTCTGTCCGTTGCTCGTCAGCCGCCAGACGATCCTTTCGTCGACGCCGAAATCCGCCGGCACGTCTATCGTGAAGGCGCAGAACACATGCCGGTAAGCCGGCGGCAGCGGATCGAAGTGGGTGGGAATCAGGGCGTCGGCGAAACGCTCGTCCATGATCATGTTGTTTTCGCCTACGGGAATATCGAAGGACTCTTCGGTATTCATCGTGTAATAGCTGTAGCAAAGCGTGTGCGTGCCGTCGGGGTTGGTAAACCAGCCGTCATAGATGGGAACCAGCGGCTGTCCGCTGGGCCGGAGCACATCGCCCGACCATATCTGGTTGGACAACTGAATCTGCTGCGCCCCGGCCGGAACGGCCAGGGCGCAACAGGCGAGCGCGCATGCAAGAAGCGTATTTCTCATATGCTTTCCTCTTGCCGGGCGCGTCTTCGCCACCCGGTCAGAAGTTATAGTTCACCCGCGCGTAGATTACTCTACCCAACGGGTCCTGCATAGACGCGACAACGCCCGCGATCATGCCCGTTCGCTGCGGCATGCGGTCGGTCAGGTTGCGCGCGCCGACCGAGAAGTTGAACGTGCCGCCCCAGTACTCGAAGTCCCGGTAGGTATAGAACATGTCGAGTTGGGCCCAGTCCTTGATGATGTCGGTATGCAGCCACTCAGAACCCGGAAAGAAAGACTGGAAGCTGAACTCGTTGGCATCGAAGACCACCTCATCCACGTATCTGCCGGTGGCGGTAACGCTGTGCGGTCCCATGTTCCAGCCGATGCGCAGATTGGCGCGGACCTGGGGGATGGGCGGCACGGCGCCGAAATCGTTGTTCTGGTTGCCCACGGCTTCCCGCACCGGCTCGTCGGCCTGTAACTGGAAGGTGTAGCTGTCGACATAGGTGGCCTGCAGCCGCAGATTGAGATTGCCCCAGTCCGGCAAGCCGAGGTCGGCGATGCCGAAGCCGTAGCTCAACTGGGTGTCCCAGGCGCGCACCAGCATCGAAGAGGCGTTCGAGTCGCTCTGGTTGATCCGCACCGGCGTGGTGATGTCGGCGGCGCTGCGGATGATGCGTTTGTCGGAACGGGGATCGCTGACCCAGGCGCGCAACTGGTCCACGGAGGGGAAGGGGTTGGCGTCGGTGGGGGTGAAGCCCGTGGCTTCCTGGAAATTGCGGTAGTCGGTGCGGACGATGTCCTGGGTCGTGGTGCTGACGATGCGATCCTGGAAGTCGGTCTCGCTCCAGGTCACCTGCCAGATGAGATCGTCGAACAGCGTCACATCGAAACCGACCGAGATGCTCTCCGAGGTTTCCGATTTCAGGTTCGGGTTGCCGGTGCGGCAGGAAGTGATCCAGCCCTGGAAGGTGGTGAACTGGTCGTCGACATTGCTCAAGCCGCATTGTTCGGGGCGGTTCAACTGGGGCAGCGTCGGCACGATGAAGGCCTCGCCGGTGGTGGCGCGGAAGTTCAGCCAATCGGTCACGTTCCAGATCAGGCCGTACTTGTCGACCACCTTGCCCTGGCCGGTGCTGTAGGACTCGTCGCGCACGGCGGCGCTGAATTCGAGTGTGTCCAGCACCGGAAAGGCGAACTCCGCGAACCAGGAGTCGCTGTAGCGTTTGACGGTCTGGGGCGTTTCCTGGTTGCCGATCAACTGATCGTTGGCGATGTCGCCGGCGGGCGGATTGTCCTCGTCGGTTTCGTCCCGGCGCTGATAGCCCAGCGCCGCGTCGATGGGGCCGCCGGGCAATTCGAAACCACCGAGCGGAATTTCTCCGTTGAGAATGATGTCGACGGTCTGCAACTGGTCGCGATTGCCTTCGGTCCACTGGGTGAAGACCGCGTCGGCCACATGCTGCGGCGTGCGATAGCGCGCGTCGACGGCGGCAAAGGGATTGAAGCAGGAATCGGCGTCGTTCACCGGGTCGCATTGGAGCCCCTGGGCAAGGGCGCCGAAGCTGAAGTCCTGGTTGGCGATATCGATTTGTTCGGTCGCGCCGATGGTGTAGGACGCGGTGCCCTCCCAGCCTTCGACCATGGGCACGATGAAATCCGCCGCCAGCGCGAGCCGGTAGGTGCGCTTGTCGTCGAGTTCCATGTTTAGTCCGTCGTTGGCGGCGAAGGAGGCCGGCTGAGTGTTAGCCGGTGGTTTGGGAAAGGGCAGCCAGGAACCGATGCGCACGTCTTCCGCAAAGGGTACGCCGCCAAGGGGGTCGTCTACGATGGAGGCGAAGCGGTTCTGCGCCAGGATGGTCTGGCCGTTGGCGTCGCGCTGCCATTGCGGGTTGCCGTAGGCGTCCATCACGATAAAGCCGTCGGCGCCGCGCAGGGGTTGGGCGAACAGCGGCGTGCCTTCGGAAGTCGTCGCGCGGAAGGTGTTGCCGGGAAGTTCGCCCTTGACCGTCGGCAGATCGTCGATTCGAACGCCGGGATTGCCCGGGTTCTGGCGGCCGCGGACGACCTGGCGATTGTACAGATACTGGGCCCTGAGGGTCAGGTCCTCGTTTGCGTCCCAGGTCATGTTGCCGTAGAGATTGGTCGAATCGATCGCCTCCATGAAGTCCCGGGTGTCGCCGAAACTGAACCAGCAGCGTCCCAGCGCCAGCGTGCCCCAGGGGGAATTCCATTCCTGCGCCTGGTCGTCGGTTTCCTCCAGGCCGCAATTCGGATCGGGGCGGCCGGCGAAGCCGCCGGTAAGATCGCCGTTGGCGTCGCGCAGGGGCACCTCGAAGTTGCCCGGATTCGAGCCGCTGTTGTGCGTCAGGCCGGAGCGCACGTATTCGGGCCGGTCGTGCCAGGCGAGGGTGTCGTTAACGATGTAAGAGGCCGCGACAACGAGATCGACGTCGCCGTAATCCCAGCCGCCGAGAAAGGAAGTCTCGCGCTTCCAGTAATCGCCCCGGCTGTCGTTTTCTTCGTAAACCTCGACCTTGAAGCCGTCGTACGAAGTGTAGGGGACCATGTTGACCACGCCCGCCACCGCGTCGGTGCCGTACAGGGCGGCGGCGCCGTCGGTAACGATGTCGATGCGCTCGATCGCCATGGCGGGCAGCAGCAATTGCACATTTCCCGTCGGCACGCGATTGCCGTCGATCAGTTCGAGCGTGGCGCGGGGACCGAGGCCGCGCAAGTTGAAACTGGTGATCTGGTTGGTGGAGCCCTGGATGGAGTTGATGACGCCGGTGCCGTTGTTGAAGGTCAGATTCTGGATCACGTTCGCCAGATTGATCGTGCCTTCGGCTTCGAGGTCTTCGGCGGTCAATTGCACCACCGGCGAAGCGGCGGCAATACCTTCGCTGCGGCGGATGTAGGAACCGGTAACGATGACTTCCTCTACGGTATCCTCCTGTTGCGCGATGGACGGTTCCGCGGCGGCAAGCACCGCCAGTGAAACGGCGGCGCAAAGGCTGGCGCGCGTGAATGAACGTGTTGAGCGGGACTTTCGGTCAGAATTTCGCATGGTTCAAGACTCTCCTGAAAGTTGATTACGACTCGATACAGCACAGGCGGGCAGTTATTTTTCTGGTTGATCGATCACGTTCGCAGTTTCGAAACGCTATGCTAGACTGGACCGACCGGCAACCTTCCTGGTGCGGGAGATAATATGACACTCATGCGAAAAATCCTACTGCCGGGCGTTTGCTCGGTTCTGGCGCTCGTATCCGGGAACGCCGCGGCGCAGTACGGCGCTCCGGGCGGCGAATGGCCGACATACGGCGGCGATCTCGGCCATACGCGCTATTCCGCGCTGTCAGGCATAGACGCCTCGAACTTCGCCGACCTGGAAGTCGCCTGGCGTTTCAAGACCGATAATCTCGGCCCGTCGCCCGAATACCGCCTGCAGTCGACGCCGCTGATGGTCGACGGCGTACTCTATTCCACCGGCGGCACGCGACGTGCGGTTGTCGCTCTCGACGCCCGAACGGGCGAATTACTCTGGACCTTCAGCCTGCGCGAAGGCGAACGGGGAGAAGTCGCGCCGCGACAATTATCCGGACGCGGACTCGCGTTCTGGCGGGAAGGCGACGAGGCAAGGGTGGTTTATGTGACCCCCGGTTACCAGATGGTGGCGCTGGACGCGGCAACGGGCAGACCGGATGAGGAGTTCGGCGACAACGGCGTCGTCGACCTGATGCGGCAACTCGATCAGCCGCCGGACATGGCGCTTGGCCAGATCGGCTTGCATGCCACACCGATTATCGCCAACGGCGTCGTTATCGTCGGCGCCGCCCACCATACCGGCGGCAATCCGCGCAGCCGGGAAAACATCAAGGGATTCGTGCGCGGCTACGATGTGCGCACCGGCGAGCGCTTGTGGATTTTCCACACGATTCCGATGCCCGGCGAATACGGTTACGAGACCTGGGAAGGAGATTCGGCGTCCTACACGGGCAATACGGGCGTCTGGGCGCAAATCTCGGTCGATCCCGAACTCAACATGGTTTATCTGCCCGTGGAAGCCGCCACCGGCGACTACTATGGCGCCTACCGGCCGGGAGACAACCTGTTCGCCGAAACCCTGCTTGCGGTGGATCTGCATACCGGCGAACGCCAGTGGCATTTTCAGCTCGTGCATCACGGTATCTGGGACCAGGATATTCCCTGTGCACCGATCCTGATGGACATCACTGTCGACGGCCGCCTGATCAAGGCTGTGGCCCAGCCCACCAAGCAGGCGTTCCTTTACGTATTCGACCGGGAGACCGGCGAGCCGGTCTGGCCCATCGTCGAACAGCCCGTGCCTGCCGGCGACGTGCCGGGAGAATGGTATTCGCCGACCCAGCCGATTCCGACCCGGCCGCCGGCCTACGACCGCCAGGGCGTGACCGAAGACGACCTCATCGACTACACCCCGGAGTTGCGCGCCCGGGCGCTGGAAATTGCCTCCTGGTACCGGATGGGGCCATTGTTTACACCGCCCGTGGTAAGCGATATCGACGGACCGCTCGGTGTGTTGATGGCGCCTTCCACCGGCGGCGGCACCAATTGGCCCGGCGGCTCCTATGACCCGGAAACGAACATGTTGTATGTGTCCTCCAACAGTTCAGTCGGCAGTCTCGCCGTGGTGCCGCCGTATCCCGGTCAATCCGACATGGCGTATATCCAGGGCAACGCCGCTACCGGTCCGCGCACCACCGGCGGCGCCGGTTCCTCGGCGGGAGGCGGGCGCACCGATTTCAGCGCGGCCCAGCGCGAGCGTCCCGTTTCGAGCCGCGGGCGCCCGCCGGTCGGATTGCTCGTCAACGGCCTGCCGCTGCTGAAGCCGCCCTATGGCGTCATCACCGCCGTCGATATGAACAACGGCGAAATCGCCTGGAAGATTCCCCACGGCCAGACGCCCGACCGGATCCGCGCCAATCCGGCGCTGGCAGGCGTAGACCTGCCGCGCACGGGGCAGAGCGCCTCGGTGGGTACGCTGGTCACCAGTACGCTGCTGATCGCGGGCGAGGCCGAAATGACCACCGGCGAAGACGGAACCTCCCGCGCCATGCTTCGCGCCTACGACAAGGCCACCGGCGAGGAACGCGGCGCGCTGCCGCTGCCGGCGCCCCAGACCGGCTCGCCCATGACATACGAACTCGATGGAGAGCAATATCTGGTGGTGGCGATCAGCGGCAGGGGATATTCCGGAGAGTTGCTGGCCTTTCGGCAGCCCTGACTGAGATCCGGCCGCCAGACTCGTCATTCCGCATCGGGCTTGTCCGGCTTCCCGTACAACCAGGGGCGCCGGCTTTGATCGCGCGAACGGAATTCTTCCGCGGATGCCGAGTGCCGGAATTGTTCGTCCAGATTGTCCATGCCGAATAGCAGGCGGCTTCTAAGCCAGGGATGGGTTTCGAAGGCGACGGATTCGGCGTCCGGCAACTCGATCCGCTGTTCGCGCAGATCGACAGTCAGAATGGTTTCGGGCTTGTCCCTGATGTGCTCGCCAAGCGCCTGTATAGCCTCCGCGGGAAGCGGCGTGAGCAGAGTTCCCCAGCGTACGGCTTCGGAAACGAGGCCGGCGCCGAAAAACGGGGCTATTGCGACGCGAATTCCCGCTTCGGTCAAGGTCTCGAAATGAAACTCGTGTTTTTCGCCCAGACCGAGACTGAACTCCGAAAGCAGGATCGAGGGAGTGGTTTCGCGTTTGCCGGCGGCTTCCGCGAGCAGACCACTCCAGGGGCTTGCGAAAATGGCGTCGTAGTCGGCGGCCCGGGGCAATGCGACCGCTCGCAGCACCACTGCCGCGCCGGCGTGCCGGTCAAGCACGCCGACAGGGGATTGCGAGGCAATCGCGGGTATGAGTTCGCTCTTACTTCTGGTAGATCCAGGGTTGGCCTTGCCGGTAGGCTTGCGCGAACTCATCGATTTCCCCTTCCAGCCTGCTCAATTCCTCGCGCACCGAATATCCGTTGAGAAGTTTTTCACGGACACGCGGTTCGACCCGAAACTCGATAGTTTCCATTCCCGGCACTTCAATCACCTGTCTTTGCAGGTCGACGAGTATCGACTGGCCGGGATTGGCGAAAGACCATTGCGCGATTTGTTCGATCGTCTCTCCGTCGAGCGGCACCGCCAGCAGCCCCAGCCGCACGCTGTTGTCATAAAACAGCGGGCCGAAACTTTCCGCTATCACGACGTTGATGCCGCCGGCGAGCGGCCGGCTCACCGCCACCGAGCGCGAACTTCCGGTGCCGAAGTTCTTGCCGGCCAGAATGATCGACGCCCGGCGGAAAGCTTCCTGGTTGAGGATGAAGTCGGGCTTCTCCCTGCCGTCCGCGAAGAAGCGGATCGGTTCGAAAGCCCGGGTTTCCGGCGTGGCGCCGGGATTGGGAGGCTTGCCGATCGGCGAGATGATATCGGTATCGACATTGTCCATCATAAGCGGCGCCGCGATTCCCTCCTGCCGGAGGAATTGCGGCCCGCTGCCAAGTGCTGCCTGTTCGGCCATTACGCGATCTCCCCGGCCATCAGCCGCCGCACGTCGACGATGCGTCCGGCGATTGCCGCCGCGGCCGCCATCGGCGTACTGACCAGATGCGTGACGGCGTCTATGCCCTGGCGGCCGACATAATTACGGTTCGAGTTGGAAACGCACCGCTTGCCCTGGGCTACCAGATCGCCGTTCGAGCCATAGCATTTGGAGCAGCCGGGCTCGCGCCAGTCGAAACCCGCATTCGTGAAAATGCGGTCCAGGCCTTCGGCTTCCGCTTGCCGCTTGACCGGCTGGGAACCCGCGATCACCCAGGCCAGCACATTCGGCGCCACCCTGCGGCCGCGAACGACTTCGGCCGCCGCGCGCAGGTCGCTGATGCGGCTTTCGGCGCAGGAGCCGATGAAGACTTCGTCGACCGGCGTGTCGGCGATGGTGTCTCCCGGAGTCAGTCCGGTGTATTCAAGCGCCCTGCGCCAGGCGTCCCGCTTCTCGAAGGGCGCGTCGTCCGGCGCGGGAACGCGGTCGCTGATGCCGATAACGTGCTCGGGACTGATGCCCCAGGTCACCTGGGGCTCCACATTGGTCATGTCGATGGTCTCGTCGCGATAAAACGCGGCGGCGTCATCGGTCGGCAGGCCGCGCCAATAAGCCAGCGCCTGGTCCCAGAGTTCACCGCGGGGAGCGTATTCGCGGTTGGCGACGTATTCGTAAGTGGTGTCGTCCGGCGCCACCATGCCGGTCGCCGCGCCCATTTCAATCGACAGATTGCAAATGGTCATGCGGCCTTCGATACCCAGGGAACGCACCAGCGGCCCGGCGTACTCGACCGCGCAACGATTGCCGGCGTCGGCGCCGAGGGCGCCGATGGTATGCAGGATCATGTCCTTGCCCCGGACCCATGGGCCCAGCGTCCCGGTGTAGTTCACGCGCAGATTGCGCGCCCGCTCACGAATTACGGTGCCGGTCAGTAACACGTTGCGGGCGGTTTCGCCGCCCCAGGAAACGCATCCGACCGCGCCGTGAGTGCAAGTGTGGCTGTCGCCGGCGACCATGAGCATGCCCGGCAGCGTCAGCCCGGTTTCCGGGCCGACCACATGCTGGATGCCTTGCTCGGGATCGTCGATTCCGAAAGCCTGGATGCCCATGGCGGCCAGTTCTTCCTTCATTTCCGGGAATTCGTTGGCGACGTCGCCGAGGTTGAGCGACCGGTTCGTATAGCGTTCGGGCGAGGTCGATACCTGGTGGTCGGCAACCGCCCAGACGAGTTCCGGATTCTTGATGGTCTCGCCCGCGTCGAGCAGTTGCCTGATGGACCCGGGACCGCTGTCGGGAAGCATCATGCGGTCGACGTGCAGCACCGATGTGATACCGCCGAGGAAGCTTACCTCATGCGCTTCCCAGATCTTGTCGTAAAGCGTTTTGGCGACGCCTTGCTGCGCGAACAGCGACTGCATCGGCACGAAGCCGCAGCCGACGCCCGCGCCGATGCCGGTCTTGATAAAGTCTCGTCGTTTCATTTCGGATCTCCGGTGGGTCGATAAATCCAGGGTTGATTCGATTGCTGGGCTTCCCGAAACGCCTCCGCCTCTTCCTGAAAGCGCATCGTTTCGTCTTCGTCCGCCAGCCCGCGCATGAATCGTTCGAGCAGCCTCGGATTCATCTGAAATGGGATGGGGCCGCTGTCCGGCCTCGCGATGGTCTGTTGCTCAAGGTCGATCGTCATCTCCAGTTGCGGCGCCGCGACTGTCGCAGCGGCGAGCGTCCGCACGAATTCCTGTTCGAGGATAACGGGGAACAGTCCCGTCTGTACACAGTCGTCATGGAACACAGGACCGAAACTCGGCGCTATGACCGCCCGGAAGCCGCAGCCAAGCATGTAGGCGGCGGCGGGGGTCTGCGTGCCGCCGATGCCGAAATTCCGGCCGGCTAGCAGAATCGACGCGTTTCGATATGGCGCCTGGTTGAAGACGCTCGCGGGATTCTCGCTTCCGTCCGCGAAATAACGCTCAAGTTCGAAAGCGCGGCAAACGCGCCGGGTGGACGAGTCCAACTCCGGATCGGTCCGCCCGTGATCGTGCATGCCGACGCCCGGCGCGGCGATGTGATCGATCGTCACATCGCCGTGCAGATAGGGCAGCGCGATACCGCTCAGACTCGAGAAACCGTTTGCCATTCAGTCTCCCGTCCGATCAAAAGTCGTACACGAGCCGCGCGTAGATCATCCGGCCGAGCGGATCCTGCAATTCGCCGATCACTCCGGCGAACAGCGGCGTGCGCTGGGCTTCCCGGTCGAACACGTTGCGCGAACCCACGGTAAACGCTATCTCGCCGTCGAACATCTCCAGGCCGCGATAGGTGTAGGCGATATCCATGTCGGTCCAGGCGTAAATGCCGGTATCGCGAATGCCGTCGGGATGATAGGTGTTCGCCCAGGAGTTCATGAAGCTGAATACCGGGCCGTCGTATGTCATGTCATCCACATAATGCACCGTGGACACCACGCTGTGATCGCCGTTTACCCAGCCAAGCCGCAGATTGGCCTTGAGTTTCGGCAGCGCGGGAGCGGTTCCGGTGTTGGAATTGGAATTGCCCGCCCCGTCCCGCACCGGTTCGGTGACATTCGCCTGATAAAGAAACTCGTCGATGTAAGTCGCCTGCAGATTCAGCCGGAATTCGCCGATGTTGTCGAAAGCAAAGCGGTAATTGCCCTGGATGTCCCAGGCGGTCACTTTCACGGTTTCGGCGTTGCTGCTGCCGCTGTCCACCTGGCGGATCGAGGCGACGTCGTTGGGGTCGCGCTTGATCCGCGGGTCCGCCAGGCCGCTGGCGACCCAGGAGCGCACCTGGTCCTCGGTGGGCTTCTCGGTCCCTTCGCCGCTACCGGTAAAGCCTGACCAGGCCTTGAAGTTGATGAAATCCACATCGACAATCTGCTGTGCCCGAAGGAAGAAAATCCGATTCTGGAAATCGGTCTCGTTCCAGGTGACGTGCAGGTCGAAATCGTCGAACATCAGGTCGAATCCCAACTGTGACGATTCCGAGGTCTCGTTGGCCAGATTGGGATTGCCGCCGGCGCAAATCGTGCCGAAGGCGTCGAAGGTGGTGAAACGATCGGTAATCGACTGCAGTCCGCAAGTCACCGGGTTGTACAACTGTTCCAGCGTGGGTGCAATGAAGGCATCGCCCTGGGTGGCGCGCAAGATCAGCCAATCGACCGGCGAGTAGGTGATGCCGTACTTCGGATCGGTGGAAACCTGACCGGTACTGAATTCTTCGCGCCGCACGGCGAGTTCGACTTCCAGGTTGTCGAGTACGGGCACGGCGAGTTCGGCGAACCAGGCGTCGATTTCGCGGCTGCCGGAAGTTTCCCTTTCCGGATTGAAAGCGCCGATCCAGGGCGTGCCGGCCTGCAAGACATAGTGTGGCGTGTTGGTGAACTCGTCGTTGCGGCGCTGGAATCCCACCGCGGCGCCGATGGGTCCGCCGGGCAACTCGAAGCCGCCGAGGGGAACCTCGCCGTTGAGCACGACGTCGATCGTGTCAAGCGTGTCCTTGACCTTCTCGGTGCCTACGGCGTACACGGCGTCGAACACATGGGAAGGCGTCGCCACGGCGGGGTCGACGACGAAGAAGGGGTTGTAGCAGGAATTGCGGTCGTTGACGACATCGCAATTCAGCCCTTGCTGAATCGCGGCGAAGTTGTATACGGCGGTATTCGTGTATTCGTAGTGCCGGTAATTGTAGGTGTAGGAAGCGAATCCTTCCCAGCCTTCGATAAAGGGCACGATGAAGTCCGCCTGCGCGCTCCAGCGGCCGATATGGTCGAGATTGTCGCGCAAGTTGTCGCTGTCCGCGCTCAGGTAGTTCTGCCGCACCCCGGCGCCGGGCAGACCCATGGTCTTGTTGATGGGCCGCATGGTGCGGGGGATGACGTCTTCGAACAGCGGAATCCAGGGGTCGAGGCCGCCGTTGCCGGTGAGGATGGCGTCGGGCATGCCGTCGCCGTTGAGGTCCTTGTTCGGGTCGCGGTCAGGGATGCCGTCGCCATTGAAATCAACCGCGAAAAGCGGCTGCCCCATGGAGTTCACGGCGCGGAAGGGATTGCCGGGAAGTTCGCCGCGAATCGGGTCGAGCAAGGCGATCTTCTCCTGGCCGCCGGAACTCGCGGTGGAGTTGAACGAGCGCTCCGCCAGCCGCGCCCAGAATCCTTGCAGCGAGAGCGTCAGATCGTCGCTGTAATCCCAGGTGGCATTGCCGAAGTACGAGGCGTTCTCGAACGGGTCGCGGTAGCTGCGGGTGTCGCCGTAATCGAAGCGGCAGCGGACGCCGTTGTTGGTGAGAAAGCCATAGGGGTTGGCTACCTTGTCCGCCTCGTATCCCTGGCGCGTCTGGCCGCAATTGGGGTCGGGCCGTTCCGAATAGCGGCCGCCGGTGTATTCGCCGTCGGGCCCCCGGGGCGGCACCGTCCATCTGCCCGGGGCATTGGATGACTGGCTCAATCCGGACTGGGACAGCAGGGGCCTTTCGTCCCAACCCAGACGGCTCGCGGCGCGCATCTGGGCCGCGAGCACCACATCGAGATCGCCGATCTCGCCGCCCCAGAGCGCCTGGACCGAATGTTCGTCGAAGTCGCCGCGGCTGTCGCCTTCGGCATAGGTTTCGAGCCGGAAACCGTCATAAGAGGAATAGGGCACGAAATTGACCACGCCCGCCACAGCTTCGTTGCCGTACAGCGCGGCGGCGCCGTCGGCGACGATATCGATGCGTTGCAGCGCGATCGTGGGAATCAGCGCGTTGACGTTTTCGTTCACCAGCCGCTTGCCGTCGAGCAAGGTCAAGGTGGAACGCGCGCCGAGCCCGCGCAGGTCAATATTCGAGGAACGCGAATCGGTTCCCTGAATCGTGTTGGTGATAGCCGAGCTTGAACCGTTCACGAAAGTGAGATTCTGCACGACTTCGGCCATGTTCAGCGTACCTTCGGCTTCCAGATCTTCGGCGGTGAGCTGGGTAACCTGGGAAGCCTGGGTGAAGCCTTCGGTGCGGCGGATATAGGTGCCGGTCACGATGACCTCTTCGATCTGATCTTCTTGTGCGAGCGAGACGTTCGATATCGGCAGCAGGGCGAGGGCGACAGCGGCCGCCAGCGATTTCCGGACAAGTCGATTGCGATGAAGCATGAAAACTCTCCCGAATTTATTGGTTAGATCCTTTACATACTACTCCTGTCCCAACCGGTTACAAGGAAAATTGGTATGACAACGTAATCGCCAAGGGAAATCATGGGCGACAGCCCGGAATGCAAAGCTGGTCAGGCGCTGTTTGCGGCGTCCCTGCCCGCGACGCGACCGAACAGCGCGCATCGACCGAGGCCGTGCTGGGGGAAGCCGCCCATCGATTCTCCCGCCGCGTAGAGTCCCTCGATGACTTCGCCGCGCATCGTCATGACCCGGCAGCGCGTGTCCACCCGCAATCCGCACAGCGTGTCGTGCAGGATCGGTGTCGACCAGGCGGCATGGAAGGGCGGCCGCTCGATCTTGTAGCGCGGATTGCGCTTGCCGAAATCCTCGTCCACGCCGGTATCGACGAAGGAATTGTAGCGGGCGACGGTTTCCTCCAGCGCGGCGCCGGGCATGGCGATGGTCTGATAGGGATTGTCGATGCTTGCGGCGAGATCGGCTAGCGTATCGGCGCTGAAGAAGTATCCGTCCGGGTCCACGTTGGGCGGGGTGGGGTCCCATTCCTGTCTCGCCACCGCGTCGGCGTCGAAGATCGCCCAGATCGGACCGCCGCCGTTTTTCTTGTTCGGGTCGCCGCTGTAGGAGAGGGCGGCGGCGAAAAAATCGTGACCGCCGTCCATCTCGTCGTGGAAGCGGCGGCCGTTCTGCTTGACCATGATGGCGTTCTGCCAGTTGACGCTGGACAGGCCGGAAGCGCGGACCTTGTCGAATATGGGGCTGTCCGGCTGCCACCAGAGGCTCGAATAACCCCATTGGCAACCGATGTGGGCGGTCTTGGAAATCCACGCGCCGGCGTGCATGGTCTGGCTCGCGGCGCCCCACAGCGAAGCGCCGATGGCCATGGCCGCGAGCTCGCCGTCGGCGGTCTGGGCCGAATAGGGCTCACCGGCGACCTGGTATTCCTCGGTAAGCCGCGGGTCGAACATGCGGCGGAAGTTGACGTTGCTGGTGTGGCCGCCGGTGGCGAGGATCACGCCCCCGGTTCCCCGGAGGTATACCGTGTTTCCTTCATGAAGGGCGGTGAAGCCGATCACTCTTCCCGATTCAGGGTCCTGGATCAGATCCCGCATCTTGTGCAACAGCAGGATTTGCGCACCCTTGGCCCGGGCGCTTTTTTCCAGCGCCCGCAGCAAGCCGGAACCGTGCCGGGTGGGGTAGGAGGTGATCAGTTCCTCATGGACCGGCCATTGCAGGGTGCGGCCGTTGCGGGAATCGGCGCCGAGAATTTCATCTTGAAAGACCACGCCGTTTTCGATCATCCATTCGAAGGTTTCGGCGCTGAGGTCGGCGTAGACCCGGGCGAGTTCGCGGTCGGCGTAGCGCTGCACCAGGGGTTCGTGGCGTAGCCAGTCCCGGTAGACGGCATCGGCCGAGTCCTCGATGCCGTGGGCGCGTTGCCGGCTCGTGCCGCCGCCGAGATTGACTCGCCCGCCGCTGACCATGCCGTGGCCGCCGCAGTCGTAGTTTTCCTCCACGATAATGACAGAAGCGCCGTGGTCGAGCGCTTCGATTGCCGCCGACAGCCCCGCGGTGCCGGCGCCTGCGATGATGACGTCGGTGCTGTAGTCCCAGTTGATCTCGGCAATGGGTTGGCAGTCATCGGATTGCGCCAGGGCCGGCAGCGCCTGGGCGCCGATTCCCGCAGCCACGCCGGTTTTGACGAAATCGCGCCGGGAAATGCCTTTTGGTCGCTTGCTCTTGCCCATTTCACTCTCCGCCTGCATGGGTTGAGACGCTTGCCGGCCCGCGCGCTAGTCGTCCTCGAACTCGATTTCCTGGGCGCGCAAGCTGTTTTCGCCGGTTCTGACGCCTTCGACTTCCACTCGTCTGCCTTCCGAAAGCTGACTGGGCCCGCCGTCTTCCCAGCGGGTCGACGAATCGTAAGAAACCAATAATGTCCCGATATAAAACGATTGCGAATCCACGATGCGGGTAATCCTGCCCTCTATTTCAAAATAGCTTTCGTAAGTGTAGCCGTTATCGTCGGGACGGCGGTCATCGTCCCAATCGTCATCGTCCCAATCGCGGGGATCCCGTGAGCCCCAGTATAGTCCGTTATCCAGATAATAGCGTTCGTAAAGATCGTCATCGTCTCCGTAGAAGCCGTCCCGATCGTAGTCCGTATCCCAAAAGCCGTCCCGATCGAGATCCCAGGACAGTGGGCCATTCGCGAAATACAGCGCTTCGCCTTCCAGCATTCCGCCGAAACCGTTGTACCAGTCGCCGATATTCGCGGGATTGCCGCCGCCGCGCACAGCGATGAGCGCGACCTGATAGCTGCCCGGCTGCACCAGCGAGCCGGAAATGTCTTCGGCGTAAAACAGCCTGCGGGACTCGAAAGATTGGTAATCCATGATTCTGTCGAAAGAGACGCCGCCGTCTGGCGAAAGGACCGCCAGGAATATTTCCACCGATCGGCTTTGCAGCAATTCCTTGTCGCCCTGGATCACGATCCGGATGTCGACAGTGTCGCCGGGATAGTAAATGTGCTGGCGCGATTCGATTTCGCCGTGGATGTAGCGGAGGTCGTTGCCCAGACGATAAGCTTCATCGTCGGAAGCGAGCGCGGCGGCGTTTGCCGCCAACAGAAAGCACGAGAGCGACGTGAGTGTCGTGCGCATTTCGATTTCTCCCCAAAGGGCTTTTGGCAATTTTACACCCGCATTAATCCCATGAGTTGCAGAATTCGCGCATTATCGCATCGTGTGCGGGGGACGTGATGTAAAATCCCCTCTCGATTTGACCATGTGTCGGACTCCGCCAAGTGCCATATTCAATTCATGACGGTCGATTGAGCGATTGCAAACAAATTACCTCGCCGAATTGCGCCTCCCGCGGCGGCGTCGAGGTTGAACTGCTCGTGATTCACAACATAAGCCTGCCGCCGGGTGAATTCGGCGGAGGATATATCGAGAAACTGTTTACCAATCGTTTGCCGCCGGATGCGCATCCCTATTTCGCTGAAGTATCGAAACTGCGCGTTTCGAGTCACTTGTTGATAGACCGGGCCGGCGCGGTGACGCAATTCGTGCCGTTCGACATGCAGGCCTGGCACGCCGGAGAGTCGAGTTTCCGCGGCCGCGGGCGTTGCAACGAGTTTTCCATCGGCATCGAACTCGAAGGCAGCGATTTCGAAGCTTTCACCGACGCACAGTACGATGCCCTGACGCAAGTCACCCTCGCCCTTGCCCGCGCCTATCCGGGCTTGAATCCCGACCGCATTGCCGGGCATAGTGATATTGCACCGGGCCGCAAGACCGACCCCGGTCCGTTTTTCGACTGGCGGCGTTACCGGTCGGCCCTTGGCGGAGCAGCGGGAGAAACCGCGACATGAAATTTCTGGTCATTCTGATCTGCCTGGCGCTCAACTACTTCTGGCTCAGGAACTATGAGCGTTTCGACGACCGCTGGTTCTTCCGCTTTCGCGAGAACATGGAAGCCGCTGCCCAGCGCGTGGTGCGAAACGCCGCCGCCTGGTGGCCGGCCCTGGCGCTGATCTATGCCTTGCCGCTGCTGTTCCTGGGCCTGCTGCTGCAACTGGCGCAGGAGCAGGCGTTCGGGCTGTTCACCATGCTGATACACATTCTTGTCGTATTGATGGCATTCGACCGCACCCAGCCCGGCAAGCTCGCGCGGGATTTTCTGGACGTCTGGTCCGGGGGCGACGAGGAAGCCGCGACGGCTTTCCTGCGCAGCGAGTTTCGCTCCGCGCGGGACCAGGATTTCGCGAACGAGGAGGAAGTCGCTTATTTCTTTCGCAAGCATCTCGTGTATCGCTCGTTCGAAAGGATGTTCGTGCAGTTTTTCTGGTATCTGGCGGCAGGTCCGTACGGGGTACTCGCCGCCTACATCACCTACCAGTTGCGCGACAGCGGCGATGAACGGACGCATCCCAAATCAGTCGAAACGGTTGAAATCGTCATCCACCTGATCGAATGGATACCGCTGCGGCTGGTGGCGCTGACTTTTTCCCTGGCGGGGAATTTCGTGCATTGCTTCAATCAGCTCAAGAAGTCGTTCTGGGAGTTCGGACGCAAGGTCGATAACGCCGGCTTGCTGTACAGTTTCGCCGGCTTCGCCTTGTTTGGCGGCATCGCGCGCGACGAAGCGGACACGGAAGAGCGCGAAACCGATGCCGGCGGCAGGGACTACCAGGCCTGGGAAATCGAGTCCCTGCAGGCTTTGCTGGAACGCTGCCAGTTGCTCTGGCTCGGCTTTCTGGCGGTATTCACGATATTCGGACCGGTCTTCTGATCGATTCACGGCAATTCTTGTAGTATTGGCCCGATTTAGCTCACTTTTATGTCGGATTATTGCCACATTTCACTTTGCAAAAACCTTAACCTGCTGTAATGCAAGAATTTAGTTTCCAAAGTTAAAATGCAGGCTTTCTCATCCATTTTGTAGTATTGCTACAAGAAGGGTTATCCGGGCTTTCATTTCGTGGTCTCGCTGGGTTATAGTCGGGCCGTCTTGTAATTTGCCTACAGAAACCGGTAGCGGATGGAGTGAATTAGGGAAACTTTATGATTCAGGAGAATGACGCGAATCCGGAGGAAACGCGGGAATGGCTGGACGCGTTGCGGGCCGTTACCGACGAGTGGGGGACGGAGCGGGCGAACTACCTGATTCAGCGACTTTCCGACTGGATTTCGATCCGCGACGGCAACGGCCACGCCGCCACCCTTACCACCCCCTATCGCAACACCATTCCTCCGCACGAGGAAGATCGACTCCCCGGCGACCTGTTCATGGAACGCCGCATCCGCGGCATCGTTCGCTGGAACGCCCTGGCCATGGTCATGCGCGCCAATATGCGAGACGGCAGCATCGGCGGTCATATTTCCACTTTCGCCAGCGCGGCGACCTTGTACGAAATCGGCTTCAACTACTTTTTTCGCGGGCCGACCGACGATCACGCGGGCGATCTGATCTATTACCAGGGCCATTCCTCGCCCGGCATTTATGCGCGTTCCTATCTGGAAGGGCGGATAACCGAAGAACAACTCGACAATTTTCGCCGGGAAGTCGACGGCAATGGTCTGTCGTCCTATCCCCACCCCTGGCTGATGCCCGACTACTGGCAGTTCCCGACGGTGTCCATGGGGCTCGGCCCGATCCAGGCCATCTATCAGGCCCATATCATGAAGTACCTGACCAGCCGGGGTTTGCTCGACACCAGCGATCGCAAGATCTGGGCCTTTCTCGGCGACGGTGAGATGGACGAGCCCGAGTCTCTCGGCGCCATCAGCAAGGCCGGCAGGGAAAAGCTCGACAATCTGATATTCGTCATCAACTGCAATCTGCAGCGTCTCGACGGTCCGGTGCGCGGCAACGGCAAGATCATCCAGGAACTGGAGGCCGTTTTCCGCGGCGCCGGCTGGCAAGTCATCAAGGTGGTCTGGGGGCGGCATTGGGATTCGCTTCTGCAAGCCGACAATCACGGTATCCTGCAACAGCGCATGGATGAAGTCGTGGACGGCGAATTCCAGAATTACGCCAGCCGCGGCGGCGAATACACCAGGGAGCACTTCTTCGGCAAGAGTCCCCAATTACTCGAAATGGTGAATCATCTGTCCGACGAGGACATCATGAATCTGAACCGGGGCGGCCACGACCCGTTCAAGGTATACGCCGCTTATTCGCGGGCGGTCAGCGCCAGCGGCAAGCCCACGGTGATTCTGGCCAAGACGGTGAAAGGCTATGCCTTCGGCGCCGCGGCGGAAGCCCAGAACGCCACGCATTCGGTGAAGAAACTCGATCTGGAATCGCTGAAGAAATTCCGCGACCGGTTCGGCATACCCATCGGCGACGAGGAATTGAAGGACGTACCTTATTACCGTCCACCCGAGGACAGCCCCGAATTGACCTATTCCCGCAAGATGCGGGAAAACCTCGGCGGTCCGGTACCGCAGCGAAGAACACGGGCGCAGCCCTTGCAGGTTCCCGGACTGGAAGTATTCGACGCCCAGTTGAAAGCCAGCGGCAAGCGCGAACTTTCAACCACCATGGCCTTCGTGCGCATGTTGAGCAATCTGTGCAAGGACAAGCAGATCGGCGAACGCGTGGTGCCGATCATTCCCGACGAAGCCCGCACATTCGGCATGGAAGGCATGTTCCGCCAACTGGGCATTTATTCCTCGGTCGGCCAGCTTTACGATCCGGCGGATTCGAACCAGGTGATGTTCTATCACGAGGACAAGAAAGGCCAGATGCTGGAAGAAGGCATAACCGAAGCGGGGTCCTTTTCGGCCTGGCTCGCGGCCGCGACTTCCTACAGCACGAACGATTTCCCGCTGATTCCGTTCTATATCTACTATTCGATGTTCGGCTTCCAGCGCGTCGGCGACCTGTGCTGGGCAGCCGGCGACAGCCAGGCCCGGGGCTTCCTCATCGGCGCCACCGCCGGCCGCACCACGCTCAACGGCGAAGGCCTGCAACACCAGGACGGCCACAGCCATCTGCTCGCCTCCACGATTCCCAATTGCGTCAGTTACGACCCGGCCTATGCCTGCGAACTGGCGGTCATCGTCCAGGACGGGCTGCGGCGGATGTACAAGGAATGCGAATCGGTTTTCTATTACATCACGGCGATGAACGAGAACTACCGGCAGCCCGAACTGATCGAAGGCAGCGAGGAGGGAATCCTCAAGGGCATGTATTTGCTCGAAGACGGCGCATCGCAGGAATACAAGGTTACCGGCAAACCCGCGGCGGACTTTCAATTGCGTCTGCTAGGCAGCGGCACCATCCTGAACGAAGTGCGCGCGGCGGCGGCGATTCTGCGCAAGGACTACAAGATTCCGGTGGATGTCTGGAGCGTCACCAGTTTCACTGAATTGCGCCGGGACGCACTGGAAGTCAGCCGCCGCAACCTGCTCTCGCCGGATGGCGAAGCCGAAACTCCCTGGGTTACAGTCCAGCTTGGCGGCCGCGAAGGGCCGGTGATAGCCGCCACGGATTACATGAAACTGCATGCGGACCAGATCCGCGAATTCGTGCCGGACGGTTACCGGGTGCTGGGAACCGACGGTTTCGGCCGCAGTGACAGCCGCGAGAAATTGCGGCAGCATTTCGAAGTCGACAGCCGATTCATCGTGCTTGCGGCGCTGACGGAATTGAAAGATAAAGGCATCGTCGGCGATGCGGAAATCAAGTCCTGGATGAAGAGCAAGGGGCTGGACGCAGGCAAGCCGAATCCGCTGGATCAATAACGGCGGACGAATCGGCAAACGGGAGCGGACGCAATTGGCGACGGAAATCATCAAGGTGCCGGAACTCGGCGATGCGGGCGATGTGGAAGTCATCGAGATTCCCGTATCGGTCGGCCAGGCCGTGGAGGAAAACGATTCCCTGCTCGTGCTCGAAAGCGACAAGGCCGCCATGGAAATCCCCGCGCCCATGGCCGGCGTGATCAAGAGTATCGCCGTCAATCTCGGCGATCAGGTGACAACGGGCGCCGAAATTCTGACTCTGGAAACCGCCGGAACGCCGGTCGCCGAGCCGGTGGAAGAGCCGGAGGCCGAGGCGGAACCCGCGCCCGCGCAGCCGGAGCCCGCGGCGGAGGCGGAACAGCGTGAAGTCGAGCCGCCGGCGCAAGCCGCGGAAGAGCCGCGGCAGGCGAGCGCCGCGGCGGACCGGGAAATCATCGAGATCGCGATACCCGACCTCGGCACGGACGACGCAGTCGATGTTATCGAAATCCATGTGAAAGCCGGCGACACGATCGCCGTGGACGATCCGCTGCTCACCCTCGAATCCGACAAGGCGGCGATGGAAGTTCCCTCGCCCCATGCCGGTACGGTCGAGTCCGTGCTCGTCGAGATCGGCGCGCAGGTGAAGACGGGCGCGGCAATTTTGCGTATGCGCGTGGAGCAGGCGGAAGAAGCTCCCGAACCCGCGCCCTCCGGCATTGCCGCGGAACCGGCGCCCGAACCGCAAAAGGCCGCGCCGGCTGCTCCGCCTCCCGCTGCTCCGGGTTCGGCTCCCGCTTCGGCGGATGCGGCGGGCGCGGACTCCGGTGCGAATGTCTATGCCGGTCCCGCCGTGCGCAAGCTCGCGCGGGAACTCGGCGTCGACCTGACATTGCTGAAAGGCAGCGGCGCCCGCGGACGCATCGTCAAGGAAGACGTGCACGAATTCGTCAAGTCAAGCATCGGCCGTCCGGCGGCCGGCGTGGCTCCTTCAGCCGTGCCGGACGTCGATTTCTCCCGTTTCGGCGAAGTGGAACAGGTTCCGCGCGCCAAGCTCGCGAAAGTAACGGCCGCGAACATGCATCGCAGTTGGCTGGCCGTGCCCCATGTGGCGCAGTTCGAGGAAGCCGACGTCACCGAACTCGAGGAATTCCGCGCCGGCCTGAAAGCCGAAGCCGAAAGCCGCGGAGTGAAACTGACCCCGCTGCCTTTCCTGCTCAAGGCCTGTGCGCAAACGCTGCAGGAATTCCCCCAGTTCAACGTATCGATCCATTCCTCCGGCGAATACGTCATCCGGAAGAAATACGTGCATATCGGCGTCGCCGTCGCCACCGAAGCGGGCCTGGTCGTGCCGGTCATCCGCGATGTCGATCGGAAGAACATCTGGCAGCTCGCGGAAGAGGTGGCCGAGGCTTCGGTCAAGGCGCGCGAACGCAAATTGACCCCGGATGACATGCAAGGCGCCTGTTTCACGATTTCGAGTCTCGGCGCCATCGGCGGCACGGGATTCGTTCCCATCGTCAACGCCCCGGAAGTGGCGATCCTCGGCGTTGCCCGCACCGCGGTAAAGCCGGTCTGGCGCGATGGAGAATTCGTACCCCGCACGATGCTGCCCCTGACCCTGACCTACGACCACAAGGCCGTCAACGGCGTCGACGGCGGCCGCTTCGCCGCCCATCTCGCGGCCTTGCTCGGCGACATCCGGCGGCTGTTGCTGTGATTGCCTTCTGATAGACTGCGGCTTTTCCGCACCAACCGGGGGAACTCCATATGCCATCGTTCGATATCGTCTCCGAAGTCGACATGCACGAAGTCGCGAATGCGCTCGATCAGGCGAATCGGGAAGTCGGCAACCGGTTCGATTTCAAGGGCGTGGACGCCAGTTTCGAGATGGCGGGAGACAACGTCATCCAGGTGAAGGCCGAGGCCGAGTTCCAGATTCACCAGATGCTCGACATCCTGCGCGGCAAACTCGTCAAGCGTAGCGTCGACACGCGCAGCTTCGAGGAAGGCGGCGTGGAACTTGCCGGCAAGACCGCGAGCATGGCGCTGGCGGTGCGGCAAGGGATCGAATCCGATCTGGCGCGGGAACTGGTGAAATTGGTCAAGTCATCCAAACTCAAGGTGCAGGCCTCGATTCAGGGCGGCCAGGTGCGCGTCGCCGGCAAGAAACGCGACGATCTGCAAAACGTGATCGCCCTGGTCAAGGAAGCCAAACCGGAACTGCCCCTGCAATACGTCAACTTCAGGGACTGAACCCCTCTTTTTTGCGAACCCGCTTTTGTGAACCCTAAGGCGGAACCTTCCAGGGAGCAGCATGCAGCCCCAAGCCGTTCATTTCGTAAAATCGCTCTCCGACCGCCGCCTGGCCGTCGCTTTCCTGATCGGGATTTCCAGCGGTTTTCCCTGGGTATTGCACGGGTCGGTGCTGACCTTGTGGATGCAGGCCGAAGGGCTGTCGCGCAGCGCCATCGGCTATATCGGCGTAGTGGCCACGATCTATTCGATCAACTGGATCTGGGCGCCGCTTGTCGACCAGTTCCGGATCCCCTTGCTGCATCGGATGTTCGGGCAATACCGGTCCTGGATCCTGTTGTGCCAGGCATTTCTCATCTTGCTGATGTGGCTCATCAGCGGCGCGAGTCCGGCTGACAATCTGCTGCTGGTCGGAATATACGCCCTGGGTATTTCCTCGGTCTCGGCGACGCAGGACGTGGCCATCGACGCCTATCGCGTAAAACTGTTCAGACGCAGCGAAATGGACGAAAAGATTCCGTACGCTTCGGCCCTCGCCGGCGCCGGCTGGCAAACCGGCTTTACCTTCCTGGGCGGCACCCTGGCCTTGCTGCTCGGCGGCGAAATGCTCGGCTTCAGTTGGCCCGAAGTGTACCGTCTCCTGACCTTTTTCGTGCTGGCGCTGATGCTGATCGTGGTGTTTTCGCCGCCGCCCGTCGACGATGACGAGAGCCTCGCGGCAGAAGCCGACGCCATGGCGCCCGGCCCTTCGAACGCGCGATACCAATGGCTGCGCGAAACCCTGATCGATCCCTTCGGCGAATTCTTCCAGCGTTGCGGCTTGCAGCTTGCCGTCGGAATTCTGCTGTTCCTGTTCAGTTTTCGCCTGGGTGAAGCGATGCTCGGCAGAATGTCCCTGGTCTTCTACGTCGAACTCGGTTTCAGCAACGACGAGATCGCCCTGTACCGCAATTTTCTCGGCGGCGGAATGACCATTGTTTTTTCGTTGATCGGGGCGTTCATCAACACCCGCTTCGGCATCGTCCGCGGCATGATGGTCGGAGGCATAGCCATGGCGTCGAGCAATCTGCTGTACGCCGTGATGGCCGAAGTGGGGCCGGCGCCGTGGCTGTTTGTCGTTACCTTGCTGGTCGATAATTTCACCGCCGCATTTGCCACGGTCTGCGCGGTTTCCTTCATTTCCTATTTCGCCAGCCGCACGTATACGGGCACCCAGTTCGCCCTGATGACCTCGATCTCGAATTTCGGCCGCACCACGCTCGCAGCCGGCAGCGGCGCCATCGTCGACGGCCTCGGCGGCAATTGGGCGCTGTTTTTCGTACTCACTACGCTCATGGTCATCCCGGCCCTGCTCATTCTCGTCTGGCTGTCGAAAATGCTGGAAAATCACCGGGCGGCCGAAACCGGCGCGCCGTCCTAAATGCGCCATCGATAGCGGGTGAGGGAGAGTCTTTCGTGTTCGAAGCGTACCCCTTCGGCCTCGAGCCGCCGTTGCTGAAGCGCATGTCGGCTGCTTCCGGGGGGAAAGGAAAGCCGGCCGCGGCTGTTGATCACACGATGCCACGGCAGCCGGGTTCCCGCCGGAAGATTGCTCAAGGTATGGCCGACGAGGCGGGCGCGGCCGGGCAGGCCGGCGAGTTCGGCTACCTGACCGTAAGTGGCAACCTTGCCCCTCGGAATTCGGGCCACGATATGCCATATTTTTTCCTGATTGACGCTCATGCCCGTTGAAGGATAACCGCCTTGCGCATTTTATTGCTGTTTTTCATCGCCGTTCCCCTGCTGGAGATGTTGCTGCTGTTCGAAGTCGCCGGCCATATCGGCGGCTTGTGGACCGTCGGCCTCGTCGTCTTGACCGCGGTAGTCGGCATCCAGATTCTGAAACGGCAAGGCTTGCGCACCTTGTTGCGCGCCCGGCAGCGTCTCGAGACCGGTGAGTTGCCCGCGAAGGAAATCGTCGAAGGCATGCTGATCGCTGCCGCGGGCGCCTTGCTGCTGACGCCGGGCTTCATCACCGATGCCCTCGGTTTCGTCTTTCTGACCCCGCCATTGCGCGGGCCCGTTGCGGCCTGGCTGATCGGTCGGGGCATCTGGGCCGTACAGGTCAATCAGCAGGCCGGGTTTCATGTTCACTCCAAACGAGGCCCGGGCGGCGCGGGCAATGTATACGAAGGCGAGTATTCGAAGCAGAGCCCCGAATCGGACCGGCTCGAAGATCAGGACGATCGCTGAGAAGCACGGATTCCCGCCTATCCGGTCGGCGAAAAAAAGTGGTATATTCCGCGTCCTTGAAAATACGCCTCGAAATTTACTATTGAATTTTTCGGCGCTATCCCCATAAACGTCCCCGGCTACAGGCGCGGCACGTTCCGGATTACCGGAGCGGCCGGCCGAAACAGCCATAGGACCCAGATTACAGAAGCTGACCGGGTGGGGCCGGTTCGGGCTCTGTTCAATTTTCGCGTGACCAGGAGTGACCATAATGAATATCCGCCCCTTACAAGATCGCGTCGTCGTTCGACGCACCGAAGAGGAAACCACCACGTCAGGTGGCATCGTGCTTCCGGGATCCGCCGCCGAGAAGCCTGCGCAAGGCGAAGTGCTGGCGGTAGGCCCGGGCAAGCGGCTCGAAGACGGCAGTTCGCAACCGGTGGACGTCAAGGTCGGCGATACCGTCGTCTTCGGCAAGTACTCCAGCAATACGATCAAGGTCGGCGACGAAGAATTGCTGATCCTGTCGGAAAGCGAAATCTACGGTGTCATCGAGGGCTGATCGGCGCCTCGGACACGAACGCAGTTTATTGACATAGGAAAAACCGAAAATGGCTAAAGAAGTGAATTTTGGAGGCACGGCGCGGGACAGTCTGCTGGCCGGTGTTAACGTTCTTGCTGACGCGGTCAAGGTGACCCTCGGCCCGAAGGGCCGCAACGTGGTGCTCGACAAGTCCTTCGGCGCGCCGACCGTGACCAAGGACGGCGTTTCCGTCGCCAAGGAAATCGAATTGCCCGACAAGTTCGAGAACATGGGCGCCCAGATGGTGAAGGAAGTCGCTTCCCAGACCTCCGACGTGGCCGGCGACGGCACCACTACCGCTACCGTGCTGGCGCAGTCGATCCTCAACGAAGGTATCAAGTCGGTGGCAGCCGGCATGAACCCGATGGGTCTCAAGCGCGGCATCGACAAGGCTGTCAGCGCCATCGTCGACGAACTCGGCAAGCTCTCGGCGCCTTGCGAGGACTCCACCGCGATCGCCCAGGTGGGCACGATTTCCGCGAACGCCGACGAACAGGTCGGCCAGATCATCGCCGAGGCGATGGAGAAGGTCGGCAAGGAAGGCGTGATTACCGTGGAAGACGGTTCCGGACTCGAAAACGAACTGGATGTCGTGGAGGGCATGCAGTTCGACCGCGGCTATCTTTCCGCGTATTTCATCAACGATCAGGACACCATGAGCGCCGAACTCGAGAATCCCATGATCCTCCTGGTCGACAAGAAGATCTCCAACATCCGCGACATGCTCGGCCTGCTCGAAGGCGTTGCCAAGGCCGGCCGTTCGCTGCTCGTGATCGCCGAAGACGTCGAAGGCGAAGCCCTGGCGACACTCGTGGTCAACAACATGCGGGGCATCGTCAAGGTCGCCGCGGTGAAGGCGCCGGGATTCGGCGACCGCCGCAAGGCCATGCTGGAAGACATCGCGATTCTTACCGGCGGCACGGTGATTTCCGAAGAAGTCGGCCTCAGCCTGGAAAGCGCGGAAGTCGACAGTCTCGGCTCGGCCAAGCGCGTCCAGGTCAGCAAGGAAAACACCACGATCATCGATGGCGCGGGCGAACCGAAGAACATCGAGGGCCGGGTCGCCCAGATTCGCCAGCAGATCGAGGAAACTTCCTCCGACTATGACCGCGAGAAGTTGCAGGAGCGGGTAGCCAAGCTCGCCGGCGGCGTCGCCGTGATCAAGGTCGGCGCCGGCACCGAGATCGAAATGAAGGAGAAGAAGGCTCGCGTCGAGGACGCCCTGCATTCCACCCGCGCGGCGGTCGAGGAAGGCGTGGTGGCCGGCGGCGGCGTTGCGCTCGTGCGCGCCCTGCAAGCGGTCGAAGGCTTGAGCGGTGTCGATGAGGACGAAAACGCCGGCATTGCGCTGCTGCTCAAGGCGGTTTCCACGCCGTTGCGTCGGATTGTCGAGAATTCCGGAGAAGAAGGTTCGGTCATTCTCGACAAGGTCAAGGCGGGCAAGGGCAACTATGGTTTCAATGCCGCCACCGGTGAATACGGCGACATGATCAAGATGGGAATTCTCGATCCGACGAAGGTGACGCGCACAGCCTTGCAGGCAGCGGGTTCGATCGCCGGATTGATGATTACCACCGAAGCGATGGTGTCGGAAATCCCCGAGCCCAAGTCGGCCGCCCCTGGCGGCGCACCCGACATGGGCGGCATGGGCGGCATGATGTAATCACGCCCGTTCGCCACAATCGGAGCAATACAAAGCCCGGGTCGGCATCAGTCGTCCCGGGCTTTCTTTATCATCCCAAAGCACACTGACTTTTTGATTGGGGCAATCTCCCCGAAATTTTGGCAAGTTCGGATCGGTCCTGGGTAAGGAACGCTAAAGAACCGGAAGCATTAACCGAAAAGGATTGTATCGCCAGAACAAAAACCGTAATCCTGAAAGGGAATTCACATGCCGTCTCTCGAGCACGCGCTCGCCCTGTCTTTGCCTTCCGCCACCGTCCACCGCGTTCTTTTCGCGGCGCTGTTGCTTTTTCTGACTCCCCTGGCCGCTCACGCCCAGAGCGGTCAGAGCAATCCCAACGGCGGTTCGAACAATCCCGAACAATCGGCGCCGGTCGTCCTCACCGTTTCGGTCGCGCCGGACCGCGTGCCGATCACCTCCGGCACGGCGACCCTGACCTGGAGCGGACAGAACGCCAGATACTGTTCGGTGGACGGAGTATCCCGCGCCGCGTCCGGCAGCGCGACCATCGGCCCCTGGACGACCGCGGGAGCGAAATCCATACTCGTCGAGTGTTGGAACAACGGCAAGGCCGGTTATGCCGCGAATACCGTGACCGTCACGGTCTACAACGTCGCGAAGCCGGTCATCACGACGACGCTTTCCAAATCGCTTCTGGAAGCCGGCAAGGACACTTTCGTCGTGACGTATTCCGCGACGAACGCCAAGTCCTGCATGCTTGCCGGCACGAAATACCCCACCAGCGGCTCCGCCACACTGGGTCCGTATCCCGCCGGAAAGCACAGCCTGACCTTCTCCTGCTCCGGCGACGGCGGCTCGACCTCCCACACCATCAACTGGGAGGCCATCAATGCCGTTACCTTGAGCGCGAGCGTTTCCCCGGCTACGGTAAAGGCCAATGGATCGGACAAGGCGCGGGTAACCTGGACCGGCGCCAATGCGGATTCGTGCACCCTCGACGGCGCGACCGCCGCCAAGTCGGGCTCGAAGACCTTCGGGCCGTATTCCTACAGCCAGACGGGAACGAAATCGGCGACCGTCTCCTGTACGAACCGTCTTGGCTCCGCGTCGGACACGGCGACGTGGAAAGTCGACGCGCCGCCGCCCGCGGTTTCCGTTACACTGTCCCGGTCAAGGGTGACCGCGGGCGAAGACACGGTGAACCTGAGCTGGACCAGCAGCAACAGCGATTCCTGCCGCTACGACGGCAGGACACGGGGCGCGAGCGGCACGGTCCGGGGTCTGGGTCCTTTCACGGCGGGCGAGCATACGTTCTCGGTGAGTTGCACCGGAACCGGCGGCACAACAAGCGATACGGCCACGCTGACCGCTGAAAAGGCGCCTGACCCGCCCACGGTGACGGTGAGCCTGAATCCGGAGACCATTACGGCGGGCGCCGGTACGTCCACGCTGTCCTGGTCGAGCACCGGCGCGACTTCGTGTTTCCGCGAAGGCAAAACGGCGGCAACACGAGGCAGCGCAAGCGTGGGGCCGTATTCGCAAGGCAGTTACGATTTCACCGTAAGCTGCACCGGACCCGGCGGTTCGGCCAGCGGCACGGCGAAACTGACGGTGGAGGAACCGCCTCCGCCGCCGCCCGACCCGCCGGTGGTCTCGGCGAGTTTCAGTCCGACCACGGTCACGGCCGACACCGGAACGTCCACTTTGTCCTGGAGCAGTACGGACGCCACGTCCTGCGATCTGGACGGAACGACGGTCCGGACTTCCGGCAGCAAGAAGGTTGGGCCCTATTCGAAGGGCGCGTACCGCTTTACCGTAAGCTGTACCGGGGCCGGCGGCTCGGACAGCGACACGGCGAGACTGACCGTGGTTCCGCTTCCTTCGGTCATCGTCAGTCTTTCCGCGACGACGGTCACCGCGGACACGGACACCGTGGACCTGACCTGGTCCAGCACGGACGCGACCTCCTGCAAGTACGGAAGCGCGAACCTGTCCACCAGCGGAACCCGGACGGTGGGACCGTTTTCCGCGGGAACGCACGATCTGACAGTCAGTTGTACAGGCGCCGGCGGCACGGGCAGCGGCACCGCGAGTCTGACCGCGGTCAAGGCGGTCGCCGGAACCGACACGGACGGCGACGGGATTGTTGATTCCGAAGACCCGGACGAC
>JAJDYJ010000007.1 GCA_022822865.1 Pseudomonadales bacterium | reverse complement strand
CGCCTGCACGAGGCGCTGGTGGAGCAGTTCATCGCATCCTTCGCGCGCCCGCCCCGCCGTCTGGTGCTGGACTTCGACGCCACCGACGATCCGGTGCACGGCATGCAGGAAAGTCGTTTCTTCCACGGATATTACAACCGCTACTGCTTTCTTCCCCTGTATGTGTTCTGTGGCGACCGGCCGCTGGCGGCCTGGCTGCGCCCGGGCGGCGGCGACGGCGCCCGGCACGCCTGGGCAATTCTCGCCCTGCTGGTGAAACGGCTGCGCCGGGCCTGGCCGGACGTGAAGATCGTTTTCCGCGGCGACGGCGGATTTTGTCGTCCGCGGATGCTCTCGTGGTGCGAGCGCAACCGCGTGGACCACATCGTCGGCATCGCCCGCAACGCGACGCTGGCCAAAAAGGCGGAATCCATCATGGAACCAGCGGCCATGGGGCACGAAGCCAGCGGCAAAAAGGTGCGCGTGTTCGACGAGTTCCCCTACGCCGCCAAGTCCTGGCGGCGGCGCTCCCGGCGGGTGATCGTCAAGGCCGAACATACCGCGCGCGGCGCCAACCCGCGCTACGTCGTCACCAGCCTGAAGGGCGCCCCGCAATGGCTGTACGACCGGGTGTATTGCGCCCGCGGCGACATGGAGAACCGGATCAAGGAACAGCAGCTCGACCTGTTCGCCGACCGCACCAGTTGCCACGCCTGGTGGCCGAACCAGTACCGGCTGCTGCTTTCCACTCTGGCCTATGTGTTGCTCGAAGCCATCCGCCGCCTCGCCCTCGCCGGCGGCGAACTCGCCAACGCCTATGTCGGCACGATCCGGCTGAAGCTGCTGAAGATCGGCGCCGTGGTGCTGCGCAATACCCGTCGAATCCGATTGCTGCTCTCCAGTTCCTGTCCGCACCAGGAACTGTTCCACACCGCCGCGGCCAGATTGCAGCCCGGATAAGCGCACCGATTACCCTGCTTTCGTCACGGGCGAATCCCGCCCGGGGACGCGCTCGCCCTGAATCCGCCGACCGCGCCCAAGGGGAGGGAATCTTGTCTGAAAATCGCGGTGGACATCCCGAAAATGGAAAAAACGGTCCAGATTCCGTCAAGCCGGAATTGCCACACGCCGACAGGGCCTGAAAACGACCGATTCGGGGCCAACTCAATTCACTCGTGCAATATCCGGGTTGGGATAGTCATTTATTGAAAAGCCTTGCTTCCGAGGATCATAGCGTCCGTCAAGATTTGGAGGAATTTTTCACGATGACCTCCTGCGTTTTGCGCGCTTCTGCACTAACTGCATCCATTTCCTTTCGGCGCCCTTCGCGGAACATTTCATCCCGCTTGAGTGTGGCGAGGATATACATGCCGCGGTACATCTTCTCGATCTGGGTCTGAATTGCGGGTGGCAGGGCGAGGGAAGCGGCATCGAACCATGCAGGGAATTTCCCGTTCTTCATCGCGATCATGGTCTGCCGAACCACGTCCGCAGACGAGATTCCCTGCTCGATGCCCAGTTTTCCGATCTCTTCCCACTCTGAATCGGAGAACCGGATCGTTCTCGGTATACGCGCTTCGGCCCGGCTGCTGTCCGAATTTTTTGTGGATTTTCTGGAAAATTTCTCTTCATTGCTCACGGCAGATTCCTCAAATTAGCCAAGTTCTCATCAACCTCGGCTGGCAATCGTAACTGGCCAGGCACAGCCGATGGCCGCATAGCCGAGTCCAACGGCCCGGTAATCCCTCTCGACAGGGCGGAGACACTTGGAACAAGTACCGGCCTCAGGCGTATGCGCAACGCATACAAATCACAAAATACGCCCCAGGGAAGTATGCGTTCCGCATTCACGGGTTGGTAACCATTTGATATTACATGGCTTTCTGAATGTATGCGAACCGCATACACTCGCCCCATCAACATGGTGTCTATTTCCGGCGTTGCAAGCGCAAGGTACTGTAGATCAAGCGCGGGTGTGGCGTTGCAGGCAGCGATCTGCGTGGGGTGTGAGTGCGAGCCGCCTCCGGCGTCCGGGATGATTCTGATCGGGGCTTTCAGGGAGGGGAAAATCGCCGTCGGCGAAGCCGGCGGAAAGGAGCCGCCGTGGCGAATGAGCGGCGGGAAGTGGACGGGAGCCGCGGTCAGTTGTGCGCAGCACACTGCCGCAGGCGGAAGCGGCGCGGTCCGCGCTGCGCGGCCTGCATGGCAGGCCGTGGCGCGGAGCGCGGTGAAAGGCGAAGCCGACACCGGCGACGCCGGGCGTGCCGCGGCGTCCGGCTCAGTGGCGGACGCCGAGGGAGCCGCAGTCGAATGCGACGGCGGATGCGATTTCTTCTACGGCTTCTTCGACGGAGTCGAAGAGTTCGCCGTCGAGCAGCGATAGCAGGAACAAGGCCTCAAGCCAGTCGCGGCTTACGGCGACACGCCATTTGGTGCCGGCATCGGTTGCGACGGGCGACAGCGTGATGGATTCGTTGCGCATGGGAAGTCTCCTTCGTTGGACGCCGGCCGGATTGCCGACGATTCCCATCGGCCACGCGCGCGCAGCGCAGTCACCGCGCAGCGGCCGGAACGCAGTGAAGGACCCCGAAGGGGTTGACGCGGGAGCACGTGTGCGAGTATGGGATTCGGCGGCGATGCGGTAAGCGCCCATCCTGTCGGGGCGCAGCCCCGCCGGGCAAGCGGAGCGCGCAGTGAGCGAAGCGAACGGAGGCGCGAGGGATACCCGCCCGCAGGGCCGAGACCGCGCAGCGGGCTCGGCAGGGTAGCCCGGTCGCGAAGCGACGCGCCCGACCTTCCCGGAGCGAAGAGGGGACATACTGTCGCAATCGGCATGCTTGACAACAGCGTCGGCGCCAGCAACGGGGCAGACAGCACCGGCTGTCCTTTGTTTGCGCGGAACGATGCAATGAAGAGAAGTGGCCCGCGACGCCAAAACTGTCGCGTCGCTTGAACGGGAAGGAGCGTGAAAAGAACGGCGGAGCCGCCGCGGAGCGCGACGCCGCAGGCGGCGCGCGAAGCGAAGGAGGATGGGGGCGGGTTCGGATTCGCGGGATGGGAAAGAAACGGGCCGCGCCGCCGAAGCGACGCGACCCGCGCAAGCGGTGCGGCTCACGCCGCCTGGCAGCGCTGCACCGGGATGCCGAGCTTGACCGCCTTGTCGACCAGGTTGCCGGTGATGCCGGAACCCGGGAAGGCGATGACCCCGCGCGGCAGCAGGTTGAGCAGCTCGTCGTTGCGGCGGAACGGGGCAGCCTTGCCGTGCCGGTCCCAGTCGGGCTTGCAGACGATCTGGTGCACCCCGTTCCGGTCGGCCCAGGACGCCGCGAGTTTTTCGACGCCGGGCGCGCCGCCGTGCACCAGTACCATGTCGCTGTATTTCGCCTTCGCCTTCTCCAGCCGCCGGAAGATCGCGTCGGCGTCGCTGACCTGCTTGCCGCCGGCGATGGCGATCAGCGTGCCCTCCGGAATGTGCGCGCTGGTCTCGCGGTCCTGCTTCGCGCGCAGATAATCCCGCGCGTCGATCGCCGCCGATGTCAGCTTGCCGGTCTGCGAGACGTGACTGCCGTGCCGCGGCCGCCAGACCTCGCCGGTGATTCCCCGGTAGCTCTCCGCCGCCGCGTCGCGCATCTTCTCGAAGGCGTCGCGCCGCTTGCCCAGGTTCTGGGCGCGGTCGGTGACCAGTTCCAGCCGGTGGGACTGGATCTCGGTGCCGTCCTGCTCGCGCTGCAGATCGCGCAGTTCGGGCGTGAGCCGGTCCACCGCCCGGTCGAGCCTGCGGGTCTGGGCGTCGAGCATGTTGCAAAAACCCCACAGCAGGCTTTCCCGCTCGTCCGAGAGCTGCGTGCCCTCGGGAGTGACGACATCCGCGATCCGTTTTACGGATTCCGTAACGCAGGCGAGCGCGTCGTCCTCGTCCCAGACTTCCCTGGGATCGAACTCGTCGCGTTCTGGCGCCGCGCCGAACAGCCGCGCGTGCTCGCAGGCGACGGACATGGGGGATTCCCCGGAAGCAGCGGTGGAAGTGTAGTCGAACTCGTTCATGGTCGTATTCCTCTCAAGAGTAAAAGAAAGTGTTGGGCGGAACTGCCCCAAACCCGCCGGGCGGAAACTCCCGACGTTGGCCTCTTGTTTCACGCGCGCGCAGCGCAGCCACCGCGCAGCGGCCGTAACGCAGTGAAGGACCCCCGGAGGGGGTTGGCGCAGTGAGCACGTGTGACACAATAGGCCTTCGTCGGGAGTAGTTAACCCTCATCGAAGCCTTGGCAAGCGAAGCGCGCAGCGAGCCCCGGGCGAGCGGAGGAACCGGGCGGCGGCCGCTGACGCGCCGCTTCGCCCGAACCGCGCCCTTTGCCCTGATGATCTGTCTCACCAAAGCGGGTGCGTATCCGCCAGCCGCAAAGTCTCCTCGCGCACGCGGCCGCGCTCCTTCACCCGCCGCGGGCCGCGCGGATCCTCGTCGAGATGAATGACGAAGACGTGCGTTCCAGGCTTCGTGACGTCCTCGTAACGGTTCACTTCGCCGATGCAGCGGCCGTCCTCGCGGATGCGCCATTCGCAGGCGCCGACCCGCTCGAATCCGATCCCGCCCGGTACTGGCGCGGGCGTGTCCCTCGCGGCCGCCCAGGCGGCGGCGCGCCGCAGCACCTCGCCATGACAGGGCGCCGGAGCGCAATGGCAGGCCAGGTCGCGGCCGTGCAGGGCGGCCAGGTTCGCGAGCGCGACCTCGCCGGCGCGGATGCGCCGCCAGAGATCGGCGCGATAGCGCGCGATGACCCGCTCGCGGTCGCCATCGCGGCCGATGACGAAGGGATTGCCCCAGCGGGTGCGGCGGTCGATGCGCACCGCGCCGGCGGCGCCGGGTTCGCGTTTCAGGTTGACGATGCGGCTCATGCTCTCTCTCCAGGCCAGGCTGATTCACACACTCGCAAGCCCTTCTCCTCCGCCGCCGCCGGTACCCCCCGCAGCAGCGGCGAAAGCCGCGCGGCGATGCCCGCTGGACCGAGGGCAAGCAGGTCGTCGTTGAAATCCCCCCCGTAGGGAACGACGGTCACGGCGGCGACGCCGGCCCGCGCGCAGCGGCGGGCGAGGCGTTCGGCGGCGCGCGCCCCCTCGCCGTCGTTGTCGCGGGCGACGATCAGGCGCCGGATGCCGGGCGGCGGCGCGAACGCGCCAAGGCTGCCGGCGGAAAGCGCCGCGGCCGCGGTGATTTCCGGGACGGCGGCGATCAGCGAGAGCACCGTTTCAATTCCCTCGCCGGCGAGCAGCGTATCGCCCGGCGTTCCAAAGCGGACCGCGTGGCCGTGGATCCGCCCGAGCGCCTTGCGCGGGACGTGGAGATTCGCCTTGACGGGCGCGAGCGGATCGAGCCAGGTGCGCTGCACGCCGGCGACGGCGCCGTCGTCTCCGGTCACGGCGGCGACCAGGGCGGGCAGGCTGCCGGCCCCGTCGTGCTCGCGGTAGCGCAGCGCGGGGTGAAAGCGCAGCGCCGCGAAGCGGCAATGCGCGAGCCCCCGGGCGCGGAGGTAGCGTTCCGCGTGGGTGCCGCCGATGGCGCGGCACTGGCGCCACAGGCGCCGGGCCGAGGCGCAGGTGTCCCGGCCTTCGCGACGAAGCGGTCCCGGCGCCGCCGGCAGCGCCAGAAAGGCTCTCGCCTCGGCGAGCGCCGCGCGCAGCGTGGGCGCTCCCGAGCGGTGGCGAATGATGTCGAGCAGATCGCCGTGCTCGCCGGTGGCGGCGTCGGTCCATTTGCCGGGCGCGCCCGGGCCGTCCAGGCGCACGTACAACGAGCGCCCGCTGGCGCCGTCGAGATCCCCGGCCACCCAGTAACGGCCCTGGCGGCGGCCGTGGGGCAGGTAGCGGCGGCAGACGGCTTCGGCGCAACGCGCGAGCGCGGCGGCGGTCGCGGCGGCGTTCATGGCGCCGCCCCGGGGCGGAATCGGGAAAAGGGCATGAAGGTCTCCGGTGGGCAGGGGGTTCTTCCGGTACCGGCCGCGCTCTGCCTCCCGGCGGCGCAGGGCGGCGGTGCGAAGACGGAAGAGAAAGGCGCGGCAGGGCGGGTCGGAACGTCAGCGGCCGGTTCCCGCTCCGGACTTCCCGCAAAAAAAGGGGCCGGCGCCGAAGCGCCGACCCCTCGGGGAGACAAGCGGGTTGCCGGACTAGAACGGGATGTCGTCGTCCATGCCGGCCGCCTCAGCGACGGACGCCGCGCCGTTGTTCGGCGCGCCGCCGTCCTGCGCGGACTGGTCGCTGTTGGCGGCAGCAGCGCCGTTCGGCCGTTCGAGGAACTGCACGCGCCCGCCGGGCACGAGCAGGATCTCGGTGGAATACCGGTCGGAGTCCTCGCCGTCCTTCTTCCAGCGCCGGGTCTGCAGCTTGCCGTCGATGTAGACCAGGCGGCCCTTCGTGGCGTGCTTCTCCAGCATGTCGATCAGACCTTCCTGGAAAGTGACGATGCGGTGCCACTCGGTCTTGTCGACGCGCTCGCCGGTCTGCTTGTTCAGGTAGGACTCGTCGGTTGCGACCGACAGGTTCGCGACGCGCCCGCCCGAGGTGAGGTTGTTGATGGAAACGTCGTTGCCGAGGCGGCCGATCAGTTCCACGCGGTTCAATCCAAAAGCCATGATGATGCTCCTGTTTCAGTTACGATTACGATGGGTTTGCGAAGGGGGAAGCCGGGCAGTTCTTTCTCCCCGGCCCCCCGCCGTTCAGCCTTCCTTCGCTTCCCTCCAACCCTCCCGCGGCAGGGGTTCGGGGAATGGGCAGGAGCGGGCCTGATCGTCAACCAGGGCGTCGCGGACGCAATCGGCGTCCAGACCCAGGTCTGCGAGCAGTTCGCGGGATTCGGGACGGATGGGATCGGATTCGGATTCGAATCGGTACATGGAGATTCTCCTTCGTGCGCCCGGCGGGAGGAAGACCGCCTCCCTCTGGACCGCCGGGCGTTCGCCCGCCGCCACGCGGCACTCCAGCGCGGAAGGGGAAGGGGAAAGCAGGATCAGGCGGCGGCGCGGATGGCCCGCAGGCGCAGGCAGGTTTCCCGCGGCGAGACCAGCGCCAGGTTGAACGCGGGTATGCCGTGGGCGTCCGCGATGCGCAGCGCGAGTCCGGTGCCTCCCGTGACGGCGCCGCCGGGCGTCCAGGCCACCACCGCGGCGACGGGACTGTCCAGGCCGGGCCCGAGCAGGACGGCGGCGTTGCGGGCATGCAGCTTGCGCACGGCTACCGAACAACGGCCCCAGGCCGGATGCGCCTGCCGGGCCGCTTCCGTCCAGGCGGCGAGTTCCCCCGGGCCGGGCGCGTGGCAGTGCGGGCCGCGGTGGCCGTTATACCCGTCCCAGGGCAGGTAGAGACTGCGGCTGCCGTTCGGCGTTCCCCTGGCAAAAGCGGCGTCGGCCCCGTTCGCGCCGCCGGTCGCCAGCAGCCAGCCCTCGCGCGCGAGCCAGTTCGCGATGGCGTTCATGTTCGCCAGCACAGGACGGGGCGTAGCGCGGGCGCCGATGCCGGCATAGGTGAAGTTCTTCATGTCTTTTCCTCCGGGATGCGGGCGGGCGGCCGCGTTTCTCTCTCCACCCCGCGGCCTTTGCCCCGGACCGGCTATACTCCGGCTCCCGGAAAACCCCGATCAGTGCAGGCGCCCGTTGCCCTCGCCCGGATCGTCCTCGCGCATGGAAGCGGCGACCATGGCGGTCCAGGCGTCGCGGTCGAGGCCGAGGCGGCGGTTGAGCTTGTCGCAGATGGTGAGGGCGTCGTCGAGGTGGAGCGCGATCAGGGCGGTCGGGACATGGCCGGTCAGGCCCTCGATGACGATGCGGATCTGCTGCACTTCCGCCTCGGCGTCCCAGGCGGGCGTGAAACAGAAGTTGGGGCGGTCGGGCAGGGATTGCGCGGTCATGGCGTTGCCTCCTTGGCTGATGGAAAAGACGAAAGGCCCGGGCGGTCGATGATACGCACCGCGGCCGCGCGGGCGCCAGCATTCGTTCCTGACGGCTGGCGGCCGGCGGCACGTGCCCTGCCGCTGTGCGATTTCGGGCAAGGATCGCACGTGGCGGGGAAAGTGATTCGAGCGGCGTTCGCAGCGCCGTTCAGCCGGGAATTCCCGAAACCGGTATGGATCGCTCCCTGACAATGGGATCGATCCGGTGCGGGTCGGCTTCGGGCTCTTCGCGGCGCATTCGGGCCGCGACAACGAGATGCAGCGATATGGAGCCGGAAACGCGATACCTGGAATCGGATTGCGTCATTCGACGAAATCGCGAAATCCCGACGTTCATGGATTGCTGTGATTCGTCGATATTTGGTGTTAAGTTCTGAAAATGGGCTGAATGCGAGGGGTCCACAGATCATGAACACGCACCCGAACCTGGTCAGTGTCACCGAAATCGTCGATCGCGCGGAAACGCTGTATGAGGAAAGGTTTAAGACAACTTGTGAAGCAGAACATTCCGGCAAGTTTGTCGCGATCAACGTGGTCGATGAAACCATGCACGTCGGGGAGTATCCCGAAGACGCGATGCGGGCCGCGCGTAACGAGTCGGAAGACGGGTTGTTCCATCTGATAAAGATAGGATCTCCCTGCGCGTACGACCTGGGATTCACGGGAAGCAAGTATGTCGGTAGTCATTCGGGGCAGCTTTGACGTAAGGGGCGCCCCCCGAGTGCGCATTCATGTCTTCAGGGATATCCATTCCGCGCCGGGTATGGCCCTGGACGGGCTGATCGACACCGGCTTTTCCGGTTTCCTGTAATTCTCGTCGAGTCACGCGCGGCAACTGTCGTTGCGTATCGACGGCACGGCGAGGGTTCTTCTGGCGAACAATACGACAGCGATAGTACAGACCGCGTCCGCTATGGTGGCGCTTGCCGGGCAACAGCAGGCGGGGGAGGTGCAGATAGCCGCTTCCATGCAGGAAGTGCTGCTCGGGCGGCGGTTCCTGAAAATATTCGAAAGAGCGCTGATCGTATCCGAAAATATCGGAGTCATTTTGATCAAGGAAGGATACCTGTCGAGTATCCTGAACAGCCGATGAAACGAGAGGCTGGTTTCCCGAAAGGAACCGGAATCGCCACGCAAATCCGCCACCAGCCGGCGTCACGCGCCCGTCACGGCGCGGCCGGATAGCGCCGCAGCACGCGTTCGAGGACGTCCGCGTCCGGGGCGAAGATGCGGGCGCGGAAGGAGACGATCTCCACCGTGCAGCCCATGCGCTTCAGGGCCGGCAGGTCGGTGTCCGCCGGACCCTCGATCTCGGTCCGGGGCGCGCCGAAGATGCGGCGCCGGGCGACGCGCCAGCCGTTGGCCAGGGGCAGCGCGCTGCCGCGCTCCATGACGGCGGCGAAGGCCTCGGCGCCGGTGAGCGCCACGCCGCCCAGCCCGAAATTCCCCCGCACCGCCCGCGCCTGGTCGGCGTCGAGCATGCGGCCTATCAGCGCCTCGCCGGCGTCGGTCGTCAGCCGGCGCACGCGCAGGTTCTCGGCGGGCAGCCGGTCCCAGACGGGCAGCAGCAGCCCGGTGGCGAGCCAGAACCGCGCCTCGGTATGGGACGGCAGGCCGGCGGTCTCGGTTTCCCAGCACTGCCGCCATTCGCTTTCCCGCGCCGGCCGCCAGTGCGATTTTCGCAGCTCCTCCGTCGGGACGACGTCCCGGCCCGCGGGCCGCAGGAGGTAGACGCGCGGCACCACGCCGCCGTCCTCCAGGGTGCGCGAGGGCGCGGACAGCATGGCGGCGGCCCGGCCGGAGCGCTCGTTGACCAGCAGGCGCGCGGCCCTGCCGGCGGCGGGATCGCGCATGGCGCCGGCAAGGGCCTCGTCCGCGGGCAACGGTCGCAGGCGGTCGCGGCGGCGGACCTCCACCAGTTCGGTTTTCGCGCCATCGGTGTCCCGCAGGGTCTCGCGGCCGGCGATTTCCAGCGAATCGGCGCGCAGGGTCTCCACGCCGGTCTCGTACGCGCCGGCCTCGATGGCCTGCTCGATGTTGCCGGCGATGCGCGCCTCGAGATCGGCGAAGAGCGCGTTCTGCTCGGCGATGGGTAGCGCCAGCAGCCGGTTCAGAAAGCGCGGCATAGGCGGCAGGTCTTCCTTCAGCGCGCCCTCCCAGGACAGCGTAAGTCCGGTGGCTTCCTCGAAGCGTTCCAGCGACCAGCCGTCGACGCGGCCGTGCCACAGAGCCGCGTAAAACTGGCGCAGGGCCGCCCGGGCGTAGGGGCTTTCGAGATTGTCGCTTTCGCGGAACAGCGCCTGACCGCCGTCCATGGCGGTCTGGGAGTCGCGCTGCCCGCGGGTGATGGCGCCAAGACTGTCGAGGCGGCGCGCGATGGTGGCGATGAACCGCCGCTCGCCCTTGACGTCGGTGGTGACGGGCCGGAACAGCGGGGCGCTGGCCTGGTGCGTGCGATGGGTGCGCCCCAGCCCCTGAATCGCCTGGTCGGCGCGCCAGCCGGGTTCGAGCAGGTAATGCACGCGCCGCCGCGCGTTGGCGCAGCCGCGGTCGGCGTGATAGCTGCGCCCGGTGCCTCCCGCCATCGAGAAGACAAGAATGCGTTTGGCATCGTCCATGAAGGCCGCGGTTTCGGCCAGGTTGGCGGAGGCGGGCCGGCCGCGCAGCGCGTGTCGCTCCCCCCGTGCGTCCTTTAGCAGCAGCACCCGGCGCGAGCGGCCGGTGACTTCCGCCACGGCCTCGTGCCCAAAGCGGTGCAGGATCTGGTCGAGCGCGGTCGGCGCCGCCGGCAGGGCCGCGAGCCGCTCGACCAGCTCGTCGCGCCGGTCCAGGGCCTCCCGGCAGAGCACCGGATGGCCGTCGGCGTCGTACACCGGCCGCGACAGGAGATTGCCCTCCTCGTCGGTGAAGGCTTCCTGCAATTGCACCGGAAAGGCGTGCCGCAGGTACTCGATGACCGCGTCGCGCGGGGTGAGATCGATGCGGAGATCGTCCCATTCGGCCGGCGGGATGTCCGCCAGGCGCCGCTCCATGAGCGATTCGCCGGTGGAGACGAGCTGGATGACGGCGGCCCGGCCCGCAGCGAGGTCCGCCGCCACGGCGCGCAGCAGCGAGGGACATTTCATGCTCGTGAGCAGGTGCCCGAAAAAGCGCTGTTTTGCGCCCTCGAAGGCCGAGAGAGCGGCGGCCTTGGCGTTGCGGTTCAGGGTCTTTTGGCCGTCCGTCACCCCGGTGGCCGCCAGCGCCTGTCCGATGTTGCCGTGGATGATCCGAAAGGCCCCCGCCCAGGCGTCGAAAATGCGCCTTTGCGCCGGCGAGAGCGGATGTTCGAGAATGTCGATTTCCACGCCCGCGTAACTCAGCGCCCGCGCCTGGTACAGCCCGAGAGCTTTCAAATCCCGCGCGACCACTTCGAGCGCGGCCACCCCGCCCGCGTCCATGGCGGAGATGAAATCCGACCGGGTCTCGAAGGGCGTTTCGCCGGCGCCCCACAGGCCCAGGCGCACGGCGTAGGCCAGTCCCGGCAGGGTGGTGGCGCCGGTGGCCGAAACGTAGGCGACGCGCGCGTCGGGCAGGGCGTGCTGCAGGCGCAGTCCCGCCCGGCCCTGCTGAGAGGGCGCGGTCTCGCCGCGCTTGCCCTTGCCGCCGGCGGCGTTCGCCATCGCGTGAGCCTCGTCGAAGACGATCGCGCCCTCGAAGGCGTGGCGGTCGTCCTCCTCCAGCGAACCCGCGAGCCAGCGCACGACCTGTTCCAGGCGGGAGATTCGTCCCTGGCGGGCTGGCGCGCGCAGCGTGGCGTAGGTCGCGAAGAGGATGCCCTCGCGGCGGGGAATCTCGGCGCCGAGGCGGAACCTGCCAAGGGGGAAGACGTCGGATTCGGTGCCGCCGAGGGCGGTCCAGTCGCGCCGCGCGTCCTCCAGCAGCTTGTCGGACTGGGACAGCCACAGGGCCCGGCGCCGGCCGCGCAGCCAGCCGTCGAGCACGACGGCGGCCACCTGCCGGCCCTTGCCCGCCCCGGTGCCGTCGCCGAGCATCCAGCCGCGCCGAAAACGCACGGGCTCGGAAAGGGTCTCGCCTTCCGGCGCGTCGCTGGCCGCCGCCCCGTCCGGCCCGCAGCGCAGAACCGTTTCCCAGCCCGAGCCGACGCGGAAGAGGGCGGGCAGGCGGCGCGCGTGGGAGGCCCCGGCCAGGGCGACGCTTTCGAGTTGGGCATCGGACAGCAGGCCCTCGCTGATGGCGCGGACGGGCAGCATCGGCCGGTGCGCGGGAGGCGGATGGGGCACGGCGGCCATGGCGGCCGATTGCACCAGCGCGGTGGGATGGGAGTGGGCGCCGGGCACGCGCACGACCGTGGGCCGCCAGACGGCGTGGGGACCGGCGTCCGTCATATCGCCGCTGGCGCCGGCATCGTCTTGTGCGTCCGCGCCGTCGATCTCGAGTTCGACGACGGGACCGAAATCCCCTACGGGCGTGGCCTCGACCGCATCCCGCGCGCCGGAGCCTTTACCCCGTCCCGCGGCCCCCCGACGGCGCGGCGGCGTCGCCTGCCCGAACAGGTCGGTGACCGGCGGCGGCGCGACCGGCGGACGCGCCGGCACGTCTTTCAGCACCGCGTCCAGCAGTTCTTCCGCGTCCAGCGCGCGCGTTTCCGGATCTATGGTCGCATCGGCCCCGTCCACGCGGTCGAGCACCGTGAGCCGGGTCGCGAAACCCGTGCCGCGCCGGGCGTAGGCGTGCCCATCGATGCCCATGCTGAAAACCGTCCGCGCCCGCGTCGTCATGCCGGCGAAAGCGGCGTTCCATTCCCGGCCGCCGGGCAGGCAGTTCGCCGAGGTGATCGCGACCAGGCGCCCGCCCGCGGGCAGCATCGAAAAGGCCGAGCGCAGGTGGCGCAGGTCGGCGTCCGCCCGCGCGCGCGCCACGCCCGGCGAGGCGGAGAAGGGCGGGTTCATCAGCACGACGGTCGGCCGCAGGTGTGGCAAAAGATCCGCGATGGATTCGGCGTTGTGCCGGGTGACGGGGGTTTTGGGAAAAAGCCCCGCGAGCAGTCCGGCCCGCGCGGGCGCGATCTCGTTCAGGTGCAGGCCACCGGGGCCGCGGCCGAGGGACAGGGCGGCGAGAACGGCCAGCATGCCGGTGCCGGCGGAGGGTTCGAGCACGGTGTCCCCCGGACCGACGGCGGCGGCCCGCAGCGCGCAGTAGGCCAGGGGCAGGGGCGTGGAGAACTGCTGCAGGCGCACCTGTTCCTCGGAGCGGCGCGTGTGCGAGGGTTCCAGGGCCGCCAGGACAGCGAGCATTTCGAGCATCCTGCGCGGGCCGTCGGGACCGGCCCCGGCATTGTTGCGCATGGCGCGCCCAAAACGGCGCAGGAACAGCACGAGCGCGGCCTCGGCCGACTCGTAGGCGTCTTTCCAGGTCCACGCGCCCGCGCTGTCGCTCGCGCCGGCCGCGGCGGTCATGGCTTTCCGCAAGACAGCGGCGTCGAGCGGCTTTCCGGCCTCGATAACCGGCAGCAGGGCGCGAGCCGCGGCGAGCAGGTTTTGGGCCTGGGCCCGGGACGAATCGTCGGCGCCGGGTGCGGGCAATGCGGCGGTGGCGTCTGGCATGGCAGGGTCTCCAACTGGGATGGAAAAAGGCAAAAAATCGCGGGCGCGGAAAATCTCCCGCCGCCCCGCGCCGGTTCGCCGCGCGCCGGCCCGCCGGACTCTCCGCGGGAAAAAAACTACGGGCGGCGACCGGGGCGCCGGCCGGGCGGGGACGGGAAGAACGGATTGAAAAGGGAATTACTTGCTTGACCGGACACTCGTCCGCTTGCGCTTCTTCGCGCCGTGTCGCGCCTTTTCATCGGCTATGGCGACCGCAAGCTGTTCGCGTAGCGTCTCCGGACTGGGATTTTCCGGATGTTCCGCGGCGTGATTGCCGATGCAATCGATGCAGTATCGGCTGTATCTCGGCTGGACTCCGAAAAATCCGGCAAATCTGCCGATGATCGGCGCGTCCGCGCCGCAGTCCTCACACTGTCTGGTCATGTAGGTAATTCCCATAAAAGAGGCGCGGACCGGCGAAACGGCGGCGCGTCTTTTAGCCGAAGCGTTTCCCGCACGCGGTAAAGGTCCAGCCATTGGCTTCGATCGACTCGTCGACGGCCTCGTCCGAGATCAGGTACTCGTACTCGGACCGGAGCCGGCCATAGAGCCAGCGCGCCAGGGCGCGGAAGGACTCGGTCAGGGCGTCTTCGGCGTCCGCCGTCATGTCCTGACAGTTCTCGCTGTCGCGCTCGACCGCGACCGACATGGTGAACTCGTGGCAGTAGCGTCCCTGCTGGCGGATGCCCGCGGTCAGTTGATAGAAGTTGCGCTGCTGGACCGCCTGCAGCGATTCGGCGATGGCGTGCAGCCCGGTATCCTCCGGCGCGTATTCGCGCAGTTTTTTGGGCGCCCCCCGGGCGTATCCGTACACGCCCTCGAAGGACGCCCCGTCGCCCTGCGACCAGAAACCGCGAAAGTAGATGCAGGGGTCCTCGCGCGTGCCGCCGCCCATGAGTCTTGCGTGCCGGGTGTTCAGATCGATGCCGAGGAGGCCGCAGATCGTCAAAAAATCCTCATAAACGAAGTCGTACCAGTCAAAATCCAGGCAGTGCTCGCGGTACCACTCGCGGGCGGACTCCTTCGCGGTCTCCGACAGTTCCCCGATCTCGAAAACGGTGGTTTTTACGATGCGCGGCATGGCCCCTGCCTCCCGGATGGCGCCGAATCGGACCGTGGTTCCGCTTTGGCGCTTTCGGCCTGTCTGTCTGTTTTGGCGCGGTGGCGCGCCAGGGCGGCCTCGAACTCGGGTCCGGTCCAGACGATGTGCCGGGCGGTCTCGGCCGCGTCGGCGTAGACCGAAAGCGGCGCACGCGGCGCAAAATACAGGTCGCGCTCGATGCCGAGTCCGAGCAGGCCTTTCGCGTCCTCGAACTCGGAAAGGCTGGCGCAGCCCAGTTCCGGGCATTGGAAACCGAGGTCGCACAGGCCGAACAGGGTGTCGCCGTCCTCGTCGAGTGCGGTGAACAGCCAGGTGCCCGCCCCGCAGGGATTGAAGAACTTGACCACGGGCGCGTGGTCGGCGTCGGGCTTTTGGGCGTTTTCGCGCAGTTTCCGTTTCAGTTCGTCGGTGAGCAGGATCATGTCCGGTTCCTCTCCCGGTCCGTACCGGCGTTTGCATGGGCGAGCCGCAGCCGCGGCGCGAAATCGACGCCGATCGCGTCGCCGTCGACGGTGATCGTGACCTTGCGCCCCGCGGGCATGAGCCAGTGGATCTCGGTCCACACGGCGCGGGCGATCGCGCGCCTGCGGGTCTCGTCGCCGGGCGGCGGCGAGGCGGCCGCGGGCACGGGAAGAAGCCGCGGCCTTGCGCTTTCGGTATCCTGTCCCACGCACGGGACGGGCAGGGCGGGCGGATCGTGTTTCATGGCGATTCCTCCTCTCGGGGCGGTCCAAAGGTCACGGTGACGTCCCGGCCGCGCACGGCGATGTCCACGTCGCGGCCTTTTGGCAGCAGCCAGTACAGGTCCCGCCAGACGGCGCCGGCGATCGCGCCGCGCCGCGCGGCGTCGTCGGAGACGAGCAGGCGCGTGGCAATCAGCGAGGCCTCCTGCTGAAAGTCGCTTCGCTGGCGATCCCAGGAGTCCGCTTCCGCGTCGTCCGAGGGCGAGTAGTAGGCGGCCTGCAGCAGGTCCGCGAGTGCGCAGGGGTCGAGATCGCTGTCCGGCGTCACCAGCGGCAGCGCGTCGCCGACCCAGGAGCAGGCCTCGTCGGCAAAGGCCAGGTCGGCGGAGAGGTCGATGGGGGGCGCGGCGCCGTCCGCGGAGGCGATGGAGACGCGCATGTGGATCAGGGCGGGCCGCTGTTCCAGGGGCTTGGCCCCGTGCGGCCGGTCGGCGTAGCGTTCCAGCGTGCAGCGGCGTCCGTCGCCCTGGATTTCGGTTTCCACCGAGACGATTTGCGGAATCGCGTCGTACCAGCCAAAGCCTTCCAGGCGGCGGTCGCCGGCGAACAGGCGTCTTGAAAGGCCGTTGCGGTGCGCCGCGCGCCAAAAGGCCTGGGCTTGCGGCGGGTCGGGATCGAAAGCGGCGATCAGCGCGTTTTCCGGGAGGGCCTCCGGATCCGGGGGCATTCGCCAGTCCTCGATGTCGGCGATGTCGGGCAGCCAGGGCGCGAGCAGCGGCGCCGGCGGGGGAATCTCGATGCCGGCCTCGCGCGCCCGGCGCCACTCCGTAAAGGAGGGCCGCGGGTCGGATTCGGCGGCCATGGCGCGGTAGATCGCCAGCCGCGCGGCTTCGCGCATCTCCCGCAGGAACGGCGTCTCGACGGCTTCCTTGCGCGCGGGCAGCACGAGTTCCAGTTCGGGGCAGTTTTCGACGTCGGCGGCGACCTGCCAGCTCGAGCCGTTCACCGTATCCGCGGCGGGCAGGCGCAGGGCCAGGATCAGGCCGTGGAAGTTCAGGTCGGGATCGTACAGGCCGAACCGGTGGGCGCGGTCCTTGAAAACGCCGAAAACCAGGCCGCGCCACCGCTCGACATGCACGGCGCCGTCCAGAAAGGCGCGGCGGGGCAGCGTCTCGCCTTCCGGCGGCGTGTACGGCCGGTGGTTGAACACCACGCGCAGGGGATAGTACCGCGCGGCGGACTCGATCGCCTGGCGGACGGCATGGGCGTTCTCGTGGGTTTCGGCCGGAAAACGGACCGAGGTGCCCCAGGGCGCCGGCGCCTCGTCGCAGGGTTTCACCTCGGCGGCGGCCTCGCCCAGAAAATGTTCCGGCCGCAGCGCCACGCGCCAGCCGGGCGGCAGGCCGGGGGCGCCGCTGTCGAGGGGCCGCGAGGCGACGACGCAGCCGCGCCTGGCCAGGCTCAGCATGCCCATGCCCGCGGCGTCCTCGCGCTGCACGAGTTTCTCGTCCCAGCCGTTCTGGCCGAAGGAAAGCAGGACCGCCGGATCCCGGATGCCCTCGCCGCTGTCGGCGACTTCGATCTCCAGGGCGCCGTCCGTCCGGTCGCGCAGGCTGACGTGCACGACCCCGGCGCCGGCGCGGCGGGCGTTCTGCAGGGTTTCGGAAAAGATGTCCGCGAGCGAGGCGCTATAGCTGCGCGTGACGCGTTTCAGGGCGGATTCGTGCATCCGCGCGCGGATGGTGGCGGGTTCGGTCATAGAAGAAAACCTCGGCGGTCGATGGTTCGGAAAAAAGGAAGGGGATTACAGGGACGGCCAGTCGCGCGGCATCCCGTTGACCAGCACGTGCCGCACGAGCGGACGCGTCGCCGGTTTCCCGGCCAGATACCAGCGCAGGTCCCCCCGGCCGGATGTCTCCACCCGCACCGTCACGCCGCCGCCCAGGCACTGCGGGCGGCGTTCGCAGGTTTTGGCGCTTCCGGCGCGCTTTTCCATCGCGCGCATGAACTCGTTGGCTTCTCCCGCGGTCATCGGATGGCATGGTCCAGTCATGTGAAAATTCCCCAGGAAGAAAGGGTGCCGCCCGCCCGGCGTCCGTGCCGGGCGGGAAGCGGGTGGCGGTGGACTATCCGGCCCGGCGCAGAAAGCCGGGCACTTCCGTGGATTCGGCGGCTTCCCCGCCGCCGGCGGGCGATCCGCCGTCCACCACCGCGAGCGCGGGCGGATCGGAGGGCGCTTCCCCGCTCTCCCCGCCGCCGCTTCCCTGCTCCGAACCGGTCTCCGCCTCCTGCCGCCGCGCCGCGCCGGATTCGCCGCCGGAAGCGGGCGGGGCGGCCGGATCGAATGCCGCGAAACCGGGCGGGGTCCAGGCCAACGCCGCGGTGTGCGCCTCCCGGTCGACGCCGAGGGGCTGCGGCCCGGGAGAAAAGGCTTCCTCCATCGCCGCGGCCAGGTCCGCCTTGCTGTACTTGGCGCGGGCCTGCGCCCAGGCCGGGCCGAGGGTCTGGCGGGCGATCGCCAGGATGCGGTCCTTGCGCAGGCGCGACCAGACCAGATCGGCCGTGGGCCGCACGTATTTCGCGAAATCGATCCCCAGCCGCGCGATCGTGGCTTCCGTCTCGGGCCGGGCCTCGTGCTCGAAGGAAAGCTGGCCCTTGAGCGTGCGCGCCACGCAGGCGGCGAACAGCTTCTTCTTCTCCGCCGCGGTCAGCGCCCGCAGGGCGGCGAAGGCGGCGGCCTCGTCGTCCTCGTCCAGCCAGTCCAGCGGCAGCGCGGAACGGTCCGCGAGCATGGTCTCGCCGGGGCTCGCCTTGCCGAACTCCTTGTCGTTCATGCGCAGGGGCGGCCGGTCGGCGGTCTCGCTGACGGCGATGTCGAGGGCGTGATACGCGACGCTCGGCCCCCGCGCGAAGACGCCGCGCGCGAGTTGAAAGACCATCAGGTCGAAGGCGGCGGAAAAGTTGGTTGCAAGGTTCGCCTTCACCAGCGCGGTGCGGATGGCGCGCAGGTCGTCGGCCATGCCCACGCCAACGCCCGCTTCCTGCCGGGCCTGGGCGCGCGGGTCCACCGGCGCGGCCTGGGGCGGCGAGACCGCCGGCGCCCGCACGCGGTCCGGATCGGATCCGGCAGTTTCGGCGGGGGCGGATTCGGTCCCGTCGGCCGGGCCGTTCCCGCCTTCCGCCGCGGCCTTCCCGGCCGGATCGGATTGTTCGGGCATGTCCTCCGGCCTGACCAGGCCCTCGATGCGCTGCAGCACGCCGTCGCGGCCGATCGTGAAGATGCAGCCCGCGATGGCGTGATCCTCGGGCCGGAATCGCGCCCGGGCCTCGATGCCCTCGCCGATCTCCTCGATGCGCGCCTCGTTGGTCACGGATTCCGCTTCCAGTCCCTCGGTCCAGTCTTCCTCATCCATGTTGGCGAGGTCGTGCTGGCGCTCGTTGAGCCTGTCGATCTCTGCGCTCTCCTCCGCGGTCGGCTCGCTCGGCTCGGGACGGATGCGTCCAAAGCGGGCGACGTCGTTCCAGTCGACGTCGATGCGCGCCTCGGTCCACTTCCAGCGCTTCGATTGCGCGTCGGCCTCGGTCTTGAGCTTTTTGGCCGCGAGTTCTTCCAGCAGCGCCGGGTCCTCGAGCCAGACGCCGCGTTCCTCCTCGTCGGCGAAAAGGTCGCGCAGCACCGCGCCGCCCGCGGCCTCGTATTCCTCGACGCCGACGAATCGCGCCAGGTCGGAACCGGCCGGCACGCGCTCGTCGGTCAGCAGGCGTCTGACCTGCCAGGCGCTGATGCGGTAGCCCTGGCCCGAAACCTGTTCGTAGGCGGCGAGTTGGCGCTCGCGGTCGGTGGTGACCGCGAAGGCCTTTAGCGTCTCGAGATCGATGGTCCCGGCGCGGTAGGCCTCGAGCAGTTCCGGCGCGGCGTTGCCAAGACGCAGGCGCTGTTCGACGGTGCGCTCGGAAACGCCAAAACGGGTGGCGATGGCGGAAACGGCCAGGCCGGCGGCAGCCAGGGCCGAGAAGGCGATCACCTGGTCGGCGGGATGCATGGCTTCGCGCGCGACGTTCTCGGCGAGAGAGAGTTCGCCGCCGCCTTTCTTGGGCGCTACCAGACAGGGGACCGGGTGGTCGGCGCCGATGGCGCCGTCCTCGGCCAGGGCCTTAAGCGCCGCGAGACGGCGTCCGCCGGCGACCACGGCGTAGCGCTGGCGGCCCTCTTCGTCCTTGCCGTCGGCGCGGGCGACGAGATTCCCAATCAGGCCGTGGGCGGCGATCGAGGCCTTCAGTTCGGCCTGCGCGCTCGCGGCGGGCGGAGTCTTGCGCACGTTCTCGGGCGCGAGCGCCAGCAGGCACAGCGGAATCGTCCGCATGCGCGTTTTGGGCGTTTTTTCGGATTGCTTCATGGATTTCTCCGGGGTGGATGGAAAATTGCGCGGCCCCGGCTCTCTCCGGCCGGTCCGCGTCCTCTCCGCCGCCGGCCCCGCCTCCAGTGGGCGTACGGGAATGCGATGGAAGCCGGTGGCGGATTGGCGCTGTCCGCCTGATGGACTCGTCAGGGAAGGCAAGATCGCGGGGGCGCGCTGTCGCCCCGGAAGTCCGGAATTTCCGGTCCGCGCCAAAAACGGATTTTCCGGCAGCGAGACTGCGGTATGCTGGCGCCATGTGCGGACGTTTCGTGCAAACACTCTCCTGGCGCGAGTTACGTGAACTTATTGCCGGCCTGGTTAGCCCTCCGGCGGACTTGCGAGCCCGCTACAATCTGGCGCCGGGGCAGGACGCGGCGGTCATTCGCATGGGAAGCGAAGGCCCTCGAATCGAAATGCTCCGCTGGGGATTGATCCCGAGCTGGGCGAAAGACCCTGCTATCGCTCACAAGTTGATCAACGCCCGTCTCGAAACCGCGGCGGAGAAACCCTCGTTCCGCGGCGCCTGGCGCACACGCCGGTGCCTGATTCCCACCAACGGCTATTTTGAGTGGACAGGCGCCGGCAAGGCGCGCCAGCCCTGGTTGATCCGGCGCCGGGACGAGGAACCGCTGTTTCTGGCCGGACTTTGGGAACGCTGGCGCGTCACCGGGGATGCCACGCGGGGCGGACGATTCGTTGGGTATGAGCCGGACGACCGGATCGAGACCTTTATCGTCATCACCACGCAGGCGAACGAGGACGTGTCCGCCATCCACCATCGAATGCCGGTTCTGCTGCGTCCCGGTCAATTCGAATCCTGGCTCACTGGCGGCCCGGTCGCGCCGCCTTCCATGCCGCCCGGCCAACTGGCGGCGCAAGCGGTCGGCATCCGGGTGAACGACCCCCGCAACGACGACCCGGACTGCCTGCTGCCGTCGCCTGTCCTGTGGTAGCTACGCGCGCCCCTTTCCGCGGAATTAAAACCTGCCGCAGGGTTGCCGCCGCATACGCTCAATTCCGTGCGCTTCCGATATCGATCCGTTCTCCCCAGGGCTCGCGCGCACGTTCCGGGGGCGGGTCCGACCAGTTTATCCACAGGACCGGAAAAGGCGGTTCGCTTTCCGGATAGCGCGAACATTCCATGTCCGTGAAATACACGCAGACGGAGGGCTGTACGCCCTGTTCGTCGAGCCATGCGAATCCCGGCCGGAAATCCGTCCCCCCGCGGCCGTGAACGTCGACTTCGTCGGGGAGGTCGGAGGCCGAATACTCGGCGGCGTCCCGCACGGCGGTATCCACTTGCAGCACGACCACGCGCTGCGGCTCGATTTCCGTCGCGATTTCCCGCAACTCGCTCCAGAACGCCGCCAGGGTGTCCGACGGCAGCGAGCCCGAGGTATCGACGATGACGGCGAGGGTCTCCATGCCCTCGGAGCGGATCGAGGGCAGGTACAGGCCGCTGTCGATAAAGCGCCGGTTGGGCGCGCTCCAGGAGTAGTCGCTTTTGGCGGCGTCCGTCAGATGGCGGCGCAGCAGCGCGCGCCAGTCGAGCCGGGAGACATGGGCGCCGCGCACGGCTTCCCGGATGGCGCCGGGTAGCTTGCCCTCGGCCCTGGCCAGGCTCGCCGCCTGGTGCATGGCCTCGTCCCAGGCCTGCTCCTCGGCGGTATGGTCGGGCGGGGGAGAACCGCGGCCGGCGCCGGTCTCGCCGGAGGGGGCGTCCATGACCTCGCCGGTGCCCGCCGGATCGTGGCTGGGCGGTTCGCCGGATCCGTTGGAATCGCTTTCCGGGGAGCCGCCGGATTCGGGATCGGGTCCATCGCCGGCGTCCGGGTCTTCTCCGTCGCCCGGATCGCCCGGATCGTCATGCGGATCGTTTCCGTCTCCGGCGCGGCCGGACGCCTGCCCGTCCGGGGTGGACGCGCCGCCTTGTGGGGGCGGCGGACTGTCGCCGGGGCCGTCCTCCTCCGGCGGCGGCAGGCGCTCGTACGCTTCTTCCACGCTGACGCCTTGCAGGGACTCGGTGCCGGGCGGAAGCACGAAACCCGCCTCTTCCAGCAAGGCGTGGGTGACGAGCTGGGAGGCGTGCTGCCAGCGCCGCGGATCCCGCCCGCCGCGCCGCGTGTGATGTTTTAGCGCGCAGGCGAGCACGACGCGCGCGATCGCGGCTTCGATCAGGTGCGCGCCGGTCTCGGCCACCCAGCCGGGGTCGTAACGGATCTCGCCGCCATCGCTCGCCAGGGTCTTGCGCGAGGGATCGGCCCGCAAGGGCAGGCGCAGGGCCAGGCCGCCGAAGAAGGGTTGCTTGCGCAGCAGTTCGGTCACGCAGGCGCTGACGCGGGCGGCGGACTCGGCCGCTGCGGGCGCGCCCATCAGGCCGCCTCCGGCAGGTTCTCGTCCGGCGCGCCAAAATAGCCCGCGAACTGCTCGATGAGCGCATCGGCTTCGCGTTTTACGCGCACGCGGGTTTGGGGATCGAAACTGCGCGAGGGGCGCAGCGCGTCGGGCTCGACGCTGGCGATTTTCTCCTTCACCCGCTCGCAAAGGCTCGCGAGGCGGTCGTCCCCGAACACGTTCAGGCGCGGCGCGATGTCGACCAGCTCGCGGATGTTCTCGATCATCGAGTTGCGGAACACCAGGGGCTTGCCTTCCTCGTCGTCGCGCAACCGCTCGGAGACGCGCGAGATCGCCTCCCCGAGGCGCCGGTACAGGTCAGCGACGGCGTCGTCGAGACGCTCGCGCACGCGATTCTCGATGTCGCGTTTCACCCGGTCGGTATCCTCGGCGGCGAGTTTGGCGATGAAGTGTTCGGCTTCCGGCACCGGCGTGATGCGGTAGCGGACGCCAAAACGGCCGCGCAGGGCCTCGTCCGTGGGATAGTCCTCGATGCGGAACAGCTTGCCGAGATCCACCCGGGCCCGGGCGATGTTTTCCTGGTAGCGCTCGATGAAACGCGTTCGCTCGCGCACCATCTTCTCGCGCAGGCCGTCCAGCAGCCGGGTGTAGTGGTCGTAATTGGCGACGGTGAGCAGGCGGTTGCCCTGGTCGTCCCAGGGCAGGGTCTGCGCGAAATGCGTGCTCCTGGCCTGGCTGATCGTCGCGGTGAGTTCGGCGAAGGCGTCCTTTGGCAGCAGGCGCTTGTTGTAGCGGCCCGCGCCGGCGATGGCCTCGTGCTGGGCGGCGACCAGATCGCTGGCCTTGCGGTCGTACAGCCGGCCGGACCAGGCGTTGATGCGCAGGCTGACCAGCATGGCGTCGGAATTGAGGTTCATGGGTATCTCCGGTCAAATCGTCGAAAGGATGGATGCGACAGGCCTCAAGCGGGTTCCGGCGTCGGGGCAGCCGGCCGCGAGGAAGTCACGGGGTTATTGTGTTTTCGCCGCAGCCCAGCGAATGTAGGCGGGCGTGTGCTGCAGGTCCCGGTCGCGGCGCACGCAGGAGCCGACCAGGAACTCGCCGAGCTCCCGGCGCAGGCGGCCGGCGTAGGTCACGATGGCGTCGAGATTGACGTCGTTCGCAAGCCGGTAGAGCGATCCGCACAGCGCGATCAGGGCGCTGGCGTTGTCGGGCACGGGCGCGTTTTCGGGGTCGTCGAGCACCGCGCGCGGATGCGGCAGTTCGCGCCAGACCCGCAGGAAGGCCGAAAACTGCACCGCGGCCGACTCGCCGACAGCGCCGCGCAGCAGGGCGCGCTCGACGACCGGGTCCAGACCCTGACGGCGATTCACGATGCGGCTGGCGAACTCCCAGGTGCGCGGGCAGGCGAAGGCGCGCTCCTTCGATTGCGGATCGAAATCGTGGAGGCACTCCGGGCACAACTGGATGAAGAACAACACTTCCGGGGCGATTCCGGCCGATGCGCCCCAGGCGCACCAGTCGGCGGCGTCCACCCGGATTTCCAGATGAACGAAGCGCGAGGCGAGGGGGGTCGGCATGCGGTGGACCACGCCGCGGTCGCCCTCGCGGTTGCCGCAGGCGATGAGCGAGGCGCCCTCGGGCAACTCGTACTCTCCGACCTTGCGATCCAGCACGAGCTGGTACAGCGCGGCCTGGACCATGGGCACGGCCGAAGGCAATTCTTCGAGGTTGATCAGCCACCGGCCGGTATCGTCGGAGGGCGGCAAAAAGGCCGGCGGCGCCCAGCGCGTGCGGCCGTCGGCGTCGCGCCAGGGAATACCGCGCAGGTCCACGGGATCAAGCAGCAGTGCGCGGACATCGGCGTATCGGCGGCTGGTGTTCGCGGCCACCTGCTGGGCGATCTGCGACTTGGCGGCGCCGGGCGGCCCCCAGACGATGCAGGGCTGGCGGGCCTCCACCAGCAGCGCCAGGGTCGCGGCGAGTTCGCTGGGGCGCAGGGTGTAGTCCGCCGAGGGGATGGTTGGGGATTCGGTCATGAGCGGGTTCCGGAAAACGAATGGGGAGACCCGGCCCGCTCGGGAGCCGGGACTGCGCCCGGCCTGCTCGCTCCGCTCCGCCTCCAGGCGGCCTGTGGCGGGGAAATGGCCTTGGGCGGGCTGGCCCGGCCACAGTGCGGACCGCGTCGGTGACCGCCGGGAAAACGGACCGGCGCGCGGGTTCCGAACCGGCGCCGGAACGGTTCACGGCAACCCGCGCTCGACCAGGGAACCCGACGCGTCCGGTCGGTCCTCTGCCTCTTCGTGCGGCGGCGCCTGGGCGGTAGAATGCGGGTCGCGGCGTCGGTGAGACACGGTTCGGCGATATCCGTTGAACGGCAATGGAAAACCAGTCCCGGGAAGAGTGGAAAACCAGTTGTCGCAAGAAGTGTGAACAAGGTGCAGTAAGACAAGGAGCTGTCGCAAATGGGGAGAACCCGACAACCCGCGGCAAACTGGCCGCCATGGCCGATGCCAAGTGACAAGGACATGCTCAAGCTTGCCAGAGCGACGACACCGTATCTGCGGTTTCTCGATGTCGGCATCGTCCAGGCTGTTGCCGAGGACAACCGCCGCATCGGCGCCGACTGGTCCTCCCGGCTTGAGGCGCTCGGCATCGATTCCGCAATCTATCTCTGGGAAGGGTCGCCGTGCGTTTTTCCGGGCATTCGGCGCCACGCCGGAAAGAAGGAAACCGCGATGTTCCGGCAAGCGGCCGCTTCGAATGAAGTTCCGCCACAATGCCTTGCGCTCGACCACAACGACTATCCAAAGCAGTTGTGGGCGTTCACCTTGACCGGCAGGCGGTTTCAAAAGCGCGGACCGGACGGATACCAGCTTGCGCACATTCTCGACCACAAGGAATACGGGAACCGCTGGCGCGAGGAACTGGATATTCCTGCCGGTTCACCGGAGCCAAAACCGTACGGATTGTTCACGAGCGCGGCGAATCTGGCCTACGCGCCGGGTACCTTCCTGGGCCCCACGGACTTTTCTCCCAGGTTGCGAAGCCTGATCCAGAGGCGGGCGCGGCAACTCTACGGCAACGTATGCCAGATTGTGCCGCCGCCTTTGGCGATAAAAGCTTGCGAAGACCCGAATTGGGGTCTCGACAATTTCAAGTGGGATAAACCCGTGGGAGACACGGATAACATTCCTGAGTTTCTGGAATTCCGTCGCAAGCACATGGAGAAACTCTTCGACAAGCGGTCTCGACGAAAATAATACAAGGATGCGCTCGACGGGGCTACCAGCGGAACGTGTGCCTTGGGGCCTTGCCGGGCGGAATTTCAGTGGCTGTGGCTTGGGAAGATTTCCTGGCCGAATTTGTCCGGCCACTTCTGTCCACGTTGCGAAGCATGAACGTTTGCGGGCAAAACGCGCAACGTGATAACAACTTCTTCCGCAGCGCACTCCATCCCACAGCTGGCACGCGGCGGCGGGACACGGTAAAGCTTCTGTTCAGGTGCTGAACCATGCGACAAGCTGCGGCACAACCACTACCAGCACCACCAGGCCCAACATCCATGTTTGCGTCTTGACAACCACGGCTAGACTGGCCACGCGATCATCCAGTTTGTCGATACGCTCGCCCAACCTGTCCAAATCTCCTTTCAGGTTCTGGATATCTTCATGAGGCGCCAGACTTTCAGACAACGCCTGGGCGGCGTTACGGGCTTCCCGTTCTTCGGCGCCGGCGCTGCGGAAGGCATCGTATACCTCGGCGATAATAGTAGTCATACCCGTTTGACCTTAACGTTGAATGACATATGATAAACGAATCTGGCAATTCGCGCCTTCGGCGACGCCCAATGCGTCTCTGATTCCAAATCCGCGCCGTGGCATTTACACCAGGGATATCCGCGGTGGCAAATATGATCATTATGGGAATTCGATCGCTTCTGAAAATTCTTCACCGTTTCAGTCGTCTGCCGGCCGCGAAGCAATTGCTCGCATTGGAGGCGGCAATGGCTCTTGTGTTGGCCATTGTGCTGATTCGGCTCACCCCCGCCCGCTTTTGGCTGCGATTTTTGCAGACTTCGGCTGAATCGGGAGACGAGACGGAGATTTTCACCCATAGCGGCGGCGAACTTGCCCCGGGCAGATCAGCCGCTGAACGGGAACAGGACATGGGAATGTCCGTCGTGGCGCCGCATGGTGGAAGCGGAGAGGCGGATAAAGGGTCTTCCAGTCCAAATGCCAAACGGAAAGTGGGCCGCATCGTGGGAAAAGTGGCTCATCATCTACCCTTTCGCATTCGCTGTCTGCCCCAGGCGATGGCGGGGCAATGGATGTTGCGCCGCCGGGGAGTGCGAAGCACCCTGGTTTTCGGCGTGCGGCGCGGCGAGGCAAAGGATCGCCATCTCGAATTCCACGCCTGGCTGGTGGCCGGTGGGGAATGCGTTCTCGGCGGAGCGGAAGTTGGCTCCTACACGGCGTTTCCACCATTCGCCGCCGCGGGTTTCGACCGTTGAAGGATCAGATGGCGGGATTGCTTGCGAATGTGCCGCGGGAAGTGGTTGACGGGCTGTTCGCAGGTCTGCGCGCAGCCTTGGGAACAGGTGGAAGCGAAACGAATGCAGCGGCGCTTGAGCGCGTCGGTGACTGGAACACGTTCGCGCGGCTTGCAAAGCGGCACCGGGTGGTCTCCCTGGCACTGCGGGGTCTACGCCGCGCGGGGGCGGCGAGTCCCGCCGCGGAGGCCGTTCTGGGTCCGATGCGCGCGGCAGCGAACGCCCGGGGATTGTCCCAGCTCGCGGGACTGCGCCTGGCGGTGGGTTGTCTCGACAAACAAGGCATCCCATCGCTGGTGCTGAAGGGCCTGCCTCTTGGCGTGCGCCTGTTCGGAACGCCGCTCGAAAGGGAATGCTACGACATCGACCTGCTGGTTCCGCCGTCCCGCGCCGGCGCGGCCGCGCAGGCCCTCCGCGCTTCCGGGTGGGAAAGGTCCTCGCCCTCGTTTGAACCCACGCCGGCGCGTGACCGCTTCTTCGAGAAGTACGTCTGCAACAGGGTCTTGTCGGGTCCGGGCGGAACGCTTGAACTGCACCACCGCCTGACAAACAATCCGTTCGCGCTGCCCGCCGACTTTGCCGAACTCGCCGCCAACGCGGAAACGGTAACAGTGGCCGATTCGACTTTTCGGGTTTTGGGCGACAGGGATTTGCTGCTGTACCTTTGCGTCCACGGCGAGATGCACCGGTGGAGCCGTCTGAAATGGCTTTGCGACATCGCCGCGATGATCGACTCCGCGGGGGAGGAGGGACTGGTCGAAGCGCTGGAAAATTGCCAACGTCACGGCATGGCTGTGGAGCCCGTGTTCGGAACCGCGTTGCGGCTGTGTCGGGAGTACCTGCAGGTGCAGTTGCCTCCAGCCGCCGCATCATTGGCGTCTGGCCCGTGGGCCGGGCGCAGAGCCCGCAAGACGCGGCGCCTCTGGACCCGGCCCAGGGGAGGAAGGGGACTGCAGGGGGCCGCCCGGAGGATCGATCAGGTGGCAACCGCCCTGTCGATCAATCCCTGCTGGCGCAGCGCGGTCAGGGAGTCGGCGAGAATGTTCGCCCCTCCCTATGACCTGGGCAGGGTGAATCTGCCGGACCGGCTGTTCTTCCTGTACTGGCCGTTGCGCCCGGTTCTGTTGCTTGCAAGCTCGCTGGAACGCGGCAAGGCACGACCTGCGACTGCAAAAGGATCGGGAAGAAACCCCGATCAGGGACGGCATTTCGGTGAATGAACGGTTGGCTGACAGACCGGACATCAGATAGTCCCCCATATCCGCTTCCGTCCAACAACGGAGCCCGAAATCCAGTCAAAACACCTCCGCCCCTAACGCAACAGTCCCGTCGCGCCGCGTATCCGCACCTTGGCCATGTCCTCTCCAAAAAATGAACCTCTTATGGCTGTTTATTCGAACCCGGCGCGGGAAAGAGGTGTTTACGGACAAGAACTATTTAGTGTTAGCATACGCTAATTTACAAATCTTCGGCAAGAATTTTTAGTGAGCAACCTTGATTGTCGCTGGTGCTTGTAAATTTTACCTCGGGGTCTGTCAATTACCCTTTTGTTTCGGAAATCATCTTGTAGCTTATGGTCATTTGTGTACAAAACTCGTGCGCCAGTGTATCGAGCTAGCGCAAGAATATGTGGGTCGTCCGATTTCAAAAATTCACTACTTTCCAGAAATCTTTGATCATCTGAGAAATTAGAATAATCAATGACATTTGCCAGCCCCGCTTGGACAAAACCTTGCAAAACCTTTTTTTGTTGATAGGAAAGTTCATTTGAAAACTTCCCACCGGTTGAATACACAACACGACCCCCTCTATTTTCAAGCCAATTTCTGATTGGCACAACAACTTCGTTTTGGGGTTCTGCCAAGAAAATTGCCATTACATTCGCATCCACTATGATACACATCTTCTTTTTTCACTCTCCAAATCCGAGTAATTGGTCAGTTTCTCTTAAGAAGAAAGATCGATACCCCGGTGGCGCACCATGAAGATTTCCATTTTCGTCAACAGAGATATTGTGAAGATTGACAGAATTTTTTGTCGGCTCGAAATAAATTATCGAAACATCTTCTGGCTTCAATTTTTTCTGACGAACTGAAATCCGAACCCTGTCAATTACAAAATCACTGTGGGTTTCTATTACAAAACGATTCCTTTTTTTCTTGGCAAATTTGACAAAAAGGCTGGCAAGTTCCGCCTGACCTCTCGGGTGCAAATGAACCTCCGGCTGTTGTAGAAGAAACGTTCGTGGAGAACTTCCGATCGAAACATCTGACCGTTTCTGCTCTTGGCTGGCGAGCAGCTTAACCAAAATAGGCAAGCTCTGGCTTATACCGTAACCGACATCCATCATGTTGACATGAGGGCCTGATTGAACTTTTACCTGCAACTGAAACGGATCGCTGATTTGTTTACCATGTCGTTTTACCTTAATATCTGAAAATAGCCCTGATTCAGCACCGAACTCCACCAAGTCGTCATGTAGGGCTTGCCACCGTGAAGATTGTAAGTGATGCATCTTCATCATAAACATCGGAATATCATCACCTTCTGGACTATCATCTGGCCCGATAGGATCATATGTACGTCTTGGTTTAGCACGCAATGGCGCTATAGATACTAAATCTGATCGAAATGGATGCCAGAAATCGAACATGCCCAAATGCCTTTTACGACTTTTTTCATCAGACACATTCAACAAACTTTCCAAATATTCCACTACCATTTCAGCTTCTTCAGAAAAACTCTTCTTTTCAAAAAGTATTGATTCCAATAACCAATCCAATTGAAATTGGGAAATTTCAAATGGAAATTTCATCTCAACGTTCTTGCCAGGGATGGAAAGATTGGTCAATCCAGATTCGGATTGGCTAATTTTTACAAAATCATGTTGTTGAAACTTGTACATTATCGAAGATGGAACTGGTTGTGAACCTCGCTCTCCAAAATTTATAATAAATTCGGTGGGGATGTTTTTACTTTTCTCATTCCTTTCAATTTTTATGCCCAATTCGAATTCATCAATACGCCCGCTTGGGCCGCGCCTTGTTCGAACAATATCCCTGAATGATCCCATTGAGAAAGGGTCTTGGTTAAAGTTAGGAGAAGAGCTATAACTATGTCTGCGGTACCGAGAAAGCATTTGATGTACAACATCCAAGCATCCCAGAAAAGTACTTTTTCCTGTGCTGTTTTCTCCGATAAGCAAGGTTATCGGGCGCAATTTTCCACGTTGTTCGCCTTGGAAACAACGTACATTTTTCAATATCAATTCTTCTGGCTGATCCATATTACTCATCCAATTCGGTGCAATACCCAAACTGCCCAGTTGTTGCCAGCATACGATTCCTTGGTCGGAATAATCTTTTGCTTAAAGGAAGCCGACCGTCCTAATAGTACCATTGGCAGGTTGTCGATGCCCGCTTTTGTTGCCGGCTTTTGTTGTGTCAAAACAAAGTGGAAATGTCCCCTTCAGCCCTGCGCGGAGGGAGCGAAGCGGTCGGAGCGCAAGGCGGCGCCTCCGCGTCGGCCTTCATAGGTCGTCAGGCACCGGCTCCTCGCCCTCGACCGACAGTCCGACTGGCAGCTCGCGCCCGTCGCGCAGCACGGTCACCGGGCCACCGAAACTGCGGCGCCCAGAGTGGAAAACCGGCTGGACGACTCGCATGTCGCCGCATTTCCGTCGGGCGCTTCCAGGATGACCACAAGACTATCAAGATTGAAATGGGGCAAAATGCATCCATGTCCAATTCAGCTTCAGGGCCACCCTCGGTTCCGCCTGGCGCGCTCGTGTACGCCATCGGCGATATTCATGGCGGGGTCGAACCGCTAGCCGGGATGCTGGAGAAAGTCCGTCTTGACGCGTCGCGCGAACGCGCGGACCGTCGCGTTCTGGTTTTCCTGGGCGACTATGTGGACCGCGGCCCGCAATCGCGCCAGGTGGTCGATTTGCTGCTTGAAGACCCCGCGCCTGAGTTCGAAAAGGTTTATCTCAAGGGCAACCACGAAGCGTGGCTGCTCGCCTTTCTCGAGGACGCCTCGGTGGGGGGGCGATGGCTGGCTGGCGGCGGACACGCCACGCTGCTCAGTTACGGGGTTGCGCAGCCAACACGGGCTCCGACCGCCGCGAATCTGGAGTCCAGGCGCGAGGCCCTCGCCGCCGCCATGCCTGAAAAGCACAAGGAGTTCTTCGCCGGGCTTGTGAACAAACATGTCGAAGGCGGATACGCTTTCGCCCACGCGGGAATCCGGCCAGGGGTGGCATGGGCGGATCAGAGCGAGGAAGACCTGCTCTGGGGAAGCGGAGATTTCATTGAAGACGAACGCGACCACGGCAAGGTCATCGTCCATGGCCATTGGTACACGCGGGAACCCGTTGTCCGCCGCAACCGCATCGGCATCGACACCGGCGCTTTCGCCACGGGCCGCCTGACCTGTCTGGCGCTGTCCGGCGCGACGCGGAGATTCCTGTCCACATGAAAGATTCGGTTTCAGGAGCGGGAACCGCCGATAGCATCTCCGTGGCGCGCCAGTATTCCGAGCCGGTCTTTTTGACGCTCATCGTGTTGATTCTGGCGGTTCCCTTGCCGTTCGGGGCATATCCGGACTGGGCCTGGGCGGGTATGGCCGCCGTGTCTGGCGTATTGTTGTTCTGCTGGGGTTTCTCCGCATTGGGAGGGCGTGTTTCACCGGCGGCGCCACCCGGTTTCCTGCTGTTGTCGGCGGCGTTTCTCGGGCTGGCCATGCTCTGGGGGCTGCTGCAAACTGCGGAATTCATGCCTGAGAGCTGGCATCACCCCATCTGGCGGGAGGCCGCCGCGGCGCTGGACACAACACCGGTTGGAGCGATTTCGCTGGATCCGGCGGCGGGCAGGGGCAGTGTTTTGCGTGTGGCGGCGTATGCGGGCATATTCTGGCTGGCATTCCAGTATGGAAGGAATTCCCACCGCGCCGGCTGCGCCCTGCGCGCGATTGCCGCAGGGTGCGCATGTTATGCGCTTTACGGGCTTGGCGTTGTGTTTTCAGGCGCCGACAGCATCCTGTGGTTCCAAAAGACGGATTACACGGATGCGGTGACCGCGACGTTCGTGAACCCGAATTCTTTCGGGACGTATTGCGGGATTGGTCTCCTGTGCGCGACGGCGGTGCTTGCGCGCCGGTTCTCCAGAAGGCTGGGCGGCCGGACAGGTTTCAGGGAGCGCCTGCGTTTCTGGATTGTGGAATTCATGCCCCGAAGCAGCCTGTTGCTATCGGCCTGGCTGGTGCTGGCAGGCGCGCTACTGCTCAGTCTTTCGCGGGGCGCGACCGCGGCAACCGCGCTGTCGCTGCTGGCGCTTCTTGCGGTGCTGGCCCTGAGACACGGGTTCTCCTTCGGCAGATTGCTGTCGTGGCTGGCCGGCGCCACGCTGACAGGAATATTGCTGCTGCTATTGGCCGGGGAACCCCTGGAGCGGCGGCTGTGGGATACCGGTCCCGACTTTGCCAAGCGTTCGGAGATCTATTCACAGACAATTTTGGCCATACGGGAACAACCCTTGCTTGGAACCGGCCTCGGCACGTTTGGCGCCGTGTACCGCGGCCACCGCACCGAGGATATTCGCCCGGGTGTGCTCATGGCGCACAATGATTATCTGGAACTGGCGCTGGAACTGGGCATTCCGGCCGCGGCGCTGTTCGTGACAGCGATCCTGGTACTGGCTGGAGGTTGTGCGCGGGGGGTGTGGATTCGGAGAAGGGACTTCGAGTTTCCCGCGGTTGGCGCGGCGGTTTGCGTCCTGGTGGGAGCCCATTCGGCCGTCGATTTCAGCTTGCAGATTCCCGCGGTGGCCGCTACCTTTTCATTCGTTCTGGGCGTCGCGGTGGCGCAGGCGGTACCAACAGGGGGGGGGGGGGGTCGATTGCGACATGGATCAGGAAAAAGCCGAAGGCTGCGGCAACATGCCGGTGTCGCGGGATGCGGGCCAGAGCGAGGTCTCGCAGTGCATTCAGCCGGACGCGAGAAATCGAAACCGCCGATTTCCACACATGACCCCGAGAACGGGGCTGACCAGGAGCGCGTTGTGAAAACTGGATACTTTCCCGGCAACCGCGGGCAACCAAAATGACCGGGCGTATTTCCGAAGGTTTCGTCGAGGCGGTGCGGGCCGCGCCGGTGCTCTCCCACCCGTTCCCGCACATGCGATTATCCCATGTCTTTGGCGAGGAAGATTATCGAGAGATTCTGCGCCTCCTGCCGCCGACGGAACATTACCTCGAACTGCGCCACAAGGACGCCAGACTGCCGGACGGCACTTACGCGCGACTCACGTTCCCGCTCATCGGTGAAAGGCTGGGAAAGCTGGACCGGGAACGGCGCCGGTACTGGGAAGCCTTGTCGGAAGCGCTGCGGGGCCCCGGCGTCGCGAAGGCTTTCGCGGCGAGGTTCGCGGAAATCGACTGCGAGTCTCCTCCCCAGACAGGATCAATCCTCAGGATTTCACTGGTGCGCGACCGCCCCGGCTACTTTATTCGTCCGCACCAGGACGTACCGAGCAAGCTCCTCACCGCGCAGATATACCTGCCGCGAGACGAGAAGGGGGCGGACCTGGGAACGAGTTTCTACCGCCGGGAAGAGTCGGGTGCGCTGGAAGTGGATGTCCGCGTTCCCTTCCTGCCGAATTCCGGGTATGCGTTTCCGGTCACGAGCGATAGCTGGCACGGTGTCGATACCGTCCCACCCGGTGCGACGCCACGCGATTCGCTTATGCTGGTTTGGTATGTCGATGGCGCCTGGAAGAAGCTGGGAGCGGCTTCGCGAGCCGTTTTGCGTTGGCTTCGTTCATGAAAAAACCCACCGATGAAGGGCGGCTGGGCGTGTTGTCATTATTGGACCGCCCGACAGGCAATGTCGGTGTCGAACTGGGTGTTGCCGCCGGGGATTTCAGCGCCAGGCTGCTGGAAAGCGGTCGTTTTGACAGGCTCTACGGAGTGGACGCCTATGCCGACCACCACGAAGTGAGCGAATACAAGCTTGCCTTGCGCCGGCTCGGCCCGTCCGGTGGATACACCCTGCTCCGCATGTTCTTTGGCGAGGCCCTTGAGCTGTTCGAGGATAACAGCCTGGATTTTGTCTATATCGACGGCTACGCGCATACCGGCCAGGAAGGAGGGGAGACGATTTTCGCCTGGGCGTCGAAGGTGAAGCCAGGGGGCGTTGTATCAGGCCACGACTATGACCCGGCGTTTCCCCTCAACATCGAAGCGGTTGACCAGTTCGTCGCGGAAAACGGTTTTGAACTGTGTATTGTGGATCTGGAAGGGGCCTACCCCTTCTGGGCCGCGCGGAAAACCACCGAAACCATTACAGGAGGTCCGACGCCAGAATTGCGGCGGGCAGCTCGCAATGCGCGTATTGTTGCCGGACTGCGCCGGGCCGTGGTCGCGCCCTTCAAGCGATTCATCAGGGGGCGTGAGAATTGCAAATGTGGCAAACATCCCGCGGGCGGTTTGTATTGATCGGTTTTCGAAGGAATGGGACAGGTGCGAATTTGTCATGTGATCGAATGCGGTGCGACGGGCGCATTGGAAATGGTTCTCCTCATGGCCGAAATCCAGCGCACCCAGGGGCACGCTGTGCTGATCGCGTACTCCCCGAGGGCGGGAACGCCCGCCGGCTTGCGCGCGAGAATACACCCGGACGTGCGGCTCGAACGCCTGGTGATGCGTCCCATCCCATTGCATATCGCCGGATGGTGCCGGCGCTTTGCCGGGTTGTTGCGGCGCTGGAATCCGGATGTGCTGCATTTCCATGGCGCCAGGGCGGGATTCATGGGCCGGCTTGTGGCGGGGCGGCGCTTTGGAAACCGCGCGTTGTACAGTCCGCACTGCATTTCATTGATGCATCTGGACCGCTCGGGAGTCGAGCGCGCCCTGTTCCGCGGACTGGAACGATTGGCGAACGGCATTTGCAACTCGATATATGTGGCCTGCTGTGTCCCCGAGCAGCGGGTGATCGACAAGGAAATCGGAGCTACGACGACCTTGCTGGAAAACGCGGTCGAGGACGGGCTGCTTGCGCGTTATGCGGAAAGAACTACCGGGGAACGGGAAAGGAAGCGGGTAGTCACTTGTTCACGTATTTCGGCGGCAAAAGACCCCTCGCTGTTCGCGGATATCTGCGGGGCGGTGCGGGCCGCGAGGCCGGACATCGAGTTTCGATGGATCGGTGACGGCGACGCGCATCGCCGCAAATTGCTTGAGGATGCCGGCGTGCGGGTGACGGGATGGATGTCCCGCTCGGACGCGCTTCGGGAAGTGGCGGACGGCTGGATCTATCTTTCGACAAGCGCCTGGGAGGGTTTGCCGGTGTCGGTGCTGGAGGCGATATTGCTGAAGGTTCCCGTGCTTTGCCGACGGGCCGAATGGAGTGAGCCGGTAGTGCGCCACGACGATACCGGATTCCTGTTCGACAACATGGACGCCGCTTCGGAAATGCTGATCGGACACGATACCGCAAGGCCCGTCGCCGTGGCGGAAAACGCCTGGAAGGCGGCGCGAAGCCGATATTCCCAGACGCGTTTCGCCGCGGAGCTGGCGAGGCTCTACGAACAGTTCGAAAAGCGCGGATGAAACTGTCGGCGGTCCCCGGCTGCACCCCTCTGACGCGAGCTAGTCTGGCCCGTGCCGGCGCGCATCCGAATCCGGTTGGCGCCGGGATTGGCCAGTCGTTGATGTCTTCATGAATTGGCGGGACTCGGTATCGTTTGCATTCCTGGTTCGCTGTGTGGGCGCCGCGGGCAGTCTGGGATATGGGCTGTTGCTTGCCGGCGTGCTGTCGCCCACCGCGATGGGGGAATTCACGGTCGCCGTTTCGGTGGCGATCATCGCCGCGACGGTATCCAGATTCGGCCTTGACGCGTATCTGATGCGTTGCGCCGCGTGCGAACCGCGGGAACTGCGGTTTATCGCGTCGCGCTGTCTCGCCGCGTCTTGTCTCGCGGGCATTCTTGCATGGGGAGTCTGTGTCTGGGCCGGCCGGGGAGCCGATTTCGGCCCAGGCCCCTTCTTCGGCATTCTGCTGCTGGGAATCCCTTTCCTCGCCATGAGTTATGTGCTCGCCGGATTGCTGAAGGCGGGCGGGCTTCCCGCGGCGGCGGTTTTCCTTGAGACCGGCGGTTGGCAATGCCTGATGTGCGTGTGCGCGATACTGATGTATCTGGCCGGCAGCGATTCGCCGTTCCTTGTCGCAATTTGCTTCGCGCTCGGGAACGCGCTGATGTTTGCCGTCTTTCTCCGTGTATCGTGGCGCCCGTCATTTGGCTCCGGACTGCCGGCCCGGAGCGTTGACTCCGCGTCGAGTCCCGGGCTTCGGGAGGTGGCGCCGCTGGCGGGGCTGTCTGTCGGCAACGTGATCATGCGCTGGTCGGATACGCTGTGGATCGCCTGGTGGCTGGCCCCGGGTGAAGTCGCGGTTTACGTGGTGTGCACAAGACTCGCCGGCGGCATCGCATTCATCGACCATGCGATCAACGCCATCGCGGCGCCCCGCTTCGCGCGACAGCACCAGAGCGGGGAAACGCAAGCTCTACGCCGCGAGTTCCTGCGGGCGTGCGCGATGTCGGGAGCGTTCGGTGCGCTTGGCGCCGCCGCGGTTGCGCTTCTTGGACCGTATGTCCTGGATTGGCTGGGGGATCCGTATTCAGGGGCGGACTTGATCTTGCGGTTGGCCGCGGTTGCCATGGCGGTCCAGGTGGCGCTGGTGCCCATTGGCCACCTCGCGGCCATGTCGGGACGGGCATCGGACCACTTCAAGGCAACAATCCTGGCGCTGGCGCTCCAGCAGACCGCTTTCCTGCTGCTCATCCCGAGCTTCGGCATGGTGGCGGCCTTGTCCGGGTTCGCGTTGTCGAGAATATTCGCCCACCTGCTCACCCTTGCGATTCTGCGAAGCCGGAGCGAATTCACATGGCTGACGAAATGAACGGCGCTTCGCTCCCTCCGCGCAAGACCGAAGGGGACATTTCCACTTTGGTTTGACAACACCAAATTTTGGCTTGACACTCTTAGTACAGCTCGTTTAAGATGCCGATTTTGACAAAATATGTCATAAACGATTACTAATCGAGATTATTATGCTAATTGAATTCAGCGTGGCCAATTTCCTTTCTGTACGAGACCAGCAAACGTTCAGTCTTTGCCGGGGCAGAGGCGATGAACTGATTGAATCCAATACCTTCAAGGCGAAAGCCGCAAACGAATTCGAGTTGCTGCGGTCCGCAGCCATTTACGGCCCGAACGCCAGCGGCAAATCCAATTTCGTCTACGCCCTTCATATCATGCAGGTAATCGTGCGCCAGTCGGCAGCCGGTCTTAAGCGCGGCGACGACCTTCCGGTTATGCCGTTTCGCTTGAGTCAGTCCACTCTCCACGCCCCTAGCGAATTCGAGGTGTCCTTCATTGTCGACGGCGTTCGCTATCAGTATGGATTCTCGGCGACGACGGAAAGAGTTCACCAGGAGTGGCTGCTTGCCTATCCCAAGGGCCGTCCTCAGCACTGGTTCGGGCGCGAATGGAATGAACAATCCAATTCCTGCGATTGGGACCTGGGAAACAATCTTGTGGGGGAGAAGATTCTTTGGAAAAAATCCACGCGCGATAATGCGCTTTTCCTGTCAACCGCCGTACAACTCAACAGCGAACAACTGCAACCCGTTTACGATTGGTTCGACAAGACCTTACGAATGAGCGGCATTGATGGTTTGCCAGTGGAGTTGACCGCAACTCGTTGTGAGGGAAAACAGAAAGCACAGATTCTAAATTTTTTGCAAATGGCCGACCTAAGCATCTCCGACATCATCGTTGAGAAAAGACCATTCGACATTGAAACCCTGCCGAAGGAAATGCCAGCGGCAGTTAAGGAAGCATTTGCCGAGGATTTCAAGGACAAGCAATTTGTAGAAATCAAAACTGTTCACGAGAGCGCAGATGGAGACACTGTGCTATTTGGCTTTAAAGATGAGTCAAACGGCACTCAAAAAATTTTCGCTTATGCGGGACCCTTGATTCACGCTTTGAACAATGGTTGTGTAATGTTCATTGATGAACTGCATAACAGTTTGCATCCGAAACTTGTGTGGATGTTGGTCAACTTGTTTCATAGCAATGAATACAATTCCAAAAACGCACAATTGGTCTTTACCACCCACGAAACCTCCATTCTCAATCAGGAAGTGTTTCGACGCGATCAGATCTGGTTTTGCGAGAAAGGGGGGGGGCAGGACACAAATGTCTATCCGTTGACCGACTTCAGCCCCAGGAAAGGCCGCGAGAATCTTGAATTGGCCTATCTTTCAGGGCGTTATGGAGCGCTGCCCTACCTGCGCCCACACGAGCATCTGACCTGATGGGCACAGACAACCTGTTTCACAGGCGAAAAGCGAGAAAAGCAGCAGACTTGAAGCGGCAAAAGGCGAAACGAGCGCCTTTCGCCAAGGTGCTTATAGTCTGTGAGGGTGAAAAAACCGAACCGAACTATTTCAATGGAATAAAAGACCACTACGAACTAAATAGCGCCAATATTGAGGTCTGCACTGATGGAGGTTCCGATCCACTTGGCATTTACAATTTCGCAATGAAGCGGTTCAAGAGAGAAAAATCGGCTGGTGATCCTTTCGATAAGATCTATCGTGTCTTTGACAAAGATGATCGAAAAAGTTTCGCGCAGACTTTGGTTGCGATCCGCAGTGCAAATCCAAAGCATGTCTTTTTCGCCATTCCGTCGGTCCCTTGCATTGAGTTCTGGTTTCTTTTGCACTACGAATATACGACCCGACCGTTCAGCAAATGTGACCAGGTAATTGACGCGCTGAGGTGTTATCTGCCTGATTACACAAAGGGAATCAGAGATATGTTCCCAATGCTTCTTGAAAACCTCGAATCCGCTAAAATAAATGCCGAAAGAGCCAAGAAATCAGCTGCTAAAAGCGGAACCGACAATCCGACAACCTGTGTACATAAACTCGTGGAGTTTTTACAGAATATCAAGAATCAATAGTGAAGCCTGGTAGTGCGATAAGGCCCAAAGCGATACAGAAATCGTGCAGTTTCCAGTAGCCATTGACAAACGGTTCCGGACGAAGGTTACTCCTGTGCGGCGTAGCCCCGCCCGGCGCGTTCGGGTGCGCCATCCCGGGTCCAGCCGCCTGTCGCCATGCCCCGCCGCCCGGTGGCCCATATCATGAATTTGTCGACAAAGACGATGGCGAAGGTCGGATAGGCGAAGTACCACGCGTAGGTCTTCACAAAATTGTACACCTCGGAACGGAACAGCCGGTAGGTGAGAATCAGGGCGAAAACTATGAAGACATGCCGCATCGCCGTGGGCGACCGTTCAAGCAGGCCGAAACAGGCCCCGAAGAAAGCGAACTGGACCGCGACTCCCATCAGCCCGTTTGCCGAATATCCCTCCCACAAGCCGCTGAAGCCATAGCCGAGTCCGGGGAAAAGTATCGCCCGTTCGGGAAAAAACTCCTGGAAAAACCACTCGGAAAGCGCATCCTCCTCGGGGCGCATGACAAAAATCGATTTCAGCGCGAGAGCGTAGCCGTTGTGGGGAAGTTCCACATCCGGCCGAGTCATGAGCAAAACAGTGTGCCTGATCCAATTGGTGTATTCACCGAAGTCAATGTTGCTCGGATAGTCTTGATTGAGAATGAGGTCGTAGAGGACCGGCTTGAACAAAAGGGTCGCCGACAACGAAAGGACCAAGACAAGGGCGACGGCGCGCGGTCGGATTCTACCGCTGCGTTCAAGGAAGTAACACAGGCAAATCGCAATGATGGACAGGTCGTACCTTGATATGGTCAGCAGCCCCACAAGAATGCCGTGGCAAAGTATGAAGTACAGCAGCGCCCTGTCGCGCCGGTTTCCGAAGTACAGATACCGGGCCAGCACGATAGGCAGGCAGACATTGATGAAATTGGCCAGATAGAATAGCGCCACCCTGGGCCTGACCGCGGCGAAGCGCTCGATGCGGTCGGAGAAAAGAAAATCCAGAGGGCCGATCAGCAAGATCGCCGCCGCTTCAAACGCCAGCGCGACCCCAACCACGAAAAGCAGGGTGGTGTGGGAAGGCAGATATTCCCGGACCCGAATCGCGCTGCTTCGCTGGCGCACGCCGGCGAGCGCGTAGGCTAGGTTGAATCCGATGACGGCCGCCACGGACATCCAGCCGATTTGATCCAGTTGGTCCGTGTAAGCCCGCCCCATGGTCGCCCGCGACACGGTCAGGCCAAAGGCCATGTACGCCATGGCGCACAAATTGAAATAGATACCCAGTTGCAGGAAGTTTCCGCGGCGAACGTAGTACCAGACGCCGAAACCGCCGGAGACAGTCAGTAACGCCAGTATTTGCGGCATCTCGCTAGAGCCTCTTCCTGAATCGTTTGAACCAGTTCACGTAGGCCCAGCGCAGGGGGTAATCCAGGTTGACAGATCCAGCGCGAGAAGCTTCGGCAACGGGTTGGCGGGACCGAGACCCGAGGCCCGCCGCGTCGAGTATGAAGTCCTCCACGGGGGCCGGCGCCGACAGATGCGCAATCTCGCGCGCCTGGAAGGTCATGCGGTCGGCGGCGGGCCGCAGCATGGAAGCCAGCGCGCCGTCGATATCCGTGGACTGGTGGATGCGCCATCCCGTCTGCTGGGTGAGCGGAGCATCCCGATAATCCAGCGTGGCGGTTGGCGTTCCCGCGAGCATCGCCGTGGTTGCTATCGTGGAGGGAGTCGTGATCAGGCATTGATAGCGGAGTATGGATTTCGCGAAAGACTCCGCGGTGTCGTTGTCCCTGGTGGGAATGCCCAGGGATTTCAACAGCTCCCGGTCTCCGATTCGGAAACGGTAATCCGCTCCCATGCGTTCCAGGGCGGCGACGGTGAGCGTGATCAGTTTTTCCAGTCTCAGCCGTTCGCCCCTGTCGAACGCGGGAGTCCGCGCGGTTGCGATAAGGAACCCGGCGGTCCTGGATCGTGGCGAAGTTTCGTCCCCGGTTGGCGCTGGCGCGGCGCGGGCGGGGAGCCAGGCGCGGGTCCGGACGCCAAGCGCGGCGTAAGCCTCGCAAGACCACCGGTCCACACAGGCGACATGGGTATACAGCAGCGGGTCCATCTGGTTCGCCCGCCGGTGCGCGGCGTTGCGATACGCGTTCGCCACATCGTAGATTCCGTCGAAGAGATAGAGTCTCGGCACGCCGCGGCACGCCGCCAACTCCAGTATCCTCCGCGCGGCGACGCTGGTGTCGACGCAGTTGACGACCAAGCCGGTATTCCGGAGACGGCGCGGCAGCGACCGAAGGCTGATCACGCCGTACCGGGCAACGTGACGGAGCCGCTCAAGGTTTACACCCAGATCCTCAATCTGTCGTGCGGGTTGCAGGAAGAGTATGTTGAAATCAGAATCCAAGAATCTCACCCAGCACCTCCGGGCGACCGGCCCGCACCGCGGCGGCGGACGCGCCGCGGATATCCCGTCCGAACGCGGCCCGCGCTTTCTCCGCAATCAGCACACGCCCGGATTCGTCGAGCTCATCCCAGACCCCGAGGCCGGCCTCAACCATCAGCAGGAGCATCGCGTGGCGCCGGTCTTCATGCGGTCCGGTGTGTAGCGCCAATCGCAATGGCGCCGCGATTTCAGATGCCGGGGCTTCGCGGTCCAACCGGACCTGCACGAGCCGCATCCAGCCATAGGGGTCCATGGCGGCCAGGCCGAGGCCTTTTTCCAGCACGGTTTCAACCTCCCCCGGGCCGTGGCCGCGTCCGGCGTCCTCGTACTCGCCGAGAATCAGCAAACCCAGGGCGAGGTCGGTATGGATTCGGGCCGTTCGCCGCCAGTTCGCCGCAGCCTCGCGCGAGCGGACGAAGCGGTTCAGGGAGGCGCGGTCCACCGCCTGTTCGTCTTGCAGCCGTTCCATGACGGAATTGCCGGACAACAGCAAAACGTCCGAAACCGCGATGGGGACCGCCGCGATGAAAACAGCCGCGCCGATGACGACCGCGGACAATGCCGGGAGGGAGGGCGGGAATCGGCGGGATGTCCGGCTACCGCGAGCCATGGCTAACGGGCGTAATACTGGCTGTACTTGGAGGACAGGCTGTTTGGTTCCGGGCCATATCCATACGAGCCGTAGTTGTATGAGTAGTATCCCTTCCGGTGGCCTTGCGCCATTGTCAAGGCGGCGCCGGCAACGCGCACCCGGGAGTCCACGAGCTGTTTGACGCCCGCCGCTGCGACTTTGCGCGGCGTGCTGGCCCAGCGCACGGCGTAAACGGTGTGATCGACACATTGGGCCAGTGTGATCGAATCCGACACCAGAAGCACGGGGGGCGAATCGACTATCACAAAATCGTAACGGGACTTGAAGTCGGCGAGGAGTTTCGACAGTTTCTGCGACCGGACGATATCGGTGCGGACTTTGAGGGACTTTCCCGCCGTGAGTATGTCAAGACCCGAGGCTTCGTCATTCTTGATGAAATCCCCGGTGGCAATGGCATGATCGGCAAGCAGGTGGGCAAGCCCGAAATCATCCGTCAATCCCAGCCGTTTCGCGATCTGGCCGTGCCGGAAATCGGCGTCGATCAGCAAGGTGCTGCGCCCGCCGCGGGCAAGCATGCGCGCCAGGGAAATGGCCAGAAAAGTCTTCCCTTCGTTGGCAACCGAGGAAGTGACAAGAACGGAAACGGAATCCGGTTCGACGTTGTGGGTCGCCAGCAACCCGGTGTGAAGCATGCGCAGCGACTCCGAGAAGGCCGACATGGGATTTTCCAACACATGATCGACAATGGAATCCTCCGGTTCGGCCAGCATTGGAATGGCGCCAAACGAGCCGACTTTCAAACCGGTTTCCAACTGTCCGCTGTGCCTGAATCCCCGTTCGAAAACCTGTTCGACCACGAACACCGTCAATAGCGCCAGAAGCAGTGAAACCACAAGCGAAATGGCGGACGCCGCCGGTATGTTCGGCCAGGAATGTTCGATCGGCACGCTGGCGCGGGAGATGATTCGCGCATCGGCCGAAAACAGGTCTTCCTGATCCCCGGTTTCCATGTAGCGCGCCAGGAAAACATCGAACAGGGCCTGGTTCGCGGCGGCCTCGCGCTCGAGAACGCGAAGCCGGGCCTGTGAAGTGGTCAGTCGGGTGGCTTCCTCCCTGAGTCCATCAAGACTGGATTCCAGTGTTTGTTCCCGGGTCTTCGCCACTTCGAGACTGTTTTCCAGGCTGGATACGATCCGCCCGACTTCTTCCGAAATTCTTGTGCGGATATCCACCAACTCGGCTTCGACATTGATCATGCGCGGATGCCGCGGACCGTATTCCTGGGCCATCTGGGCAGCTTCGCCAACGAGGATGGTTTCCTGCATCCTGAGGTTTTGAATCAGCGGCGCGGCGAGCACCTCGGGGGTCGAGTAGATGCCGTCCTCCGACTGCGACAGTTCCCGCGCCTGGCGAAGCTTGGCGTCCGCTTCCGAAGTCGCCGCCCGCGCGGCGATCAATTGCGAGTTGACTTCGGAAATCTGTTGTTCGATCAAAGTGGAGTCGCTGGTCTGGGTGAGGCCCTGCTCCCGACGATAGTCTTCCACCTCCCGTTCCGACTGTTCGACCTGATCCCGGAGCGTCAGCACCCGTTCATTCAGCCAGGAGGCCGCTTGTTCGGTCGCGTCGAACTGCTGATCGAGCTGTTCCCGAAGATAGATGTCGGCCAGGGTGTTGACCACTGTCGCCGCCAATTCCGCGTCTTCGGCAGTCACCGCGACCGAAACCACATAGGAAATGCCCACGGATTCTATGTTCAGGGCTTCGATCAACGCCATGACGGTTTCATCCCGGACCCTGCGTTCCGCTTCCGCGGCGGTCAAAACGTCGGCGGGGCCGCTGCCGGGCACGAGCCCGCGAAGCCAGGGCAATGTACTGCCCCACAGGGAGGGCGGACGGAGTTGCCGGTTGAATTCGGGATTGTCCACAAGCCCGAGTTCATCGACGACTTTCTCGGCCAGGGACCGGGATGCGAGCACTTGGACCTCGCTCTGAATCGTGATCCGGTCGGGACGCAGGGCTTCGAGCACGCTTTCGATGTCAACCACATTGGTTGCGCGGGTGCCGATGAGTATCCGCGCCTCCGCGGTGTAGCGGGGGGTCAACTGGAACAGGACCAGCGCCGAAACGAGCATCGTCAGCAGCATGGTGGCGAAGATCAGCATCTTGTGGCGCCAGAGCAGGGCGAGCACATCGAGCAGCACCGGTTCGGCGGCGGGCGGCGCTTCGGCGTTCGAATCGGGAACGATGGGGGAATTCATGGCTTCACAGGTATCCGAATCCTGTCCTGTTCTCAAATCAGAAAGCGTTGCGGTGGCCCACCAGGGCCGGGACGCTGCGGGCAACGATCCACAGGTCCAGCCAAAGCGACCACCGGGCCAGGTACCAAAGGTCGTAGCGGACCCTCTTTTCCATGTTTTCGGGCGAATCCGAGCCGCGCAAACCGTGGATTTGCGCCCAGCCCGTGATTCCGGGCCTCACGCGGTGGCGCAGCATGTAGCCGGGGATGAGCTCGCGGTATTGCAGGTTCACGGAGACGGCGTGGGGTCGCGGCCCGACAACCGACATGTCTCCGCGCAGCACATTGTAGATCTGCGGCAGTTCGTCGAGTGAGGTGCGGCGCAGGAACTTCCCGATGGGGGTATATCGATCGTCATCCCTGACCGCCTGCCTGACATCCGCGCCGTCCTCGATCACGTTCATGGTGCGGAACTTGAGCACCCGAATCTCCCGGCCGTCTATGCCGTGCCGACGTTGGCGGAACAGCGCCGGTCCAGGCGATGTGAGCCTGATCGCCGCCGCGATGATTAACATGGGCGCCGCCGAGACCAGAAGCATCAAGAGCGCGAGAACAACATCCTCCGTTCTCTTGACCCAACTGTTGGCGCCCGAATAGGGGGTTTCAAAAATGCTGACAAGCGGCAATCCGCCGCAATCCACCCAACGCGCGTGGGCCAACTCCTCCGCATGCGTGTTTGGAACGATGTAGACGGATACCGGCGTATCGCACAGCGCGGCAACCAGGCGCCGGCATGCATCTCCGGCTTCCGGGCGCATCGCGACAAACACCGTTGAAAACTCGCCTTTTCCGGCTCGTTCCACCAGATCTTCCAGGTTTCCCAGGACCGGCAGGGAGAAGCCGTCGCTTTCGACCTCTTCAGCCGTTCGCTCCGATTCGGCAAAGCATCCCGCCAGCGCGGCGTCGAAGGCGGCGCCGGATTGCAGGAAGCGGCCGAAACCGAGCGCCCTTTCACCGGCGCCGGCGATGGCCGCCGGCGCGCCGGTTGGAGAAGTTCGGCCATGACGGGTTGCGAACTGCAAGGTCAGGCGCCAGCCCACGAGTCCGAACGCGCCGAAAATTGCCCAGAAGCCGACCGCCAGGCGGGAATAGTCCGCGGTTACCTTGGCGGTCCAGGCGATCACCAAAAGCCCGGCGAGCGTCCACGCCCAGGCGGTCAGCGCAACCCGGATTTCCTGGAAAAGCTCCCTGATCGCCGTTCGCTCGCGAACCGTCGCTCCTCCGCCAAACAGCAGATAAAGCGGCAGCGCGACAAGGCCGGCGGGCAGGTACAGTTCCGCATTGTCCAGGCCACGCAGTCGATAGGCCAACCAGAGGCTCAAGACTATGACAATGGCGTCGGCGCAACGCGCCGCCGACACACGCTGTAATCGAACCGGTTTCAGTTGTCTTTCCAATTATCCAGTTCTCATACAAGGACAATGCATGCTGTATCCAACAATCGGGACCGGGCTTCCAGCACCGCCTCTTGGGCTACGAGGCTGGCGCCGGAGCTAGAACAACCGCTCCGCCACCCGGACCACATCGCCCGGCAATACCTTGTCGTTCACGTCAATCTCGTTTTCCGTGCGGGTTTCGTCAGTCGCCCGGATTACCATCACCCGGTTTGTTCTCGCCCGGTAGCTGAACCCGCCGCCGAGGGCCACCGCCTCGATCACGGTCATCCCGTTGACATAGGGATACGCGCCGGGGTCGTTCACTTCCCCGATGATGTAGAACGGGCGGTATTCCAGAACTTCGACGCTGACTCTTGGATCGACCAGGTAGTCCGGCTTCAGCGCATCGACGATTATCCGCTGCGCCTCGCCGAGCGTGGCGCCATCGAAATCGAGGACGCCCACCAATGGCAGGGAAACAGTGTCCGTTTCGCTGAGCAGGTACTCTCCCGTCAAATCGTCATGCCCGAAAACGGTGATGCGGATGCGGTCGCCGTGGCCGAGCACATAGTCCGCGGCATCCTCAGCCGCGCCGCGCGCCTCCGGCGCGAGAACCGCGAGCAGGCAGAACGCGGCCAAACACACGAAGCGTCCAGCCAGCAGTCCCGCCGGGGCACGGGTTGCTCGGTGGGCCGGACTCATAGACTGAACCGGAGGTTCAGGTAGACGTAGTCCTTGTCGTAGTTGTCGCGCGGGAAAGTCGAGTCCCTGCGCTGAATCCGCAAGCCCAGGTCGAATTCGGCCATCCTGCTGAGTTTCCAGATCGCGCGGACGGTGCCGGTCAGGATTTCGTCCTCCCGGTCGATTCCAACGTATTCGTTCGTCGTCAAGCCGATATCGCCACCGATCAGCACGTTGCGGCGCAGTTCGTGGTCGAGGCCGAGGTTCAGAGACGAAGCCATGTAGCCGGAGGCCTGGCGCAGCGCGGATTCGTTGACCGTGCGCCTTGCCGTGCCCCGGACGGTGGTGAGTGGCGTCGCGTTCCAGGTCAGGGAGCCGCCGTAGCTGATTCCGTCCACTTCCGGCAGTCGTTCGTCCCGGTCGTACGATTGCCTGCGGTAGCCGGCGAACAGCTCTCCGCCGAGCACGGCGCCGATATCCAGCCGCGTGCCCAGCACCGTCTCCTCGCCGTCGGAATCCCGGGCGAACCGGTCGCCGCCCTGCAGCCGGTCATAACGGCGGCTGAAGCGCGTTGTGCGCAGGAATAGCTCGTTCCCGGGAGAAATATCGAGGCCGATCCTCGCCGATACCTCCCTTTCGCCCCGGTCGCGGTCGTTCTGGGTGAGAATCCGTCCGGTGAGTCCGTCGACCGCGTTGTCATACGCCAGACCGGTGTAATGTCCCTCGATTCCGAAAGACAGGCGGTTCAGGCGCCGGAAGAGTTCGATGCCCGCATCCGTCATCTTCCGTGAAACCGGCTCCAGGGCCGTGAAGGGGGATTCCGGGTCGCCGCGCTCCTCGTGGAGTTCGCGGAGCGTCACGTCGGCGCGCAGCCACGCGTCGCGCGAAATGTCGATCCTTCCGCCGAAACCCGCGAACCAGTTTACGACGTTTTCGCTGTCCGCCTCGGCGAAGTCGCTCGCGTCGAGCCCCGCGTCCAGCCGAAATTCGTGGCGGCTCCATCGGGAAACGCCGAAAACCCTTGGACGGGTATAACGAATGGTGTCCCGCGTTACGTCATCGGACAGCCGGTAGATATTGTCATCCCGGGCCACTCCCAGCTCGAGGGACGGGTACAGGGTGAAACTGCCCCCCCCCCCCCCCCAGAGGAGAAATTCCGCGCGGGTCCCAGTCGGGACGCGCCCGGTTGGCCACATCCAGTTCGACCGCGGCCGCGTCAGGCGTTTGCGCGGAAAGATCGGGGGAGGGCACGATCGAAACGCCCAAGGCTGTCGCCAGGAACATCGCGCGCGGGAACCGGGTGGAATTCGCCGCCGCCGACATTCCCCGGCGGCTATTCGGAAATCTGGTTGTTTCTTTCATTTGGGGGATCAGCATGAGTTCCGGTCGGTTTTCGCATCTACTGAACGGGGCTGACCTGGGAGGGATTTTCCACCGTCGCCTGGGCCCGCGCAAGTTCTTGTTCGACAATTTCATCCGGTCCCGGTTCCGCCCGCAGCGCGGGTATGGCCGCAATCACCACCCCTCCCGATACGCCGGGGTTGCCCTGGGTCACTCCGAGCCCGATCGCGGCTATGGATGAGGAATTGGAATCCGCATAATGGACGGCGAGCGAAGCGATCGCGGCCGCCAGACCTGTCGATTCGGAATCGCCGGCATTTTGGCTGACAATGGCGCGGATGGCCTGCCGAATGGCTTCCGGGTCGTCCCCGTTGTCGCGAACGGCAAGTTCCACCTCCTCTGCCAACGACCCCGGTATGACATACTGTTCGCCTTCCATGCTTATGGCGACGCTGCCGTCCGCCTGCTCGGTTACGGATTGTTGAGCCCATGCCTGGGCGCTTGCCAAAAGAGCGGACACGAAGAAGACCTTCATGCCCGTTGAAACGAATGACTTCATGGAGTTTCCCCTTTATTCCTCCCGATACCACGGGACGCAAGGCGCAAGCTTGCCATTGCCGCCAAGTCTAGCATATGGTTTCACGGGCAATTGCTCTGCTTTCCGGCATCTTTCCGCGCCCTTGACCCGACATTGGGACAGGAATTGTATTACGGGGGGGGGGGGGGGCAACAAGCGTCGAACTTGCGGTGGTGGCTTGCGGGCATCGTTGAAGAAGCGGTTGGACAGTCATGCATGTATTGGTGGTGGGGGGCGCGGGTTACATCGGGTCGCACATGGTCAAGCGCCTGGGCGCCGCGGGCCTTGAGACCACGACTCTGGACGACTTGTCGTCCGGGTGGCGGGACGCGGTCACTTTCGGAGAATTCGTTAAAGGCGACCTGGGCGACCGGGATTTGCTGAACGACCTGTTCCGCTCGGAAAAATTCGACGGCGTGATGCATTTCGCTGCGCACATGGAGGTTCGCGAGTCCGTCGAGAATCCGGCCAAGTACTATGCGAACAATGTGGCGAACACGCTCACGCTGCTCGACGCCATGCGCGCGCACGGCGTCAACCACCTTGTCTTTTCCTCATCCGCGGCGATTTTCGGCGAACCCCGACAGCCAAGGATTGACGAAAACCATGCCAGGGCGCCGATAAACCCCTATGGGCGAACCAAGCTCATGGTGGAAGAAATCCTGCGCGATTACGACGCCGCCTACGGACTGAAATCGATACGCCTGCGCTATTTCAATGCCGCCGGGGCGGACCCCGACGGCGAAATCGGCGAGTCACACGAGCCCGAGACGCATCTCATTCCCCTGGTGCTGCGGGCCGCGTCCGGCCGCCGCGGGAACGTCACCGTCTTCGGCGAGGATTACGACACGCCCGATGGAACCTGTATCCGCGACTACATCCACGTGAACGACCTGTGCGACGCCCACCTGCTCGCCCTGCGCGCGCTTTGGAATGGCGCATCCGGCGCGGCTTACAATCTGGGAAACGGAAACGGCTTTTCGGTTCGGGAAGTGATAGATGCCGCGGAAGCCGTAACCGGCGCCGGGATTCCGGTTGCGTATGGGCCGCGCCGGAAAGGAGACCCCGCCCGCCTCGTCAGCGATTCGACGCGCGCAAGGGTTGAACTCGGCTGGAACCCGCGCCATCCGGAACTCGAAACCATCGTTTCCCACGCCTGGCAGTGGGAACTGAAAACGCTGGCGGAACAGGATCTGACCTGATCCGGGATTCAGTTTGATACGCTCGCCCAATATCATTAGAATGGGTACCCGTAAACAACATTATGGGCGCCCATATTGAAAACCACCATTGAAATCGCCGACGACCTTGCGAAAACCGCGAAAGAACATGCGGCGAGGCACGACCTCACCCTTCGTGCGCTGATCGAGCGTGGACTGCGCATGGCGATTCGCGCCGATAGCGGTGCGGGCAAGTTCCGGCTCAGGGAGGCCAGTGTTTCCGGGATCGGTCTGCAAGAGCAATTCCGCGGCGCGGATTGGGCAAAAATCCGGGATTCGATCTACGAAGGACGCGGCGATTGATTGCAACCGACACCAACATTCTGGTGTACGCGCACCGCGCGGATTCGGAATGGCACGACAGCGCGAAAGCCTGCGTCGAGTCACTCGCGCAAGGACGCGTCAGTTGGGGACTGCCATGGCCATGTGTACACGAGTTCCTGGCGATCGTGACGCATCCCCGAATCTACTCACCCCCATCCACGGTCTCGCAGGCTATCGATCAGGTCGAAGCCTGGCTGGAATCTCCGGTTGCCGAACTCATCGGTGAAACGCACGATCATTGGGAAGCGTTGACCGGCATGCTGGCGAAGGGCCGGATATCGGGTCCGAAAGTTCACGACGCCAGAGTGGCGGCCCTGTGCCTGACGCATGGCGTTACCGAACTGTGGACCGCCGACCGCGATTTCAGCCGGTTTCCCGCACTGGCGGCGCGCAATCCCCTGTAGCCCCGCGGTTCCCGCCGACTATCCAGCGCCGACAATCGCCATCGCGCCGTGTTCAGCCGCGAGGCGGACAACAGGGAGGTCGCGGTTTCGGGGAATCGAGCCGCCAGGCCCCAATGGTAGGCGGCTGGACATGGTTTGCCCCCCCCCTTGAGGGGGGGAGGCGTCAAGGGGTATGATGAAACAGTCATATCACATAGATATAGCGGGGTATGCCATGATCTCTGATACCGTAAGGCGGTCAGTCTGGCACAATCTTTTTGAGGCCAGCCGGGTTGCTCGATTCTATACAGTGCTAAAGAACCGACTTGTTTGGCAGCGGCGCTTCATACGATTTCTTTTAAGTGTGGCGGGAGCAATCGCCGCCTTGCCATTGGCCACAGATGACTTTGCGTGGATTGCGCCGTGGGCTGGATTGGCCGTTGTGATTCTGGTTTTGTTTGACAGCGCCATGCAGTATGACGACAAGATTTCACAGTTCGGCAGAGTTTCCGCCAAGCTGCGATCAGTGCGAAGAGAGTACAGAGCGCTTTGGGAAGCGGTGGAAGATGAGGAGTCGGTTCCAGATTTGCAAAATGAAATTGGACGCTTGGAATCAGAGATAGCCAGTGCTGTAAACGATCTGGATATTGCGCCGCACAAGAAACTCAACAAGGCTTGTGCTGAAGCCGCCTACAAAGAGGAAAAAGAACGCTATGTCATCGGATGAATCAAGAAAATCCGCGCCTCAGCGCCCATCCCCATCGAGGCCATCTCAAGACAGGCCATCCGAAATTCAGAAAAGCGGCCCTCCAGATAGATTTTCACACAACCCTGAAAAGCCCTCTGATGTCCCTATTCCAGAGCCACCGCCGAGAAAGAAGAAGTAAGGTGGTAACGATGGGTAGACTCGGAATGCTGCTCCCTGAGAGAGGTAGCTATGATTGATCCAATGTACAGGGTTGAGCATCGGGGATTTGAAGTAACCACAGAGACCACGAAGGGCAATGACAAGACAAGCAAGACGAAGATAACGGGTCGTTCATATTGTCCTGATGGAGTGATGTACGAGAATTTTTCAGGAACGCATATTGCGTGGTTTGCCAGAACCGGCGAGTCTCGCGGTTTTTTGGTTACTCTCTATTTCATCAAGGGCGGTGGTGCAGAGGACTGGAAGGTGGAAAATGACCTCTCTGAACTCTGTCGCAATGTATGGAAAAGATACTGGAAATCGCTTTCCCGCCGGGAGAAGGCAAAAAGATGTTTGTATGCACATCGAGCATGGATAGCAGCGTTGATCACCAGCGTGATCGCTTCCTCCATAACACTGGGTGTATCGTATTTCGTGAGTCAGATTCCCAGCGGAAATGGGACAGGATAATGACCCGGTATGATGCTATGCTTTGTAATTCTCGATTCATTCAGTGCTATGGGGCAACATCATGAAAAAAGAAATGCTGGAAAATTCGGAACCGTCGGCTGGCGCGTACAAGCCAGATAGCGTTGCTACCCCCCCCCCCCCCCCCCCGGAACGCATGAGGGTCTGGTCGATGCCGTCAGTGCGTGAAATGAGCCTTGAACAGTTCACAGCCAACGGACCCTATGAGGGATCATGCTGTGAGGACTTGTACGCCCGCCCGGATAGCTGATGGAAAAGCCGCGAGTAGCGAGTCAGGCTTCAGCGCCATTGGAACTGGTAGTCAAATTTCTCGATAAGGCCGCTCTCTCTTTCCGCGACGAGCCGCGCCAACGCCGGGTCGCAGGCGTCGTCAACCCACATTAGGCACGACTATCCAAATTGGACGCTTCCCTGCGTACAAACTCATCGAACAAGGGTACTGTGAAATCCAATTTGCCGTGGCCGGGGCTATAGATGATGCCTTTCTTCACGATGTTTGCGCGGCGTGGGCCGAGCGCCGTGATTTTCTCCTTCATTATCCCAGCGACTTCGGCGGTCTTGTAAGGACCTTTGCCCAATTGCGACATGGCCCTGACATAATTTCGCTCCCCCGCAGTCAGATGGTCGTAGCGGACACGGAAAAATCCATTGTCCAGTTGTTCGAGCGCCATCCTGGTGGCTCTTTCGACGACATCTTCGGATATGGGTGAGCGCTGCGCGAGTTTCCAGGTCTGGAATCCCCATTCCTGCAAAAAATAGGGGTAACCTTGCGTTTCGCGGATGATTCGATCTGCCGCCGCTGGGGTGATTGTTTCGCCGCCTGCGCGTATCGGCTCGACAATGGCCTGCTTCGCCGAATCGGATTCCAGGGCGCCGACACTAAAAAACGTGAAAAGTCTCTCCGCGTAGGATTTCGCTTCGCCAGCGAGCCGTGCCACTTGCGGCAATCCAGCGCCGAAGAAAACGACGGGCAACCCTCTTTGACTGGCGCGGTGGAGAGCAACTATCACCGCGGCCAATTCCTCGGTTTGCAGGTACTGGACTTCATCAACGATCAACGCCCAACCTTTTCCTGCGCTCCGGGCGGCCTCTCCGATACGGACGAACAAGTCTGCCAGATCTGCCTCCAGCAAGCCGCTGTCGGCAACCCCCGGCTCGGGGTCGGCTGGCAGAGAAACCTCCAGGGGGCCAATCTTGAAGGCGACTGCGAATCCGCGCAATGCCCGCATTCCCGCGACAACCCTCGCCTTGGCCGATTCCATCGCGGACAGCCGTCTCAGAAGTTGCGCCATTCGGGGATACAGGGTTTGCGCCAGACCGAGGTCTTCCGGCGCTTCGACAAAGGAAGCAATATGACCATGGTTTTCCGCTAGTTGCTCTATCTTGTTGAGCAGCACGGTTTTGCCGACACCGCGCAGGCCAAGCATGATCTGGGAACGATCCTGCCTGCCCAGCAAGACCCTCTGCAATGCGATATCGGCCTGTGCCAGGATGTGGTCGCGGCCCGCGAGTTCGGGCGGTTGGGAGCCTGCTCCAGGTGCGAACGGGTTTCCTAACGGATCCATGAGACTGAATTTATATTCATTTATAAAGCCAATGCCTTATACCATGATATAAATATATATAAAAGCCATGCCTTGAAGCCGCAGCCGGCGTTGTTTCCAATCATGGAACCGTCGCCTCAACGCTGCTGGAATCGGTAGTCAAACTTCTCGATAAGGCCGCGCTCTCTTTCCTCGACGAGCGACTTGAGCGCCGGGCTGTAGGCGTCGGCGAAATTCCCCGGGCGCGGGCTCGCGTTGAGTGCCGGGGCGGCGCCCAGATAGTCCGCGATGCTTTTCGAGATCGGGGCGCCCGTCTCTTCGAACAGCCGCAGCGCGTCATCCCGAAGGTTCTCGAATCGGCCGAACAGGATGTTCCGCTCGCGACCGGTGCGGAACATGAGGTTGAACAACCAGCCGTAGTAACCGATACCCGAGGGATAGTTGGAGAAGTGATCCGACCTGAGTCCGGGCAGGTGGTTTCGTCCGGGCCGTCGCGTGTCAATGGTTGTCGGAGCCGCCGCCGCAAGACGCCGCAGCAATTCCCGGCTCTCGCGGCTGCCGTTCCCCAGATTGAGAAACCGGGCAACCGTGCTTTCAAAATCGAGCGTGCCCTGTTCCGAGATGATCTGGAAGACGAATTGCCGCTTGCGGCGGTAATCGTGGAACATGGACATGTACCAGTCCCAGGGGTTGCGCGCGAATCCGATTACGGGCAGGTGGGAATACGCGGCCGGAAGCCTTTCCAGATGGCCGTGGTACTGAATCATGCGCGCGCCGGGCGCCTGGTCCAGGATCAGGCGATTGAGGAAGGTGCCGCCGGTGCGCGAGACGTGGATGTAGACGAAGTGGTCGGTGACAATCATCATCTATACAGAAGTGACGAATTTGCATACAATCACGGCAGAATAACCGATTACCGGAGATTGTTTCATGAACGATTTGACACGGCAAACGCCCGCTGGTGCGTTCGAGGGCAGTTTACCCCCCCCCCCCCCCATTTTTTGACGAAACCCTGGAGACGGCCATCCATACGCGAATTGGATTTGAAAGGACACACCGGAAGCGGCACACCCACCTCAAATTACGGTGAGCTATCGTATTATGCCCCAATAAGCTAACTGAAACCCGGCACAGCGTCCGGGTTTTGGGGCTAAGGTCATGGCGGACCGGAACGGTTTCGCGGATCGTTGGACAGGTCGCGTTCGACAAGAGCGGCCATATCGTCGAGCGCCGCGCCTTTCACGGGCCGGACAATGCGTGTGACCGGAATGCTTCGCGCGAGGCGCGCCAGGACCCCGAAGTGCGCGTCCTGGTTCCCCATCGCTTTGATGAGACGGCGGCGATGGGTGTGCCGCCCAAGGGCCCGCAGCGCCTTTGCCGGCGCCACGCGGACCAGTTCGGGGGTTCCGGTTTCCCTGGCTTGAAGAACATATGCGGCCCGAATGGTTTGCGGCCGCATGGCGAACCTGTCGATAGGCCAGAGATATTTGTCGAGACCGTCCCGCACCCGGTTTCGAGATTCGGCTGGAAGATCGAGCCGATCAAATGCATCGGACCACAAGCGGAGATTCGGATAGCCGGACAGAACCCGCGGTGGTCCATGTGGAAGGGTTTGCAATGCGGCCACATCGTCGGTGAGTACCGGGTAGCCCCGGGCCGCCAATGCCGCGGCGAGCGTTGATTTGCCAGCGCCCGATTTGCCCAGGAAAAGGACCGCGCCCCGCTTGGTGCACACCGCGCTGGCATGCAGTGTGACCAAGCCCCGCTGCTGCAGCAGCGCCGTGCAAACGGTGCCCATCAGATAAGCCGCGGCGAGACTGTCGGCGCCGTCGGGGCTGTCCACCACAACATGGCGCCCTTCGGTCACGCGATATCGAAGTCGTTCATCAACCCGTAGCAGAAAATCTCCGCGGGCCGCCTCCCAGCGGGATGAGGTTTGGGCCGGGTTACGGAGCGCCTGTGGCACGGCGCCGCGTCGCACAACGACATCCGCCTTTCCGGCCGGCGCCACGCCGAAATGGGGCAATGGCACTTCGGAACGGAAGCGCAGGCCATAGGCCGTGTAAAATCCGGCGTCCACCCAGTCCGGTCAGCGATCAACTGCGCGGAAAAAAGTAGGTGTCTTCAACATATACAGAGTAATAACTGCCACCGCCCGTGCCACGCTCCACATTGATGCTTCGATACAGAGGGCGCGCGCCAAGGCGTGCTTGGGGGGGGGGGGTTATCGCCATCCGGCGCATGCGCGGCGGCGGTCTGGCCTGATTGAATCACTGTTTTGCCGTTCATGGAGTGGGCCTCAATCGTGTCTTTGCAGCCTTGGGAGCCGCCATTATGGCAATTCAGTCTTGCTCGTCAAGACAGCAATTTGCTCACTGCCCGTCGAAAACCTCGAAGATGAAATGCACGCGGTCATTGCCGCCGCCATTGAAAGCCCCGTGTTGAATGATGTTGTTTACCTCGTAGGCATGTCCTTTCCGCAGATGATGCTCCGCGCCGCCGACAAAAAGCGTGGCGGCGGGCTCGGTGCGTAACGGAACATGAATCTTGTGCGCGCAGCGTGTGGCTTTCCCGCCATCGACATGCTTGTCGATGCGATGGCCGGCGGCAAGAGAGGCGAGCATCGCTTTCGGATACACGGGCGCCGCAAAGCCGTAGGCGGCGCTAGCCTGATCCATGACCGGCAGCAGCGAACGGCTCCAGATTTTCCAGGCCGGATTCGAGCGAAAGGAGCGTATGTCCCGGAAGCTGCAGAACCGGAAAATGACGTGGCGGGTGCTGTGGAAGCATTCGAACTTGTTTGGTTTGTTTTCGTCTTCCCAGCGCCAGACGTTTTCCGTGAGATGGTCGAGGATGGCTTCCAGCGGCGCGATGTCCACGGGTCCGAGCGGGCGGATGCCGCCGGGTGGTTTGCGGACGGGAGACGGGTGCGCGTGCTCGCCTGGTGGAGAATCAGATAGTTCGATGGGGGACGGGATCACTGGTCCGCGGCCTCTTCCGAATCCACGGCGACCAGCCCGAGGCCAACCAACTCTTCAAGGAAATTCACAAGATCCCCGAGGCAGGTCTCATCGTCGACGTCATACTCGGCGGTCAATGCGTCCCGCAATTGCGCCAGAGTGAGCCTGTCCTTCAACAGCATCCAGATACGCGCGCCGATGGCGTCGAGTTCGTAATACCTCCCCGCCCTGGAGTCAAGCATGACCACCTGGTCGTCGAGTTCACTGAACACCACCGATTCGCTACGCGCAAGAGGGGCGGAAACTGGAAGGGGCATGATAATAACCAATCAGGCTTCAATCAACTGGGAGGGTGGTAATTCGGGGCCTCGCAACAATATGCCACATGACCGGATTCCGTATGCTGTTCAAGGTTAACCATGCGGATGCGGGGCGCTTTCCAGGACAACTTGCGGCATGCACTGTCGTCGGGGGGGGGGGGGGTTAAGGCATTTTCTTTCACGCTGGCTGTGTTGCTTGACGATAGACTGCTCATGGTATGGTCCTCCCGAATGGCACGTTCGGGTAAAATATTCCTACCCAAACAACTGAACTCAGTATTTCTCCAGTATTATACAGGAGCAGTGCAATTTCCAGCCCACCAGACTTGCCGAAAGGCCTTTCAAGCGCCGCCGACTTGTATTGCTATCGAGCGTACGGCCTGAACGTTGACTCGGACATGGAATTGCCCTGGCCCCCCGCAGCCGCTCGCAATGGTGAGATTGACGTTGCGATTCGCCTCGGCGATGTTCCGCGCTATCTGGAGTCACCAGTGGACCAGCACGGGTACTGGCAGACGGCGGACGGAGCTTTCCTGATCAATCCGGACGGCGGGCCCCGTTGGCTGGTTTCGGAAAAAGGGCGTCTGGTCAGGGTCGCGCCAGCGGAGGATGGGGATGTGGGCGTTCATCTCCTTGATTCGGTCCTGGCCGCCTGTTTGCAGATGCGCGGCGTCCTTGTCCTGCATGCGAGCGCCATTGCCACGGCGGCGGGAGCGGTCCTGTTCATGGGTCCCGTGGGGATTGGCAAATCCTCCCTCGCGGCCGCTTTGACCGATCGCGGTTACCCGCTGCTCGCCGATGGAATCGTCGCTATCGCCCGGGACTGTAACGGGAATCCGCTGGCGCTTGGCGGGTTCCCGCGAATCCGCCTGTGGGCCAGGTCGATAGACGCGCTGGACAAGACCTGGCGGAGGAGGAAGGCCGTCTCAGCCGCCCGGGCCGGGGTCGGGAGCTACGCGGTTCCCGCGGGGCGATTCAACGGGAATGCCGTCGCGGTGCATGCCGTGTATGCGCTTTCCGGCACCGTTGACAGGGAAGTCGTCATCGAATCGCTACCGCCGGGCCCGGCGTTTACCGCCCTGGTGCGCCATTCCTTCCGGATGCGCTTCTTGCGCGGCCTTGGCGAGGAAAAAAACCATTTCCACACAGTATCCGCCGTTGCCCGGCGCGCGACGATACAGCGGCTCGTGAGGCCGCACGTCGGCCACCCGCCCGCCGTCCTGGCCGCCAGGGCGGCCGAACGCTTGCCGCCGGCATGTCCCTGATACTGCTGGCTTCCTATCCCAAGTCCGGCAACACCTGGATGCGGGTGCTGCTGTCCAACTACTTGGCCGACGACGAGCCCGTCTCGATAAACGCGCTCGTGGGCGTTGCGCTCCAAAGCCGCCACGAGTTCGACGAGCGGCTGGGGCTGTCGTCCTGGGCCTTGACCCCCGATGAGGTTCTGCTCCACCGGCCCCGGTTTCACGAATTGCAGGCGGCGGACCTGGACCCCCCTTCCTTCGCGAAAGTTCACGAGTATTACCTGCGCCTGCCCGACGGCGCGCCGTTGTTTCCCCGTGCGGCTTTTGCCAGTGTGGTTTGCATTGTCCGCAATCCCCTTGATATCGCCGTTTCCTACGCGCATCACATGCAGACCAGTATTGACCGGACAATAGAATTCATGGCTGAGCGTCGGGCAATGCTTTCGCCCCCGCGATTCGATGGCGGCACCCAGCTGCCGATTCCGATTTCCGACTGGAGCGGCAACGTGTCTAGCTGGCTGAACCAGGATGAGTTGCCGATGAAGCTGGTCCGCTACGAACATTTGCACGCTGACCCGGAAGCGGTGTTTTCCGGGGTTGTGTCTTTCGCGGGCTTGCCAATGGACAGGGAACGGCTTGTGAAAGCGGTGGAAAACTCCCGGTTCCAGCGATTGCGCGAGCAGGAAAAGCGAGTCGGTTTCAAGGGGCGGCAACCCACCGCTCCCAACTTCTTTAGGAAAGGCCAGATTGGCGATTGGCGCAACGTCCTTTCCCGAAAACAGGTTCAATGCCTGGTGGAGCGGCACGGCCCCGTGATGGCCGAACTGGGCTACCTGGAGGAAGCGGAGCGATTTCTGGTAAAGGGTTGAACGCGGGGCGCGGCGTCAGTCCACATGCCAGTCGAGGAGCGCAAGGGCCCGCGACAATTTGCCGCTGCGCACGTTTTTGCCCTGAACCTTGGACTCCAGGTGCGCAAGCAGCATCGGCATGTCGAGATACTCCGCCCGGGCGGGCGGCTCAGACCTGGCGGACAGATGCCGGTGAACCGTTGGCAGCGCTTCATCGAAAGCCTGCCGCCACGGCCGGTAGCGGGCGGGGTCGGTCTTGACGGATCGCTCCAGAACGGGCGGGGGCAGGACGGAGCGCAATGCGCGACGCATGAACCAGCGCGAGCGGGGGCCGCGTCGGAATTGTCCGGCTGGCAGGCCCAGAACGAATTCGATCAGGCGGCGGTCCAGCAGGGGATATCGGTACTCGACTCCCGCCCTCGAGCCGCTCGCCGCCCAGTCCTCCATGCGCCGGTTGAGGTGTCCGGGGTTCAGGCGCGCCAACTGGGTTTGCCGGACGCCGCTCTCGCGCGCGGACGGCCGCGGGTTCCGGTACTTGCGGGCTAGGCCCGGGGCGGCGAAGGATTGCCGTCTGCGGGGCGGTTCCCCCCGGAGCAGTCGCTCCAGGCTGCCCGCCGCGCGAGGATGCGCCGCGGGCAGCACGACGTTCCTCAGCAGGAACATCCACGGCCGGTCCGACAATCCGCGCGCTTCCCGATGCAGTTGGCCCAGACGACCTTCGCGCAGCAGTTCGACGTAGTAGCCGGCGCCGCTGTAGGAGGCGACCTCATCGCCGCCCCAGCCGGAAAGGACCACGCGCACGCCAAGCCCGGCGGCGCTGTCCTGCACCAGCGACTCGTGAAGCAGCGTGCCGTCGCGGTTTGGAATCCTGGTGACATCGTTGCGCAGCATGCCAACAATGTGGTCGGCGGTGGCTGCGTGATAGAGAGGTTGCAATTGTTCCTGGGCGCAAACGGACTCTATCAGACGGTACTCATCCGCTTCTTCCGCGGTATGCGAACCGGCCGGGGGCGGATGCCAACAGAACGCATGGGGTTTCCGGCCCAGGGACCGCAGCTCTCGGGACGCGAGCACGGCCACGCTGGAAGAGTCCAGTCCGCCGCTCAGATGCACGCCCAGTGGATGCGCTCCACGCAGGCGGTCGCGCACCGCCCGGCGGTAGCGGTCGAGGAACTCGCTTTCATAGTCCTCGTCGCACTCGTGGCGAACCGGGGGCGCGTCCTCGGGCCGCCACCAGCGCTCCACCCGTTCCGATTTGGCATCCACGGTGATGCTGTGCCCAGGCGGCAGGCTGCGCACGCCGCGGAAGAAGGTTCCATCCGTTACCTCCGGGTTCATCCTGTAGGAACCCATCAGAAAAGCGGCGACTTGCGAGTCGTCCAGCCGGTCATCCACTCCAGGCGCGGCAAGCGCCGCGGCGATGTCGCTGGCGAAAGAAAATTGCCCGCCGGGGAGTTGCGAGTAAAAAAACGGTCTGGCGCCAACCGCGTCGCGCGCGCAGAACAGCGACCGCTTGCTGGAGTTCCAGATGGCGAAAGCGTAGTCGCCATGCAGGCGCGGGGGGCATTCTTCGCCCCAGCGTTCGTAGGCCCGCAGGATCAGTTCCGAATCATCGGCGCGGGCTCTCTCCGGGTCGTCGAGGCCAAGGGCATCGGCGAGCTCGGCCCGGTTGTCCAGGCGCGCATCGGCAACTACGGCAAGCCCCGGGATGGAGCGCCGCTCCCGCACCGGGGCGGTCTCGGCAGGGTCAGCCCAAAGGTCCCGGTATCTGAAGGAGAACGCCCCGTGATCGGTTCCGCCGGTGCGGCCGTTTCCGGGCAAGGCCGCGAGCATGGCGACAACGGCGTTCGCATCACTTCGGCTATGGATGCCGCAGATTGCGCGCGCCAACGGCCTTTTCCCTTACTCTTCCGCTGGCCTGCGGAAGCGGTCATGCCAGCCCCTTCCTCGCTGGAGGATGCGTGTCTTGAATGGCGACGGTTCCAACACGGATAACTCACGACGACAGCCGCGCATGATATTCTGCAGATTCATAGTGATAAGTAGGATGTGGCCCGCTTTGGGTGTTGTTCGGAAGAGAGATTTCCCTAATGGACGGCGCAGTCCAGGGAAACGCCTCCTTCCGGGGGGGGGTGATCTCGGGCAGGCGAACGCCCCGGCCTGCGCTTACGCCGCCATTGTCATCTTCCGTCATGCTGTTCGGTCTCCAAGCAAGAACTCACCGGAGTCTATATCACGATGGCCTCCGGATTGTAAAACCAGCACCCGGTCAGGTAGTGTATCAGTTTGACTTTTCGTCAAGGGACGATTGACGGATGCCGCGACGGTCAAGCAGCACGTCACGCAATTCAACCCCGAGCACATCGCGAACGCCGTCCAAATCAACACCGCGCTCAAAAGCGCTTTCCCTCATTTTCCCCAAGAGTCCCTCCGGCGGCTCGAAGGTTTGAGCATGGCCGAAAGCTGTTTCCTGTATCCCGAGCGCGTCCGCGCCTTCGGTTTGCTCGAATAGCTTTTCCGCTTCGGCCTTCGCCCATGCCTTGGCATCCAGCTTTTCGGAAATCTGCGCCCCAAGTTCCGTTAGCCTGATTGGGCTGCTGGATGCGGTGGTCGGAGGTGGCAGTCGCTCAAGAATTTTCTTGATGTCAGCCCGGACTTCAAGCATGAAATCTTTGAAGCTGGTTCTGTCGGTGTTAACTTCGCCCTGCCATTTTCCGTACTTGTGGGCGAATCTGATGGCAGCAATAACCAAAGTAACTGATATGCCGATTGCTGCTATCGCGACGTGTAATGCCGTCATGCCGTTTACCCCTTCAGCGGCAGCGTATCATGGGGGTTTGCTGCGGACAATGCAACTTCTGTCGGCTACTTGCGTTTGGCGTAGCGGGTCCCAGGCTTCGGCCCTGGGCGTTGCGGCTCCGGGGCTCGGGGCTGCCGCGTCCTTTCCGTATTCCTTGATGGCCTGGGCAAAATCCACGTCCGCGCCGAAGGATTCTTCCACCGCTTCGACATAGGCTCTCAGGCCATCGGCGGTGATCTGTGTCCGGTCTTGCAGCCGCTGGCGCAGGTCGTCCATGAACGCCAGCGCGGACTCACCGTCGCGCCCGCCGCTGACCAGATACGACAGGATCAGCTTGGAATCCGCGTCAATGGCTGTCCAGGTCCAAACGTCGCCCGCTTCCCTCGGTGCTTTCTTCGCTCGCGGAACCGCTCGCTCCTTCGCGTAGACGAAGGACCAGATTTCGTCGCACTCGATTCGCCGGTTGCCGCTTATCCCGCGCACATGCACGTCGTGGTATTCGCCTCAACCGACCAGCCAGGGGCGCGACGATAGCGAACGCTTTCGCGAATTCCTACGGCGCAGGCTCCTAGGACGGTGGATGATAGCTTAATCCGGGAGTGTGTGTATCTTCATATAGCCTTCGGTTTACCCCGCCTTGGGTGTCGTTCAGAAGAGATATCTCTCTAATGGACGGCGGAGTCCAGGGAAATGCCTGGTTCTGGGGGGGGGGGGGGGTAAATGACGCGTACAGGCGAAGGATCCCGGCCCATCCGCGCATTTTCGTTGCCGATGCTATCTTCTGTCATGTCGTTTAGTTACGGTAATGGATTTGCCGGTGAGTTTATCACAATGGCACCCACCGCTCCCAACTTCTTTCGGAAAGGCCTGATTGGCGAGTGGCGCAACGTCCTTTCCCGAAACCAGGTTCAATATCTGGTGGAGCGGCACGGCCCCGCGATGGCCGAACTGGGCTGCCTGGAGGAAGCGGAGCGATTTCTGGCGAGGAACTGAACGCGGCCGTTCGCAATCAACCCATATGCCGATCGAGGAATCCGAGGGCCCGGGACAATTTGCCGGTACGCGTCTGCTTGCCCCGAACCCGGGCTTCGAGTTGCGCGAACGCAACGATCAAATCCAGGGCGGTGAAATCGCTCGCGGCGCGGTGTGGGCGAGTATCGCCTTCACTGGTTCGTGGAAGCAATCATGCCAGCCCGCAGGCTGCCCGCAGGCTGCCCGAACAAGTACCAGCTCAGCTGTGCGGACGGTAGTTGGGGAATTCCCCATACGCCGGGTTGACTATTGGGCCGCTGGCCGTATGGTTTATCAGGTCTATGTGTCGCACAGTGGGTCTGCGCCATGCCTTGACAAGCGGAAGTTCACTTCCCTCGTCAGCAGTGTTGGTGATTAACCCCCCCCCCCCCCCTTATGGAAGGCGGCTTCAATGGTTCATTGTTGGATGTCATCAAACTGCCCCTGTTCGAAACGCGTTACCGCTCAGCATACAAAAATCAACGCATAGCTCGCAAGAACCGCACCAACTCCCCCTCGTTACGCGCTTCCGAGCGAATCCGCTGTATGGCATCCGATCGGCAATCAACCTTTTCCGTGAACGGAAGTCCTTTCAGCTATGTGAGCCATAAACTATATCTTCGCCCCTTGTTTGATTGATATATGGCCCGCCTAATGTATCGTTCAGAAGAGAGACTTCCCTAATGGACGGCGCAGTCCAGGGAAACGCCTGATTCCGGGGGGGGGGGGGGGTGGTGTGATTGAGGTGGTCCTGATTCACAGGACAGTCCGAGGGCTGATTTAAGGTGTGCCCAGGTTGATTTGCAGCCCTCGATTTCCAGAGTCTATGCTTGCTGCCCGGCGCCGTCAATGTCGGCCTTGCGCGCAGGGAGCGTAGCGAC
>JAJDYJ010000087.1 GCA_022822865.1 Pseudomonadales bacterium | reverse complement strand
CCCGGAGTCCGGCCAGGAGAAACCAGCCCACCATATTGATGCGGGCATCGTAGTAGGGCAAATCCGTGGCATGGATGCCGAACGCGAAGCCTACAGGGATGTATTTACGGCGTCCGCTACACACACCCAGGCCCGGCGGCGACGATTCGAAGCCATAAATTCTTGGCAACTATAGATCATCGGCGGTCATTCCAACTTGCAGCCAACCCAGATTGATACCGACCCTGCCCGCGCCCGGATTGGCCCAGGAATAGGCTACGGTCTCTCCGGTTTCCGAATCGAGAATGCCGAGCTTGAGCACCGCGACGCGAGTGTTCTGATACGTCAGCCGCGCCAACTCGACGCTATAACCCGTCGCGTCTCCCTCCGCGGTGACCAGCGGCACGATCTGCCCTTCGTTGTGCAGGCGCAAGTCAGGCACGAGCAGCATTTCGTCGGGATTTTCGGCGTCGGGAGCGAACGCGCCGCGCCGCACCGCGCCCCAGCCGCCGAACTGCCGCACCTTGCGGTTGCGATGCGGCTCATTCCTGCCGAAAAGCAGGTTGCCGTCCTCGTCAAAGGCCTTGTCGCCGATCCGGATTTCGTCGGCGGTCAGGCGCAAGGTATCGGTGATGTATACGTTTTGCTCCATGGCCTCGGAGTAGTAGAAACAGGCGCCCTCGTCCATTTCGCCGACGTAATGATCGCCATTCAGCCGCCAATAGACATTGCAGCCGGGCACGTTACGCAAGTCGGCGGGCCCAAGCTCCGCCAGCAGCGAGGGATCGCGGTCGGCGTAGCGGTATTTTTCTTCGTCGTTGAAACTGTAGATCGCAAGCTCGATAGCGCCGCGGTCCTCGTTCACCCTGAAATCGTACAAGCGCTGGCGGTAGACGTTCTCATAGTCGCGGCCGAGATACTGCTTGATGAAATAAGTGTGTTCGCCGATGGCCGGGGCAGGCGCCGGCATGAAGATGTGATGGATGTGTTCGTGCCGGTCCTCGGGAGCGACGCCGTCTTCCGCCTGCTGCCAGACCTGCTCGTTGTTGTCGTATTCGCCGCCGAACCAACCAAGAAAATGCTCCAGATCCTGGCCGATAACGCTCGCCGGCAGCAAAAGCAATACGGCGGAGACAGCCAAGCTTGTGTTTTTGCGGATAGTCTTCATTGCGTTGTATTATTCCTTTGTACTATTGATAGGTCAATATATCTAAATCAGTCGTTTCCGCGATGCCTGCCACATTGCTCGACAAGCTCTGGAGTCTTCACGAAATCGCCGACCTCGGCGGCCGCGACAGCCTGATCCATATCGACCGGGTCTTTCTGCACGAACGCACCGGCAGTATCGCCTTGCGCGGACTGGAACAGGAAGGTCGCAGCGTACGCGCGCCCCGGCGCGTGTTCTGCACCATGGACCATATTGTGGACACGAGGCCCGGGCGGGGCGACATATCCCTTGTGCCCCACGGCCGCGAATTCATCGAAGCAACCCGGCACAGCGCAAAAAATGCGGGAATTCATCTGTTCGACATCGATGACTCCCGCCAGGGCATCGTGCATGTGGTCGCGGCCGAGAACGGCATCGTTCTGCCGGGCACGAGCGCGGTCTGTCCGGACAGCCATACCTGCACGCTTGGCGCCCTCGGCGCACTCGCCTGGGGTATCGGCTCCACCGAGGCCGAACATGCATTGGCCACGAGTACGCTGAGAGTAAGCCGGCCGCGCTCGATGCGGGTCAACTTTCTTGGTGAAACCGCCCCGAACGTTTCCGCCAAGGACATGATCCTGCATCTGATCGCCAGCTTCGGCAGTCGCGCGGGCAGGGGCTACGCAGTCGAATTCGCCGGTTCCGCCATCCGCGCCCTGGGCATGGGCGGACGCTTCACGTTATGCAACATGGCTGTGGAAATGGGGGCGTTTACCGGCATGATCGCGCCTGATGAGCGCACGATCGCTTATGTTCGAGACACTCCTTTTGCTCCGCGGGGGCCGCTGGCGCAACAGGCGCAGACACATTGGCGCGAATTGCGCAGTGACGAAGGCGCTGAATTCGACCTCGAACTGGAAATCGACTGCGCGCAGATCGCGCCTTTGGTCACCTGGGGCACCAATCCTGAACAACTGGCGGATATCAATGGCGTCGTGCCCGAACCCGAGGCGTTGGAAGATCGGCAAAAGACCCTTGCCGCCCGGCAAGCGCTGGCCTATATGGATCTCAGACCCGGTACGCCGTTGCGTTCGATCCGGATCGACGCGGCCTTTATCGGTTCCTGCACCAACAATCGCATCGACGACCTGCGCGACGCCGCGAACTATTTGCGCGGCAAGAAGATTGTCCCCTGGGTGCAGGCCTTGTGCGTTCCCGGCTCAAGCGCGACAAGACGCCAGGCGGAGGCGGAAGGACTCGACGAAATCTTTCTGGCGGCGGGATTCGAATGGCGCGAAGCCGGCTGTTCGCTTTGCTTCCATGCCGGCGGGGAGTCCTTCGGCGGCCGGCGGGTGATTTCGTCGACCAATCGCAATTTCCAGGGCCGCCAGGGTCCCGGCGCACGTACTCATCTCGGCAGCCCGCTGACCGTGGCGGCCTCCGCCTGCCGGGGATATATCAGCACCGCGGAGGAATCGTGACGAACGCGAGGAAGCAGGCATTTCATCGCGGCGTCGCGGCGCCCCTGTTGCAGCCGAATATCGATACCGACGCCATCATTCCCTCCCGGGAAATACGGCGGGTTTCGAAGGAAGGGCTCGGAGACGCGCTCTTCTCCGGCTGGCGCTATCGCTCGGCGGACAACCGCGAACCGGAACCCGGTTTCGTTCTGAACCAGCCGCGATATCGCGAGGCCAGCATTCTGCTTGCCGGCGACAACTTCGGTTGCGGCTCTTCGCGGGAACACGCGGTCTGGGCGCTGAAAGACTTCGGCGTCAAGGTGATCCTGGCGCCTTCCTTCGGCGGCATCTTCTTCAACAATTGCGCATTGAACGGCATTCTGGCGATCGAGCTTGAAGAGGACGCGATTGCGCGGCTGGCCCGATGGGTGCAGGCCGACCCTGGCGGCAACACACTCGAAATCGACCTGGCGGCGCGGCGAATTCGCTGGCGGGAAGGGAAGGAAATGCATTTCGATATCGAGCCTGCCCGGCGCGGCCTGCTACTCAAAGGGCTCGACAGCATTGCCGCTACCTTGCGCCAGGAATCCGCCATCCGGGCGTTCGAAGAGAAGGACCGGAAACGCAGACCCTGGGTTTATGAGTTCCCGGACTGCCAGGAGCCTGCGCCGTAGGAATTCACGGCGGCGCTTGTACGAGCCCGAGGCGCTCGAGATCCTCGATCTCTTCGCTCGTCACGCCCGCGGCGGCGAGAATCTCGCTGCAGTGTTCGCCGGCGACCGGAACGTCGTGGCGGACGCCGAAGCGGCTGCCGCCCCATTCGATGGGCAGGGCGGGCAAGCGGGCGCTCTTGCCGGCCGGCTCCACATCGCGCAAGCTCACCGGCAACAGACCCTCGTGAGCGTTCAGATGAACGTCGTCGAACAGGTCCGAAGGCTTGTTGACCCGGGCGAAAGCCACGCCGGAGCGATCGAGCCGTTCGAGCATCTCGTCCCTGCTCATGGCGGCGAACATTCGCTCGATTTCCGGCAGGATACGATCCCGCTGGCGAACTCGCGCGTTGTTTTGTCCGAGAGAATCGTCGGCCGCGAATTCCACCAGATCGAATTCCTCGCAAAAACGGCGCCATTGGGTATCGCTGACCACTCCGACGAATACCTTCTCACCCTCGCGGCATTCGAAAATGTCGTAGATCGCCCAGGCCGAACTGCGAATCGACATCGGCAGCGCGGCCTCGCCCGTGACCGCCTGCTGCGCCATGTGCTGACCGACGAGAAAGGCGGTGGTCTCGAACAGCGAGCCGGTGACGAGTTCGCCGCGGCCGCTGCGATGCCGCCGTTCCAGCGCGGCGAGTACGCCGATAACGCCGAACATGCCGCCGGTGACATCGATGACCGAGGCCCCGGCCCGCATCGGCCGGTCCGGCAGCCCGGTCATGTAAGCGAGCCCACCCATCATCTGGGTGACCTCGTCAAGCGCGGTGCGATTCTCATAGGGACCGGAAAGAAAGCCCTTCAGGGAGCAATAGACCAGTCCCGGGTTCGCGGCATGCATCGCTTCCCAGCCGAAGCCGAGAGCGTCCATCGCGCCGGGACGGAAATTCTCGATGAGTACATCGGCGCCGGCGACCAGGCGCTGCGCGAGTTCACGTCCGCGCTCGCTCTTGAGGTCGATGCAGATGCTTTTCTTGTTGCGGTTGTACATCGGGAAATAGCCCGCGCCCGAACCTTGCAGGCGGCGCGTCTTGTCGCCGCCGAGCGGTTCGATCTTGAATACCTCCGCTCCAAGATCCGCCAGGATCATGCCCGCGGAAGGCCCCATGACCATATGGGTGAACTCGATGATCCTGATGCCTGACAAGGGCAACTCGTCGGCGCATTGCTGCATCTGCGAAATGCTCGTGTTTAATCGAACGTCCGCTAATGGTATATTTGTCATGTTGTTATAACAATAGCACATAGCTCCAACAGCTTCGGTCAGGCGCAAATGAAGGTAGACGTCCTCATCAGCGAAGTGGGTCTGCGGGATGGCTTGCAAAGCATTCGATCTATCATGCCCACGCAAGGAAAGCAGGCATGGATCGCCGCGCAACACACGGCGGGTTGCCGCGAAATGGAAGTGGGTTCCTTCGTTCCCGCCAGCCTGCTGCCGCAATTGGCCGACACGGCGGAAGTCGTGCGCTACGCCGTCGGGCTCGAAGGCCTGTGCGTAGCCGCGCTGGCGCCGAATCTGCGCGGGCTGCAGGACGCCGCGGCCAATGGCGCACACAAGGTGACGCTGCCGTTTTCGATGAGCGAAACGCATTCGCTCAGGAATCTGAACAAGTCCCACGCCCAGGTGCTCGCGGAAATAGGCGCCTGCGTCGAGTATCTCGGGGAATTGCCGCGGCGTCGGCGGCCACAATTCGAAGTCAGTCTGTCGACCGCTTTCGGCTGCACACTGGAAGGTTCCGTACCTGAATATCGGGTATTGAACCTCGCGGAACAGGTAGTCGAACTGGGCGTCGACGAAGTCAGCCTTTCCGACACCACGGGCTACGGCAATCCACGGCAACTCAAGCGTCTCGTCCTCGGCATCCGGGACAACTGCGGCGCTGAAAAACTCGGCGGCGTACATTTGCATAACACCAGGGGGCAAGGACTGGCGAATGCGCTGATGGCGGTTGAACTCGGCATAACGACGCTCGACGCCTCGCTCGGCGGCATCGGCGGTTGTCCTTTCGCGCCGGGGGCAAGCGGCAATATCGTTACCGAGGATCTGGTATTCATGCTCGAATCCATGGGCCTTTCGACCGGCATCGATCTGGCGGCGCTGATCGAAGTGAGGGAACTCGTCAGGGCGGCGCTGCCGGATGTCGAGTTGTTCGGATTCACACCCGATGCCGGACTTCCCATCGGTTACCGTGCGGCATGAAGACAATCCCGGCAAGAAATCCGCGAACCGGCCGCATCGATGGCGAGATAGAGAACTGGACGCCCACAGGAATCGGGGGGCTCGCCGATGATTTGCGGCGCGCACAGGCCGCATGGCACGACAAGGGCTTTTGCCACCGTCGCCAGGCGCTTCTGGACTGGCGCGATGAACTCGATCGGCGCAGCGAAGCAATCACCGAAGCATTGACGGCGGATACCGGCCGGCGGCAGATTTCCCGACTTGAAGTGCAAAAGCCGATCAATCTGATCGATTATTGGCTGCAGCAGGCTCCGGCATTGCTGGAAGGCGAAGCCGGCCGGTCGAACATGGCCCCGAGCGTCGATTGGCGTCACGTGTACGCACCCTATCCCCTGGTCGGCGTCATCAGCCCGTGGAATTTTCCTCTGGCGCTGGCGTCGCTCGACGCGATCCCCGCACTGCTTGCCGGTTGCGCGGTGATCGTCAAGCCAAGCGAGGTAACTTCCCGTTTCGTACAGCCATTGATGGAAAGCATTGCCTCGACACCGGAATTGCACGCGGTGTTCCGTTTTGTCACCGGAGACGGCAGCGCGGGGGCCGGCCTCGTGGACGCGGTGGACGCGGTCTGCTTTACCGGCAGCGTCGCCACCGGACGCAAGGTGGCCGTGCACGCGGCGCAGAAGTTCATTCCGGCTTTTCTCGAACTCGGCGGCAAGGATCCCGCCATCGTCACCGCCGGCGCGGATCTGGAAAATGCGGTGCGCGCCATCGCCCGCAGCGCTTTCGGCGCCGCCGGCCAGGCCTGCCAGTCGCTGGAGCGCGCCTATGTCGCGCGCGAAGTCTTCGAGCCGTTTCTGGCGGCGCTGGTGGATTGCGCCAAAGGTATCCGCCTGAACGATGCCGACCTGGACACCGGAGAAATCGGTCCGTTGATCTTTGCCGGTCAGGCCGCGACGATCCGCCGGCATCTCGACGACGCGCGCGCCCGCGGCGCGCGAGTGCATTGCGGCGGCAAAATCGAGGACCGCGGGGGCGGCAACTGGTGCCGGCCAACAGTAGTGAGCGAAGTTTCACAAGACATGCTCATCATGCGCGAAGAGACATTCGGGCCGGTGATCACGGTATCGCCGTTCGATTCCACCATCGAAGCGATCGCGCTTGCCAACGAGTCCGACTACGGTCTGTCCGCAGCGGTCTTCGCCGGCTCCCGAAAGGAAGCCGAATCCATCGCCGCCGGGCTCGAAGTCGGTGGAGTCAGCATCAATGACGCGAGCCTCACCGCCGCCGTCAACGACGTCGAAAAGAACTCGTTCCGCTTTTCGGGGATGGGCGGATCGCGCATGGGCCCATCGGGCATGAGCCGTTTCCTGCGCAAACGCGCCCTGCTCCATCAGACCGCGCCCGCCGCATCGATTCACGAGCGCTAGGAGCCTGCGCCGTAGGAATTCACGGCTGCAAATCCGCTCTCATCCACGCCCTTGGCCGCTCGATCTCGTTGAATATCCACCAATATTCGCCTCAATCGATCAACCAAGGGCGCGGCGATAGCGAATTTTCGCTTTCGCGAATTCCTACGGCGCAGGCTCCTAGCGGCGGGCCAGCGCCCGCCGCACCTGTTGCTCTATATGCTCCATCGGCAACACATCGCGGCCGCGGTTGAGGATGAAGTCCAGAAAGCGCTCGGCGATCATTGAGAGTTTCTTCGACTTGAGATTCACCACATGCCAGTGGGACATGATCGGGAATCCCTTCACCCGCAGTTGCGTCAGGCCGTCTTCCCTGGCGTTGGCAAGCACATATGCCGACAGAATGGTGATCCCCATATCCGCCATCACCGCGTACTTGATGGCCTCGTTGCTCTCTATCACCATGGTTTTATCCAATGCGAGACCCTGTTCGCGCAAGTATTTCCGAACCGTGGCATGCGTGCCCGATCCCTGTTCGCGCATCAGAAACTTCTGCCCCTGCAAATCCTCCCAATTCAGCCGCTTGCGCTGATTCAACGGATTCTTCGCCGAGGCGATGACCGCCAGCGGGTTGGGCAGAAACGGTTGGCTGTCGATCTCGAGTTCGTCGGGCGGGTCGCTGAAGATATAGAAATCATCCATGTTGCCCTTCAGCCGTTCGATGATCTGGGAGCGGTTGCCGACCATGAAAGCCACGTCGATGTCGGGATACATCTGGCAGAACGGTCCGAGTATTCGCGGCAGGAAATACTGCGCCGTAGTGACCACGGCGATGCCAAGCGAGCCGGCGGTCAAGCCCTTGAGGTTGTTGAGCCTGCCATCGAGGCGGGCGACCACTTCAAACAACTCCCGGCCGCTCGCCACCACTTCGTGTCCGGCTTCGGTCAGGTAAAGCCGCTTGCCGATGATTTCGTGCAAAGGCAGCCCCACCGCTTCGGCCAGTTTGCGGATCTGCACCGACACGGCGGAATGACTCAGGTACAGTGCCTCCGCGGCCCGCGCGATACTTTGCGTCTCAGCCACTTTCAGGAAAATCTGCAGTTGCCGCAAAGTGCCGAGTTTCGCCAGCAGCCGTGTATCCATATTTTCTGGCTCACTGCTGATATAACTATAAAAGTAAACGAATATCTTGAATATTAAATACTATTATTTACAGTAAGTCACCACTAACATGGCTTTCCAATGTTTGCCACGACCTGAGAGGGTGACAAGATGAGACCTCATGTTGAGCTGATTGACGAGGTGGATTTGCTCTGGCACGTCGCTGAATTTCCTCACGCCAACGGCGAAGCGCGCCAGCGCAACCTGTGCTACGACGAGGAAAACGGCGCCGCGTCGCTGAAAGTGGAATTCCTCACCGACTGGCAACGGGCCGGCGGTCTCCACAATGCGCAGACTGAATGGTATGTGCTGGAAGGCGAGATCGAGATCGGCGCTACCAGGCTCGGCAAAGGCGGCTACTGGTGCGCGCCGCAAGGTACCTGGACTCCCGCGCTGAAAGCCGCGAAAGGCACGCAAATCCTGTTGTTCCGGGAGTTCGGCGATTGGCGCTTCACCCCCGTCGCCCGCGACAGCGCCGCTGTCGATGAGAAGGCCGAGTTGGCGATCTGCGATTCCGAGGCCATGGAATGGTATGACGTGGTGGATCCCGAACACGGCAGCCCGATGAATTTCGAACGTGGCGGCACACCGGTGCCGGGGCTATACATCAAGCTGCTGTACCGCAATCCGGTTACCGGATTCTACACCCGCCTGATCAAGGCCAAGCCAGGGTGGCGGGAGCATCCGCTGGCGCACCATCCGGTGTTTGAGGAGGCCTATTGCCTCGACGGCGAGTTCCACTACAACTTCGGCAGCATGACCAGGGGCCAGTATTTCTTCCGCCCCGCCGGCGTGCGCCACGGCGATTTCACCGCCGGTGAGAAAGACGGCTGCACCTGGATACTCCGCTGCGACGGCGATCTGGTGGATTGGTACACCGACAACGCCAGCATCGAGATGAAAGGCGATCCGGTAAATTGGGGCGAGGGTTTCCCACTTTCGGAACCGCCGGAGTTGATTCAGCCGGTGCGCTCGCGCTCGATCGGCCCCTGGAAAAATCCGTATTATCAATAACGGCGGCGAAATCACGGCAACCGCGGCAATGAGCGCAGCACCATGACCGACGTACTGGGTTGGCGAGCCAAGTTCGGCGTGCTCGGCCCGTCGACCAACACCATCGTCCAGCCTGAATTCGACGCCATGCGGGTGCCCGGCGTCACCAACCATTACAGCCGCATCATTATCGAAAACGCGAACGCGGTGTCCGACGAAACCTTCATCGCCGGCACCATGCTGATTTCCGAAAACACGCTCGACGCAGTCAGGGGCGTCCTGACCTGTTCGCCGGACTATCTGGTCATGGGCATGTCCGCGGTCACCTTTTACGGCGGGGCCGAAGGAGCCCGAAAATGGCGGGAAAACATCGAGCAGGCCAGCGGACTGCAGCTGAGCATCGGTTCCGAGTCCTGTGCCGCGGCAATGGAAGCTTATGGCTCCATCAAGCGGATTGTGGTGATCTCCCCCTACTTCCCCGCCGCCAATCGCGAAGTCATGCGTTTTTTCGCCGACTACGGCTACCGCACGGTGCGCGACCATTGCCTGCGTTGCCCGAGTTGGACCGCCATCGCCGAAGTGCCCGGCGCCACCTTGCGGCAGCTCGTGGCGGAACTCGACGGAGACGATGTCGACGCATTCGTGCAGGTGGGCACGAACCTGTGCATGCTGGAACTCGCCGCCGAACTCGAACAGGAAATGCAAAAGCCGGTCATAGCCATCAACGCGGCAACCTACTGGCACGCTCTGCGCCGGTTTGGCATTGACGATCAATTGCAGGGCTTCGGACGACTGCTGGAAAACCACTAGACAAGCGATTACCAGGCGTGGGCTTCGTGCGCGGTCCTGTATCAGGGCTGGACGATATTTATCTCGTCCATGCCGTTATCGGGATCGAGCGGAGTCTCGCCGGCGGGAAAACCCTGCTCGGCCAGAATGTAAGCTACTACGTCGGTGTATTCCTGAAACATCAACGAGCCGGGATTGTCGGCCGGCATGGTGCCCAGGATTGACTCCCAGAACCAGAGCAATGGCTGGTTATTCCAGGAACGCAACGAATCGCGATAAAAACGCATATCGTGGCAAGTGCGGCAGACATTGTCATAAACTGGCTTCCCCGCATCGACCTGCGCCTGGGTAAACACCCCGTCCGCAACAGTCTTTTGCTGAGCCAACGACCATTGCGCAACAAGCAGGCAACCCGCAAGCATCGCAATCCGAAACGCCGATTTCATTTCAACCCTCCACGCTCGATCCGAGTTGGATTATTCATCCAATTAGTGGTCCGACCAAACTGGAACGTTACCTCACGGGGCTTTCCTACGCAATAGCTTTGAGGGCGACACACTCGTCAATACTCAATGTCTTTAGAAGCTCTTTCATTCAAAACATACAGGAACGATCCAAGAGTCTGATATTGCATGCGTGATTTATCGACAATGGCGTATAATGAACGCTGAATGGATCCAACTATTGTCGAGTGTGATGCATATTCCAAAATGCCCCAGTCTGGCGAAACGAAACCATGAAACTGCAAATTCCCATCCAAGATATGATAAAACTTCGATCGAACAGTACTAACATCTATCCAAGGGATATCGATTTCTTCACTCGCACTCAATATCTGTGCGATATCCACAGCATCCGAATTAAATTCTGAGTAATCCTGTACCAAAATTCCCGCATCACTATTGAATTTTACTATCACCTTAGCGTCTCGGTATGTCTGATTGGGTCCTTTTTCTCTATCGGATAACTTGAGCTGGTACGGCAAATGGGTATATCTGAACAGAATGGCGTCTTCCGCTGACAAAAGCAGCGGATCAGATTCGTCGACCACGACATCGAAACAAGCTACGCCTTCCTGCTCACATGCAGTGGAAAATGCTTGATCGGATAATTCAGTGTTTCCGTCAATCAGCCAATCCGCCGATTCAATCGAAGGGACAAATACCATTCTTTCGGCATTTCTCACAAAATAGTTTTCATCATTCACCCAATTCTCAAAATCTGAAAAAAATGATAATACATTATGGTCAACTTCCAGATGGCTCAAAGGAATTGGAATCCCCCCTCGGGCTCGTTCATAGCAAATCTCACAGATTGGACCATACACTATGACTTTATCTTCCACATTGGGAATCAGGCTTGATAACCCTGACATCACAATATCTTTGGAGTCGTCAAGGTTCAGTTCAGCCACAGTCAAAATCGAACTTATGTCCGTTAGTTCAGGGATGCTGTAATTTTCCGCACCTTCTATCGAGAAACTATGGTCTGGCTGTTGGATCATCACAAAATCCCTGACAGCGGGAACATATTTTTCATTTGAATCTCGAATCAAGAGGTCCAGCAATTCATCTTCATTGATGAACCCCATTTCGACCACATAAAAGCAGTCAAAACCTTGCGTTGTTACTGCTATTCTTCCAGGATAAAAGTGGGCGCTAAACGGAAATGTATCATCTCTGAATTCCTCCAAGTTAGAGTATCCGTCGTTGTCGGGATCCAATGATCCATCATCTGGATTAGAAGGATCGAGTCCATGCATCTGCTCCCACTCATCATCCATCCGATCTCCATCTCGATCAATCCTAATTGAATTTAATCTAAACCTGTAATAATCCGGCCTGACGCAATCATGGGATGTGGAAAGTACGCCTTGTGATTTATGGTAACGTAGATTGTCAACAACCCTAGAGTCTTCGCAACCTGATATAGAAATACATAAAAAACAAATTAAGTAATTTTTCAATAATTTACCTTGATATCGTGTCTCCATTATTGCTTACCCTCCAACGACCGCTTTCACATACTTGTTGGACATGTCGCTTGATTTACAAGATTTTGAAAATCTGGGGAATTTGGATAACCAACTGTTTTCTGCTCCCAAGTCATGGTGCTTTCATTATAAGTTTCATATCTATACATAGAATTGCTCAGATCTGTAATATTTGTGATCTGGGCAACGTTCGACTTGTGTAATTTCGTTGTGCCGGATCTAGCATCATAAGAAGACGTGTAAATGGTATAGTCCTTATTGTTCGCACATATATCGTCAAGATGTTCTATTGCCTTGTTTGCTGCATCTACAGCAGAAGCTTCCGAACCGTTTGGGTGATTATGCCAATCAAAATGTCCAAAAGAGCCATAAGGAACAACGGAATTTTCTTCAAAATCAGTTCCTGTTCTTCCGATTACATATCCACTTTGAGTATTCCTAATTACGGCATAAAATTCAACTCCAATCATTATTACAAATTTATGAAACTCCGATCTATGCAATGCAATCGCAGCAGCGTCTGAAGTCGCATATGATGTGTTTTGGATTTTCCATGCCAATTCTAACCTTCTAAGTTGAATCTCAAATTTCTGATCATTGTTAAAGCTTGTAGGAATGCAGGGCAAACTTGTTTGGCATGCAGGAAGATTCGATAGTATGTCCGCGTTAGGTGATGTATTTTGTTGCCTTCTCACACTTGCTTCTTCTGTATCTGTATACGTAAAAGCAATCGGATTCTCAATAAAGCTCATCACTTTCAAGATATTATTGTTTAAACTGCCCGAATCTTCCGAAGGCTCTTCTGCGGTAGGAAATGTTTCGTCGCTGCCTTCGTACAAGGCATTATTGAAAACGGTGTTATCCAAATATGCCTCCAACGTCCGCGAGATCACTTCCGCCTGTCTCGTCCCCGGAGTCAGGACGGCATTGTCGGCCCGTAGCGGCTGCAGCATGCGGGTGGCGAGCAGCCACGCGTCCTGGTTGAACACGGAATAGTCCCTGGCCGTGACTTTCAGGGTCGGGCTGTATCGTATCTTGACGAGTATTTCGTAATTGTCCTCGTCCGCATCGTCCTTCGCGTCCGTAACGGATACGG
>JAJDYJ010000096.1 GCA_022822865.1 Pseudomonadales bacterium | reverse complement strand
GGGCCGGATCGCGCCGGAAACGACGCAAACCCCCACTGGATCGAAGAAAAACCGCCTCCCGGATACCCGGTTACAACCGATCGGACGGAATCGGCAAACGAAAAAAGACCAGAAAACGGAGTTTACGGACAAGAACTAACTATAGTGTGTCGGCATATGAAACTGGAGCACGTGCCGGACATTCTATTAGAGACATCTTACAGTCAATGTTAGATAGTAGTACGTTTGCTTTGCTAGTACTCACAAAGGAAGATGAAACCAAAAGCGGAGATATGCGGGCACGTCAAAATGTAATACATGAAACTGGATTATTTCAAGGAAAGTTAGGCTTCACCAGGGCAATTGCTCTCGTCGAAGAAGGTACCGAATCCTTTTCTAACATTGCAGGCATAGACCAGATTCGCTTCAATTCAATTAGCGAAACTTTTGGTGAAGTCATTGCAACTATCAAGAGAGAATTTAAATAAGTGTTTTTGACTGTCTACAGATAGGGTGTGCAAATAGGACGTTCTTCTCACGGTAGCCACTCCCGGCCAAGAACATTGAGCAAAGGGTTTACATTCAACGATTAGGGCTCCATGTCCACGGCCCTGTTTCTAACCCCAGCAATTTACGCTTGACGTAAAACGGATTTTCAATTAGATTGGGCGGCGATTTGTTGCAACGGACTTGGAACACGCTGTGATCGTCAGTTTTGCGAACAAAAGGACTGCTGTGTTCCATCTAGGGCATCGAGTCGCGGCATTTTCGGGTTTTGCCAGAACGGCGTCACGCAAGCTGGACCAACTTGACGCAGCTACGGGGGTGCGTGACCTGGAAAGGCCGGGCAACCGTCTAAAGGCACTTAAGGGTCGACGTAATGGACAATGGAGCATTCGCATCAATGACCAATGGCGAGTCTGTTTCAAGTGGCCCGATGGAAGTCCTGGCCCAACCGAAGTAGAGATCGTAGATTATCACTGAGAGGAATTTCGCCATGCGTGAACCTATCCACCCCGGCGAGACATTACGCGAAGATCTGGACGCGCTCGGAATGAGCGCGGCTGAACTGGCTCGGCGGATCGAAGTGCCGGTCAACCGCATTACGCAGATACTGAATGGCCAACGCGCGATAACCGGCGATACAGCGTTGCGATTGGGGCGCTTCTTCGGCACCTCGGCCGAGTTTTGGCTCAACTTGCAGAAAATCTTTGAGCTCCGGTGCGCCGAACAGAAGAGTGGCGCTGCGATTGCCAGACTTCCATCCCTGGTTTCCGATGGGGAAGCGCGGGCGGCAGGTTGAGCACAAATGACATCCCGGCCCTGCGGTAGCCCCGCACATCTTTTTTTGCCAAAAACTTATTGCCTATCGACACTTGACCCTATACTGCGACACGAGGACGCAAACACACGTTGAGGGAGCAAATGAGCATGGACAGAGATTTTGCAAGCACACTGGGTGCTTGGGCCGCTGGCATCGCCGTCTTCGTAGTTGTTCTCTATTTCTTGTGGGACATCCAGTCGACCTTGAATTTGGTCGAGAAGCGCCTTGACGAAATCCATCGCGGCCTAATGCTGCCACATACGCCGGCCTCGCAGCCGTAGATACTGCTGGATGGGGCATTACATGCATGAATTGGAATGCTGTAACTTATTGAAAATACTTACAAATCAAAGCATTCATGGAATTGGCCGATAAGGTCCACTGTAGGCTGGCAACAGCAGCAACGAGCCAAAGGTAAAGAGATAGTTGTGACATCCATTGAATCCGCAGTTTGCTCCTACCTTCAGCGCATGGCTCAGATTCGGAACACTGGCAGCGCTACAAGTGAAACTTCATACTATTCTGCCCTTGAAAACCTGCTGAACGAGTTGGGCGACGAGCTCGACCCGAAAGTCATCTGTAATGGACAATTGCGCAACCAAGGCGCCGGTCACCCTGACTTCGGGCTCTATAGCAAAAAGCAATGCAGCAAAGGCGTACCGAAATCCGGACAGGGAGAAATTCCTGAACGAGGCGTCATCGAGGTCAAACCCCTTTCCGACCAAAGCTGGCAAACTGCAAAGGGCGAGCAGGCAACGAAATACTTCAATCTATATCGGTTGGTGCTTGTCACAAACTACCGAGAGTTTCGATTGATTGGGGAAGATGGTAGTGGCAAACCTGTTGTACGCGAATTCTTCAGCCTTGCGGATGACGAGCCAACATTTTGGTCAATGGCGGCCCACCCCGTAAAGTCTGCGCGCGAACAAGGGACACATCTCGCTGAGTTTTTGCGCCGGGTCATGATGAATGCCGCATCACTCACCCGACCCCAGGATATCGCCTGGTTCCTGTCGTCATACGCACGCGAAGCACAAGCGACACTGGAAGAGAAGGAAGGAGTCACCCTTGCGCCACTTCGCTCCGCACTTGAGCTAGCACTCGGAATCAAGTTCGAAGGCGAGGAAGGCGAGCGCTTCTTTCGTTCCACGCTAATCCAGACACTGTTTTACGGCATCTTTTCTGCATGGACGATCTGGGCCAAAGAAAACAATAGCGATTCGTTCGACTGGAAGTCGGCGGGCTACATTATGACCGTTCCAATGATTCGCTCACTATTTGAAGAGGTTGCCAAACCCAGTCGGCTAGGGCCTCTCGGCCTCATGGAAGTATTGGATCTCACGGGCGAAGCGTTGAACCGCATTGATTCCGAGACCTTTTTCAAACTGTTTGACAGCGGCGAGGCAATTCAGCATTTCTACGAACCCTTCCTCGAAGCCTTCGACCCACAACTCCGCAAAAAGATGGGCGTTTGGTATACGCCGCACGAAATCGTCCAATACATGGTGGAACGGGTTGATACCGTTCTCCGTAGCGAGTTGGGCATTGCCGATGGGCTTGCTGACGACAACGTTTATGTCCTAGACCCATGCTGCGGGACGGGTGCTTTTGTTGTCGAAGTACTCCGAAAGATTGAAAAAACGTTGCGCGCCAAGGGCGAAGATGCCCTCATAGGCCAAGACGTGCAGGAAGCAGCCTGCAAGCGTGTATTTGGATTCGAAATCATGTCGGCGCCATTCGTCGTTGCCCATTGGCAGGTAGGCAATTTGCTGGCCAAGCTCGGAGCTCCCGTTGATCCTAACAAAGGTGAGAGACCAGCGATATTTCTCACGAACGCACTTACAGGATGGGAACTCCCATCAGGGCCAAAACAGACGATACCGCTTTACCCTGAGCTTGAACACGAACGCGACCGAGCAGAGCATATAAAGCGTGACGTGCCAGTCCTCGTGGTTCTAGGCAATCCGCCCTACAACGCTTATGCCGGAACGAGTCCCGAAGAAGAGGCCGGACTCGTGGAGCCTTACAAGGATGGACTGATTTCAGATTGGAACATCAGGAAATTTAACCTCGATGAACTTTATGTCCGCTTTTTTCGAATTGCCGAACGACGAATTGCGAAGACTGGCCGAGGTGTATTCTCTTACATCTCGAACTATTCTTGGACAAGCGAACCGTCGTTCGTCGTGATGCGTCAACATTTACTTCAGAGTTTTGACAAGTTTTGGGTCGAAAATTTGCATGGCGACCGCAACAAGACAGAGTACGCACCTGATGGAACGACCAGTGAGACAGTTTTCGCTATGAAAGGATTCTCTCCTGGTATTCGGCAAGGGATAGTAATTGGCTTGGCCGTAAAGTCAGAAAGCACGACGAACACAGTTGTCCGCTATCGAGACGATATCGATGCTGGTCGCGCAAAAACGCGCCGCGAACAACTACTTGAAAGCCTAAAAAGTGAGAATTTCGACGACCAGTACGATATAGCAAATCCGCAAATATGGAACCGTCTATCTTTTCGACCACGCGATGTAGGCAATCAGTATCTGGCTTGGCCAAAATTGCCGGATATTGGAGAGATCGATCCACTAAATGGCTTGCTGGAAAAACGTGGCGGCGCGTTGATCGATATCAAAAAATCAGACCTAGAAGCCCGAATGAAGGTTTATTTCGACTCAAGCGTGGATTGGAAAACGTTGCAGTTAACAGCTCCCCATCTTACCAAAAATGCGTCTGGTCACTATGCAGAAAAAGCTCGAAATGCCGCGTTAGTGAGGGAAACATACGACAATGAAAAACTAGTTCGATATTTAGTACGCCCTTTCGATGTCCGATATGCCTATTACACAAATACTTCGACAATTTGGAATCGAGCTAGACCTAATCTATGGGTGCAATACTCCGGAGGAAACAAGTTCCTTGTGACTCGGCCATCAGGCGTCGCCAATCCTGAGGGTCCGCCAATGTTATTCACGAGCTTCCTTGGTGATCACGACGCTCAACGCGGGCATTCCAATTATTTTCCATTCCAGTTACATGATTCAATGTTTCCCGACGCACCTAAAGCCAACCTGTCAATACCAACGCGCAGTTGGCTAAAGCATCTAGGGCTGCTGGACCCCGACATCAATGCGAAGGCTGCGGCTGCGCCCTGGCACCACGCGTTGGCCATCGCATACGCGCCTCAATATCTAACCGAATCAACAGACGGCCTAGCCATAGACTGGCCAAGAATCCCTCTTCCTAATTCTCTTGCTTTGCTTGAAAACTCGATCACTATCGGGTCGCAAATTGCGGCTCTGCTTGACACAGGATTCGATGTTCTTGGTACAACGAGTGGCCAGATTGCAAATCACTTACGAGTGCTCGGTGGCATTTCCAATACTAATCTGACAATGAACGCCGGTTGGGGTAGCCGCGACACCAAGGGCCGAGTAAATCCTGGCCAGGGTAAGTTTGAAAAGCGAGATTGGACGGACACAGAAAAAGATAATCTTCGACAGGGATTCGTCTCCGATGGTATTGATGAGTCGCGAGGTTTTGCCTTGCTTGGCAAGGCCATTGATATACATCTTAACGATACAACCTTCTGGCGCGGAGTCCCTGAAACAACTTGGCAATACGTGATCGGCGGCTATCGAGTGATAAAGAAATGGTTATCCTATCGAGAGGAGGCCATCATGGGGCGACCGCTCACCAAGAATGAAGCTCGCGAGGTTACGGCGATGGTTAGGCGGATAACCGCGCTGATCCTCCTCACCGATAAACTCAATGCCAACTACTCCGCATGTCGAGACAACTCTTACAATTGGCCATCGACGTAAGTTGCTACATTCACATTGCCAAGCCCAACATTCTGTTCCCGTCCAGCATCCGCTTCGCGCCCTGCGCCTAATTCGATGACGAGGTCGTGATGGATATGAATGGCATTGTCAAGAGATACGGCACGGCGGTAACGCCCGAGGAAGTTCAAGATGGGCAAACTGGTTGGCAGCTTTCGGCGAGGAGGCCCGGGAAATTCTCGGCGCCGATGCGACCGAGAAACTCATTAACCGATGGGTCCTCACCTCGCTCGACGAAGTATGGCGGGAAAAGATCAACGAATACGGTCTGGCTCTAGACTGGCCGGTCACCGAAGAGGCTATTCCGATTATCGAGGAGTGCCTTGAGAAAAAAGATCCTGCGGCATTGGAGCAATGGGAACAGGCCCAAATGGACCAAATGAAAGACGGAGAAGACTGGTAAATGCATACGAATCGCACATTTGCGCTTAGGCGAAGTAGGGTGATACTGTCAAGCATTCTAAGAGGACTTAGCAGGGATGCCAAATTTAAGTCCAAGGCACCAGATCTTAAATGAGTCTTCTTGCCTAATCCGTCCAATATGTTTCTGTAGCAAGATATTCCCAGATTACTGTACGGACCGTAATTCCAGAAGACCAATCTACGGCATATCGGTACCTGTCCTCTTCAACAGTTACCCAGCCCCCAGCCAGCCCGACTCCATTGATCACGCGGAGCAACATTCGACTACCAACCTCCGGCCAGACCTCTAGACCACCGGTATCTTCGAAAGCCTCCCTTTCTTTGTCTGCCATCGACACGAGAGACCTGTATGTTACGCGTTCTGGTTCCTCAAATAACGGTTCTCCGATTTCGTGATAAACGTGTCCTCTAGCGTTCTTGAGAATTGCACGGATCACTCTATCTGAATCTGGCCTGAACGTGAATGAACGGAACTCATCGAAGAGAGGAATCTGAGGTTCAATCGATTCCCTCAGTTCACGAACAACGTGGCGATTGCTCTTTAGTACTTTCGCTGCTTCCGGGTGAGACTCGGGGTTTGGATAGAGAGATCCGGCCGTTGCTGCGTGTAGAACGCATAGCAGATAGTTTTCGTCTTGCGAGAAACTTGAATTACAACTCTTGCAAATTACAACTTGTGGGAGATAGTCATCGAGTTCTCCGAATCCTCGATCATAGTTTGTACCTCGTTGGCGAGCATCTCTGGAAAGTAATGACTTGCTTGGCACATGGTCATGATTAACCTTCGAGTTTTCTAGAACTGCACCGCAGTGGATGCACCACACTTTCTGGCGTTCGTCGCTAAAATCTTCAATCTCTAACATGGTCGGCAATACTCCGAGAGGCACCTTCAATTCTGGTGAAGGATCCGACGGGTGGAATGAGCACCATGTCCGCGCCATCGCGCCAGTTGGCCAGTTCCGGATTACAATTGATAGCGTCGATTGGGCGCGGTGACGGAATAGACGCTCCGTCTTTACAAAGCCCCTCGATGTGAAATGCCAAGGCTTTGCGGCCTTGACGCAAAGCCTCTTCACGGGTGTCCCCGACCGCCACGCAGCCTGGGAAATCAGGGAAACTGACACCAAAACTTGCATTTTCCCGGTGGATAAAGCTTACATATCGCATGATCCCGGACTCCTCGGTATTCCCAGTTCACCCCTAACTTGAACTACTAAGAATTTCTTTACAGTTGTCTCGGCTGCCAGACTCTGAAAATCGGGCACCTTCTGCGGATCATTAACAATCCGGTGGTCTCCGATGTTCGCTAGCGTTAATCCGCGCCGTGACGGAGGAATTTCCCACCTGCATCGAGCATTTCGTCAAGATTAAGTTCAATCACTTGCCTGACCTTGTCGAGATCGATTGCCGCGTACCTGCGAACGAGCATGTCCCGCATGGCATTGCCTCGCTTCAGGTTGTCCCGCGTTTCCGCGTCAACCAGACCGGCCTCCGCAAGCATATCGAAGGATTCGTCGCTGCTTTTCGGCCAACCCAACTTTTTTCCGCGAATCAAGAAGTTGGCCATGTGGAGCAGCGTATCGAATGCGCGCATCAGATTCAGAGCGATCAAATCCTGCTTGTCCAAATCCCGCTCGAAAGGAATTTCGGATGGGCGTCCCCACACTTCACGGACCCGCTGGATGCACCTTTCAAGGCTTTCCTGCTTGCCAATCAACACTTCACTCATTTCGAGTCACACGTCCGGACGGACGAAATTGCAACGCATGGTGGCGATGATACACTAGACGCCGCTTACATAAGAGGAGTCGCCATGAGCAAGCTTTCGGGATTCCGCGGCGGGTGGTTGCTGGCGGGCGCTGCTTTCGCGCTTTCGATTCTGCCGGTTCCCCACTCGCAGGCCGAGGACGCCGGCAATTTGTACAACACCCTGGTCGACATACGGCTCGGCGAGCGCTATTTCGAGCGGCAATGCGGGCGCTGCCACGGCTTTGACGCCACCGGCAACGACGAGGCCGGGGGGCCGGACCTGACCGGCCGGCTGACCCGGGCCAGCACCGACGTCGCCATCTTCAACATCATCCGCGACGGCATACCGGGCACCGCCATGTTGCCGGTGCCGGAAAATGTGCCGGACCCCCAGGTCTGGCAACTGGTGGCCTATCTCGATTCGCTGCGCTATGACCCGAGCTCGGTAGTGCTGGCGGGCGACGCCGAATCGGGCAGCGACCTGTTCTGGAGCGGCAGCGACTGCGCCGACTGCCATATGGTAAGCGGCCGCGGCGCGCGTTTCGGCCCCGATCTGTCCCGCATCGGCGAGAACCGTACGCCGGACGATCTGCTGGCGGACATGATTAATCCCCAGGAAGACGTCGCCCCGCGCTGGTGGAGATTGCGCATCACCGGGCCCGACGGCGTCACCAGGGAAGGCTATCGCATGAACGAGGACAGCTTTTCCGTGCGCATCATGGACGACGACGAGAATCTTTGGTCCTTTCACAAGGACAGCCTGCAATCCTACGAACGCATCGAAGAATCCACCATGCCGAGCTATGCCCAATCATTGTCGGAGAGCGAACTGGACGACCTCGTGGCGTACCTGTTCTCCTTGCGAAGAGAGGAAATATGACCATGAAACGCCTTTCCCTGCTACTTGCGATTCTGCTTTCCGGCGCTTTCGTCCAGGCCCAGGAACAGCAATTCCAGACCGTAATCACACCGGCTTTCACGCCGATCACCTGGGAGCGGCTGGTCAACGCGGTCGACGAGCCGGAAAACTGGCTGATGTACTCCGGCACCCTCGACAGCAAACGCCATAGCCTGCTCGACCAGATCAACACCGAAAACGTCACCGAACTGGAAATGAAATGGGCTTACCAGATTCCGGTGATCGACCGCGCCGAGACCGTGCCGCTGGTGGTCGACGGCATCATGTTCATCACCGAGGCCCCGAGCAACGTCACCGCGGTCGACGCCCGCACCGGCGGCGTTTACTGGCGCTACGACCATGACTTGCCCGAGGACCTGCGAATCTGCTGCGGCCGCAACAACCGCGGTGTCGCGATTCTGGGCGAAACGCTGTTCATGAGCACTCTCGACGCCCACCTCGTAGCCATCGACGCGCGCACCGGCAATGTGCTTTGGGATACCGAAGTCGCCGAATACTCCTCAGGCTACAGCAAGACCGCCGCGCCGCTGATCGTCAAGGACAAGGTCGTGACCGGCATCGCCGGCGGTGAATTCGGCATTCGCGGCTTCATCGACGCCTACGATCCGGAAACCGGCGAACTGATCTGGCGCACGTACACGATTCCCGGCCCCGGCGAGTTCGGCAACGACACCTGGCTGGGCGATTCCTGGGCCACCGGCGGTTCGGCCACCTGGATCACCGGCTCCTACGACGCGGAACTGAACCAGATCTACTGGGGCACCGGCAATCCGGGCCCGGACTGGAACGGCGACGTGCGCCTGGGCGATAACCTGTATTCGGACGCGGTGCTGGCGCTGAACGGCGACACCGGCGAGATCGAATGGTACTTCCAGTTCACGCCCCATGACGTGCACGACTACGATTCGATCCAGATTCCCATCCTCGCCGATATCGAGGTCGGCGGGGAAATGCGCGAGACCATGCTCTGGGCCAATCGCAACGGCTTCTTCTATACCCTGGACCGCGCAACCGGCGAGTTCCTGGACGGCGACACTTTCGCCACCGTGACCTGGGCTTCGGGGCTCGACCCCCTCGGCAGGCCGATCCGCGTGCCCGGCATGGCGCCTACCTACGAAGGCGTGATGGTTTCGCCGCCGATCGTCGGCGCCACCAACTGGTATTCGCCGGCCTTCAATCCGGATACCGGCCTGTTCTACGTCACTTCCTTCGATGGCGAACAGGAGTTCTTCAAGCGCGACGAGGACTACGAGGAAGGCGAGCGTTACACCGGCGGCGGCGGACGTTATACCCAGCCGATGGACGCCTTCCACAGTTCCATTCGCGCCATCGATCCGACGACGATCGACATCGTCTGGGAATTCCCGATCATGCCGCGGTCTTCGGCGGGCATCACCACGACCGCCGGCGGCCTGTTGTTCAGCGGCAGCGCTGACGGCTTTTTCTTCGCCCTCGACGCCGAAACCGGCGAGGAATTGTGGAACGTCTCGCTCAGCCGCAGAGTCCACGCCGCGCCCATGACTTTCGAGGTGGACGGCGAGCAATTCGTCACCATCGCCTCGGGCAACGTGGTCTTCACATTCGGCCTGCGCGATTGAAGGTCTGGGAACAGGCGCGCGAACTCGCCGCCAAAACGCCCGCGGAAAGAAATCGCTACGTCGATTTTCTGCGGGCGTTCTCGATCCTGTTCGTGATCTCGGGGCACCTGCTGATCACCGGCGCCCATGTCGATCCTGAAACCGGCGCCTATGCGCCGGTGCTGGCGCTGGAAATCGTGCCCTGGACCGAATGGCTGACCTGGATCTTCCAGGTCATGCCGGTCTTCTTCATGGTCGGCGGCTACGCCAACGCGGTTTCGCTGGAGTCGGCCGCGGCGAGAGGCGTCGGCTACGGCGAATGGCTGGCGACGCGCCTGCACCGGCTGCTGCGGCCGATGTTGCTGCTCGTGCTCGTCTGGGCGGTCATCGCGATTTTGCTGTACGCGGGCGGCATCGCCACGGAATCGATTCAGTTCATTACGCGTACGGCGCTGCTGCCCACCTGGTTTCTTGCCATCTACACCATGATCGTGATCCTGGCGCCGCCGAGCCATGCCGCCTGGCGGCGCTGGGGCTGCTGGTCGCTGGCGGCCTACCTGACGCTGGCCGCGGCGACCGATATCGCATTTTTCGGTTTCGACTGGCAAACGCCCGGCTGGAGCAATTACTTCTGGATCTGGCTGGCGATGCATCATCTCGGATTCGCCTGGCGCGACGGCCGGCAAGGCAGTCCGGCGGTTTTGCTGGCGGTCGCCGCGGCCGCATTGACCGCGCTGGCGCTGGCCGTGATCTGGGGGCCTTACCCCGTTGCCATGGCGGGGTCGCCGGGCGAAGGACCCAGCAATTCCCTGCCGCCGAAGATTACTCTGGCGGCCCTGGGACTGGTTCAGTTCGGCGTGCTGCTCGCCGTCGAGAAGCCAATGCGGCGCCTGCTGGACAATCTGCGCCTGTGGACCGCCACGGTGTTGATCAACAGCATGATCATGACGCTCTATCTCTGGCACATGAGCATATTGCTGCTATTGCTCGGCGCCTCCTGGCTCGCGGACGGTTTCGGCCTGGGCATGGCGCCGGGCAGCGAGGGCTGGTGGTGGAGCCGCATCCCCTGGGTCGCGCTTCCCGTCCTGCTGCTCCTGCCCGCCGCGGTGGGCCTGTCGCCGCTGGAAAGAATGCCGCGCCCGGCCAATGCGACGGCGCCTTCGCTCTGGCGCCAGTTGCCGGGGGCGGCGCTAGTCGGACTCGGCATCAGTTTTACCGCCCTGTTCGGCATCGACGGCAACCCGCTGTCTCCTGCGAATACCGGAATAGTCGCACTGGTACTCGGCGGCGCGTGGATTTGCGGCATAGGATTCCGGGCGCAAGGAAATTAGGAAAATTTCGATGACCATTCGGCCTTACGAGGCGAAACGCGACGAGAAGGCGGTAATCCGCATCTGGGAGGAAACCCGCTGGATCGACCGCGGCGACAAGGACGACGCGTCCCATCTGCGCGGCATGCTCGACAACTCCCGCGCGCTGGTGGGCGAACTCGACGGCGCGGCGGAATGCGTCACGATTTCCAGCCCCGCGTCGATCCGCTATCTGAACGAGGACATCCCTCTCGGCATCGTTGCCGCCGTGACTACGAGCCCGCGCGGCCGCCGCGCCGGTTTCGCTTCGCGCGCCACGGCGGAACTGGTACAACAGGACGCCGAGGCGGGAATGATGGTCTCGGCGCTGGGCATGTTCGAGCAAGGCTTTTACAGCCGTCTCGGCTTCGGCAACGGGCCCTCTGAGTTGCGCTGGAGCTTCGATCCCTCCAGGCTGAATGTCGATTCCAGGGCTGGAATTCCGGATCGAATCACTGCCGGGGACAGCGAAGACGTTTTTCTCGCCATGAGCAAGCGTTCCTTGCGGCACGGCGGCGTCCGGATTCTCAATTCCGCCCACGTCAGCGCCGACATGGGCTGGATCGAGCACCCCCTTGGGCTCGGATATCGCGACGCCGAAGGCGAACTGACCCACTTCATCTGGGGGGAAATGAAGGACGAAAACGGCCCCTTCGTGCTGATCGCCATTGCCTGGCGCGAACCGGAACAGTTGCAGGAACTGCTCGCCCTGCTGAAAGGCCTCGGCGACCAGGCGCACCTGCTGCAAATGATCGAACCCGCCGGCCTGCAGTTGCAGGATTTCATCGCCTGCCCGTTGCGGGAAAGCAATTCCCCGAAGGAAGGCGATTGGCGCAAGGGCGCCGAAGCCGAAGCCTGGTGGCAGGCGCGCATCAACGATCTGGCCGGGTGCCTGCAACGCACATCGCTGTCACAATCCGGCGCCTCACTCGCATTCAACCTGCATCTCGACGATCCGATCGGGAAATTCCTGCCGTCAAAAGGCGGTTGGAAAGGCGCTGGCGGCGACTATGTCGTGCAACTTGGCGCTACAAGCAGCGCCGAACCCGGCAGCCGTCAAGGCCTGCCGAGTCTCCACGCCGGCGTCGGCGGCTTCACCCGGCTGTGGCTCGGCTGCGCTGAGGCGAGTGCTATCGCCGCCGCCGGGCAAATCGAAGCGTCAAGCCAATTGCTCGGCGACCTTGAAACGACTTTGCGTATGCCGATCCCGAGAACCGGCTGCGAGTTCTGACTGCAAATTCGTCATTCTGCGCGCAGTCGCAGAATCTCGGCGCAACAGGGAGATTCTGCGACTACGCTTCGCTACGCGCAGAATGACGGGAAGACAGATCGTTACTACAATTCCCTCAAGCGGCCGGCTATCGCCTCCCGGTCGATCTCGCGTCCTGCGAGAAACACCCGCTCGATGCTGCGCGTATTGCTGATGTCGTCCAGCGGGTTTGCCGAGAGGATGACCAGGCTCGCGCTGTGACCGGGCGCCAGCAGGCCGAGATCGTCGAGATCGAGATGCCGCGCAGCGGCGCTCGTGGCGGCGACCAGCGCCTGCATCGGCGTCATGCCGAGTCTGATATAGATCTCGAGTTCCCGATGCCCGCTATAACCGAAGGGATGCCCGGGCAAGGGGCCGGCGTCGGTGCCGAGCACGATGTCAACGCCGGCGTCGAGCAGCCGCGAAAGACTTGCGCTCAGACTCGCTTCCCGGCCGGTGTTACGCGTGACGCTTGCCTGCCGTCCGCTGTCCGGGCCGGAGAGCGCATTCGCCGACTCGGCCGGCATCACCGCTCGCAGAAACGGGTCGTCGCCGATGGCCTCGCGCCGCAATTCCCCGAGGCCCAGATTGGGGATGACGAAGGCTCCCGCCGCCGCGGTCTGTCGTGCAATCTCGTCGGTAAACGCGTCGCCAAACCTGCCATGCAGAAAACCGGCCGCGCCGGCTTCCAGCAAGTCCGGCATGTCTTCGGGGAATTGATGATGAGCGAATACCTTCACGCCCAGTCTTTCGCTTTCAGCCATCAGGGACCGGTACACCTCCGGCGCCAGCTTCGCCTGGCTGCCGCCGCGGTCGTCGACCCATATCTTGATGAAGGGAATACCCCTGTCCGCGACTTCGCGCGCCCGCATCATGGCCTGTTCCGGACTCGTCAGCCCACGCAGGACGGTCTGCCCGGTGCGGTCCTCGACCTCGACGACTTCCACCAGAAAAGTGTCGTTGGGCCCCTGCCCTTCGGGCGCCATGCCCGCGCCGAACAACAGCCGCGCGGCGTCCGGATATCGCTCGCCTTGCGTACGCTGGAATTCCAGCGCCATTTCATCGGGATCCGAACCCGCCGAGAAGGCGGCGGCGAAGCCGTACCAGGCATATTGCTCGAGGTTGTCGCGCAGAGTTTCGGGCGTGTAATTGTGGGCGCCCCAGTCGTGGGTTCCCTGGTAGCCGAGATGCGTGTGACCGTCGATCAGGGCCGGGATCACGGTTCTGCCGTTGCCGTCGATCACGCGCGCACGGTCAGGCGCATCGATCGCGCCATCCCCCACCACCGCAATCGCGCCGTCTTCAAACAGCAGCGACCCGTTCTCGATGACCGACCCGTCGCCGATGACAAGCCGCGCGCTGCTGATCAGCACGGCGTCCTGCGCAAGCAAGGAACCGGAACTCAACAGCAGGCCCGCGGCCAATCCCAGCAGCGTGATGCGTATAGAAAAAATTGCGTACGACATGAGTGTCACCTCTTTCACTCCTCGCGAAACGTGAATACGAACAGCAGGAACACGATCAGGGCGAAACCGGCCGGCAGCAGCCAGAAATCCTGCCAGCGCGCCAGCGTCAATACAGTTTCGTCTCCCAGGAACGCGTTGAATAGCGCTCCGGCTATCTGCGCGCCGATGAACATCCCGATCCCGTAGGTCACCAGGACGAGAAATCCCTGGGCTTGGCCGCGCACGGCCGGCGTCGATTTCTTGTCGACGTAGATTTGCCCGGTGACGAAAAAGAAGTCGTAACAGATGCCATGCAGCAGTATGCCGGTGACCACCATCCAGAAGACGGCGTCCGGCGCGCCGAGCGCGAACAGCAGGTAACGCAGGATCCATGCCGCCATGCCGATGGCCAGCATCCATTTCACGCCGAAGCGCGCGAACAGCAGCGGCATCAGCAACATGAACGCCGCCTCGGACATCTGGCCGAGCGTCATCAGCGACGACGGGTTGGGCAGCAGGCCGACGACCGCGTTGCTCACGTTCTGATCGTATACCGCGTTGGCGACGAAGATCGGCGCGAAATTGTAATACGCGGCCAGGGGAATGCAGATCAGAATCGAGCAGGCGATGAAGATATAGAACGCGCGGCTGCCCAGTTGCCGGAACGCGTCGATGCCGACGATGCTTTTCAGGGACACTTTCTCGCCGGCGGCGGGAGGCGGCGTATGCGGCAGCGTGAAACTGTAGGCGCCGAGAATCAGACTCGCGATCGCCGTCGTGTACAGCGGCAGCGGGGTGCGATCCGGCAATTCGTCGCCCGAGAACTGGCCGAGGACGAAACCGATGAACAGCCCGGCGACGATCCAGCCGATCGTGCCGAACACGCGAATGAGCGGAAACTGCTTTTCCTGGTTCTCGATATTGTGAAAGGCGAGCGAGTTTGCCAGCCCCAGCGTCGGCATATAGCAGATGTTGTAGAGCAGGAGCAGCAGTATGAACAGCAAGGGCGACCCCGTTGCCTGGGGCACCGTCAGCATGATCAACCCACCGATGATATGCAGCGCGCCGAGAACCCGCTCCGTGGCGAAAAACCGGTCGGCGACCAGGCCCAGGAAAAACGGCGCGATGATCGCGGCAACAGGATTGACCGTATACGGCCAATGCGTGAGGTCCGCCATACCCTGGGCCGCCATGTAGTTTCCGATCGTCACATACCACGCGCCCCAGATGAAGAACTGAAGAAACATCATCGCGCTCAGGCGCGTACTAATGGCACTTTGCATAGCTTGACTCCCGGACCGCGGCTAGCGCGATGGATAAAGCGGTGAAATGAGATTCGGCGTCTCTTCGCGCCTGCTGCGGCTGGCCCACAATATGCCGCGCCGCAGGATCGTCAGGGCCTCGGGAATCTCGTATACATGGGGTTTGTGGCCCAGCGAGGTGTAGAAGACGCGGCCCTCGCCGTATATCCGTTTCCAGACCACGGGTATGACCGCGTCCCTGACCCAATAGTCATGGTCGCCGTTGAATGTCGTCGTCGCGAGAACCTTGTTGTTCGGATCGACGTGCATGTAATACTGCTCCGATACGACGTCGAAATCGTCCAGTCCGCGTGTGATCGGGTCTTCGTGATCGGTGATGTTGACCCGGTAGGGAATGCCGTCGTTGCCGGGATGTTCCACCCATTGACCGCCGATCATGTACTCGTAGCGCTGCGCCAGCCGGAACGAATCGCCGAGTCCGCCGTGCCAGCCGGCGATTCCCGTGCCGTTTTCCACCGCCGTGAGCAGACCGTTGAGCTGGTCCCCGGTAATCGTCCCCATGGTCCAGATCTGCACGACCAGATCGATGCCGCTCATGAACTCGCCGTCCGCGTATGGCTCCAGGGAATCCGAGACGATCACCTCGAATCCTTCGCTCCGCAGCCAGGGCACCAGCAAGTCCCGGTAGGCCTCCGGCTCGTGACCTTCCCAGCCGCCATAGGTAAAAAGCACCCGCCCGGAATTCTCCGCCCCGAACGCCGGCAATGCGATAACGGCGACAATGAGCAACATCGAAATCCGCAATTTCATTTCTACACCTCAACCCAGATCGTTCCGTTGCCGGAACTCGCCACGGCCGCCTCCACGAAGCGCATGCCGCGGATTCCGTCCTCGATCCCGGGATAATTGCATAACGCCGGTTCGCCCGCCGCCGCGCGCCGCACATCGGCCATGAAATCGCGGTAGATGTTCGCAAACGCTTCGAGATAACCCTCGGGGTGGCCGGCGGGCGTCCTTGTCGCTCGCGCGGCCGCTTCGCCCAGGTAACCGCCGCCGGACCGGAATCTCTCCCAGCTCTTGCCGGCCGGCTTCACTTTCAGCGTATTCGGTTTCATCTGGCGCCACTCCAGTCCCGCCTTCGTGCCGTAAAGGCGGATATTGAGGGCGTTCTCCTCGCCGCAGGCGATCTGCGAGCATACGAGCGTGCCCCGGGCGCCGCCTTCGAGCCGCAATAGCATGCTCGCGTCGTCGTCGAGCCGCCGGCCTTCGACGAAGCTCGTCAGTTCCGCGCAGACCGATTGCACCTTCCGGCCCGTTACGAACTCAACCAGATGCTTCGCGTGGGTGCCGATGTCGCCCACGCAGCAACTGACGCCGGAGCGCGCGGGATCCGTGCGCCATTCGGCCTGCTTGTTCCCCTCGCGTTCCAGCGGTTCCATGAGCCAGTCCTGGTTGTATTCGACCTGGACCTTGCGCAGATCGCCCAGCCGGCCGCTCGCGACGAAATCGCGGGCCTCGCGGACCATCGGATAGCCGCTGTAGGTATGCGTCAGGGCGAATAGCTTGCCGCTGCTCGCCACGATTTTCCCCAGTTCCCGCGCATCGTCGAGGGTCGACGCCAGCGGCTTGTCGCAGACGACGTGGATGCCGGCTTCGAGAAACGCCCTCGCGACCGGAAGATGAAGATTGTTCGGCGTTGCGATTATGACGTAGTCGATGCCGCCCTCGATCGCCGCTTCTTCGGCGGCCATCGTCTCGTAGCAATCGTAGGACCGCTCGAGATGCCAGGCCGCGGCGCTCGCCTTCGCCTTTTCGGGATCGGAAGACATGGCGCCGGCGACTACCCGCGCCTCGTTGTCGAGTTCCGCGGCGATTCGATGGACGGCGCCGATGAAGGCGCCCTGGCCGCCGCCGACAATCCCCGCCCTGAGTTTTCTCATGATCTGTAGGCCTCCCGCCCCACGCCTTGCACGGGAATTCCCTGCGCGGCCATCACCTCGTGCTGCAGCGCATACATCGCCGCCGCCGCTTCGTCGATGGCCCTGGTAAACGCGACCGACCCTTCCAGGATCGGCGCCAGCTTGTCCTTGTCCTGGATGCGCGCCGGCGGGTATTCGTGCTCGACGACGAGGTAGATCTCGGCCGGGTCGATGTCGAGCAGTTCACGCGCCGCAAGCTGGTGATCGAGCCAGTCGACGGTGCGGTTTTGCAGGTAGGCCAGGGGGTCGTGTCTCGCCGTGCCCGGCAGTTCGTGCTCGCAGATGGCGACCTGCTTCTTCCAGGCGTGCACCTGATCGGCGGGATTGCCGGACGGCGCGCTGCCGATCCAGTCGCCGCGTTCCATGGCCTGGCCGCCGTAGCCCCAGGCCGATATACCTTTCGAATCCACGACCTGCCCCTTGACGTGGAAACCGTCGATCAGGAAGCCATAGCCCTCGTCCTTGAGGTACTGGAACATCGAGCGGGTGTCCTGGCCCATCAGGACCGAATGCGAGGGATCGTAGTGAACCCGGAACTGGTCGCCGACGCCGTGCCTTTCGCAAATGCGATGCAAGGCGATCCAGGGCCCCGGCGCATAGGCGATGTTGTTATGCCAGCGATCGAGCGGCGTCCAGCCGGGCATGGGGCACTGCTCCACACGAAACGTCAGCCCCCGGGCCTTCGCCTCTTTCAGCAGCGGTATGAATTCCCGCTCGAACATCTCGAGGTTGGGATCCATTTCGAGATCGTAATTGCGCCCGACGAAGCCGCACACCGCGTCCGTTTCAAGCAGCACCGCCGCGTCGAAAACGCGCAACATGAATTCGTGCTTGGCGCGGCGCGCCGCATCGTCGGCAACGAGCATGTTGTCGAAATAGGCGAGGTCCGATAGCCCGACGCCCGTATCCTTCATCGCGGCCTTGACGCGTTCGGCGCGCTTCCCGTTGAACGGTTCGCGCAGGTCGAGCGTGTTCGCAACCGGATCCAGCATCGCCTCGGCCGGCACGTCGCTGACGCTCGGATGCAGGGCCGCCGACAACTGGATATAGGGCGAGCCGATGTCGCGCGAGAACGCCAGCCATTCCTCGACCGCCAGATCCGGGTCCGCATCGCGCTGCTCGCGCGGCGTCAGCTCTTGCAGCGCCGCCGTAAGCACGCTGATTTTCATGGGTCTGGGTTCAAACTCGCCCGCCGGTCTGCTCATTCCTGATACCCTTCGCATCTGTGACAATGCTGACGAATAATGGACTAGTCGGGGCGGAAGAGGCAATGCCCGGGAAAATCTGCAAATTCTGCGCGCTTTTGCTGGCGCTGGCGTTCGCCGTCAAGCCCGGCATTTCCAGTTCCACCGAAAGCCGGCCCAATTTCCTGCTCGTCGTGTTCGAGGACATGAGTCCGCACATCGGCGCCTACGGAGACGTACAGGCTCGCACGCCGGTGCTCGATGATTTTGCCGCACAATCAGTGCTTTACGAGAAGGTCTTTACTACGGCTGGAGTATGCAGTCCGAGCCGGGCGGCGCTGGCCACGGGCGTGCATCAGCAATCGATCGGCGCCCAGCAGATGCGCGCGCAACAAGGCGTGACGCTTCCCGACGGCTCGCGGCTTCCCTACACGGCGGTGCCGCCTCCACATGTGAAGGCCTATCCCGAATTGCTGCGCGCGGCGGGCTATTACACCAGCAACAACGGCAAGACCGACTATCAACTCGACCTGAACATTTCAGGCGGACCGTTCACGATCTGGGACGAGACGAACGCTGACCATCCCTGGCGCGGGCGGGGAAACGATCAGTCATTCTTCGCCATGGTCAATCTCGTGCAAACCCACGAAAGCCGGAATTTCCCGCTTGACCTCGACCCCGACAGTCATCCGATCACACCCGCGACGCTGGAGAATTTGCGGCGGGAACGCGCCGGCCGCGAGCCGGTTCACGATCCCGCCGCGCTCGAATTGCCGCCCTTCCTGCCCGACACCGAACCGGTGCGCGCCGAATACGCGCAAATGCTCGACAACATTTTCCATACCGAGCAGACTCTGGCCCGCCTGCTCGCCGAACTCGAGGAAGACGGGCTGGCCGGCAGCACCATCGTCATCGTCACCGCCGATCACGGCGACGGCCTGCCGCGCGCCAAGCGCTCGCTCTATGACAGCGGGCTGCATGTACCCTTCATGGTGCGCTGGCCCGACGGCCGCGGCGCGGGAACGCGCAACGGCGAACTCGTGAGCTTCGTCGACATCGCGCCGACCGTGCTCGATCTCGCCGGCGTCGAGGTTCCCGCATGGATGAACGGCCGGATCTTTCTCGGCGATCATGCGGGCCCCGAACGAGGCTATATCCACGCCGCCGCGGACCGGCATGACGAAGTTCCCGATTACCTGCGCGCGGTGCGGGATCATCGCTGGAAATACATTCGCAACTACCGGAACGATCAGCCCTTTTTCAGACATCTCGCCTATCGCGACATGCTGCGCTCGATGCAGGAACTCTGGCGGCTGGAGGCGGCGGGCGAACTGCCGCCGCATATCGCGCAATATTTCAGCCGGAACCGGCCGCAAGAAGAGTTGTACGATCTCCGGGCGGACCCGTTCGAACTCGAAAATCTCGCCGGCGATGCGGATTATGCGGAGCAACTCGCGCTGATGCGCGCGGCGATGGCCCGATTCAATGCGCGTACGCCCGATTGGTCGGCGGACGGCGAAGTGGCGATGGTAGAGCGCATGTGGCCGGGACTGGAGCATCCCGAGACTTCTTCCCCGACCGCCGAACTTGCCGACGGCCGCGTCGCTTTGTACTCTGCAACACCCGGCGCCTCGATCGGTTACCGTATCGACGAAGGTCCGTGGCGGCTTTATACCGGACCGGTGGAACTCCAGCCGGGCCAGTTGCTCGAAGCGAAAGCCGTCCGCTACGGGTACACCGAAAGTCAGGTCGTGAGAATCGAAGGATGACGAACGCGGAGCGAAACCCCTGCGACCCGTCATTCTGCGCGCAGTCGCAGAATCTCGCAGGGAGGCCACTGCATGAGATCCTGCGACTGCGCGCAGGATGACAGTGCAAGGGCTTGGCTCCATGTGGAATGATGTCTAGTAGGTCAATCAAGTACCTTTCAGGAGCGTCAATGTCTGGAAAACTACTGAAAACATGCGCATCGCTCCTTGCGCTTTGTCTGGCAGCGGCGGCATCGGCCCAGGATGCGCCGGACGAGCCGCCGCGCCCGAACATCATCGTCGTCTTCGTCGACGACCTCGGTTACGGCGACTTGTCGGCCTTCGGCGCCACGGCGATCGATACGCCCAATATCGACCGGCTCGGGGAAGAAGGCGTCATCATGACCAACTGGTACGCCGCCTCCAACGTGTGCACGCCAAGCCGCGCGGGCCTGCTGACCGGCCGCTATGCGCCGCGCTCGGGCACGCAATTCGTCACGCGGCCGCATTCGACATGGGGCCTGCCGCCCGACGAGATCACGATCGCCGAAATGCTCAGGGATACCGGCTACGCCACCGGCATGATCGGCAAATGGCATCTGGGCCATCTGCCGGAACTCTGGCCCACCAGCCAGGGCTTCGACAGTTTTCTGGGCGTCGCCTATTCGAACGACATGGCGCCCTTCGATCTCTATCGCGGAACCGAGATGATCGAAGAGGATATCGACCAGTCGAGACTGTCCGACAAGTTTACCGACGAAGCCGTGCGCTTCATCGGCGAGAACGCCGGGCAGCCCTTCTTCCTCTATTACGCGCACAGCCATCCGCATTATCCCGCCGTTCCGGCGCAACGCAACGTCGGCCGCAGCCGGGCCGGCGATTACGGCGATACCGTGGTGACGATCGACGATTCGGTCGGCAGTATTCTCGACACGCTCGACGAGCAGGGAATCGCCGAGAACACGCTTATCCTTTTCACAAGTGACAACGGCCCCTGGTTCCAGGGCAGCGAAGGTCCGCTGCGCGCCCGCAAGGGCGAAACCTATGAAGGCGGTTATCGCGTGCCTTTTCTGGCGCGCTGGCCCGCGCAAATTCCCGCCGGGCTGGTCAATGACGAGATGGCGATGGCGATCGACCTGCTGCCGACTTTCGCCCGGCTCTCGGGCGGAGAGGTTCCCGCCGACCGCGCGATCGACGGCAGGGACATCTCGGCGATGTGGACCGGCGGCGCGGAAAGTCCCCACGATGTGCTTTACTTCTTCGACTCCAACGATCTCGCCGCGGTCCGCGACGGCCGCTACAAGCTCGTGCTCAAGACCTATTATCGCAACGGTCCGATCGCTTTCCGCCGCTTCGCCGGGCCGAAACTGTTCGACCTTGAAACCGATCCGACCGAAAGCTATGACGTCGGCAACCGCCACCCCGAAGTGTTCGAGCGGCTGATGGGGCTGGCCAGGGAAATGGAAGCGGTGACCGACCCGATGGCGACTTCCCCCGAATCGCTCGGCGCGCCTGAGGGCACGCCTCTCGGCCCGCAGTTTGACTGATCAGAGCAATCCCCATGAATAAGTATCGCCTTTCAATGCTTATTTGCACAGTCTGCGCTTCGCTCGCTGGTTGTGATCGTTTGGAGCAAGGCGACAGCATTGCGGTTGATGCAGTTGAATATACGGCGGCCAGCGCCTGTTCTGCTCCAGGCGATGCGCCGGTGCGGATTGCGGGGGGTACTTTTCTTATGGGGGACGATTCGGTTTACGCCGAAGAGGGGCCGGTGCGGGAAACTACGGTGGATGGGTTCTGGATCGATCCTCACGAGGTCACGAATCGGCAGTTTGCCGAGTTCGTCGCGGCAACGGGGCATGTCACAATCGCCGAACAGCCGATCGATCCGGCGCTGTTCGGCGTGCCGGTCGAGCGGATTCCGCCGGAATTGCTGTTGCCGGGTTCGGCGGTATTCACACCGCCCGACGCGCAGTCGGGCGACTTCAACAACTGGTGGGCATACCTGCCGGGCGCAAACTGGAAGAAGCCCTATGGCCCCGAAGGGCCGGACGCCAGACCGGAGCAGCCGGTGGTCCATCTCGGCTGGGACGACATGTTCGCCTACGCGGAGTGGAAAGGCGGGCGCATGCCGACCGAAGCCGAATGGGAATTTGCCGCTACCGGTGGCGAGCGCGCCGGGACCGCCCAGCCCGACCCCGAAGCGGCCAACACCTGGCAGGGCGTGTTTCCGGCGCAAAACTCGGCTGCGGACGGATTCGAGGACATCGCCCCGACCGGTTGCTTTGCGCCCAACGCCAATGGACTGTATGACATGGTCGGGAACGTGTGGGAAGTCACCGCCGACTTTTACCGCCCCGGCCACGATCCCGAGGACACTCACAATCCCCTCGGCCCGCACGAGAACGACGCCTACGATCCGCTTAATCCTGACTTTCCCAGCCGGGTGATGAAAGGGGGCAGTTACCTGTGCGCCCCCAATTACTGCATGCGCTACCGTCCGGCCGCGCGGCAAGGCAGCGATCCGGGGCTCGGCTCGAGCAATGTCGGTTTCAGGCTCGTCTACGATACCTTGCCGAATGCGGATTAAGGAATTAACGTTTTCCCTGTGCCTCGGCGCCGCTGCCGTCGCGGTCCTGGCATACCAGGGCGTGCGGGGCGAGGCGCCGGATTCGCAACCGAACGTCATATTCATCCTGCTCGACGACCTGCGCTTCGACGGCATGGGCTTCCTCAACGACAAGCTCGACACGCCGAACATCGACGCGCTGGCAAGGGGCGGCGCCTATTTCCCGAACACCGTTGTCACCACATCGCTTTGCAGCCCGAGCCGCGCAACCATCCTCACCGGCATGACGACGCGCAATCACGGCATCGTGGACAATACCGATTCGAGCGAGGAGGGACTCACGTTCTTCCCCGCCTACCTGCAGCAGGCGGGCTATGAGACCGGCTATTTCGGCAAATGGCACATGGGCGCCGCAACGGACGCCCCGCGGCCCGGCTTCGACAAATGGGTCAGCTTTGCCGGCCAGGGCAATTACTATCCGTGGTCCGGGCGGCGAGGCCGAACACCTCTGCTCAACGTGGACGGCGAGCAGGTCGAACAGCAGGGCTACATCACCGACGAACTGACCGACTACGCGCTGGATTGGCTGGAGACCGGCCGCGAGGGCGACAGGCCGTTCTTTCTCTATCTCAGCCACAAGGCCGTTCATTCCGATCCGCTGCCCGCCGCGCGACACGAGGGACAATACGACGACGTCACCTTCGACCTCCCGGCAAGCGCGGCGAACACGCCCGAAAACCATGCCGGCAAGCCGATGTGGGTCTACAACCAGCGCAACACCTGGCACGGAATCGACTTCTTCTACAATTCCGACATGCCGATGACGGAATATCTGCGCTTCTATTTCTCGACCTTGTCCGCGGTCGACGACAGCGTCGGCCGGATTCTCGCCTGGTTGCGCGAAAACGGACTGGAAGAGGACACCCTGGTCGTATTCACGTCCGACAACGGCTTCCTGTTCGGCGACCACGGACTGATCGACAAGCGCAACGCCTATCAGCCTTCGGTGCTCGTGCCTTTCATCGCCTACCAGCCCGGCACGATCCCGGCGGGAACGATAAACCGCGGGCGCATCCGCAACCTCGACTTCGCCCCCACCTTCCTCGACCTTGCCGGCGCCGAGCAGCCCGAACACTTCGAAGGCCTTAGCGCCTGGCGCCTGATCAACGGCGAAACGCCCGAGACGCAGTGGAATCCCGACGATTTCATCTACGAGTACTACTGGGAATGGACCTTCCCGATGACCCCCGGCACTTTCTCGATCACCCGCGGCAACCTGAAATACATCCAGTACTACGGCATCTACGACCTGGAAGAACTCTACGACCTCGCCAACGACCCTGACGAAATGCGCAATCTCATCGACGACCCCGCGTATCTCGACGACAAGATCGAACTGCGCCAAGCACTCTACGACGGCCTTGCCGACAACCGCCAACGCAACGTCATCCCCTACTCCCAGCGCCGGGCAAGCGGCAGCGTAAGGCGAATGCAAGGCGGCCCCCGCGCCGCCGACTTCCCCGAAGCATGGTACGTGGAACCCAACCGCCTCGACCGCCTCGACGACATCCTCCCCGACAGCCAGGCCAAACAGGAAGCCCACAACCGCGGCGAACCCTTCGTCCCCTCCCCCATCGTCGGCCAGGACAACATCAATACCGACAATCAGTAACGGGACACCGTAAGCCGCTGCCGTTTCGGGGTGTCGGGCGGCGTGCGAGGGTGAGGTTCTCGAAAAGCAACGCTTTTCGAGGGCCGAACGGCTCGCCATGGATGGCGAGACCGGGGGTTGGCGAAACCCCTGCTGTCGCGCCAGGGATGGCATGCATAACCTGACTGAAGGCAGATAACTCAGTGCGCATTTACGGCGTTCGCCTGACACCCGGAACCGGCAGCGGCGATGCCCAAGCAACTAAACTACGCTTGTTGCCCGCTCGCCTTATCCCGTAAACTGCGCCACGTGATCACCCCAGAAGCAGAAGCGCTGCAACTCGCGGACAACCGCGACACCGCCGCACTGGCCGCCCGGGCGCGAGAGATTCGCGACCGGCGCCATGCCGGAATCGTTAGCTATTCACGCAAGGTCTTCATCCCCCTGACCCATCTCTGCCGCGACGTCTGCCACTATTGCACTTTCGCCACCGTCCCGCGCAAGGTCCAGGCTCCCTATCTCGGCATCGAAAAAGTGCTGGAAATCTGCCGGCAAGGCGCCGAACTCGGCTGCCAGGAAGCCCTGTTCACGCTGGGAGAAAAACCCGAACTGCGTTACAAGGCCGCGCGCGAAGCCCTTGCCGAAATGGGTTTCGAAAGCACCCTGCACTACCTCGCCGAAGCCGCCCGCGTCGTACTCAGGGAAACCGGCCTGCTGCCCCATATCAATGCCGGCAACATGACCGCCGAGGAAATCGCCATGCTGCGGCCCGTCAGCGCGTCCATGGGGATCATGCTCGAATCCGCCTCGCCGCGCCTGTGCGAACCCGGCATGCCCCATTACGGCTCGCCGGACAAGGTTCCCGCAGTAAGGCTCGAAACCATGGATCTCGCCGGACAGTCCGCGGTTCCCTTTACCACCGGCATCCTGATCGGCATCGGCGAGACTCGCCGCGAACGCATCGAATCATTGCTCGCGATCAGAGCCGTACACGAGCGTCACGGCCATATCCAGGAAGTCATCGTCCAGAATTTCCGCGCCAAGCCCGATACCAAAATGGCGCGGGCGCCCGAACCCGATCTCGAAGAACTCATCTGGACCATCGCCGCGGCGCGGCTGATTTTCGGTCCGGACATGAATATCCAGGCGCCGCCGAATCTCAGCCCCGGCGCGCTGGAGCAACTCGTCGCGGCCGGCATCAACGACTGGGGCGGCGTTTCGCCCGTAACGCCCGATCACGTCAATCCCGAGGCGCCCTGGCCGCATCTCGACGAACTCGCCGCCCAGACCCGGAGCGCCGGCGCTTTTCTCGAGCAGCGCCTGACGATCTACCCTGAATACGTGCGCAATCCCGATATCTGGCTCGACGGGAAAGTCCGGCCCGCGGTGCTGCGGCATGCCGACGCGGAGGGGTTCGCCAAACGCGACCATTGGTCTTCCGGTCATCCCGGCAACTTGCCCGAACTGGAGCCGGCCCTGTTGCGCGAACGGCCGAAACGCGACGCGGTTTCGGCGGAAATTCGTCGAATCGTCGACCATTGCATTGAAGGTCGCGAACCGACGCGGGAGCAAGTCGTCCAACTGTTCAGCGCGCGCGGGCCGGATTTCTCCCACGTCGCGCAAAGCGCCGACCGATTGCGCAGGAAAGTCGCCGGCGACGAAGTCAGCTACGTCGTCAACCGCAATATCAACTACACCAACGTGTGCTATTTCCGCTGCCAGTTTTGCGCCTTTTCGAAGGGCAAGATGAGCGAGAACCTGCGCGGGCGGCCCTATGACATTTCAGCACAGGAACTGGCGCGGCGGGCACGGGAAGCCTGGCTGCGGGGCGCGAGCGAAGTCTGCATGCAAGGCGGCATTCATCCGGATTACACCGGGCGGACCTATCTCGATATCCTGACAACCGTCCGCTCCGCCGCGCCCCACATTCATGTCCATGCCTTCTCGCCGCTCGAGGTCTGGCAAGGCGCCGAAACGCTCGGCATCGGACTTGCCGAATTTCTTCGCGAACTCAAGTCGGCGGGACTCGGCACCTTGCCCGGCACCGCCGCGGAAATCCTGCACGACGACGTCAGGCGGATCATCTGCGCCGACAAGATCAATACCGCGCAATGGCTGGAAGTCATGGCCACGGCCCATGAAGTCGGCCTGCGCAGCACTGCGACCATCATGTTCGGCCATGTCGATGCGCCCGAACATTGGGCCGCGCATCTGCTGGCGGTCCGCGAACTGCAAGGGCGCACCGGCGGCTTTACCGAGTTCGTGCCCCTGCCCTATGTCGCCCAGGAGGCGCCGATGTATCTCAAGGGCCGCTCCCGCGCCGGGCCGAGCTTCCGCGAAGCCCTGCTCATGCACGCGGTTCCGCGCCTGGCGCTCAATGGCCGGATCGCAAATATCCAGGCGTCATGGGTCAAGTTGGGCCGCGAAGGCGTGTTGCTGGCCCTTGCCGCCGGCGCCAACGATCTCGGCGGCAGCCTGATGAACGAGAGCATCACTCGCGCGGCCGGCGCCGAACACGGGCAGGAATGGCCGCCCGCGGCTATCGACGCCGCGATCCGGGGAATCGGCCGCATTCCCCGCATGCGTACTACACTATATGGAGACGCGCGGCCCGAACAGGCGCAAAGGGCCTATGCGGCGCCTGAACTGCAAGCCGTCACGCTCGATCCCGCGGGCCGCAGGCAGCGCGTCAAGAGCCTGGACGCAGTCGGAGCAGCATGACAGGGACATGAGAATCGCCGTTACAGGAGCGAACAGCAGCGTTGGCCTGCGCCTGCTGGAGCAGGCCGCGAACGCTGGTATCGCCGTCAATGCCGGCGTGCGCTCGGAGCGCGCCTTGCGCTCCCTGCCAGCACACGATCTGATCTCGCCGCGAATCATTTCCTACCAGGAGCCGGACAGCCTCGACGCCTTGCTGGATGAATGCGGCAGCGTCGTTCATCTGGCAGGAATCCTGATTCCGGGAAAGCACACGAGTTACCGGGAAGCCAATGTCGACGCCACCGCGAGCGTGGCGGACGCCGCCCGGCGCTGCGGCCTGCAATCGCTCGTTTTCATCAGCGTGCTCGGCGCCTCCCCCGGCAGCGCCAATCCCTATTTCCGCTCCAAGGGCGAGGCCGAAGAAATCGCGGGCGGTTCGGCGCCGGCGGGGGTCGTCATTCGCACCCCTATCCTGCTCGGGCCGGGCAGCGCCGGTTCGGCCGCCCTGCTCGCGAGCGTGAAACGGGGCAAGGCCAGCCTGCTCGGCGGCGGCAAGTACGTCCTGCAGCCGCTCGACGTGGACGATTTGTGCGCGGCGATAATCGCCGCCTGCCGCAGGCCCGAAGCCGGAACTTATGAGTTGGCCGGACCCGAACGGATTGCCTACCGCGACCTCGTGCGGCAAACCGCCGAACTGCTCGGCCGGCCGATACGACTCCGTTCCGTACCGGTCTGGCTCGCCCGGCTCGGCGCCGCGGCAGGCAGCCGGCTGCGCGGCGGCGGCATCACTCCGGCCGTAATCGACGTGATTACGGCGGACGAGGAGGTGAAAACCAACGCCGATGCGGCTCTGGGCATAGAATTGACGCCCCTGCGCGAAACACTGGCAAAGCTTCAGGAGATTCAACCGTCATGACGGAAAACAGCAAACCGAACAAGGGCGGCCGCATCGGACGCGTCGTCTTCCTGCTCATCACCATCGGCTGTTTCACTTATCTGTATTTCCGCATCGCCGGCGCAGCAGCGAGGGAAGGGTTGAGCCTGGTGGAATACATGAGCGGCGTCTTCGCCAACGTGAGCTGGGGTTACTGGCTGCTGCTGATGATGGCCTATTCGCTGTTCTATTTCGGCATCGACACCCTCGTCGTTTCCCGTGCGCTGAACTGGTTTACCGGCAAGATCCGCTATCGCGACATCCTCCCCGTGCGCGCCAGCGCCTACATCATCTCGATTTTCAACGAGCAGATCGGCAAGGGCGCCATGGCCTACTACCTTTACCGGCGCCACCAGGTGCCGGGCTGGGAAGTCGGTTCGGTGATGCTCTTCATCATGTTCTGCGAAATGTTCTACCTGCTGATCTGGGCCGCGATCGGCTACGGCTTCGGTAGCGAGGGACTGCCCGACGTGTTCAGCCTGATTCCCTACATCGCCGTCTTCGGCGGGGTGTTCTGGCTCGTCTGGCTGGCCTATTTCAGCGGCAAACTGCTGCCGGGGCTGAAACTGCGCGAGCGCCGCATCCTGCATGCCTTCAAGCTGGCGGGCGCCAGGCATTACCTGTATTTCTTCCTGTTGCGCTCACCCGCCCTGCTGGCCGCGGTGGTGGTCTACACCATCGCGCTGAACCTGTTCGGCGTCGACGCTTCCTTTCTGATGCTGCTGCCCTACCTTCCGGTGATCTTTTTCGCCGCCACCGTGCCGACGCCCATGCGCGCCGCCGCCATCACGTTCTGGGTCATCCTCTTCCCCGAGAACGAAGGACAGATGGCCGCATTCGGACTCGTGCAACACAACTTCTTCATCCTGTTCAACGCCGTTATCGGCCTGGTGTTCTGGCGCAAGGCGCAACACGACCTGTTCGACTGAACATGGCCAATCTGCTGACCAGCCTGCGGCTGCTGCTCGCATTTCCGGCGGCCGCCGCGTTCGCCGTCGAGTCCCTGCTGCCGCCGCCCGCCCTGGCAGGCATCCTGCTCGCGGCCATCGCCAGCGATTACCTGGACGGCAAGGTCGCAAGGTCGCGCGGCACGGCGTCGGCAAGCGGTCAACTATTCGATCACGCCACCGACTGCGCATTCGTCACCGCTTGCCTTACCGGCGCCGCCCTGGCCGGAGACGTCCCCTGGCTGCTACCACCCCTGATCGCCGCCGCCTTCCTGCAATACGTCCTCGACTCCTACTACCTGCAACAGCGCAAGTCCCTGCGCATGAGCTTCCTGGGCCGCTGGAACGGCATCCTCTATTTCGTCCCGCTGGTACTGATCACAGCCGCCCGCATAATCGATCCACTCACCCAATTCCTCCTCCAGACAACCACCCTGCTCTGCTACGCCCTGATCCTCAGCACCCTGATCTCAATCGCCGACCGCACCCTCGCTTCCCGCAATTAATCAGTAAGGTAACAACAGGCATCGCCGTTGCCGGTATGGGGTATCAGGCGACGCCGTGAATACGTCCCTGTAGGCTCGGGCTCGGCTTCCTGCCTCGCACGCCGCCTGATACCCCATACCGACAACGGCTTACGGAGTCCCAATACAATAAAGCCTTTAGCGCTGCACCGAGGGAGCGCGGCGGTGACTGAAAGGGGCCCGGCGCAAGCCGGGAAAGGGTTCAGTTACCGATGGGTGAGACCAAGCGTTTACGAAGCACAGCTTCGTGCGCCGGTCGAACGCCGCCAAGCTGTGCTTGGCGGCAGGAAAGCGACCGGAGCCCGGAATTCCGCAATTGTGTACAATGACTTGTGTCCATTGCGTTAATCAGGGACCACCGTGTCACGATTTTTTCTCCTCGCCATATCGGGGCTCTTGCTATGGACGGGCATGGTTCAGGCCCAGGTCGGGCAGACCCTGGTGCCTATCGATCCTTCCCTGCGCGAAGCATTCAACACCGTGCAAAGCGACTCGCGAGTCGTCGAAGCGCTCGAAAAACTGCAACTGCGCGAACCCGCCAATATCGAGGAACAGATTCGCATCACCGAGATTCCGGCGCCTCCTTTCATGGAGGACGAACGCGCCGCCTATTATCTCGAACAATTGCGCTCGCGCGGCCTCGCCGACGCCTACATCGACAGCGAAGGCAATGCCATCGGCGTCCGCCGCGGTTCCGGCAACGGCCCCACATTGCTGATCTCGGCGCATCTCGACACCGTTTTTCCACTGGAAGTGGACACCACCGTCAATTTCCGGGACGGCAGGTATTACGCACCAGGCATCGGCGACGACGCCCGTGGCCTGGCCGTGCTGCTGGCGGTCATTGAAGCGCTCGAAGAAAGCGATATCGAAACCGGCGCCGACATCATGTTCGCCGGCAATGTCGGCGAGGAAGGCCGCGGCGACCTGCGCGGCGTCAAGGCGATCTTCCGCGATCATCCCGAAATCGACGGTTTCATCTCCGTCGACGGCGTGCGCATGACGCGCATTACCATCGGCGGCACCGGCTCGCGGCGATTCGAGTTTCGCTTCAGCGGCCCCGGCGGCCATTCCTTCGGCTCCTTCGGCCTCGCCAGCGCAGTTCACGCAATGGGCCGGGCAATTGCCCGCATCGCCGAACTGCGCACCCCGAGCTACCCGAAGACCACGTTCACCGTCGGCACCGTAGACGGCGGCACTTCCGTCAACTCCATCGCCGCGGACGCCGTCTTCGCAATTGACATGCGCTCCAATAGCCCAGAGGAACTCGCCACGCTCGAAGCCCAGGCAAAGGACGCGGCGCTGGCCGCGGTAGCCGAGGAAAACGCGCGCTGGAACAACGGCGAAATTACAGTGGAATTCGTGCTGATCGGCGACCGTCCCACCGGACTGACGCCGGCAAGCAGCCCAGTAGTGCAAGCGGCGGCGCTGGCATTCGAAGCCAATGACATAGCCTTGCAGGAACTCGGCATTTCAAGCACCGATTCGAACGTGCCCATGTCCCTCGGCATTCCCGCCATCACCCTGGCCGGCGGCGGCGACGGCGGCGGCGCCCACTCTCCCGGCGAATGGTTCGCCCCGGAAAACTCTCACCTCGGCCCCCAAACCGTCCTGCTGACAATCCTCGCCCTTGCCGGCATCGAAGGCGCCAGCGCCCCCCTGTTGCAGGAACGCAACCCAACCGAAAGCGATTAAACGCCCGAGATTAGCACCGAGGGAGCGTGGCGGGGACTGAAAGGGGCCCGGCGCCAGCCGGGAAAGGGTTCAGTCGCCGACAGAAAGCGACCGGTCGCCGGAACTTGTAATAAAGGTTTCAACAAACCTAATTTTCGTCTTCGGGCTGTCGGCGCAGATGTCCGTAGAGCAGTTCCTCGGTGAATTCGACGCACTTGAACTCGAGTAATTGCATGTTCTCGTCGAGGCGGCGATACAGCGGCATGCGAATCGTCCAGGGCTCCGTATACACCGCCGGATCTTCCATCGTCGCCTCGTACAGCAGCACATCGCGGCTCAGATGCGTCCAGCGCTCGGTGACCCGCAGCCCCTCGGTATGATGGTTGCCGGCATGGTCGAACCATGTGTCCGGCACCTGGTCGGTGACTTCGATGACCATCGTGTCGCCTTCGAAAGTTACCAGGTTATGCCCCATCCAGGTGTAGATCGGCGCTTCGAAATCAGGCTGGTCGACATAGCCGATGCGGCTGGCGCTGGCGAACTCGTAGGCGAAAACCACGTGATCGGGCGACTGGACGATCTGGAACGGAAACGGCAGATAGTTCGACCTGGGAATGCCCGGCATATAGCATTTGACGACCGGATCGAGCGCCAGCCAGTCCGCCTTGTTGTCCTGCTGCAGGGCGCGCGCTTCCGGGGTGTACGGGATTTCCCCGCCCACCACGACGCCGAGCCCGGCCGGGATGGCGCCGATCGCGCCGGTTTCCGGCAGCGGCCCGAAGTCCGCGGCATGAGGTTCGATATCGTAATGCGCGGAGCCGATCGCTTGCCAGATGCCGTTAAAGTCCGGGCGGCCGTCGGCGGTGCGAGGAATGTCGTCGTTTTCCGCGGCCTGGAGGGCACAGGCAAAGGCCAGACAGCCGGCCAGGGCGCCGATCCGGCAAATTTCGAGATGCGGGCGGGCAAGGAACATGCGAATCTCCCGAACTGTTTTGAAAACGGGAAAATTCTAGCACAGTCAATCGGTAGCGGCGCGATACCGGTCCAGGGCGATCAGCAGCAGCTGGGCTACGGTTATGTGCCCGGCCAGAGCGGGCATCCCGAAGACCATGGTCCTGGACACCGGCAGGCGAACGTGGAAGTAGCCTGCTTTCGAATCGGCGGCCGCGGCCTCTGTGATTGCCAGAATCGAAACCTTGCTTGCGCGGGCATCCGCCAGGATATTCTCGGGCAACCTGTCTCCGGGCAATTCGATCAATACGAGAAGATCGTCCGGCCCCAACGAGAAAATCTCGCGTTCCGCTACGCCGACGTGAGGTCCGACGACGCCGCAGGTTCGACCGCGTTCGTTCAGCCCTTTGGCGAGCAACGCGGCGACCGGATATGCGTCGCCGAAACCGACGATGCAAATCGTGCCGGCGCCGCCGAGCAGACTGACGGCGCGATGCAGGGATTGCGGCTCAAGCGTAGTCTTGAGACCGCTAATCGTTCTCGCGGAAGCTCGCGAAATCGCGTCGAGAATATCGGGAACGTTCTGCTCGGCCGCGGTGCCGGTCAACTTGAAGCGATCTTTTGGCGGAGAGTCCATTCGGTCCTGGTTCCTGATCCGGTACTTTCAGTGAAGAGGCGCATAATTTAACAAATTTTCTATTTATCATGAAGAAATTAAAGATATTTTCCTATTTTGCCCCGATTGAAATTTGACGGCAATACTGTCAACATCTTCCCGCTCCTACCCCACCGTTGCTGATGTTTCTCGGCGAAATGAACCAAGAAAAAACAATCAGGGATTTCGATTGGCTCCAGGGAGAGATTCAGCGCCGGTTCGATACGCTCAGTCCGCATCTGAAACGCATCGCGGAGTATGCGTTGGCCGAACCGAGCCGCTTCGCCTTGCAGACCGTCGCCGCGACCGCCGAAGCGATCGAGGTTCAGCCTTCCACCCTGGTCCGCTTCGCCAAACTGTTCGACTATTCCGGATTTTCCGAATTACAGCGGGTTTTTCGGGTGCGGCTGACCGAGACCGCGGACAGCTTTCGCTACCAGGTCGGCGAACACCGCGCCGCGCTGCGCGAGGCGGACAGCGACAATCCGGCCACGACTCTGGACGCGCTTTCCGACGCCTCCGTACTCGCCATCGATTGGCTCAAGCACGATCTTGACGCGAGCAAGTTGCGGCAGGCGGTGCAAATGCTGGAGAAAGCCCGCTTTATTTGCGTGCTGGGACAACGCCAGGCCTTTCCGGTAGCGGCCTGTTTGTCGCTCGGGCTGCTCAAACTGGGCCGCCGCTGCCAGTTGCTGGATTCCGGAGCGGGCATGTTGCCGCACCATATCGCCAGTCTGACGCCGGACGATCTGCTCGTCGCGGTCGGCCTGTCGGATTTCTCCCGGACGGTGCTGGAAACGGTTCCGGAAGCCCATGCGCGCGGCGTTCCGGTGCTGGCCGTCAGCAACAGCCAGACCGAACCGCTGGCGCGGCATTCCAGCCTCAATCTCGTGGTGCGGGACCCGGAAGTGCATCATTTCGAGCCGCTGGCGCCATACATCGTGCTGGCGCAGTCCCTGGTTATCGCCCTGGCGTCGGCGTGAGACTGACTCGCGAATTCTCCGTCGGCGCGTTCCGCATTCGCGTCAACTGGGTCGTCCTCGCGGCCGTGCTCATGAGCATGGCCGGATTTCTGCGCCTGAGTTGGTGGCAACTCGAGCGCGCCGGCGAAAAAGTCGACGCCCAGCGCGAACTGGAAGCGCAATTGTCGCTGACGGCGCCGCCGATCGAGGAAATTCCGCGCGGGCATCTGCATCCCGCCAACCCGGAATTGCCGAACCGCCACGTCACCCTGACCGGCGAATACGAAAACGACCGCGGTATTCTCGTGCTCGCCGAATTCTTCGACGGCCAGATCGGCTACGGCGTGGTCACGCCGTTCCGGGTAGCGGCCACCGGTCAACTCGTTCTAGTCGAGCGTGGCTGGATCAGTGGTATAGGCGTCGATGCCGCGAACCTGGATCTGCGTCCCGTGGAAGGCCCCCTGAGCACCAGCGCCCAGATTTACGTGCCACCGGACGACGCCAGGGCGCCGCCCAGCGAGATCGATCCGCAAAACCGGCCCTTGCGCGTACGCGGCCTGGAACCCGAGGTGCTTGCCGGCGTCTTCGGCGAAGAACTGTTTCCGTTCAGCGTCAGGCTTACCGAAGAACAGCCCGGCGTATTCGTGCGGCACTGGCCGGCGGTAAGCGCCGACACCGCGGGCTACACCCAAAACCTCTCATACGCCCTCCAATGGTTCGCCGCCGCCTTCGCCGTACTCGTGATCAGCCTGCTGGCAAGCTCCAACCTCTGGTCCCTCTTCCGCGATTCACGCTGATCACACCCCACTACCTGAGTCGCCGTCGGCTGGCGCGGTGTGCAGCGGACGCCGTAAATACGTCCATGTAGGCTTTGCGTTCGACATCCATGTCTCACACGCCCGCTGCACACCGCGCCAGCCGACGGCGACGGATCGAAGCCACTGACGTTTGTTAGCCCAAAGCAGTAATGTCCCCTTTGAGCAAAGTTAAAGTGTCCCCTTTTTGTTTTGTTGGGAGGGGCTGTTTTGTCGAGCGAGGAGGTGGTGTTGAGCCTGCGGGAGTCGGATCGCGCTGGCGTGATCCGGG
>JAJDYJ010000090.1 GCA_022822865.1 Pseudomonadales bacterium | reverse complement strand
CCGGATCGCGCCGGAAACGACGCAAACCCCCACTGGATCGAAGAAAAACCGCCTCCCGGATACCCGGTTACAACCGATCGGACGGAATCGGCAAACGAAAAAAGACCAGAAAACGGAGTTTACGGACAAGAACTAGTTCGGAAACTCATCATTGATCAGATCCCAAACGATAACGTCTTGCTCCAAGGTCAACCATTGACTCTTAAGAATGAAGCACTATCCGTGCTTGATAGTCGAAAATCGGACTTAAATGACGCAGTCGAGAATGGTGACTGGAAAGCCATTCTGACAAAATGTGCTGTGAGGGAGTCTGGCTCTTTGGGCGCGATCACCAATGCCCTTGGCTTCTCTCATAAGAAAGAATATGAGAAAGCCGTGCGGTATCTTCTCAAGACAGATGAAACGGCACTGGCATTCGTAAGGGAGTTATTCGAGGACTTATCCGAAATGTTAGATATTGGCCCAGAACAATCCTAATCGTTTCCAGAAAACTGCTTGGCTACCGCTTGAACGACAGTACTTTGAAACAGTGTGATAGCACCAAAAAAGTCTCGTGCATACCTTCTCAATACGTTTGTTGGGATAGCCGGTAGCTTATGAACCCACACTTATCCGAACGATTCTTGGAGTTCTTTAAGAAGTGCCTTCTTTTGATTCCGTTCTATCTCTGGATCAACCTTCTGGATGTATTCAATCCCTGAAAAATCATCCCCTCGTCGGCGATTCTGTCTTGGCTCTAGTGATTCTATCAATACGGCCTCTAATGCACTGATCAAAGACGTGGAATCCGCACGTGAAACACTTTCACGCAATTTTCCTTTTTCACTGATGGCGTACAATCCAAACCAAGAAAAGCGATCCCATCTTGAACTTAGACGATCTCGCGTATGTTCCAAGAGTCGTTGTCCTATCGGCCGGTCAGTGGTCTTGCCTACATAGATGACTTCTCTTTGATCGAAAAGCAAGTAAACGCCAATTTGTCGGTACATATCAACTGTAGTTGAGCCCCCAACCTGTTGTTGTCCCAAGAGTTTTGGTTTTTTGGACCAATTAACCGAATTGCGTGACCAGTAGACTCCAAATGCCCGTACTCCTCCGGCTACTGGCTCATCGTCTATCGAGGCCTGCCCTTGAGAATGCTCATGTTCCATCAACTTGCTTCTCAAGCTGTACTGGCCGGAGCTAATCCTGACAAAGGGTGATTTTTCACGCTTATCCCTGATTGATGTAGAAATACGTGCAGCGACCGTATTCGCAGGCGTGGCTCCAACTTCTTCACGAAGGCGCTTCGATACGATCGCGTCTGCAATTTCTACACTCGACATCGGGTCATTGGCATCACCCAGCACGTGCTTTATCGCATCAATCCATGGCTTACTTGCCATAATTCATCTCCAACGCATAAAGATTACAAGCTTGCCATAAATTTGAATAAGTCTCATGGGCTATCACACACTTGCCCGCGACCGACAGCCAAGTATACTGGCGGCTTTTTCGAACGGGACATGGATGCATGCCTGACAAGCCCTCGCTGCTGATCGTCAACAACTTTCACGCCGACACCATCGCCAGGCTCGACGCGCGCTACGAGACCCATCACTTGTGGCTGCTGTCCGAGGCCGAAAAGCGCGAACTGATCGAACGGCTCGAAGGAAACTGCGAAGCCGCGGCGACGGCATCCTGGATTTGCGACGAAATCGTCTACGAACTGGGCTCGCTGCGCGTACTGTCCTGTTTCGGGGTCGGCGTCGACGGCATCGATTTCGAGCGCACGGGGGCGGCCGGCATTGCGGTCACGAATACCCCCGACGTGCTCAACGACGCGGTGGCCGATCTGGCGATCGCGCTGATCCTCGCGACCACGCGCGATATCGTCAACGCCGACCGCTTCGTGCGCGCCGGCGAATGGCGCAAGGGGCCGTTTCCCTTCGGCGCTGGCCTGGCGGGGCGGACGCTCGGCATTCTCGGCCTCGGCCGGATCGGCAACGCCATCGTGCGCCGGGCCGAACCGTTCGGATTGCGTTTCGCCTACCACAATCGCAGGCGCAAGGAAGACGTACCGTTTCCGTATTTCGAATCCGCGCGCGAACTGGCCGGGCAAAGCGACATATTGCTCAACATGCTGCCCGGCGGCCCGGAAACCTTCGGCCTGGTCGATCTCGAAGTGCTCGACGCGCTGGGGCCGGAAGGCATATTCATCAACGTGGGCCGCGGTTCCAGCGTGAACGAGTCCGCTCTCGTACAGGCCCTGCGGCACGGCCTGATCGCCGGCGCCGGACTCGATGTCTACGCCAACGAACCGAACGTGCCCGCCGAACTGCTGACCATGGACAACGTGGTGCTGATGCCCCATATCGGCAGCGCGACGGTGGAGACGCGCGCGGCCATGGGCAATCTGGTGGTGGAAAATCTGGATTCCTGGTTCAGCGCCCATACATTACTTACCGAAGTTACCGGAAACTGAGCGGGCAGCGGAATGCCGACCGAAGCACCAGAATCCGCGCCCGTGCGCGAGGCCGAACTTGTCTTTCAGGCTGACGTGCTACAGCAGGTGTCGCGTACCTATGCGCTGACCATCCCCCGATTGCCGGCCGGATTGCGCGAAGCGGTCACCAATGCGTACCTGCTATGCCGCATTGCCGATACGATCGAAGACGAACCCGGGCTTGACCTGGCGCGCAAGGAAATATTGCTGCGGGGTTTTACGGCAACCGTGGCCGGCCGCGCCGAAGCCGACGCCTTTGCCTCGAAGTTGTCCGCCCTGCTTTCGGACGCCGCCTCGAGCGGCGAACGTCTCCTTGCCGAAAATGCCGGACGCATAGTGCGCGTTACGCACGGATTTTCTACCGCCCGGCGCCAGGCAATGGAACGATGCCTTCGCAAAATGTCGCAGGGCATGATCGAGTTTCAGGGCAGGCGCGCAAGAGAGGGACTGCGGGACATGGCGGAACTCGAGCGCTATTGCTACCACGTCGCCGGCGTGGTGGCGAAGATGCTCACCGAGTTGTTCTGCGACCATTCGCCGGCAATTGCGGAAAGGCGCGAAGAACTGATGGCGCTGGCGCCTTCGTACGGGCAGGGCCTGCAGATGACCAATATCCTCAGGGACGTCTGGACCGACCTTGCCCGCGGCCATTGCTGGTTGCCCAGGGAACCGTTCCTCGTCCGGGACTTCGATCTCGATGAGTTGCGCGCCGCCGAAAACGGCCCCGCCTTTGCGGCGGGCCTCGATGAACTGGCGGCCGCCACGCATCGGCAGTTGCGGCAAGGGCTGGATTTCATCCTGCTCATCCCGCGCCAGGAGTCCGGCGTCCGGCGGCATCTGTTGCTGACGCTCGGTTTGGCCGCCCTGACCTTGCGCCGCATTCACGGTTCGGAAGATTTCCGCGCCGGCGGGGACTTCGAGCAGCCGAAACGCGCCGCGCAGGTACTGATTGCGGCCATACCGCTGCTGGCGCATTCGGACCCGGCCCTGCGCCGGCTGTTCGGCCTGCTCTTGCGCAATGTTCCGCGATCATGAACCGGACGGAAGACGCCGGCCCAGCCAGGCGAAAAGCAGGGACAAAGCCGGGTTGAAGCTTGCGCAGGCGCTGGTCGCGGCGATGACGCCCCGCACCTGCGAGCGCGTGATTCGCACTTCCTTTTCGCCGCAGAAGTGCGGATTGGCGTGGATGCGGCGCAGGCTCAGCACCGCCATGCCGACGGCCCAGAGGCAATAGCGGCGAATGCCCGCCTCGCCCGCGGGCAGCAACCTGATGTATTCCACGGCGGCGTCGAGTTGACCGCGGGCGATGCCGATCACCTGCGAAAGCGCGACGGCGAAACCCGGTTTGCAGCGTTCCTCCGGCAGGTTTTCCAGTTCCACTCCCGCCGCCAGGAAAATGTCCCGCGGCAGCCAGCAAACGCCCCGGCGCCGGTCTTCCCAGATATCCTTCAGGATATTGGTCATCTGCAGGCCCTGGCCGTAGGCGACGGCGAGCGGCATCAGTTTTTCCCGTTGTGCGTCGATGCGGGAACTGTAATCGCAGAACAGTTCGGTGAGCATCTCGCCGACCACGCCGGCGACGAAATAGCAATATCGTTCCATCTGCCGAACATCCGCCAGACCCGCCAGACCGCGTTGATCCTGAAACTCGGTCATGCCGGAACTCATGATTCCCACGCAGCGGGCGAGCGCCTGGCGCTGGGCTTGCGGCAAGGCGCGGTTGATGCGCATGACCAGGGAAGCCTCCGCAACGAGTTTGCAATCCTCCGCCCTGCTTTCCGGCGAAAGAACCGCGCCGAGATCTCGCGCGAATTCCCGCGGATCCTCGCAATCCGCCGCCATCGCCGTCAGCCGCTGCGAAAACTCCACTTTTTGCGCAAACGGAATTCCGGGATCGTCTTCTATCGTGTCCGCCATGCGGCACAGGAGATACGCGTTGCCCGTGGCGTGCCGCAAGGATTCCGGCAATTGCGGTATGGTAAACGCGAAGGAACGCGAAACGCCTTGGAGAAGTTCCGCCTGAACGGCGAGGTCTTTTTCAGCGGGCATTGCGGCTACAGTTGCGACTCGATGCGCGCCACCAGCGCTTCCAGATCGAGGCTGCCGTCCCGATTGGTCTGCACGGCTATGGTCGCGCCGGATTCGGCATAGTGCATGACCTGGGTGCGATAACCCGGCCACAGGCCGCCATGGCCGAAGCGGTCGCCGCCGTCGTAGACGAAAATCCCGAAACCGTAATGCCGGTCCGGCATCAAAGGATCGCGCCAGCCGGAGCCGAGCATGGTTTCCAGGCTTTCGCTTCGCACGACGCGGCCTTCGGCCAGGGCGCCGTGAAAGCGCACCAGCATGGTCGGGGTAGTAACGAGGCCGCCGCCGGTCCACTCGGACGAAGGATCGATCTTCATGCTGCCGTCGTCCCGCAGATTGCGCGCGCCGGCCATGTAGCCCGGAGTGATATCCGGCAGGATCGGCCGGTCCTGGGGCCGAATTTCGTCGAGGCCCAGCGGCGTCAGGATTCTCTCGTCGAGCAGATCGAAGTATTCCCGCCCGCTGGCCGCCTCGATCGCGCGTCCGAGCACGAGATAACCGGCGTCGGTATAGGCGTAGCCCTCACCCGCGGGGAAAAGCGGTTCGCGATCGACCATGTCGATCAGCTCCTCGACTTCGAACCGGATTCCGCCACGGCTGATTGCGCGCCAGATCGAAAGCATGCCGTAACGCATCGTGTACGGGTAGTCGCCCATTCCGGAAGAATGCGAGAGCAGATGGCGCAGGCGCATGGTTTCCGCGTTGGGCAGGTCGTCGAACCATTCGATCCCGCCCAGCCATTTCGAAGCCGGATCGTCGAGAGCGAGCACACCGTCCTCGACCAGCAACATCGTCAGCGCGGCAACGAAAGTCTTCCCGGTACTGCCGCCCGGCATGCCCACCGAATCGTCGAGCGCCACGGAATTTTCCACATCCGCCAGTCCCACGGAGGCGCGGACTGTCGAACCATCGGCAAACCGCACCGCGGCCCGCAGCCCGGGCAAATCCATTTCCGCCCGTGCTTCTTCGAGCAAGGCGGCCAGTTCCGCCCGATCCAGCCCGAAAGCCGGCTGGCAGCAGACCAGCAGTACAGTCAGAAACCACTTTCTCATCCAGGCTCCGAAATCTCGCCCCATTCGCCATCCAGCATACCAGACCGGCCTCCGGAACCGATGTAAAAATCGCGAAGCTGGATTTTGCGGATGAGGTGAATTATTCTGCTTTTCCTGCGGCGGCCATCGCGTTCGCATGGCAGGATGGCAGTTCCGCCACGAACCAAGCAGTCGGATTCCCACGCTGCCGGCGACAAACATTCGCCCGGAGCGATGGAGTCATGACTGCCGAAAAATGAACTTTTTCGAACGGAATACCATGACTACATCCCTCGCACCCCGGCAATCCGCTTCCCCTATCATCAGCGACAAGCTCGTTTACGTATTCGGCAGGCAGACCGACGGCAACGCCGGCATGCGCGAGACGCTCGGCGGCAAGGGCGCCAATCTCGCGGAAATGGCCGCCATCGGACTGCCGGTGCCGCCCGGCTTCACCATCAGCACCGAGGTTTGCTCCTGGTATTACGAAAACGAACGGCAGTATCCGCCGTCGCTTGCGGGCGACATTGCGGCGGCGGTGGCCGGCATCGAGGAACAGATGGGCAAGAAGTTCGGCGCCCGCAGGGATCCCCTGCTGGTGTCGGTCCGTTCCGGCGCCCGCGACTCCATGCCCGGGATGATGGACACGATTCTCAATCTCGGCCTCAACGACGAAACCGTGGAAGGCCTCGCCGAAGTGTCGGGAAATCCGGCGTTCGCCTGGGATTGCTACCGGCGCTTCATCCAGATGTACGGCGACGTGGTGATGGGCGTGCGTGCGCGCAGCGAAGAGGAGGAAGACCCCTTTCACAGGATTCTGGACGCGGTTAAGGAAAAAGCGGGGGTCAGGTTGGACGCCAAATTGACCGTCGCCCATCTGCGCGGCCTCGTGCGGCGCTACAAGTCATTGATCCGGCGCCGCGCCGGCGGCGACTTTCCACAGGACGTGAACGAACAGTTGTGGGGCGCCATCGGCGCGGTTTTCGGCTCCTGGAACAACGAGCGCGCCGTGCTCTATCGCCAGCAATATCGCATTCCCGCCGAATGGGGCACGGCGGTTAACGTGCAGGCGATGGTGTTCGGCAACGCCGGCGACGACTGCGCCACTGGAGTCGCCTTCACGCGCGATCCGGCCAACGGCGAGAACGAGATGTACGGCGAATACCTGATCAACGCCCAGGGCGAAGACGTGGTTGCTGGCGTGCGCACGCCGAAACCCATCGCGAAGATGGCGAAAGAGATGCCGGAAAGTCATGCCGAACTCATGCAGGTGCGGCAGACGCTGGAACAACATTTCAAGGACATGCAGGACCTGGAGTTCACTATCGAAAAGGGCCGCCTGTTCATCTTGCAGACGCGCAACGGCAAGCGCACGGGCCAGGCCGCGGTGCGCATCGCGGTGGAAATGCAGCGCGAAGGGCTGATGTCGCGCGAGACCGCCTTGCTGAAGATTCCGGCGGAATCGGTGGATTCGCTGCTCGTACCCGTATTCAATCCCAAGGCCCTCAAGGCCGCGGCGGCGATCGGCCAGGGCCTGCCGGCCGGCCCCGGCGCCGCGACGGGGCGGGTCGTATTCACTACCTTGCGGGCCGAGCTCGAAACGCGCCGCGGCAACCGGGTCATCCTGTGCCGGGTGGAAACATCTCCCGAAGACCTCAAGGGCATGCTCCTGTCCGAAGGAATTCTCACCTGCCGCGGCGGCGTCTCCTCGCACGCGGCGCTCGTCGCGCGCCAGTTGGGCAAGGTCTGCGTTTGCGGCGCCAGCGAAATCCGCATCGACTACGACAGGAAGACCCTGACCGCCGGCAGGCATGTCATTCGCGAAGGCGAGTACATCTCGATCGACGGCAGCACGGGGATCATCTACCAGGGCATGGTCGAAAACGCGGATTCGGAAGTGAAGCAGGTGCTTGGCGGCAGCATGAAGGCGGAAAAAAGCTATACCTACGAGCAATTCCGCCTGGTCATGCAATGGGCCGACGAGGTGCGCAGCCTGAAGATTCGCACGAACGCCGATACGCCGGCCATGGCGGAAGAAGCGGTGCGATTCGGGGCCGAAGGCATCGGCCTGTGCCGCACCGAACACATGTTTTTCGAAGGCGAGCGCATCAATTTCATGCGCCAGATGATTCTTGCCGCGGACGAGGTGCAACGCAAGGAAGCCCTGAAGAAACTGCTCGTCTATCAGCGCCGCGACTTCATCGGCCTGTTCAGGGCCATGCGGGGCCGGCCGGTCACGATCCGCCTGCTCGACCCGCCCTTGCACGAATTCCTGCCCCATGACGATGTCGTGCGCCGGCAACTCGCGCAAAAGCTGGGCGTGACGCTCGACTACGTCATCGACCGCGTCAAGGCGCTGCACGAAGAGAATCCCATGCTCGGCTGCCGCGGCTGCCGCCTCGGCATTCTGCATCCCGATATAACCGAAATGCAGACCCGGGCGATTTTTGAAGCCGCCGCCTCCGTCGCCAAGCAGGGAATCGAAGTGCTGCCCGAGATCATGATTCCCCTCGTCGGTTACCGCGCCGAACTCGCGGACCAGTTGCGCACCGTGCATCGGGTAGCCGAACAGGTGCTGAAACGCCAGAAAGTTCAGATCGATTACCTGGTCGGCTCGATGGTGGAAATTCCGCGCGCCGCGGTCACCGCCGACGAAATTGCCGCGGAAGCGGACTTCTTCAGCTTCGGCACCAACGACCTGACCCAGACCACGCTCGGTTTGAGTCGGGACGACATGGGCCTGTTCTTCGACGAATACAAGAGGAAGGAGATCTTCAACCAGAATCCCTTCGCCAGCCTCGACCAGAGCGGCGTCGGCCAGTTGATCGAGATGGCGGTCGAGCGCGGACGCCGCACCAATCCCGGCATCAAGCTCGGCATCTGCGGCGAGCACGCGGGCGATCCGGCATCGATCGAGTTCTTCCAGCGCCAGGGCCTCGATTACGTGAGTTGCTCGCCGCCGCGGGTGCCCGTGGCCCGGCTGGCGGCGGCCCAGGCGCGCTTGCGGGAGTAAAAAACTGGCCCGGTCTCACCGTTTCTTTCCGGCAAACTTATCTGCTAGTCTCTAGCCGTCGCCAACTCGCCCGGGAAGAAAAATCATGAGTATCGGTGTGCTCGCCCTGCTGTCCCTGTTGCCGATCGTGTCGGTGGCCGTTTTCCTGGTATTGCTGCGCTGGCCCGCCAGCCGGGCCATGCCGATCGCCTATGCCGTCGCCTTCGTGCTGGCCTGGTTTGTCTGGCAGGTGCCGCTGACCAAGATCCTGGCGGCGAGCGTCAACGGGCTGATCGTCGCCGCTACGCTGATCTTCATCATTTTCGGCGCCATCCTGATGCTCAATACCCTGCGCCAGAGCGGCGCCATGTACGCCATCCGCGAGGGCTTTTCCGACATCAGCCCCGACCGCAGGGTGCAGGTCATCATCATCGCCTGGCTGTTCGGCTCGTTCATCGAGGGATCGGCGGGATTCGGCACGCCGGCGGCGGTCGCCGTGCCGCTGATGGTCGGTCTCGGCTTCCCCGCCATGGCCGCGGTCGTTGCCGGCATGATCATCCAGAGCACGCCGGTGTCTTTCGGCGCCATGGGCACGCCGATTCTGGTCGGCGTCAACACCGGGCTGTCGGCGGATCCGGAAATGGCCGCCTACGCCCTGGAGCGTGGCTTCGCCGAATGGGACGCCTTTCTCGCATTCATCGCAACCAAGGTCGCCATCATTCACGCACTTGCGGGGACTTTCGTTCCCTTGCTGGTGACCGCGATCATGACGCGTTTCTTCGGCCCCGAACGCAGTTTCGCGGCGGGCTTCCAGGTCTGGAAATTCGCTCTGTTCGCGGCGCTGGCAATGACGATTCCTTACGTAATCGTTGCGGCGGCATTCGGTCCCGAGTTTCCCTCCCTGTTCGGCGGCCTGATCGGTCTTGCCATCGTCGTATCCGCGGCGCGCAAGGGATTTCTGGTGCCGAAGGCGGAAAACGCCTGGGATTTCGACGATCGGGCGAACTGGGAAGAGGAATGGACCGGCGCGCTGCAGGACCGCGGCCACGTGCCCGATCCCGACCATCGCATGAGCCTGCTGAAAGCCTGGTCTCCCTATTTGTTCGTGGCCGGCCTGCTGGTGCTGACCCGCCTGCCGCAGGTGGGACTGGAGCCCTTTCTGCGCGCCGCGAATCCTTTCGTTACCTGGTCCTGGCCGGAAATATTCGGCAGCGATATCAGCGCCTCGTTCCAGCCGCTCTGGTCGCCGGGCACCATTTTCATCGTCGTCTCGCTGTTGACGATCCTGCTGCACGGCATGCGCATGAGCGAATACCGCGCGGCTTTCGGCAGTTCCCTGCGCACCTTGCTGCCGGCTTCGGCGGCGCTGGTGTTCACCGTGCCAATGGTGCAGGTCTTCATCAATTCCAGCGGCGGCGCGGCGGGTTACGAGCAGATGCCCATCGCCCTGGCGGAAGGCGTCGCCAATATCGCCGGTTCGGCCTGGCCCTTCTTCTCGACCTTCATCGGCGGTCTCGGCGCCTTCGTGGCCGGCAGCAATACCGTCAGCAACATGATGTTCTCGCTGTTCCAGTTCGGCGTCGGCGAACGCATCCTGGTCGATCCGACCTGGATCGTCGCCTTGCAGGCGGTGGGCGGCGCCTCGGGCAACATCATCTGCGTGCATAACGTGGTGGCCGCATCGGCGGTGGTGGGGCTGGTCGGCAAGGAAGGCGCGGTGATCCGCAAGACGCTGTTGCCCTTCCTGTATTACGCCCTCGTTACCGGCTCGATCGGCTACGGCATCGTCACCGGCGGCATCTTCAACGCGGGATTCATCGTCGTTGCAATGATCGCGGCGCTGATGATCGCCCTGATCGTGCGTTACAACCGCCGGACGGCCTGACCCGGCAGGGCGGTTGCGCGATGCCATGACCTCATGACCCCATGACCTCATGACCAAAGCGCAAGCAGGCCATCGCTCGCTGACGGTCGCCACCGCGGGTCATGTCGATCACGGCAAGACCTTGCTGGTGCGAAATCTGACCGGAGTCGATACCGACACCCTGGCCGAGGAAAAAAAGCGGGGCTTGTCGATCAATCTCGGCTTCGCCTACAGGCAATATGAAGCGGACGGTCATGACTGCCTGCTCGGCTTCGTCGACGTCCCGGGACATATCGATTTCATCGGCAACATGCTCGCCGGCGTAGGCGCCGTCGACGCCGCCCTGCTCGTCGTCGCCGCGGACGACGGCGTCATGCCCCAGACCATCGAGCACGCGGCCATACTTGACTTGCTCGATATCCGCTCGGGCTGCGTCGCGCTCACCAAGATCGACCGCGCCAGCAAGACCCGGCTGAACAAGGTCAAGGCCGAAGTGCGCGAATTGCTCGCCGGCGGCGGGCTCGCCGATGCGCCTGTGTTTCCGGTTTCGAATCCCGACGGCGGCGGTATCGACCGCCTGAGCAATTTCCTGCATCAGTTGCTGCTGACGAAATACCGGCGCGCGCAACTTGCCGAAGACCGCATGTTCCGTTTTCTCATCGACCGCAGTTTCAGCGTGCGCGGCATCGGCACCGTGGTCACGGGAAGCTGCCGCGCGGGCGGAGCGGCGCCGGGCCGTTCCCTGCTGCATAGCGGCAGCGGCGCCGAGGCGCGCATTCGAGGAATCCGGGTTCACCAGGAAGACCGCGACCGGTTGCGGCAAGGCGAACGCGCGGCGCTCAATATCACGCTCGAACAGAGCCTTGCGGGCCGCGGCGACTGGCTGCTCGACGCCCGCCTGCGGCATCCGGTCACGCGCTTCGATGCGCGCCTGCGACTGCTTCCGGGAATGGCCGAACCGCGGCCCAACACGCGCTACCACTTGCATGTCGGCGCCGGTCATCATCTGGTGACCTTGCGCCGCCTCGGCGACAGCACCTGGTTCCAGGTGAAGACCCGGGAACCGGTACACGTGTTGTACGGTGACCGCTTCATCCTGCGCGACCCCGCCGCCAGCCATACCCTGGGCGGCGGTTCGGTGGTCGATATTTTCGTGCCGGCCCGGGGCCGCGATACCGCGGAGCGGCTCGCGATACTCGCCGCCATGGATCAGGAATCCGCGGCGGCGTGCCGTGCGTTGACCTCGCTGCTGCCCGATGGGCTCGACCTCGATCAATTCAGCCTGTGCCGCAATCTCGGCGCCGCGGCGGTCGCGGACATCGCCGGGAAACTGCGGCAATCCCCGGCGAATTGCATCGCATTGACCATGGAGGCAGGCGAACATCCCAGACTGCTCAGTCAGGAACATTACCGGCGGCATCGGGATGCGGTGCTTGCCGCCCTCGCCGGCCACCATCGCGCCCATCCCGACCGCCAGGGCGTGGGCGATTCGCAATTGACGCGCGTGACCGAATTGCGCGCCTCCCGCGCCCTGCTGAAGGCGCTTGTCGCGAAAATGCTCGACGAGGGCGCGATTGCCCGCACAGGCTCGCTCTTGCACCTGCCCGGCCATAGCACACGCCTTGGCGAACAGGTCGAACAACTCCTGGGCAAACTGCGGCCGATTCTGCAAAAGGCGGGCAAGGTTCCCCCGCGAACGCGGGAACTGGCCGAAATGACCGGATTGCCTCTTGCCGCGCTGGAAAAAGTCCTGCGCCAGGCGGAAATCTCGAAGCAACTGGTGAAAGTCGCCGACAACCGGCACTACTTGCCGGAAACAATGGACCAACTCGCCAGGATGGTTGAGCAAATGGGCGGCCCCGGCGGCAACCAGGGTTTCAGCGTCATCGCCTTCCGCGACGCCAGCGGCATCGGCCGCAACCTCTGCATTGAAATCCTCGAATACTTCGACAGCATCGGCTTCACGCGCCGGGACGGCAATCTGCGGTTCCTGCGCGCGGGCAAAAGGTGAGTTAATGGCCTCGAACGAGGGCGCGAAGCAAGGCGGAAAACCCTATCAACAACAGATCATACTCAGCAGCGCACGCGCCCTGCTCATCCCAACATAGTGGAGGGAAAGCAGATTTTCGCTTTGTCCGGGTCCAGGCATATCGACAAGAATAACCACCTCGCTCTCAAGACCTTTGAAATCTCCAATTTGGGCAAAGCCGATTGTATGCCGATTCACGTTTCGAGGCGAGGCGTCGTCCATAGTGGAGATTGAATCCCGCAAATCCTCCGGCAGGGAACGCGTCCAGGAATCCGCAAACGAAACGGGCGAAAGAATGACAATATCGCCCGGATTCAATCTCTCGATATCCACAAGATCGCGCAGTTCTTTCTCAAGAGCCTGGATAGCGTCCTGTGTGTTGGCAACATGAATTTCACGTACCGCCGGACCATTACCAACACTTGAGTTCCCCAGGTCCGCGTCCAAGGCGCCTTGTATGCGTTGCAGAATCGGCAGTGTGTTCCGGCAATTCGTTCTCAGCGGGATTCGCACTGGACGAAAACTTTCCAGGTAATCATAGGCATCGGGCTCATAGAATCCGCACAATCCGGATTGATTGTTTGAGTCGTGAAAAAAGCACCAACGTCCCTCGCTAACTCCGCCATGCAAGTAGCTATCCAATCGATCAAGCGCATCCATGTTCAATATGTCCTGACCTTCATCGACAATCAATGCATCGAATTTTTCAATGCCAACACGTCTGGCGGCGACCTGGATCGAATCGGCCAAACAGACAGTGAGCCCGGGCACGGCATTCCGTTCCAGGTATCGCTTGAGCCATGGCGAATGACAGGCGAGCACGGTCTGCATGCCAGCAGCGCCCCAACGCTTTGCCAACTCAAGCGCCAGCATGGTTTTCCCCGTCCCGGCGCCGCCGTAACAAACCACTTGCCGGTTGGCTTCGACAACATCAATCAGCTTCAACTGATCCTCTGTCAGTCGCGCAATTCGGGTCTCCACATCATGGGCGGAAACATGCAGCGGTACGACAGCCTCGAAATCGGGTCGCAAGTGTTGCTGCAGCGCTTTCAACTGTGAAGCGTTTGGGACAGTCTTGCGAGCGTCCTTCGCACGCCAGTAACCGATGAATCGTTTCAACCACTTTTCGAATTGCCGAAAGTCCCGGCCATCGGCTAGAACGGCACAATCCCACTCCGCGCTATCGGGAAGCCGCTCAACATCCGGCATGACAACACCGTAACCGGCCACGAATGCGTTGGAGAGAGAATCGGGAAGCTTTTGCCGCAATCCATGCAGCGCACCCTCTGCCTGTTTGAACGGTGATTCTCGCAGCCGATCGGTATCGCCAAACCGGTTAGTAGTTTCCCAGATGCCTTCTTGGCAGGAAACTCCGCCGCCTTTGATTTCAAGCACAAACAGGCCATCGGGCCCGCATACAACAAAGTCTATTTCCCCGAACCGCTTGTATTCATGACGTGGGAGATTGAGCGAGTGCATGGCAAACCAGGCATTCTGGTCCGGCCCGGAAAACGCCGCGCGCAACTGGTCGAAGGTGCGCATTTCGGCATTGCTGCTGGTGCCCAGGGGTTGAGTCGGGATCATCCGCATGACGAACCGTTTTCTTGTGCTTTTTCTCCGACTTCCTGCGCACTTGCAAGTTTCTTGCGCACTCCCGATTCGATCTCGGGGGTTACGAGTGGCCATTGTCCCAAACGGTGAAGAAACCGGGCCTTATCCAATATTTCGGCAATAGATACTCTTCCAGGCAAAATGACTTGTAAATCGTTTCGTTCGAAAGTTGCCGGATAGTCGCCTTCCGCAAGCGTGATTCGCGTCTGGATGCATTCGTTCCAACCGCAGCCGCGCGCCATTTCCAAGGCTATTTCCTCTTGCGCACCGCTCCACTCGCCGGTCGGTGACACAAACAGTTCGCGCAAAGGGATGGGACGCCGGGGTTCCGCCAAGGCAAAACCGTCACCCCATGCCCTGTGTTCGACCTTGGCCATGTGATATTCCGTAAATGCGGCCAATTCCGGAATGCGCAGTTCGCGTGGAAGTTGCAGCCAGCTATCGCGTGCGCCGAACAGAATGCCAGCAAGAAGGAACTCGACATCACTCAACGACGGATGGGAAAACTCAAGCAAATCGATACAACTCTCGCGCAAGCAGAACAACAGCAAGGGTCGGGATAGCGAACCCTTATGGCGTTCGAGTAGCTCGGTGATTGTTCCGCCGCCAAGTCCCAGACAACTCCGCATATCCTCAATCAAGCGTTCAAGACGCGTTCGGAATTCCATTTCCCGCAACTGGTCAAGCTGACTGTCCAGATACGTCAGCGCCGCATCGACCGGAGTTTGCGGGCGTTCCTTCGTCTGTTCGGTTACCAAAGATTGGATCACACCCCAAAACAGTCGCGCCCGGACATCCGCTTGCGGGTTTGTTCCACCACCGTCCAGCCAATTGGGAAGCTCGGCCAGCATGGGGTCGCTGTGGACCAGGTCGCTATCCCTTTCGCTCGCGGCTCCCGCCGCCAAGCGAAAGGCCGCAAGCCCTAGAGCGCTTCGATTCGCCATGTGGTAAAGCATCGCAATCACGCCGCCAAGGGCTTGTCCCCGTACGGGTGGGTTGTCGGCGTCTGCCCCAAACAATCCGCCCTGCAGCTTCGCCGGTGGCCAAGTTTCCGCATCCAGGTTCGTTGAAAAAAGCGACTCGACGACCTCGATACGATGGCGGGACAGATCAACATTGAAAACGTCCCTGGCGTTGCTTTCAAATGCCTGCTTGTCTTCGATGGAGCGAAAGTTGATGCTGGAAAGCAGCATCAGGGGCAACGGCGCCCGGACCAGCGTCGCGATGTCGTTTCTGCCTTTTCTCGCCGCCGGCGCGGGAACATCCCGCGTGCCGCCATCACGCAACAGCCTTCGAACAGGGCTGGACAGACCGCTCAAATCAAAAGACGCGATACAGGGCAGAAGATGTTTGCGTTCACTCGTGGCATGACTGAGGGCCGCGGCGGGAATCCTGTCCGTGTTTCGAAACAGGGGTATCCATCCTGGAAAATCGCTCAAGGAATCGGAATAATGCTTGCCGCGAAATCCCAACGGGCTCATCACCATTCCGGCAGCCAACATGAATAGCATGTTTTGCTGATTGGTTACCAGGTGCCACAAACGCTTGGGTATTGGTCGGCTTCGCGGCTTCTTCTGGGCACCGGGTTTCGTAGTCATGGCCTACTTCCTGACGAGTATGGCTGGATCGGTGGGCAGTAATCCGTCTACTTCCGGACATGTATTGCCGGTGCGGAGCAGAATTGCCTGTTCCCGCGCCCTCGCCACCATTACGTAAAATCTTGACTTGAGCGTGTGGACGTTGCGTTTGGGTTGGTGCTGATCAATGTCGGCCAAGATGACGGTATCAAACTCCAGCCCCTTGCAGGACTGGGCGTTTATGACTATGAGTCCGCCCTGACTGAATTCCGGTTTTTCCGGATGGCCTGAGAAATAGGTCTGGATCGGTGGTTTACTATTGTCGAGTTTTGGGTTGGCGCGAAGCAAAGCTCCATGGAATTTCTCCCGCACCTTGTTGTCCGGAGCAAGGATCCCAATCAGTTTGCGCGGGTTGCGGTCGCATAATCTGAGGATACTGTCCGCAATCGCATCCAGAGTTGGCGTATTGGCTTCGCCATAAGCCCATAACTCCGGCACCCTGGCGTCGGGATTGGAACTGGGCAAGTCCGGTCTTGGACTGGCGGGATCGGCTGGATAGAAATGCCGGGCGAGCAGCGCGATTGGACGCGTATTGCGATAGTTGGTCTTCAATTCCAATGTGTCGCCCGGTTCGATCGCGAGGGTGTTTTCGATGTCCTGGCGTGAACTGCACTTGTCCGGGTGAATCTGCTGGTTCTGGTCGGCCGCCACATAAAAATTCTCAAAGTGAAGTTGGATCAATGATCTATAAAACGCCGGGGGCATATCCTGCCCCTCGTCGATAACCAGAAATCTCTTGCCTTGATCCGCGATGTTTTCCAGAGATTGAATCTTGCGTTCCACCGCATCCCAATCGATGGGGCGATAACCGTTGGGATTTTCCGCATCATGTGTTGGGACGGATTCTTTGAAAAAGTGCTTGTATATGCCTCGAAACCAGGACTCCCAAGTCCTGGCGGAAAGTTCTTGATCGCCGCCGAACAGATGTCGGTTTGAATGATCCAACAAGTGGTTGTATACGAGGGTTCGGTAGTCCCTGGCGTTTTCGGCGAGGCGTCGGGAACGCAGGAGCGCCACCACCGACTTCCCGGTACCGGGGCCGCCAACGATAAGGTGCTGCCCTTCCAGGGGCAGGGCCAGCGCCTCATCCTGATCCTTGTTCAGTTCGTGGATGCCGGGGAGGTGGAAGCGGCGCGTTCGGTCAACTGGCATGTTCATTCCATCCCGAAGAATGCGGGCAGCCCGTTGGCGGCATCGCCTTTGACAAAGCCCCGGTCCAGCAGGGTATTGCCATATTCGCAGGCTGGCTCGGGCACCAGTGCGCAGGCATGGCAGGCCGCGCGATTCAGCAGTGCCGGACCTTGGCCTTCATGCTCGCTGCAAACCGGGTCGAGCGAACACCAGCGCGAGCGCTCCAGCGCCCGAACGAGCATGCCGAGAAAACGCCGGGGCTCGCTCAGTTCCGCCAAGCCGCCCAATGAACCGGCAATGTCCGGAACGGCAACATGGATAAGGATGCCGGCCAATGGCTCCGGCGCGGTGGCGCAATAAATGCGCTCGATCAGGGAGGCCGCAGGATAACCGCCTTCGGATTCGATCTGGCGCATCAACAGGTGCGACAGGGTATGCAACAGCATGAACCGCGCTGTAAGTGGATTGGGGGAGTCTCGACCGGATTCGGCGAATCGGGGAAGTAGAGGCGCCAGCCGCGAAGCAACCGCATCTTCTTGCTCCCAGACCTTGAGTCGATCTTCATCCAGGGTGAGGAAAATCCCTTCTCCGTACAACTCGATGGCCGGCAGCCAATCGGACCTGCCCACGATATCCGGCGGCACGGTTTTTGTCCCGTTCAGACGTTTGAATCCCCTGAAAACCCTTACCGCCTTCAGGCGATCTACCCGGACGAGATTTCGAACGCCGCGGACGATTTTTCGCTTGCCAGCGTCAAGACCGGACCACCGTTCCAATGCATGCCAATCGTCACTTCGGTCATGAGTCACGAAGTCTTCGTCTTCGCGCTGATCGGGCAGTATCTCAAGGAACGCCTTGTATTCGCTCTCCCGCAATTGACCCGACGTGAGGTTCTCGCCGTACAAGGGATAGCCGCGTTCGAGGTCGGCCAATGCCTGCTTGATTTTTTCGGGAGTACTGCGATAGTTCGTCGCCAGCGATTTTATGGCGCTCTCCTTTTGCAATCGAGTTTGCGCCTGATCGATACGACGGCGATCGGCAGACCGGCGGTACAGGAGATCCACCTCGGTTCCCTTGCGCATCCGGGATTCCGGCGGAATCACCAGAGCGGATTCAACAACCGGCGCATACACCCGGGTGTCGTTGATCGCCAGCACTTGTGCCATGTCATTTTCGTCCCCCGACTCGAGTTGACGGGCCGCCACCAGATCGCCCTTCGTCCAGGGTTGCATCTGGCCTTCGCCGAAAACCAACCTTTCATCGCCGCCAAACCGGGATGAAACGCCGCAGGCGTCGCAGCGCAATATGCGTTCCTCGTAGCCTCGTTCGATCAAGCGTAATTGATCAAAAACCTTGCAATGGCGCTGTTTGGGACTTCTCGTATACCGGTGCGCGAGAAAATGCCATGGCACATCGGCGAGGTAGCCCTCTGGATGCGCCAGCACCCAGGGCACTTGTTCGAGCTTCGGCCGTCTCTTGCAACCCTGACGGCTGCACCGGGGTGGGTCCTTGGACTGTTCATCGCGCCACGGCCAGCGATACATGGCACAGCAGGCCGGGCAGCGCATCCAGGAAGGAAATCGCAGCGCCGGGATACAGACACCCTCAACTCGCCCTTTATCGAGGACTTTCGCCACCGGCGGTTCGCGCAGTTGCTCCTCGATTCCCAGCGCGGCGCGCACGCGCTCAACATAAGGAACGAGTTCGCTGGCGGAATCACCCTGGCGACCGGTCCATTGCCGGGTGTCCTGAATGACGAATAGTCCACCAGGGCCGCGCACGATTGCGCCGACGCCGCTATGGCCGAGCAGGTGTGACCGCTGAACCGGTATCAATTCCCGGGGCATGGATCACAGCCCCTTGAGCAGGGCGGTAATTTCGACGTGACGCATGTTTTGCAAAGTCTGCCAAAGGCCGTGAATGGAATCATCGTGATTGTAGAGTAATCGGTCTTTTCCGGCGTCCTTGCCGAAAACGCGATAATCCAATTGTCTCTTGTCCTGTCTGCAGCGTTCGGCCTCGTTCCGCCAGGCTGTAATCAGGCTGTCGATGTGGCGGTTCACTTCGTCGGCGTGGTCGGGAGCCGATCGCTTGCAACGCTGTTTGAGTTGTTCGATGGCTTTGGCGACTTGCGAATCGCCTGCATCAAAACTCCCGGCTGCGTGGTTTTGCAACAGGTCCGCTACAGCATGGCGCATCACGATGACCAGCGCCGCATGCAGGGCGCGGGACCGGGCCTGGTGAGTATAGGGCGTGACACTGGTGGGCTCGACGAAGCGATAGAAGGCTTCATGGTAAGGGCGGAAACTCTCGTAGTGCGAAAGGCTGCGCGCCTGATCACGGTAATAGTTGGCGAACACGATGCCCGGCGCCCCGCCGCGCCCCACGCGGCTGCTGGCCTGTATGTACTCCGCGGTAGTCAGAGGCTGCCCATTGACGATCATCAGGGCCAACCTCTCCACATCGAGTCCGACCGAGATCATATTGGTGGCCAGCACCGCATCAAGACAGCCGTCCTCTTCGCGATTCTTGCTCAGGCGGGCAAAAATCTCCCCATTCTGTGCCGCTGTCTGCGAACTGGTGAGTTGTGCAATGTTTGGCGTCGCTCGTTCCGGTAGAGTCGACTTGGCATCACTTTCCTCGTTCGCCTTGACCAACAGCAATTGCATGAAATCCCTCACCTCACTGGCAAAAGCTGCGTGACTGTTCGCAACCCCCTTGAGGCTGCCGTGATACACCACTTGTGTCCACCACGCATCCAGCAACTCCCGTTTATCGCTGTCACGCCCGAACAGTTCGAGTGGCGCCATCAGCAATGCCGCCGCCAATGGCGCAAGACTTTGCTGGCGATTTCGCAAGGGCGCCAGATAGCCGACATAGATTCGACCCGGCTGTTCCTCCACGGGCAACGTGCGGGAAAAGTAAGAATCGTCGCGGCTCAATCCAGGCGGCGGAAACACCGCGGTTTCCCGTCCGTACAGCCGTTCCACCTGTTGGTCCGCCATGCGAATGGTGGCCGTGGATGCGATGTATTTGGGATACACGCCGCGCAGTTGCAAGACGGTGTCGATGGCGGCTTCGTACAATCCGGCCACCGAGCCCAGTTCGCTGGCGATCAGGTGCAATTCATCCTGGACGATGAGTTCCGGCGGCCGATGCCGGGTACCACCGAAAAAGGAATTCGCACGCGCTTCCCAGGCAAGTCTGGCGAATTTGTCCACGGTGGCGACCAGCATGGTTGGAGGCTCGTCATACAAGGCTTCGTCAACGACATTGCAGGGCAGCGTGCCATCGCTTGACTTTCCAAATTCGCAGTCCGTGTTCCGACAACGAAAATGAAAGCGCTGTGCGGTGCTGTCGTAGTTGCGGCCTGCTTGAAAATCCTGGCTGCACCAGGGACAATGTTCCAAAACCAGCGTCGGCGTCTCACCATTCGCCAGCGCCTCTTCAACCAAATATGCGGCCTGATCGAAACTGTTCGGGCTGGTCGCTGCTCCCACCCACATGCCAATTGTGATCCGCGAGGGTCCGAGATCTTTTCGCTCACAGCGGAGCAACTCCAAGGCACAAATCAGCCGAGTGGCGCGGAGAAACTGGTCTCGGGTTAGCAGGCGCAGGGTATAGCGCATCAGGATAGCGGTTCCGCCGCCGGTGTCGGGATGACGGAGCCGCCGAAGCATTATCAAGAACGCTATCAGCCCAAGGTAGGCTTCCGTTTTCCCGCCGCCGGTCGGAAACCAGATCAAATCCACCGTATCGCGGAAACTGCTTTCCTCGTTCGCCGCGGATTCCAGCGTGGTCAAGAGGAAGGCTAACTGGAACGGACGCCAGCGATATTTATGGTTGGATATGCGCTTGCCCTTGAGAATGTCTTGCTGACGCATCTGATTCAACATCGCAAGATTCGCCAAAGCAAAGGCCAGTCTTGCTTGCCTGTTTTGTTCAAGGAGTTCCAGGCCAGCTCGCATACGCGATGCGGCAACGTCCATGCGTTTGACGATACGCTTCCCTGCCGCCCGATCGTCGGATGGCAAGTGCGAAACATCGGCAGCTTGACTTGACGCCCAGGCTGCATAGCCATCTACGAAATCGGCCAGTTCTGGCAGAAGGGTTTCCCATGCCGTGTCGATTCCGGCCAGTCGCGAAAGCGACAACACCGGGTCGCCGCCCGACGCCGTAACCGCGGTCATCTGCGGTACTTCCACCACAGGCATTGTGTCGGAGCGCAACTCAACCACGTTGCCGTTTTTCACTACCCAGTCGGCGGCGCAGCCATGCCCGATGGCGTAGATTTGGCGATGGGCGTACTGGAGTTCGATTTCCTGTTCTTCCTTGTCCAGCAGGCTCCGGTCAATCCGGGGATACACACCGACCTGACCAGCGTCAATCACGCAATGGATGCGGGCTTCGAACAACGTGTTTGCGGCACGCTCCCGGACGAAACCCCTGCCTGTCTGATTTCCAGGAATTACTGTTGCATTGCAAAGCGAGACCGTGACGATCCAGCCATCGGCAAAGCGTCGCCAGAGAATATCCACGCGAGCGCGATTTTCGAGCTTGGAAAAACTCTGGTAACCGTCTTTGCCGGGGCAGGAAACGTTCTCGAAATCCTCGGAATTTCCCTGGGTGGAACCCAGCGCCTTGCGATTCCACTCGCTTGTGAATCGCCCTCGAACATCGCGCTCCGTGGGTTCATACATGGCGGCGCTGCACAGCACCTGAAACTGGATATCGTCTCCCTTGATGAAGAACGACAAACCCAATGATGACGGTGGGATGTATCGCCGCAGGGTAGCAGGCTCGGCAGTGTTTTCACCCGCGACTTTCGTCGCACCTTCGGCTTCATCGATATTATCTTCGCTTGCCGGATCGATGCCTTCGCCCCATGGTGAAGTGGGGTAGAGCGCACCGCATGGGAAACGCTCCGTGGGTAGGACACCGCGAAGATCCGGGCCGTCGATCGCTGATTCGGGTGGTCCGACCAGTTGCTTGCGCACCCAATCGATCAGTTTTTTTCGTGGTTCAATGAACACGTTTCTTCTATTTCTATCCCACCCTGAAGTACTGTCGTCTTGGGTCTTGTGGGCCGGTTCCGATGACTCGCACCAGACCGCGCTCGACCAGTTTGAGCAAGCGGCTGCGGGTGGCGCGGGCTGTCAAACCAATCACGTTTGCAATCTCCCGGGTCGAAAGTCCGTTGTCTTCGGCCAAGGCGTCCAGAACGGCTTGGTCAGTCTTGTCGACGTTAGGGGCGCCGATGCCGGTTGTGTGGATGGTCACACGAAAACGGGCGCCGATTTCTTCCAGGACGGGCGGCGCCAGACCCGCGTCGCGGCAAACCGTAATCATGCGCTGGATGCCGCTGCCCCACTGTTCTATCAATCCCAGTTCATGAAATACGCGGCCGATGACTCGATTGCGCAACTTGGACACGCCCTGGAGTAGATCCTCCACCGTCAGGCCAAAAGGCAACAGGCCGGGGTTTTCGACTTCCAACCGGTTGTCGAAAATGGAAATCCGGATGGGCGCGCCGTGCTGGGCGTAATCGGTATGCACGATGGCGTTGATGATCGCCTCGCGAACCGCCACTGGCGGGAGATTCCAGCGTTCCTCGCGTTGCACGTCGCCGATCTCCATGCCGCGCAGGGAATGCTTCTGGACAAAAGCAATGGCCTCTTCCACGGTGCGCACCGGAAAATTCTTGATTTCCAATGTGTCGGTGATATGAGTCTTGTCGGTTCCCCGAAAACGGCCCGCCTGAACCCAGGCATCTGGAAAATAGCGATGGCGTTGATTGCCGAAAAGCAGCATCCCACCTACTGTCGAGACTTTGCGTCCTTGATGTTTTGTCGTCAGCCGAAGCGTATCGAGGTCAGCTCGTTTGAGCTTGCGCACCGTTGCAAACGACTCGGAAGCAGCTCGGAAGTCGATCGCTTCCGAGTTGCATTCGGGCATCGGCTGCTCGTCAAAGGTTTCGCCGCGGGCAAACCGCCGTAATTCGTCGATCAATTCGCGGTCGACGCGGCGATTAGTCGAGTCGACCCGCACATAGGCGCCACCCTCAAGGCCGGTGCTTTTGAGATAATGGGGCCTGACAGAACTTGGATGTACCTGAATCGCCAAAACATGGGTTCGACGCCATGGCAATACCTCAATATCCGGTATGAGGCGCGGAAGTATATTATCGCTGATCAGGTTCGCCAGACGCTCTTCTATCGCTAGCGGCTCCTCAACTCCACGTACATTCCGCGTGGTATCCTCCACGCCGAGAAGTAACACACCTCCAGCCGTGTTGGCGAATGCCACGATGGTACGCAATACACCATTAGGAGACGAGAGGTCACGCTTGAATTCAAGCGTCTTGCTCTCGGTTCGCTTTAACAAATCGATCAGATTCATAGCTCTGAAGTATACTCTGAAGCAGGTGTTGCCGCCAGACTTCAGAGTTTGATTCCTCCGATCGCTAAAAATGAGACAAAATGGGATGACGGCTTTACCGGGGATGTTCAAAACTGTAGTCTAGCGGCCCCTCGGAATTCACGGTGCATACAACAAAAAATGGGCCAGGAAATCTCCAATTACGAGTTCAGCGGCGAAGAGTTCCAGCACTTCGGCGAAAGGCTGCGGTCCAATCTCGCGGCGTTGGAACTGCTGTTGCAACGGCCGGATTTCGGCGAAGGAGAATTGTCCTTCGGCGCCGAGCTCGAACTGTACATCGTCGATTCCGAAGGCCAGCCCCTGCATGTGAACCAGGAAATCATCGCCGAACTCGACGACCCGCAACTTACGCTGGAACTGAATCGCTACAATCTCGAATACAACTTCAGCCCCTGCCTTATCTCGGATTACTGCTTCCGCAAGACCCAGCAGGAAGCGCTCGCCGCCATCGACAAGATCAATGCCTGCACCGCGCAATGGGACGGCTCGGTAGTCCCCGTGGGCATCCTGCCGACCTTGCAGCAGTCCGATATCGGCTACCAGGCGATGACCAAACTGCCCCGTTTCGAGGCCCTGACCCGGGAATTGACCCATATCCGCGGCGGCCCTTTCACCATCGCCATCACCGGCGCCGACACCTTGCAGCTCGCCATGGACGACGTGACCCTGGAAGGCGCCAATACCTCGTTTCAGATCCACTTGCGCGTACCGCCGAAGGAATACGCCGAGTTTTACAACGCGGCCCAGTTGATTACGCCGCTGGTCGTGGCGCTGGCGGCCAATTCGCCCACATTGTTCGGCCATCGCCTGTGGCAGGAAACGCGCATACCGCTGTTCAAGCAGTCGATCGATTGCCGGCCCAGGGACGGCATGCATCCGATCCCGGCCAGAGTAAATTTCGGCAACAACTGGGTCCGCACCAGCGCCTTCGAACTGTTCGCCGAAGCCGCGATGCTCTACCGGCCGATTCTCGCGATTTGCGACGACGAGGATCCGGTGGCCGCGGTCAAGTCCGGCGGCGTTCCTTCCCTCAGCGAGTTGCGGCTGCAACAAGGTTCGATCTGGCTCTGGAACCGGCCGGTATACGACCCCGCCGACGGCGGTCACCTGCGCATAGAATTCCGTTCCCTGCCGGCCGGGCCGAGCCTGGTCGACATGCTGGCCAACGCGGTGCTCGCCATCGGTCTGACCAAGGTCATGCAGGAACACATCAGCGACCTGCTGCCGGCGATCCCGTTCAACTATTGCACCGCGAATTTCTATCGCGCCGCCCAGAACGGACTCGAAGCGGACCTGTTCTGGCCTTCGCTGACCCAGATTCAGCCGGAGTACTTTCCGGTGCCGGCCCTGCTGGAGAAACTGCTGCCGCGGGTGCCGGAAAAACTCGCCGCCATGGGCTTTCGCGAAGACGACTTCATGCCCCTGCTCGACATCGTCGAGGAACGTCTCGCCGCGCGCAAGACCGGAGCGCGCTGGCAACTCGAGAAAGTCGCCGAATTGCGCCGGGACATGCACAAGCGCGAAGCGCTGATCGAGATGTTCAAGCAATATCGCGCCAACAGCTCCGCGAATATTCCGGTGGCGCGATGGAAGTAGTGCGCACGGAACCCGAAAGCGAAACCAGGGAACTGTTTCATCATTGGCGGGATCCGGACCCCCATTCTCTCGGCGGCAGCGCGCTGGAGTTCCTGCATCGCCTGCACGGCCCCACCTGCATCCACCTCACGGGCAACGACAGCAGCCGCTTGCGGGTGGTGGCCACGCTTCTCCACGGCAATGAACCCGGCGGCCTGTTCGCCCTGTACGAATTGCTGCGGCTCGGTTTGCGCCCGGCGGTGAACATGCTCTGTTTCATTCCCTCGGTGGATGCGGCCAAGCAGGCGCCGGGCTTCGTCTATCGCATGCTGCCCCACAGCAAGGATCTGAACCGCTGTTTCACGCCTCCCTACGGGGATACCGAAGTGGATCGTCTGGCGCGGGAAATGATGGCGTTGATCGAGTCCGCGCGGCCGGAATGCGTGGTCGATATCCATAACACGTCGGGTTCAAGCCCTTCCTTCGGCATCAGCACGGTCATGGAGCCGAGCCATGCCGCGCTGATTTCGCTGTTCACCCATCGCATGATCGTCACCGACCTGCGGCTCGGATCGCTGATGGAACGCACTCACGCCGACATGCCCATCGTCACGGTCGAATGCGGCGGCGCCGAGGACCGCGAATCGGCGCTGCTCGCCGGCGAGGGACTGACGCGCTTCTTCACTTTCGACAACGTGCTGGAGGCGAGTCCGGCCGAGATGTCGCTCGAGTATTTTCACCATCCCATGCGGCTGGAATTGGCGGAAGGCAGCGAGATCGCATACGGCGAACACAGTCTGCTCGAAGACGGCGTGACCTTGCTGCCGTCCGTGGAGAATCACAACTTCGGCCATGTCGGGCCCGACACCCTGCTTGGTTTCGTTTCCGGGGGACTGGTGGAGAATTTGCGCGTGCGCAACGGCAACGGGACGACGCCGGTGGAGAAGTATTTCCGCCTGGAGGAAGGCCGCCTCTATCCCGGGCGAAAGCTGAAACTGTTCATGGTGACGACGAATCCCGAAATCGCCCGCAAGGACTGCATGTTTTATCTTACGGAACTGTCATAAAAATCCCGGCCTTTTTTATGGCCCGGCCGCTTTATCAATGCTTTAATACCGCCGGGCCGATTCTCCCGAGCATCTGATCCACCCATAAGAACACATCGCGTTTCAAGCATTTCAAACAGGATGGACCATGTCTGAAATCATCGCTCAGTACGGCTCGATTTTTCTCGCCATGGCCGTCATTTTCGGCTTCTTCATGGCCTGGGGAGTGGGCGCCAACGACGTCGCCAACGCCATGGGCACCTCGGTCGGCGCCCGGGCAATCACAATCAGGCAGGCGATCCTCATCGCCATGGTTTTCGAGTTCGCGGGCGCCTGGCTCGCCGGCGGCGAAGTCACCGAAACCGTCCGCAGCGGAATCATCAGCCTGGAGAATTCAGGGCTTGAGGAGAATCCGCAGTTGCTTGTCTACGGAATGCTGTCGTCCCTGCTTGCCGCAGGGGTCTGGCTGCTGGTGGCTTCGCAGCGCGGCTGGCCGGTATCGACGACGCATTCGATCGTCGGCGCGATCATCGGTTTCGCGGTCGTCGGCATTTCCCTCGACTCGGTGATGTGGGGCGAAGTCGGCGCCATCGCCTCGAGTTGGGTGGTGTCGCCGGTGTTTTCGGGAGTGATCGCCCTGGGCCTGTTTCTCAGTGTGCAGAAACTGGTGCTCGATACCGACGACCCCCTGGGCAACGCCCGGCGTTATGTGCCCTGGTACATCTTCCTGGTTGGCTTTGTCATCTCGATCATGACGATGATCAAGGGTCTGAGCCAGACCGGCCTGGAATTCAATTTCGGCCAGACCTTGCTCATTGCGGTAGTCATCGGTTTCATCACCATGGGTCTGGGCATCTTGCTGCTGCGACGGCTGGCATTGGACGCGCGGGAAGAGGGTCACGAACTCGACAATCTGGAAAAGGTTTTCGGCGTATTGATGGTGTTCACCGCCTGTTCCATGGCCTTCGCCCACGGCTCGAACGATGTCGCCAACGCCATCGGCCCGCTGGCGGCGGTAGTCGGCGTGGTGGAAACCGGCGGCGTGTTCGCACAGGAATCGTCGGTGCCGGAATGGATTCTGCTGCTCGGCGGCGTCGGTATCGTCATCGGCCTGGCCACCTGGGGATATCGCGTGATCATGACCATCGGCCGCAACATCACCCACCTGACCCCAAGCCGGGGATTCGCCGCCGAACTGGCGGCGGCCACCACCGTGGTGATCGCCTCCGGCACGGGAATCCCGGTATCGACGACTCATACGCTGGTAGGCGCGGTCCTCGGTGTGGGCCTGGCGAAAGGCATCAGCGCGCTCAACCTCGGCGTGGTCGGCCGCATCATCCTGTCCTGGCTCATCACCCTCCCCGTCGGCGCCATACTGTCAATAATTTTCTTCTTCACCTTCAGGGCTATTTTTGGGTGAGGACCGGTCGGCGCAGCCGATCAAAAGCAACGCTTTTGAAGGTCCGAACGACTCGCCATGGATGGCGAGGCTGGGGGTCGGCGAAGCCACAATACTCGCGCCAGGGACGGCATGCAGTGCACTAAACACCGGCGAGCAGCCGGTCGGCGCAGCCGATCAAAGTCTCGGCTCGATTTCCGTACGCGACTCGATGTTGCCTGCAAGGTCCTCCGGCAGCCACCAGCTTGGCTTGAGTTCACGGTCGGAAAATACGGTTTCCGATTGATCGCTGTAATGCGGCGAATCGGGCCGGTCCGACTGGCCGGTGGGCAGATACAGCCAGCTCTGGATCGGTTCCGAAAGCACCACGATCTGGGTTGAAGTCTGTCCGCTTACGCCAAAACGTTCCTGGTTGTCGTTGGGAGCGGCATAACCCATGGTGCGCAAGGTAGTCAGCCCCAGGTTGTCGCCGCCGCCACCGCCGACGGGCCAGCCGTTGCCGTCACGCCCGGTCTTGAAGACGTGGCCCCAGGGCTGTGCCGTATCGCCGAGGTCGGCGCGCATTCGATCCAGGCCTGAAAGCCAGGCGTCTCGCACTGCGGCCAATTGTGCGTCGTCCAGTTCGACGGGCCGCGGCTGCCGCTGTTCGACGATGGCGTAATGGTCGTCGACGATACTCCGTATGCCGGGGCCGGCTTCGGTTTCATTCAGCGCGGTGCGCCAATAGTAGTACTTGAGGGCGGCGGTGCTGTCCCTTGTGATCTGGCCGTCCCAATCGAGCAATTCCGTCAACTCGGGGGAAACCGGAGCGTCTGCTGCAGTCAGAACTTCGATCCAGCGCCGATATCCGAAGGGTTGCACATCGACTGCGTAGGCGAGCGCTTCGGCAATGGTCACGTCATCGTCCTGGCTCAGAATCTCGATCGCGCGGGCGCCGCGCTGGTTGATCCAGCCGTCCCGCGACGGGCCGTAATCCGCGCTGGAGAAGAGGTAGTCGGCTTGCGCATCCAGCGAAAACGGCGAATCCGGAATCATTGCGTCGGGCGGGATATTGCAATTCTGCATGTATCCCGCCGCTGGATTGAGCACCTGAAGATGGTCCTCCGCGAGATGGAATCCCTGCCATTCGGTGGCCGAAGTGTTGCCGTCCACCGGGACCGACCAGTCGTAAGCCAGGTCCCGCACCGGCACCCGGCCGGTGCGCTGGTAGTAGATGTTGCCGCTGGTGTCCGCGACCATCACGTTCTGCGGAAACATCGACAGGGTTTCGCAGGCGGCGACAGCGCCGGTGTAGTCATCGGCGAAATTGAGGAATTCCCAGGCCCGGTTGCGGTTCGTGCTGGAGTCATACGCCATGCGCGCCGCGTACGCGACGCCTTCACCACGCGCGATGATGGGGCCGTGATGGGAGGCTTCCCAGACGTATTCGCGGCTGCTGCCGTCGGGGAACGGAAGCGAGACGGTGAACTGTTCGATCTCGCGCCATTCGTCGTCGAAGAGGTAGCGGCCGGAATCTTCGGGGTCGAGTTCGATTTCGTAGACATCCGCCGTGTCAGGGCCGCCGGTGGTCATCGCCCAGGCGACGTTTTCGTTGTGGCCGAGGCCGATGTAAGGCGAGCCGGGCAGGCCTACGCCGCTGCCATGCAATTCGCCGGCGTGAATGCGCATCTCCCAGAAGCGGCTGACGCCGAACCAGGCGAGATGCGGATCGATCAGCAGGATGGCGTGGCCGCTTGCCGTGCGCGACGGGCTGACCGCCCATTGATTCGAGGCGCGCGCCGTGACGACAAAGTCCGGATTGACGCCACCGCGCCGCAGGTCGCCCATCGCTTCGTCGATCGACCAGTTGTAAAGAAACATGCGGCCAAAGGCATCGATCATTTCCGGGGTGACTTCGGGATGATTCCACCATGGCGGCACGTCTTCGGGATGCGCCCGGTAGTAGTCGGTAATGCCGTTGGCGAACGCGATCAGGCGGTTGCGTTCGGTTTCGGTCATGTCCGCGACCGACAGCGCCGCGTTGCGCATATGCCCGAACATATGGGCAATCAGCGACGTCTGTACGCCGCCATCGCCGGCGATTTCGGTCAATTCGCCCAGCGCGATTTTCAGATTCATGAGCAATTGCATGGGCCGGTCTTCGGCCTGGGCCCAGCCCTGGGCGTAGAGGCCGGCTTCGACGGTCGGCGCGTAGATATGCGGCACGCCGAAACTGTCGCGATAGATCACGGTCCTGCCCGCGTCCTCGCCCTGCCCCGGCAGCGCCGCGACTACAGTCTCTACGCCCTCTGGCGCGACCTGCGACGTCGCCGGCGCCGGACGGTCGCAAGCCGTCAAAACCAACACACACAGCGCGATCGGCAAAAATCTCATGATTCGATTCCCCGAAATGAACTTGAAAGCAGATTACGAACTGGCAGCGCGCGAATCAAGCGAAAGCGCCCGGCCGTACTGGCAATCCTGCCGTTTTGTCGCGGAACCTCGACCGTAACTCATCCAGATTTACTTCGGCAGTGGCCGTGGCTAAACAAACATACCGTTTCGAAATACAATCTCGGCAAACGAGGAACTAGACGAGGACGATCATGAGCCGCCTGATTTTCGCGATGCCGTTGGCAATGATTCTCGCGGCTTGCGCCACGAGCCCGACCGGAAGAACGCAGTTGATGCTGGTGCCGCCGGATATGGCGATCAACGAATCGCGGATGGCTTACGAGCAAACCCTGGGGGAACTTTCCGACTCCGGACAGATGCTGAATGACCCCGCACTCGCCGAGCGCGTGGAGCGCATTACCGGCCGGCTGGTGGCGGCGGCGGTGCAAACCTGGCCGCATACCACGGGCTGGCAATGGAGCGTGGTGCTGATCGACGATCCCGAGATGGTCAACGCCTGGTGCATGGCCGGCGGGCGCATGGCGATATACAGCGGCCTGGTGAGCAAGCTCGACCCGAGCGACGACGAACTGGCGCACGTTATGGGCCACGAAATCGCCCACGCCGTCGCGAATCACTCCGCCGAGCAGATGTCGCTTGCCATCTTGCAGGGCCTGGCGGTCCTGGCGATCGAAATCGAGACGGAGGACCGCGGCACGGCGGCCGCGGCGGACATGCTCGCCACGGTCGCGCTGGGTTTGCCGAACAGCCGCGGCGCGGAATACGAGGCCGATCAACTGGGCATGGAACTGGCGTACATAGCCGGCTACGAGCCCGCAGCCGCGGTAACGCTCTGGGACAAGATGCGCGCCGAAGACGGCGGGGCAGGTGTATTGCAGTTCCTCAGCACGCATCCGAATCCCGACAACCGCGCCGCCCGCCTGGCCATCCAGGCCGATCAACTCCGCAACCAGCCCCCGCCCCGGCCGCCGCAACCGCACCCGGTGAGAATTCATCCATGATGGCGCTTCCAGTCTGATTGTAAGCCGCCGGCGCCGCCGAGGCGTCTCACCAATGCAATCGTTCGGGAATTCGTCTGGTTTGGCGGAAGAGGCAGGAGTCGAACCCACCAAGCCCGTCGTTAACGGACTTCACCGGGTTTGAAGTCCGGGCGCCCCACCGGGGACGATGCTCTTCCGCGAAGCAGTCTAACACAGCCCGTCCAAGCACAAACCCTTCCGGTCACACACTCTTGTCACACCAATCGTATGCCTCGTCGAGGCGCCGGTCGTGATTTTCCGCCACGTCGGGATATCCGGAGTGGAAACGCCCGGTCAAGCCGCGAGCGCAGGCGACCAGCGTGCGGCGCTCCCCCTCGGACGAGTGTGCATGGGCTTTGAGCGCCTTGACCCGTTCTTCCGTGAGTTGGACTATTGTTCTGACGAATGACGGCATGATTACAAACTCCGCATCATAACGACATCATGCTGCAACGATGCCGGCGCACGTGTCAACGCTCTGGCTACAGGAAGCAAAATTGGATGGAATCGTATGACTGAATGGATGGGCAAGTTACAAGCGCTCATTGCATTCTGTGCAACCGTAGTGAATGCCGCTATAATTGGATGAAATTGGATGTGAAAATGGATGGGCGATCAGGTGCGAATTGACACTTTGCGTATAACTTCGGAGTTCTTGCGGCTTATAGCCGCGCTCGACGAATTCAAGGGCGCCTGGGAGGCCACCGGGCGGATCGCGCCGGAGCGGCTGCTTGCCCTGCGCAGGGTGGCCACCATCGAAAGCGTCGGCTCGTCTACCCGAATCGAGGGCGCGCGTTTGACCGACATCGAAGTCGAGCGATTGCTGTCGAGATTGGACATTACGACATTCGCCTCACGCGACGAACAGGAAGTCGCGGGCTACGCCGATGCCATGAACCTCGTTTTCAACTCCTGGGCGGATATCGACCTGACGGAAAATCACATCAAGCAATTGCATCAGGTGCTGTTGCAGCATTCGTCGAAAGACCTGCGCCATCGGGGCGACTACAAGACGCACGACAATCACGTGGAAGCCTTTGCCCCGGACGGCACGAGCCTCGGCGTGGTGTTCAGGACGGCGACTCCGTTCGATACGCCTCGATTGACGGGGGAACTGATCGATTGGACTCGCGCGCAACTTGAGGCCGGCGATCATCACCGTCTGGTCGTGATCGCGGTTTTCGTCGTGACCTTTTTGCAAGTCCACCCGTTCCAGGACGGTAACGGCCGGCTGTCCCGTATTCTCACCACCTTGCTTTTGCTGCGGGCGGGTTACGTATATGCGCCGTTCAGTTCGCTGGAAAGCGTGATCGAGCAGTCCAAGGAAGAGTATTATTCGGCCTTGAGGCAAACCCAGCGAACCATTCGCGGCGACTGCCCGGATTGGCAACCGTGGCTCGGGTATTTCCTGCGCTCATTGACCACGCAAAAGGATCGGCTGGAAACGAAAATCGGCCGCGAGCGCCTGCTGTTCGAAAGTCTGCCCGAGTTGTCGCGGCAACTGCTTGAATTGTGCCGCGAACACGGCAGGCTGACGGTGGCCATGGCCGTATCCGCCACCGGCGGAAACCGGAATACGATCAAGGGCCACATCAAGTCGCTGTGCGACGCCAGACACTTGCGGCGACACGGCGCCGGCCGCGGAGCATGGTATTCGTTGCGCTAGCGCACCTATGCCCTGCGGCGAAAATAAAGTATGCTCCGGTCAAGAAAAACGCCGTCCCGGCGACATCGGGAAGGTGCGAGGCGCCGGCGGGAAGCGACTGCAGCCGCAGGGAAGCCGGGCCGATAGTTGGTGTTAGGGATGGGAGCGAATTGATGTATCACGCCGAGATTACCGGCTGGGGCATGTGTGTGCCTCCGGCGCGTCTCACCAATCACGATCTGGCCACTTTTCTCGATACCTCGGACGAATGGATCGTTACGAGATCCGGCATCCGGGAAAGGCGCGTCAGCCACGTCAATTTCTCCGAACTCGGGATCGTTTCCGCCCGGCGGGCGCTGGCCGCGGCGGACGTCGACCCAGCGGAACTCGACCTCATCATGCTGGCCAGTCTGACCAACGACAGCTATTGCCCGAACACGGCCTCGATCATTCAGGACGAACTCGGCGCGCCCAGGGCCGGAGCGCTCGACATCAACACCGCCTGCACCGGCTTCCTTTATGGCATGCATTTGTGCCGCGGCCTGATCGCGACCGGCCAGCACAAGAAGATTCTGCTGATCGGCGGCGAATACATCACCCATTATCTGAACTGGAGCCAGCGCAGTTCGGCGATCCTGTTCGGCGACGCCTGCGGCGCGGTGGTCCTCGAGCCGAGCGAGAAACCGGTCGGACTGCTCGCCTCGCGCATCGGCTGCGAATCCGATGCAAAGGAAGCGATCCAGATCACCAATTTCGGCTCGGCGTACGAACGTCTGACCGACGACTTTCTCTACGTGAGATGGAATTTCGACGGCCGCGAAGTCTTCAAACGCGCCGTCAAGAGCATGGCCCAGGCCTGTGTCGACGTGCTGGAAGAGGCGGGGGTGAGCAAGGAGGATGTCGCCGTTGTCGTGCCGCACCAGGCCAACAAGCGGATTCTCGACGCGCTCGCGGCGCGAGTCGGCATACCCGAGGAGAAAGTCGTCATCAATGTGGACAGATACGGCAACACGTCGGCGGGCACGATTCCCGTCGCCCTGGTCGAAGCGCTGGAGGACGGCCGCATAAAGCCGGGCGATTACGTGTTGTCGGCCGCATTCGGCGGCGGCCTCACCTGGGCCGCCGGCCTCTTCCGCTGGGGCGACCGCGTGACCCCCCTGAAGACGAGTGACGCCGAACTGCCGCCTTGCGACAAGACGGCCCTCGAACTCCTCGCGCCCCACATCGAGCGCTACCGGAAATACGCCGAGCGCGAAAAAGAAACGGAGCGGACATGCTGAGCCTGGGCGTTGTTATCCTGCTGGCCATAGCGGCCTTCGTTTTCGCCTTCTGGTGGCAGAGCGACAAGATCAAGCGCATGACCGTCGCCTATGTCAGGCGTTATTGCCGCCATCACGGCCTGCAACTGCTTGACCAGACGACAGTGCTTCGAAGAATCTGGCTGGGCCGCGACGAAGACGGCTTCCTCCAGATCGGACGCCGCTACCAGTTCGAATTCTCCACCACCGGCGAGCAACGTTACAGCGGCGGCATATCCCTGCTCGGCACCAAGTTGCTTTCGGTGGAGACCGAAGCTTACGCGATACCTTCCGATTGATCCGGCGGCGCGAACGACGCGCGCAGGCCCGGCAGATAACACAGCAACGCGACCGCTCTCGCCACGACGTAAATGATCATCGCCCACCACAGGCCGTCGACGCCGAAGCGTTCGGTCAGCAACCACCAGGCCAACAGATAAACCGCAGCCGACTGGAACGCGGCGTTGCGCATCTGCCGGGTGCGGGAAACGCCGATGTAGATTCCGTCCAACTGAAAGGCGGCGAAGGAAAGCAGCACATAGATCACCGCGAAATGAAGCAGGTCGTTGGCGGCGACCCGCACTTCCGGGATGTCGGTGAGCAGGGCGATGAACTGTTGGCCCGCCAGCGCCAGCAACAGGGCGAGCGCCGCGGCGGTTAAAAAGGAAATCGTGGTCGACTTGCGTACCGTCAGATCGAAGACGTCACGCCGGCCCGCTCCAAACGCCCTGCCCACCAGCGACTCCACCACAAAGGCGTAACCGTCGAGAAAGAAAGCCGCGAAGGCGATAAATTGCACGAGCACATGATTCGCAGCCAGGACCACGTCGCCGAAGCGGGCGCTCTGACTGGTGAAAAATGCGAAAGACAGCACCAGCACCACGGTTCGCAACAGGATATCGGTATTGGCGGACACCGTGTTTCGCAAGGAAGTGCTGTCGAGAATGCGGGCAAGCGGCCAGAACTTCTCGGCCAGTGCCTTGTTCGCGGCCAGTACGCGATAAAGCAGCAATCCGCCGAACAGGGACGCGGACCACTCCGCGATCAGGGTTCCTGCCGCGATGCCCGCGACGCCCATTCCAAGAACGCCGGCGAATAGCAGATCGAGCAGGATATTCAGTCCGTTGAGGAACAATTGCAGCATAAGCAGCAATCGTCCCTTGCCAAGTCCTATCAGGATTCCGGACAGGGCGAATACGGAAAGCGCGGCCGGCGCACCCCAGATGCGGATGCGAAAGTAATCCCGCGCCGCATTCTCGACGGCCGGACTGCCTTCGAGCAGGTAGAACGCGATGGCTTCCAGCGGCGCCTGCAACAGCAGCAGGCCCAGACCGAGTACCAGGGCCAGCAATAGCGCTCGGCCCATGATGGCGCGCACCTCGGTATCGTCGCCGACCCCTGCCGCCTGTGCGGTGAAGCCGGTGGTTCCCATGCGCAGAAAACCGAAACTCAAGTAAAGGAAAGACAGGATCAGCGCGCCGAAAGCGATCGCGCCGAGCGCGGCGGCATCGCCCAGATTGCCGATGATCGCGGTATCGGCCAGTCCGAGCAGCGGCGCCGCCATGTTGGCGAGAACGATGGGCCATGCCCTGAACAACAGGCCGCGATGGGTTATTTCTTCGGGAACTGCCATGACGCCGGACGGTCTGTAACGTAAGGTGGCTCAATGTAGTCTAATTCGGCGTTGGCGGCGAGTCGGCAGGGCGGCCGCTGTCTCGCTCACGAGATTCATGGTAGTTTTGCCGGTCTTGGGGTCGAAGGGAAATTCTGATGTCTGCGATTAACGAGCAGCCGGCCGGCGGATTCCGCACCGTGCTCAATATCCTGCTGGAGCCGGCAACGGCGTTCGCCGGCTTGCGCGAGCGGCCGACCTGGCTGCTGCCGGCGCTGCTGGTGGCCGGCGGCACCGCCCTGGCCATGCTCTGGTATTTCAGCATTCTCGATATACCCTGGTTCCTGGAAAATCTGCTCTATCAGGGCGGCGCCGAGCCCACACAAGACCAGATCGACGCGTTCCGGGAGGGGACGGAAGACCTCTCGCCGATGGTTTTCATGGTTTCGGGCTTTCTCGGCGCAATTTTCGGCATCATCCTGATCTGGATTCTGCAAGCGGGCTATCTGACGCTCGTGTCCGCGCTGACGGGAGACGGTTTCCGCTTTGCCAACTGGTTCAGTCTTGCCACCTGGACCTCGATCCCGTCGCTGCTGTCCATAATCGGCATGGCGATCACGCTGGCGCTCAATCCAAACGGCCAGATCAGCCAACTGGACCTCGATCCGCTGCAACTCGGCAATCTCGGCCTGCAATTCGGCGACTCGGGGCTCAATAACGCCATCGGCCAGATCAGTCTGACCCAACTCTGGACGATGGGGCTGCTCGTATACGGCTACCGCCTGTGGCTGAAAGGGTCGTGGCTGAGATCGGCGATTATCGCGCTGCTGCCGCAATTGCTGCTGATCGGCGGCATGATCGCCCTGTTCGCCGGAGGAATGGACTTCAACGTATCTTTCATTGACGCGGAAAACGGCGGCAATGGCGGCATCGCCGTCAGCGTTTCCCTGTGATTCCCGATGCCCCTGTAACTATTTTCGCCTTTATAATGTCAGGTTGTTGACGAATACAGAGAAAAGCGGCCGTCGTTCAATCGATTGAGCGAGAACCGGATTTTTGCCATGAAGGAATTCCGCAAATTGCTGCTGATCCTGCTCCTGATCTCCGGAGTGGTCGCCCTGCCGTTCGTAAACCGCTATTTCATCGGCGTTGACGCCAAGGAAGTCGAAGTTTCGACGGTGAGTCAGCGCGTCATCAGTCCTTCCATTCTCGCTTCCGGCTTCCTCGCTCACGAAGAAGAAGTCATGTTGAGCAGCGAGGTCATCGGCAAGGTGGCGGAGATCTTCGTCGAGGAAGGCGACCGCGTAAAGGCGGGGCAACTCGTATTGCGCGTCGACGACATCAATTTCCTGGCCGGCCTCGAACAGGCCGAGGCTTCGGTGCGCCTGAACACCATCGATATCGAGCGCCAGGAGGTTCGCATCGAGAATCTCGAACGGCAGTTCGCGCGCACCAGCAGCCTGTACGAGAGCAACCTGGTGGGCGAGGAAGAGTTCGATACCATGCGCAACCAGCTGGAACTGGCCAGGATCGACCTCAAGTCCTCGCGCGAACGGCTGGCCCAGGCCCAGGCGCAACTCGAACAGGTCAACGACCAACTGAGCAAGACGCGGATCGTCTCTCCCATCGACGGCGTCGTCACCAGTCTCGATATCAAGGTCGGCGAAACCGCCATCGCCAGTTCGACCAATATTCCCGGTTCCTCGCTTATGACCATAGCCAATCCCCTGAGCATCTATACCGAAGTGCTCGTGGACGAGGCCGATATCGCCAACCTCGCGGTCGGCCAGCGCACCGAAATCGTCGCCATCGCCTATCCCGACGAACCGATCCACGGCGTCGTGCGTTATATCGCCAATACCGCGAAGACCGAACCGAACCGGCAGGGGCTGAGCTTTACCGTGGAGATCGATATTCTCGATTCGGGCAATGTCGTGCTACGGCCGGGAATGTCCTGCCGCGCGGAGATCTTCACCGCCCAGGATCAGGCGGTGCCGGCGGTGCCGATCCAGGCGCTGATTTTCGAGGAAGACCGCTCGCAATTGCTCAGCGAATATTTTCTCTTCGTCAACGACGGCGGCGTGGCGCGCAAGACCGCGGTCCAGGTGGGGACTTCCGACGACGAGTTCCAGGAATTGACCAGCGGCATTGACGGCGACGTGGAGATCGTCGTCGGACCGGACCGGGAATTGCGCCACCTGCTCGACGGCGACCGGCTCGACGCCACTCGCGTGGAACTGTAGCCGGGTCAGGGCTGCCATGAGTTCCGTCGATGAGTCGGCCGCCGCAAAGGATGCAGGCGAAGACTCTGTCCTGATTCGCATGCAGGACATCCGCAAGCATTACGAAATGGGCTCCCAGATCGTGCGCGCGCTCGACGGCATCAGCGTCGAAATCGGCCGCGGCGACTGGGTTTCCTTCATCGGCTCTTCCGGTTCTGGCAAGTCCACCTTTCTCAATATTCTCGGCTGCCTCGACCGGCCCAGCGGGGGCGAATACTTCCTCAACGGCGTCTACGTGGAAGAACTTGGCGCGAATCAGCTCGCGGAAATCCGCAATCGGGAAATCGGCTTCATCTTCCAGAGTTTCAATCTGCTGCCGCGCGCGACCGCGCTCGGCAATGTCATGCAGCCCCTCGTCTATCGCCGCATCAGCTACCGCCGCCGCAAGGAAATGGCCATGGAGGCCCTGCGCCGGGTCAGGCTCGACGACCGCATGGATCACTTGCCCAACCAGCTTTCCGGCGGTCAGCGGCAGCGGGTGGCCATCGCCCGCGCGCTTGTGACCGAACCGTCGATCCTGCTCGCGGACGAGCCCACGGGAAATCTCGACTCGCGTACCGGGGCGGAAATCATGCAATTGTTCGATCAGCTTCACAGGGAAGGCCAGACGCTGATTCTCGTCACCCACGAGGAAGACGTCGCCGGCCTCGGCGACCGCGTCATCGAACTGCTCGACGGCAAGATTATCCGCGACCGCCGCGCCGGGGAGCCGCTGCACTGATGTTTTACGTAATCTTCGAAAGCACCCGTTCGGCGCTGATATCGATCTTCGCCCACGGATTGCGCAGTTTCCTGACCACCCTGGGCATCGTCATCGGCGTCGCCAGCGTCATCGCCGTGGTTTCCCTGACCCAGGGCATGAGCGCCTTTATCGGCGAAAGTTTTTCCTCGCTCGGCTCGAACAGCCTGACGATCCAGTCCTACACGCCGATCGCCGAGCAGATGCGCGGCGTACGGGCGCGGCTCACGCCCGAGGATCTCGAACTGATCGAGCGCCGCGGCGAGAGCATCGCATCGATAACGCCGATCCTTTACGCCAACCGCACCAGCCAGATCAGATACGCCGCCCAGACAACCTTCAGCCAGATCATGGGAACGACCTACGCCTACAGCGAAGTGTCCCAGTCCTACATGCTGCTCGGCCGCTTCATCGCCGAAAGCGATAATCTCACCCGGCGGCGGGTCGCCGTGATCGGCGAGAAGGTCCGGGAGGACCTGGCCTTACCGGAAAATCCCGTCAATGAATACGTGGAACTCGGCGGCGAATGGTTCAAGATCATCGGCCTGCTCGAACCCAAGGGCGACATCATGGGTTTCAACCAGGACGACATCGTACTCGTGCCCTATTCCACCATGGTCAGCCTGCAGGGAAACCAGGCGCGCACGGATATCCAGATTCAGTTGAGCCTGAGCGAAGACGCGGATGTGGAAGACGTGACGCGCCAGTTGACCGCCCTGTTGCGAAACGCCCACGACCTGGGTCCGGACGAGGACGACGATTTCGTCATCAACACCGCCGAACAGTTGATGGAAACCTTCGACACGATCATCAACATGGTGACCCTGGTGATCGGCGGCATCGTTTCGATTTCACTGCTCGTGGGCGGCATCGGCATCATGAACATCATGCTCGTGTCGGTCACCGAACGCACCCGGGAGATCGGCATCTGCAAGGCGGTCGGCGCCAAGCGCCACCACATCCTCGCCCAGTTCCTGATCGAAGCCATGTTGCTGTCCCTGCTCGGCGGACTGATCGGCCTCGCCCTCGGCTACGGCCTCGGCACCGCCATCTCAAGCAGCATCGATTCCTTTCCTCCCGCCAGCATCCCGCTGTGGGCCATCGCCCTCGCACTCGGATTCTCCGGCTTCGTCGGCGTACTGTTCGGCATCCTGCCGGCGGCCAAGGCGGCGAACCTCGATCCAATCGACGCGCTCAGGTACGAGTAGCGAGCGCGCTATTTGAGTTTTCGGATTGCGCTCGCCGACGAACGCGCTGAATCGAAGCAGCAACTAATCCTCCGCATGAGATGGAATATTCAACCCGGATCCCGTGAGAAATCCCGTCAACGCCAGCGTGAACAGTCTGCCGATTTTCATGGGCGTCGCCTTCGAGCGCACTCAGGCAAAACCATTGTCGCCAAGCCATTCGGAGATCGCCTGACCCGCAAGTTCCTGGCCGTTGGGCGCATCCGGATCTATCGGTCTGCCATGATGATTGCCGTGAATCCGTCGGCGAACCTTCCTTTCCGAGCCGATGGCGTCAAAGATCCGCCGGGCTTCGTCCGGGAATACGCTATTGTCGCCGGTGTATTCGATCATCAGGGTTGGCTGGCCGATCGCCGGCGCGCAACGTTCCATCCCGGCGTTGGAGTGGAACGCGGACCAGTTGGACAACCAGCTCTCCGGCGTACAAACGCGGGCAAAGCCGAGGCTGCCATAGTTCGACACAGTCTGGACCGGGCCCCACAAACTCCCGTACGCGCGGTCCGACGGCTCCAGCGACAGGTCGAAGCACCGTGGGTCGGCATCGGTTCGCCACACCTCGAAGATCGGGCTCCAGGCCGCTACTACCGCCGCTTCCCGATTTCCGGTGGCCTTGAACCGCTTTCTTGCCTCGGCCTTGCGCGCCAGGCTCTTGCGGGCAAAGGCGTCGATCCGCTCGACCCGCTCGATCTGGGCCGCCCGGTACCTGGTGAGAAATTCCGGTAAATACGCGGAACTTTCCGGCGCCGGCCGGTAACCGTTGTCCGGCTCGAACGCGGACAGGGACGTATCCGTTTGCAAGGGATCGTTTTCGTCGATGACCGAGGGATCGATACAATTGAGCAGCAACGCTCCCTGGCCCAGGTGGGAAGACACGAGTATCACGCCGTCGCAACTCGGCATCGGGGCCTGGTTCAGGCCCGTGGGCCGTCCGCCCGGAGAGAACTGAATGCGCGATTCGGGCGGCAGAACCGCCTGCTCGCAATAGAAGGCCGCCAGCGGTCCGCCACCCGATACGCCAAGCAGAACCGTTTCGGCAAAACCCTCTTTCTCGCGCAGAAATACCTGTCCCGCCGCCATATCGAGAAGCGCTTTTTCGTGTTCGAGCCGGATATCGTTTCCGGGCGAACGCGCGCCCTGAACCCATACCGCCACGCCTGCCGAAAGCAGGTCCGGAACCAGATACTGGGTGACGCTCATTTCGCGGGGGTGCATTGCGCAGACGACCGTCTTTTCCCCGCCGCGGCGAAAAAGATAGCCGGTGACCGGCGCCGAGTCCGCCGTGACCAGCGCATGAGCCGTCAACCGCGCATCTTCGGGGAGGCGGGCAGGATCCCATTTTGCGCCGCGAAGGCCCGCGGTGGTCGTGGCGGCCCGGGAAGCTTTCTTCGTTTTTTCCATGATCGTGATTCTTGCTCCCGCTTCGGCTCCGGGAAGGGTTAGGCGCCGGCCGCGGTGTTGCTCTTGCGTGATTCGACATAGCGTTCGTAAAAGGACGGCGCAAAGGACTTCAGGCGATCCGCATCCACGCGGCCCGTGCGCGTGAGAAAGTTGTACGCGAAATCGGCGATTTCCACCTGCATTTCGTTGCGCACGTCCTCGTACCACTCGTAACTTTTCATCGTGGCGCGAGTGAAGAGGTCACGGGTAGGCTTGCGACTTTCCACAAATGAAGTCAGCAGCGCCGGCACGTTCGATCCATGCGCCTTGAGCGATTCGAACAGCGCGACGGCGTCGTCCATCCCGATTCGCGTGCCTGAGCCGACCGAGAAATGCGCGACCCGCAAGGCGTCGCCGATGAGAACAGCCTTGTCGTGGAACCAATTGTCCACCGTAACCGCATTGAACCGGCGCCAGACCGAATTATTTTCCATCAGCGCTTCGCCTTGCAGTTCGATTTCGAAGACCCGCTCGATTAGCGCTTTGCGTTCGGCGTCGCTCATGGCGTCGAGACCGGCTTCGGTCCAGCTGCGCGCGTCGCATTCGGCGACGAAAGTGCTCCTGTCCCTGGTGTAGGCATAGTAGTGCCCGATGAAACATCCACCCTCCGCCATGCGAAAAGACAGGGCATTGGGCATCAATGCCTTGTTCACGCCATACCAGGCATACCGATTGCCCAGCAACTTGCCGCGGGGCTGAAAGTTTTCTTCCCAGATGTTCCGCACCGTGGAGTTGGCGCCGTCCGCGCCGACGATCAGGTCAAAGCCCGCGAGATCCCCGGCATTTTCGATTCGCTTCTCGTGATTGACGACAAGACCCACTTCACTGCAGCAATCTTCGAGCACTTCGAGCAATTGCAGCCGCGCAATTGCGCCGCCGGATCCGGCGTAGCGGATCAGGATGCGTTCGTCGTTCAGCTCGATTCCCTGCACGTTGCCGAACACCATGCACGCGGCGAGCCGGTCATGCACTTCCTCGTCCGCCCTGGACAACCTGTCGCGCGCGGCGCCCGCCAGGGTTACGCCGAAGCCGTAGGTCGCGCTCGCCGGATTCTGCTCGAAGATCTCGATTTCGATGGAGGGATCGTGGCGCCGGGCAAGGCGAGCGAAAAACAGCCCCGCAGGTCCACCGCCAACTACCGCGATTCTCATGCCGCCGCTTCCCCGTCAGGGCTTTTTGCCGATATCGACGATCGTCACGGTGTCCCTGTCCCACTCGGTAATTTCGCCTTCGAGACCGCCGGTGAACATGCCGTACCAGAGGGCGGGCTTCAATTGCATCTCCTTGCGGCTGAACTGCAGAGAGCCGGTGGCTTCGATCACGAAATACCCCTTGCCTGTTTCCGTTACCCGATAGTCGTCGCGTTTCCGCGCAGATTCGACCAGCGGGAAAAATTCGGGAACATCGACAACGTATATCAGCGGCATCACTTGCCCCCCAGGAATTCACCGACCAGGGCCGCCTTGCGCCGCCAGATCGTGTCGATATCGCCAATTTTCGTGCCTTCGGCGTTCGCCTCGTCTTCCAGTTCCATCGCGGCCTGCAAGGTCAGGGCGGCGTCCTGCGCATCGACCTCCATGACATCGCGCAGACGCAGGGAGATTTCCACGGGATAACCGTTCGGGTCGCGAAAATAGATGGATTCGAGCCCTTCGTGGCGCGTATAGGGAGACACGACCAGGCCGCGGCTTTCCAGAGTTTCCTTCCACCGCTCGAGTTGCTCGCGGGTCTCGACGCCCCAGGCGGTATGAGTGGCGGTGTAGAAATGGCTGTCTTCCGGCTCGTAGCGCTCGGGCCGATCGGTTCCGATATAGTAGAAGAAGGCGATGGTCGCTCCCTTGCCGGCGTCGAAGAAAAAGTGCAGGAAATCGGGATGATCGGGGTGTCCCCAGCCGCGGGCGCTGATGGTATGGAGCAACGGAAGGCCCAGAATGTCGCGATAAAAGGTGACCGTTTCGCGCAATTTCCAGGTGGGTCGAGCGGTGTGATCGACGCCATGCATCCGCAATTCGACGCCGTCTTCCGCGACGGTCCCAAGTTCGGACACGTCGACATCCCGGGTGCGATACTCGCGCTTCGTCGCGTAGGTCCGGTTCCGGTCGGATTCGGTCAAGGGTATTTCCTGTGTCATCTCGATGTTTCTCCGCTTCGGCAGATTGCCGATCTGATTTGTTTGGATAATCTCAGTCCCGGGATTCCAGGCGCCATTCCATGAATGGCTGCGCCAGGATCGCATCGCCGCCGAATCCGGTCACCAGCGCATCCACGTCTTCCTGGGTGAGGTCGGGCGGTACGGTGTGGGCCAGGATCAGCGTGCCGACATCGGCGCGCCTGGCGATGTCGCCGAGCACGCGAATATCCGTATGCGATTCGAGCAAATGACGATGGGCGGCCGCATCGGTTCCGCTGCGCGGTTCGGGAAAACGGTCATCCGCCCAGGTGCCGTCGATCACTTCGTGCACGAGCAGATCCGCGCCTTGCGCCAGCGTGACGACATTGGGATGCGGGCCGGTGTCGCCGGAAAACACGATCGAACCCCGTGCGGTGTCGAAGCGGAAAGCGAAAGCGGGAAAAACCGGCGCATGATCCACCAGCACCGCGGTGACGGAGACGGATTCGTCGGCATAGACCTCGAAGGGCTGCATCAGCGGCGCCAGGTCGCTTGGCGACGCCCCTATTTCGGGCGGAATGCGGATGTCCCGCACATCGAGAAATTCGACGGGGTTCCTTCTGCCGGAGTCGAGAATGCCGTAGTTCAGATCGGCCGCAAACGCCGCCATGATCGACTCGAACATGTCTCTCGTGCCCGGCGTCGGATTCAATGGATTGACGATCTCCGACGGATTGTCGAGAAACCGCGAAACGGGAGGCGTTTCGCCTCTCGGTCCGGGCCCGAAAATCAGGATGGGCTCGTCGCGGTTGACGGCGCCGTCGGCGAAGCCGAAGAGCACGAGCCTGGGAAAATCGACCACGTGGTCTCCGTGCAGATGGGTGATAAACGCCGCCCGTAACGTTTCCAGGCCTCCCGGATCGGATTGCAGGCTCGACGGTTCCAGGCCCGCCTGGAAATAACGATCTATCGAGTTCCTGCCGAAATCGACCATATAATCATCACTGCCGACTTTAACCACGGCCGAAAATCCGCCGCCTTCGGAACCGCGCCAGGAAGTCCTGCCGGCGTCGACGCCGAGAATAATCAGACGGACCTCGTCTTCCGCTGCCGATGCCGTCTGCGCGCCGGCAAGGGAATGGATCAGCGCGATCAATGTAACGCCGATCAATTTCGACGGTATTGAAAACGGGTTCACATTTCATCTCCCAAAAAAACAGCGGTCTGTTGACCGTGTAAATGACCAAAGGTAGCATTTCCCGGGAACTGCCGTGGAGGTGTTGTCATCCGCAGGATCGATCTCAATCTCCTGTACGTTCTTCGCGAGCTGTTGAAAGAGCCGAATACCACGAAGGTCGGCGAGAAACTGAACCTGACGCAGTCCGCGGTGAGCGCATCGCTCAGCCGATTGCGCTGGGCCTTTCAGGATGAACTGTTCGTGCGCTCCGGGCGCGCCATGATTCCGACCAGACGGGCGGAAGGCCTGTTGCAACCTGTCGAAGAAATTATCCAGCGCATCGAGAGCCTCATTGAAGAGGTGCGATTCGAACCGGAGAGGCTGCAGCGTCACTTTACTATCGCCACAACGGATTTTCTCCAGCAACTGATGGCGGGCCCGATCATCGCGAAGATTCACCCCGTGGCGCCGCATACCCGGGTAATCTTCACCCCCATTGCCCCGGACTCCCGGGACCGGCTTCGTTCCGGCCACCTCGACCTGCTGATCGCGCCTTTCATCGGAGGATTCCGCAAAACGGCGCAAGTCAGCTTTCTGGCGTTGTACTCCGATCATCTTGTGGCTGCGGTATGGGCGGGTTCGGAGAAGTACGGCAATCCGATCTCGGAACGGCAGCTGCTGGAGGCAACGCACCTGGAATTCAATCCCGGTATGACCGGCGCGTGGAAGTCGAGCACCCAGACTTTTCTCGAAGAACGGGACATCCGACTCGATTCGGTTGCCGAATTCACCACGCTGACTACCTTGATGTACGCCTTGCGGCACTCCGACGTGATCTCCATCGTGCCGGCGAAAATGGTTGAATTGCTCGGCGAGGATGCGGAAGTAAAGGCGCTTGAATTGCCATACGACATGCCTGAGTTCGAAGTCGGGCTGATGTGGAACAGTTCCTTCGACAACGATCCCGAGCACCAGTGGTTGCGCGACATGGTCGAAAAAGCTACATTGCCCGGCGCCGGGTGATTGGCCAAGGTATGATTTCACTGGCTGCGGGATTGTTCCGGTGGTTGGGAAGATTGTATGCGGAAGAACGCGATTACCATAACGACTTGTCCTGATACCGCCCATGAGCCGTATTGCTAGCGGAATTCGCGCAGTTCAAACGCCACCATGGAAATCGCAGTCGTAGGCGGTGGCCCCGCCGGGCTTTTTTTCGCTCGCCGGGTCAAACAGCTTCAACCCGACTGGCGGGTGCGACTGTTCGAACAGAATGCCCGCGATGCGACGTACGGGTTCGGGGTCGGGTTTCTCGGCCAGTCTCTCAAGTTTATCCGGCTCACGGACCCGCCGGTCCTGGAAGACATCGTCAGTGCGGGCCATGCCAATTCGACGGCCGGCTTCGTCCACCGCGGGGAAACCGTTCTGGTAGACGCCGGGTCCGACAGCGAGGCTGTGGCCATCGAAAGGATTGCGCTACTGAATATCCTGCAGCGCCGCTGTGAAGAAGTCGGCGTTGAACTGCATTTCGAATCCCGTGTCGAAGACATTGAATCCATGCGGCAGGCCGTGGACGTCCTGGTCGGCGCCGACGGCGTCAACAGCCGGGTGAGGACGCGCTATCAGGAAAAATTCGGCTCCACCGTGGAACCGCAGCGCAACAGATTCGCCTGGTACGGTACCGAGCGCCTGTTTGACCCGCCGCTGATGATCTTCGAGCAGGCGGAATTCGGGCTGGTGATTGCCCACACCCACCAGTATTGCGCGACCCGTTCCGGAGTCGCCATCGAGTGCGACCCACCGACCTGGGAGCGCGGCGGCTTTGACCAAATGACATTGGAAGAGATGGACGCGAAATTCGAGGAGATTTTCGCCGCTTACCTGGGTGGCAAGCCCCTGCTGTCGCAGCCCTTGCGAGTTTTTTACCCCGCAATCGTCCGGAACGAGCGCTGGTCGGTGGACAACGTCGTGCTGATCGGGGATGCGGTCCATACCGTCCATCCCTCCATAGGTTCCGGTACCCGTGTGGGGATGCGCGACGCGTCGGTGCTGGCCGAGGGCTTCGGGGAACACGGCGCCGATCTCGAATCGGTCTTTTCCTACTACCGCAACAATCGCCAGTTCGGCGCCGATCTGTTCCAGCGGGCCGCCATCCAGAGCATCAAGTGGTACGAGACGCTGGAGGACCGTTTGCACTTCGACCCTGTTACCATGGCCTTCAGTTACATGTTGCGAACCGGCCGGGTCGATTACGCGCGATTGCGCAGGGCCGATCCGGAGTTTGTGCGTCGGTACGAATCGTTGCCACTGCCTGAATCTATCGGCTTGGAATCACCGACGAAGGGTGCCGGATGACTTCCGCAAACAAGAAAATCGGGGTTATTTTCCACAGCGGCATGGGTCACACCTCGTACCAGGCAAAAGCGGTGCGGGACGGCGCTAAGCGGGTGGCAGGCGTGGATACGGAACTTATCTACGTTGAAGACGCCCGGGAACAGCTTGACGAACTCTCTTCCATGGACGCCATGATCTTCGGTTGCCCGACGTACATGGGGTCGGTATCGGCGCCCTTCAAACAGTTCATGGACGACACCGGGGCGATCTGGCTGGCCCAGGGCTGGCGCGACAAGATCGCGGGTGGATTCACCAATTCCGGCAATCAGAGTGGCGACAAGCTCAACACCCTTGTACAACTCAACGTGTTCGCCATGCAGCACGGCATGATCTGGGCGGGGCTCGGGTTGCCGGGAGGCAACAACGCGAGCACCGGCGGTGTCGAGGAACTCAATCGCCTGGGAAGCTGGATGGGTGCGATGGCGCAATCGAATACCGACCAGGGCATCGAAGGCATTGCGGAGAGCGACCTCAGAACCGCCGCATGTCTGGGCGAGCGCATTGCGCGCATCACGCTGGGCTGGCAGCCGCCGCGAAACGTCGAATAGCGACTTCATTTTGATTGATAGGTGGTATCCGGTCTTTTTGTTGTCCGAGCACGATTTTCGTTCCTAAAATGCCCGATGTCGAACTGAGGGACGATGCTCATGCCAGGTGTCAGAAACCCCATGCCGGGAGTCGTTTATCCGACGCAAGCGGCGCTTGAGCGCTACGTGACGAATGGTCCGCTGGTTGAGGAATCACTGGCGGAGGCCTTGATGTCGGCGCTGGGCCGATGGCCGGATCGCGTGGCCGTATCCTCGCCGGAGGGGGCGATTACCCACGGCCAGCTCGACCACGACTCCGATTGCTTCGCCGGAGCGCTGATGGAGATGGGGCTTAAGCCCCTGGACCGGGTCGTGTTTCAGGTTGTCAACAGCATCGAGATTGTGGTCGCCATCGTCGCCTGCTGGAAAGCCGACCTGATACCCGTTTGCACGCTCGCGGCGCACCGGGACGCCGAAATCTCCTATCTGGCCGGCCATTCGGGCGCCAGGGCGCATTTCATCGGCATCGAAGAGCGATTCGATTTCGCCGGCTTTGCCAGGGGCATCGCGGCCAGGACGCCTTCCATGGAGCACCTGGTGGTGGTTCGCGGCGAAGGTCCGGACGATATCCCCGACATGGCGGCAATGATCGCTTCCCAGGACCGCGGAGCTGCCCGCGCCCGCATAGACGCGATCGAGCGCGACCCTTACCAGGTCACCGTGTTTCAACTCTCAGGCGGCACCACCAGCATCCCCAAGATCATTCCCCGCTTCAGCAACGAGTATCTCTACAACATGCAGGCGTTCGCGGACTGGGAGTACTACGACGAGACCACCGTGTCCTTCATGCCGTTGCAGGTCATCCACAACGCGGCGATGGTCTGCTTCGTGTTTCCGACCCTGCTGCGCGGCGGCGAGACGGTGGTCACGGCCTCGGTCGATCCATCCACGATGTTCGGCCTCATTCAGCAGCGCAGGCCAACGTACTTTGGCGTTATCGGCGCGGCGCTCAGCCGCATGCAGCAGGCCGGCGCCAGGAACCTGTTGCCGCTGGAGCAGGTAAAGGGTGTTTTCAGCACCAATGCGGCGCGCAAGACCGAGGAAGTGCTGGGGGTCACGGGCATACCCCTGTTCGGCATGACCGAGGGACTCATCGCCTTCGGCCGCCCTACCGACCCGGAGCAAGCCCGCTTCACGACGATCGGCCGCCCGATTTCCGAGTGGGACGAAGTGCGCATCGTCGAGCCGGGCACCGAAACCGATGTGGCGCCTGGCGAAACCGGAGAGATGATCTCCCGCGGGCCGTACACATTCTGCGGATACTACGATGCCGAAGAGCGCAATCGCGAGGTGTTTACCAGCGATGGCTTTTTCCGGTCCGGCGACCTGATGGCCGCCCGTGAAATCGAAGGCCAGACCTATTACTCATTCGAGGGGCGCCTCAAGGACATCGTCAGCCGCGGCGGCGAGAAGATCAATTGCGAGGAAGTGGAGCACGCGTCGCGGCGGCACCCCGGGGTGGGCGATGTCCTGATCGTGGCCATGCCCGATCCTCAATACGAAGAGCGGGCCTGCGCCTTCGTGATTCCTTCGGGTGCGCAAGCCGCACCCGACGTCAAGGGACTCATGGAGTTTCTGGTCGGCGAGGGCCTGGCCAAATACAAATGCCCGGAACGCATCGAACTGATCGATGAATTTCCACTGACCGATTCCGGCAAACCCAGCAAGCCGAAGTTGAAAGCCTTGATACGGGAGACGCTGCGCAACGAAGCCGCGGAAGTGATCCAATGATCCGCATGTCCGCATACGCCACGCTGCTGTCGCTTTGCTGCGACGCCGCCCTTGCCCAGGAAACGGCCTACGTCGGCGCGACGCTGATCGACGGAACCGGGCAAGCCGCTATGGAAAACGCGACAGTGCTCGTCGAAAACGACAGGATTCTGGCCGTGGGGCCGGAGGTAGAAATTCCCGAAGGGGCGCGAGTCGTTGACGTACAGGAAAAATGGATCGTCCCGGGACTCATCGATTCGCACATCCATTTCATGACCTCGGGCCGCATGTATACCCGTCCCGCCTTTTTCGATCTGACCGACAAGGTGCCCTACGAAGAAGAAATCGATTGGATCAAGGCGCACATCCCGGACACGCTGCGCTCCTTCATGTGTTCGGGAGTGACCAGCGTACTTTCCATGGGTGGGCCGAGCCTTGAATACAACGCCCGCGATATCGCCCGCCGCATGGACGATGCGCCGACTGTGTTCATCGCACACGGGGTCATCACGCACGCGCCGAGATCCGTCGCCGAGCGTATGATCCCGCCCTGGGACGGGGAATTGACCGTAAAGCCGATGCTCTCCGTTGACGAGGGCATCGCTTACGTCGAGGAAGCGGCTGCCCTGGGAGCGGACCTCATCAAGACGGCAGTCGATGACCGCGGCAGCTTCCTGCTGCGTCTGGGCCTGTGGTGGTGGGACTGGCGCGAACTGGAAGGGTCCATCATCGAGGAAGCGGCAAAACGCGGCTTTATGGTGACGACCCACGCTCATGCGCTGGAGTACGCCCGCGGCATGATGGAACTGGGGGTCGCCAGCCTGCAGCACATTCCCGCCGATGCTCCGGTGGACGAAGCCTTTATCGAACTCGCGAGGGACCGGGGAGTTATCGTCGTGCCGACGCTCGGTCTGCGAAAACGCACCTTCATCGAACTCTTCACTAAAGACATCGACCTGCTCCCCATCGAGGAAAACTGTTCGGTGCCGGGCGTCGTGGAATCCTGGTATGAGCCCCTGCCGCCGATAGACGATCAATCGACCCGTTATCGGGAAGAGGGGGAAATGGCGGCCGCGAACGCGAAAGCCCTGTACGATGCGGGGGTAACGCTGGCGGCGGCGACAGACTCCGGGATGATCGGGCTCGCCGCGGGTTCGTCCATGCACGTCGAACTGCGCGCGCTCGATCAGGCCGGCATTCCGGCCGCATATCTGATTCAGGCGGCTACTTTGAACTCCGCAATGGTGGCGGGCAAGGAAGATCAATACGGCAGTGTGGAAGCCGGAAAATTCGCCGATTTCCTGATTCTTTCGGCCGATCCGATCGAAGATATCGCCAACCTGCAAGCGATAGAACGCGTTGTGAAACACGGCAATGAGTTCACCCCGGACGAGTTGTTGCCGCGGGACGACGCGTAACGGCCCACCGGTTTCGAATACGCGCTCCTTTTCATTAATAAAGGCTATCAAGAGAATTCATGGCGATCATCGCCATAATTCTCTTCCCACAAATTAGAATTTGCTCTTCATCCAGACAAATGATGAACAGCCCATGGTCAGGAATAACTGCAAGTCTGTTCTGGTTGCGAGTTTGTCCGCCTTCGCGCTGGCCCCCGCCGCGCACAGCCAGGAACTCGCGATCGAGGAAATTATCGTAACGGCAACAAAGCGGGAGGAAAGCCTCCAGGATGTGCCGGTGGCTGTTTCGGTCATGACCGGCGACAAGGTCAACGAGCAGGGCGCCTTTTCCCTGGAAGACATTGTCCAGTTTCTGCCGAACGTCGATATCACGGAAACTTCCGGCTCCGAGAAGCTCTTCATCCGGGGGATCGGCACCTATGGAAACTCCGGTTTCGAACAGTCGGTCGGCACCTTTGTCGACGGAATTTACCGCGGTCGCGGCCAGGCCTCGCGGGCCGCGCTGCTTGACCTGGAACGAGTCGAGGTGCTGAAAGGCCCCCAAAACACGCTGTTCGGCAAAAATACGGTCTCCGGCGCCCTCAACGTCACCAGCGCCAATCCCACCGATGAGTTCGAGGCTTCGATAATGGGCACGTTCGAACCGGAATTCGGCGGCCGGGGGACGGCGGTAGTCGTTTCAGGGCCGCTGAGCGACAACTTCCGGGCGCGACTGGCATTGCGCCGCGATGAGACGGACGGCTACATGAGGAATCTGACGCTCGACCAGGACGAACGTCAGGAAGAGGAAACGCTGGCTCGCCTGACACTTGATTGGGATGCGACCGAGAACCTGAATTTCCTGCTGAAGTGGGAAAACGGCGCCCAGGACACGGTCGGACGCCAGAACAAGGTCGGCGTTGCGACGCCGACGGCCAGCTTTATCTACCAGAGTTTCGGCGACCCCGATTTCACTCCAGGCATCGACTACGACAAGTACCAGGACGGTTCGTTGCCGGGCCGGCCCGCGCAATTCGACGATTCGGAGTGGGACCTGATCAGTCTTACGGCGACCGCCGACATCGGCGATTTCACGCTGAGATCGATTACCGGCCACATCGACGCCTATGTCGATAACTCTCTGGACCTCGACTTCGCGCCGATCGACCTGATCGGCCAGCAAAGGAGTGAGGACCACAAGCAGTTCACCCAGGAATTCATTCTGTTCTCCCCAACGGGCGAAACGCTTGAATATCTGGCCGGCGTGTTCTTTCAGGATGAAGAACTCAGACGCACCGGCGATCTGGAAATATACCTTACGGGTATTGCTCCCTTGTTCGCCAACCATCCACTCAGGCCGTTTGTTCAGCAAGGTCTTGGCGATATCACTCTGGATCGGAAATACAATCAGAACACGGAAACCGTATCCGCGTTCACGCAGTTCACGTGGAACGCTCAGGACAATCTGCGCCTGCAACTCGGTTTGCGCTACTCCGAAGACGAAAAGACCCTTGTAAAAACCGTGGCCGGCGGCGCCTACTCAGCGACCGCCTATACGCCTTATAGCGATATCGCGCCGAGTCTGCCGCATTCCGCCGTTTACGATCAGTTCCTCAGATTCTTCAAACAGCATACTTTTGACGGCAACGGCTTCGAAACATGCAGCACGACTATCGTGCCGGTAATGGCGCAGACTTGCACCGTGGCTTCCGGCTATGACAATGTCAGATCTGAAGACCATGTAACCGGCGACCTGATCGTTCAGTACGACGTCAACGACGACTCCATGATTTATGCCAAATGGGGCGCGGGTTACAAGGCGGGAGGCTTTGACGAAGCCAACCTCGTGGGTAATCCGGCATCCGAGGAATTCGAGGATGAACAGGCCAGAGGTTTCGAACTCGGCGCCAAACTCGATGTCTGGGATGGGCGCGCCATAATCAATGTCGCTGCCTTTCGGACGCAATTCGAAAACCTCCAGGTCAGCGTGTTCGACGGTGCTGCAGGATTTGCAGTGGGCAATGCGGGAGAGGCCACGAGCCAGGGCATCGAACTGGACGGGCAGGCCCAACTCACCGAGGCCTTTTCCGTTGCCTTCGCGGTGGCGGCGCTGAATTCCGAGTACGATTCCTTTGCCGGCGCGGCCTGCCATGCGGGCGCGACCGCGGCATGGACGGGAGAGGGACCCTGTGTCGCCGACCTCAGCGGCCAAAGCACGCAGTTCGCCCCCGACTTCTCCGGCAATCTGGCCGCCAACTACCGCACTTCAGTTGCCAGTAATCTGGATTTGGAGATCGGGCTCGATCTCATGTTCAAGGATTCTTACTTGACCACCGGCGATAACGACCCGATGCTCGAGCAGGGGAGCTTCTCCAGAATCAACGCGCGAATTGCCCTGATGGGCAACGACGATCAGTGGAGAATCTCACTGCTCGGCAAGAACCTGACGAATGAAATCGTCGCGAATTCGCCAGATGATATTCCGCTGGGCAACGTCGGCTTTGCCGGAAGCTACTTTTACTTCCTGGATCCTCCGCGAAGTTACGAAGTTCAACTGCAGTACCGCTTCTGAGCCACGGCCGCATCCTTCCGTCCCGGTATTCGGGGCTGCCTGGCCAAGGCGACGGGTCAGGAAACCTTCAGGCGGCCGAGCAGGAACACCGCCGCGGCGGCGACCAGCATGGGAATTGCGCCGAGAAGGAAGAGTTGCGACACCGGCAGGGCCATCCCGATCGCCGTTCCTACCACTATCGGGCCAATTATCGCGCCAATCCGGCCGACCGCCAGGGCCCATCCCAGTCCGGTGGCGCGGGCGCCGGTTTCGTAGCTGTTGCTCGCCAGCGCATTGATCCCAAACTGGCATCCCATACCGGCCAGACCCGACAGGAACAGCACGATCAAGACCAACGCCACCGAGTGCGTCACCTGGCCGATCAAGACGACGAGCACGCTGGCGGCCAGAAATCCCGCCGTCAGCGCCCGGACCGCACCGGCACGGTCGATCAATAATGCAATCAACAGGCCGCCGATGACCCCGCCCATTGCGGACATCACCGAAACGAGAATTGCGCGATCCAGCGGGTAGCCGGCCTCGTTGAGTACGGTAGGCATCCATCCGCCGATTGCGAACATGGTCAGCAGATTGGCGAAAAAAATCACCCAGAGCAGGAGCGTGGTGCGGGTGCGCCCCTCCGAGAACAGTGCGCGGACCCCGACGCTGCCCTGTTCCGGCGTCACGGTCAGAAATCGGCTCTCGGCTGTCGCTCCTGCTCGCGGCGCGATGCGGTTGACGATCCGGGCCAAAGCCGCGCCGCGATTTGCCTGGAGCGCCAGGAAGCGGGGCGATTCCGGCAGTCTGGCGATCAGGAGCGGCACCATCACGAGCGGAATGACGCCGCCCAGCACGAATACGGACTCCCAGCCAAAAAGGTTTATGAGTGCGGCTGCGGCGACCCCGCCTGCCGTAATGCCGATGGGAAAGCCGACGAACATCGTCGTCATCAACAGGGCCCGCCGCCGCGCCGGCGCGAATTCCGCGGTCAGGATGTTGATTGTGGGCATCACTCCGCCCAGTCCAAGGCCGGTGAGGAAGCGATACAGGAACAACTCGAACGCGCTGCCCGCGGTTGCGGTCAACAGGGCGAAAACCCCCATCACTGCCGCCGAAAGGACAATCACCGGCTTGCGCCCGATCCTGTCGGCGACAGGGCTGCCGGTGAGCGCTCCGGCCATCAACCCGATCAACGCAGTGGAGTAAAGCCACCCCATCGCCTCCGGCGAAAGCGCGAACTGGTCGGCTATCAGCGGCGCGACGTAAGCGATGATCTGGGCGTCGAAACCATCGACGACAGCCAGAACGAAACAGAGTACGACCACACGCCATTGCAGCGCGCCGATGGGATTCGAATCCAGCAATTCGTCGATATTGATTGTGTCGCTGGGCAATTTACTCCCCGACCTGGGCGCAGCCCGAGGGATTTTAGGGGCATTTAATAAAAAATTCACCGTACTGCCAACATTTTGCAATGAATTGCTGGCACACTCCCAAACGCGCCGAAAGCGCCATCACTTGACGGATTAACTGCAACCCGGGAGTCGACCATGATTTCAGTATCCGGGGCGAAACGCTCCGCCCTTTTCACCGCTTTTCTCGCCGTTGGCATCTCTGCCCAGGTATCGGCCCAGGACACGACCTCCGCCATTCGCGGCACCGTGTTCGATGCCGGCGGCTTGCCAGTCGCCGACGCCTCCGTGGAGGTGGTTGACCAGCGTACCGGCGCCACCCGCGTACTCGAGTCCAATTCCAACGGCGCCTTCTATGCTTCCAATCTTCCCGTCGGCGGACCGTATCGCGTCACCGTGGACGACGATCGCAGCGTCACCATTGAAACCATTTCGCTCGGCGAGGTTTACAACCTTTCGATCGACCTCGGCGCATCCGGCCCGGCCGAGGAAATTCTCGTCATCGGCCGGAGCGAAGCGCTGGCCGATGTGGCGCCGGGCCCTTCGGCGACCTTCGGCGGATTCGAACTGGAAACGTCGATTGCCTACGACCGCGACATCAAGGACGTCTACAGCCTCGACCCGCGCATGAATCTCGATGGCGGCACAGCGGTGAACTGCATCGGCAAGCACCCGCGCTACAACAGCATCAGCCTCGACGGAGTCGCCCAGAACGACCGCTTCGGACTCAATTCGAACGGCTACGCCACCGCCACCGGCATGCCTTTCCCCTACGAGTCCATCGCCCAGGTCGCGGCCGAACTCGCGCCTTTCGATGTCAATTACGGCGGCTTCACCGCCTGCAATATCAATGCCGTCACCAAGTCCGGCACGAACGAGTGGTCCGGAACCGGATTCTATGAACTGACCGGCGATCGATGGCGCGGCGATTCGCTGACCGAGAACGGCAGAACCAGCGAATTTTCCACTACCGACTACGAAGAGGAAAAATACGGCTTCAGCATCGGCGGGCCGATCGTCGAAGACCGCCTGTTCTTCTTCGCCGCCTACGAGGAAACCGAGGAACCCCGCTTCCTTTCCACGGGCTATGCGGGCTCGGGTAACGGCGTCGAACGTCCCTGGCTGAGCGAAGCCGACTATGGCCGCATCCGCCAAACCGCCATCGATCTCTACGATTACGACCCCGGCGGCCAGCCTGCCGACGGCGCCCAGACCGAGCGGAAGTACATGGTCCGGTTCGACTGGAACATCAACGACGCCCACAGCCTGGCCGGCATCTACAATTTCTACGACGGCATCCAGGACCGGGCTTCGGACGGGGACAACAACGAGTTTGAATTCTCCAACCATTTCTATCAAAAGGGCGCGGAACTTGAAACGGTCATCGTCAAGCTGTTTTCCCAATGGACCGATGCCTTCTCCACCGAGATCTTCGTCAACACCAACACCATGGTCGATACCCAGGTCACGACCGGCCCGGCGGATTTCGCCGACTTTCAAATCAACATAGACAGAAACACCGTTTACCTCGGCGCCGACGACTCGCGCCAGGCGAACCGGCTCAACTGGGAATCCTCGTTCTGGAAGTTCAGCGGCAAATATCTCGCAGGCGAGCACCTGCTGACCTTCGGCTACGAACGTGACGACCTCTCGGTCTTCAACCTGTTCGTGCAACATTCCCGCGGCGGCGAATACGATTTCTTCGACGATTCCGCCGGCAATCCGGCGCATTGCGGCGCCCTGACCGCCCAGGGCCGTTTCGACGCCCCGGCTTGCGCCCTGTCGGGTATCGACCGATTCGAACTCGGCCGCCCCAGCCGCGTCTACTATGGCAGCGGCGGCGGCACCAACGATGCGGCGGATGCCGCGGCCAGTTTCGGCAACGTGTTGAATACGCTGTATTTCCAGGACGAATGGTATCTGCCCGACTACGCTCTGACCTTCACCGCCGGGCTGCGTTACGAGTGGTTCACCAGCGACGACCGGCCGCGTTTCAACCAGACTTTCACCAGCGCCAACAATGGCTTGCGCAACGATGGCAACGTCGACGGTCTCGACCTGCTGATGCCGCGCCTCGGCTTTACCTGGGAAGCGCTCGACGAGCTGACGCTGCGCGGCGGTCTGGGACTCTATTCCGGCGGCAACCCGAACGTGTGGCTATCCAACGCCTGGAGCAACGACGGCATCACCAACGTGCAACTGCAATGGCGCAATTTCAGCGGCGCCGGGTCGATCTTCGGCGATGTGCCGCTAGCGGGCGGCGGCCGTCCCGGATATGACGTTCCCGCTGCTCTCGTCGACCAGATTCTGGCCACTACGGAAGCCAACGCCAACGACAGCCGCCTCGTGCTGATCGATCCGGATTACGAGCAACCCGCGGAATGGAAACTGGCCCTTGGCGGGACGTATTACTTTGCCAACGGCATCGGCGTCGACGCCGACTACATCTTCTCGCGGCAGCAAAATCCCGCCTACTACCTGGACATATCCCAGCAGCGAGTGGGAACCACGGCGGCGGGCCAGCCGATCTACGACTTCGTCAACGGCGCGGAGAATTTCATGCTGACCAACTCCGGACAGAAACCGGAGGCGCACAGCCTGTCGCTGGTCGCGCGCCAGCGCTATGACTGGGGGCTGGACTGGACCCTGGGCTACGCCTGGACCGACGCCGAAGACGTGAGCCCGATGACATCCTCGGTGGCAGGGTCCAATTTCGATAACCTGGCCCTGGTCGATCTGGTCGAGCCGATGCCGGGCACTTCCAACTACGTTTCGCCCCATCGTTTCACGGCGCGGCTGAGTTACGGCCGCGACTTCATCGCCGGTCACGAGACCCGGATTACCGCCCTGTTCTACAGCAAGAAGGGACATCCACAAAGTCACGTCATGAGTTCCGCCGATCTGGAAGGCGACGGTTTCTACGGCCGCCACCTGCTCTACGTGCCCGGAGCGAACGACCCGAACGTCGTGGCCGGCCCGGACTTCGACCTCGCAGTGTCAAACCAAAGTAGAAATGTCCCCTTTTCTCCAAAGTTGAAATGTCCCCTTCGGTCTTGCGCGGAGGGAGCGTAGCGACCGGAGCGCAAGA
>JAJDYJ010000010.1 GCA_022822865.1 Pseudomonadales bacterium | reverse complement strand
TCCGGCAACCAGTCACGCACATTCGACGGCAGCAAAACATCCTGCTCCGGGTGATAGGGACGAAACGTCGTCGGCATCGCTGAATCCTCCAATACTCGACAGGATTATCTCATCAATTTCCTACGGCGCAGACTCCTAGCGCGGTTTCAGTCGGCGACCAGCGAGATATTCAACTCGGCGGTTACCAGCGCCTGCCGGTCGAGGGTCTCGAGCACCCATCGGAGCAGGGTCTCCGCGCTTTGCTCAACCAGGTCCTCAAAAACCGTCTCGCCGTTTACGCTGACCGTTATCGGCCGGCTGAAATCGACTTCTTCGGGACTCAGCAGCAAACTGAAGCCTGCGACCGCCGTGGCATCGACCGTGAAGCGATTTCCGTCGCGCTCGACTTTCATCACCGCGGGAAATTCCGCGCTCGCCATCCGGTCTACCCGTAACCACATGTTCCGGTTGTAACGGTCGTCCCGGTCCGCCACCCATTGCAGGGACTCCGGAAACGGGTCCCGCGGATGTTCGGTCTTGAATCGTTCGATGGCGGGAGTCTCATCCGGCAGCCAGCGGGTGTCGTGGCCGCCGCCTTCGATTACCCGGAACACATGTTCGACCCCGGCATCGACAAGCACGTCGACAAAGGATTGCAGGGAAGCCGCGGGATAGAGCCGATCGAGTTCGCCATTGACGATGTATACGGGCTTGGCTGTCAGGTTTTCGAAATAGAGCCGGTAGTTGACGCCTCCGGCCGGATTGCGCAGCACTCCGGGGTGGCCGATGTAAGGCATGAACGAAGCCCATTCGCTCGGCTGCTTGAAGGCGAAAAACCACGCCCCGGTGCCGCCGTCGGAAATCCCCGTCATGCTGACGCGATCGTCGTCGACGTTGTAGAGCCGCTTCACTTCGCGCAATACGGCGGGCAGGTTGTCCGCCTGGTTGTCGTGCCACCAGAACGCTTCGCGCCAGGCGGCGGGAACGACGATTATGCGATCTTCCCGTTGCAGGTTCGCATAACCGGAACGCCACCAGCCGACGCCCGGCCCCCATTCGGGGCGGGCCACGCCGCCATGCAACAGGAACTCGACCGGATAGGAAACCCCCGGATCGTAGGAATCCGGCACGACCACGCCATAGCGGAAAATCAGACCGTCGGCGCCGGTGCGCTCAGCTTCCCAGGCGCCGGTTTCGACGTCCGGCGAAAAGTCCGGGCCTTCCCTGAGCCAGGCATACAAGGTATCTACGTCGTCGCTTGCGGCCAGCAGCGCCTGCTCGCCGGCGCGTTGCTCTTCGGGGGTTACAGCCTGCCAGAACCCGGTGACGGGATCTGCGCCGCCGTTCTCCGCGCCCAGAACAGGCGCGGCCGCTGCCAGCAGCGAAGCCGCCGCCAGCCGCAGACGCCGCAAGATCCCCGTGCCGGGATTACTGTCCGCCAAGCTCTGAATACACCGCGCCGAGGAAACGCTCCGGGTCGCCGTAGCGGTCGTTCCAGGCGGCGGTCGGATCGGCAGCCGCGACCTGATCGTAATCCATGCCTTGACCGATCATGCTTTCGACGGCATTGGCGGTCTCGATGATCATGTCGCGGAACTCCATGACGTCGGCGCGCGAGGAAACCTCCCCGTGGCCCGGCACGATCAGCGTATCGGGACCGGCGCGGCCGACGAGCATGCCGAGCGCGGCGATGGTGCCGTCGAGGGTGCCGCCGTTGGCCAGATCGATGAACGGGAACGAGGTCGTGCGGAAAACGTCTCCCGCGTGAATCACGTCCGAGCCGCGGAAATGAATGAAGCTGTCGCCGTCGGTATGGGCCGGCGGCACCGCGAATACATGCACTTCCTCGCCGTTCAGATGAATCGTGATATTGCCGTCGTAAGTCAGCACGGGCAGGGCGAGGCCGGAAGTCTGTTCGGCCAGCCGCAGCCTCACTTCGTCGCGGGCGAGTATGTCGATGCCCATGCGGCCGAGATTCTCGTTGCCGCCGGTATGGTCGCCATGCACATGGGTGTTGATGACGAAGCGGATATCGCCATCGTTGAGTTCGGCGATGGCCGCGACGATGCGCTCGGTAAGCGGCGCGAACTGATCGTCGACCATGACCACGCCATCGTCGCCGATGGAAAGCCCGATGTTGCCGCCGGCGCCTTGCAGGTAATACATGTTGCCGGCCACATGATGCGCGATGATTTCGACGTTGCTGAAATCCTGCTGCGCCTGTGCGAATAAACCAAGCGTCATCCCCACGCAAAAAACTACGACTTTTGTTGCCATCTGAATTGAACGAATCATGATGCAGACCCCTTGTCAGGACCCGATACGGGCTATTGAGAATAAAGGAAGCCCCGAATCGTGTCTATCGCAGGTTCCGCACAATGTGAGTCGCCGTCTGGCGGGCTGTGTGCAGCGGGCGTGTGAGACATGGATGTCGAACGCGGAGCCTACATGTATGGTCCGCCCCGCGTTTGCAAGCGTGAAGTTCGTGTGATGGGCAACACGGGAATCGGTTGCGAACATGTATCCGGCCTCTGTGTCGGAGCGCTTCGCTCCGGGGCCCTGAGGGGTTCCGCACATGC
>JAJDYJ010000065.1 GCA_022822865.1 Pseudomonadales bacterium | reverse complement strand
TCCGGCAACCAGTCACGCACATTCGACGGCAGCAAAACATCCTGCTCCGGGTGATAGGGACGAAACGTCGTCGGCATCGCTGAATCCTCCAATACTCGACAGGATTATCTCATCAATTTCCTACGGCGCAGACTCCTAGCGGCTTACTACTGCCAACCGATCCAACCGTTGCCCCTGACGACCTGGCCGGGGAGGGCGCCGGTGTGTTCGCCGTCGCGCAGGACCGGGACGCCGTTGACGAGGACGTGGACCATGCCGGTGGCGTATTGGTGCGGATCGTCGTAGGTGGCGTGATCTTGCACTTCGGCCGGGTCGAATATGGCGATGTCGGCGTGGAAGCCTTCGCGCAGTTCGCCGCGGTCGCGGATGCCGAGATTCGTGGCCGGCAGTTTCGTCAACTTGCGGACCGCGTCTTCGAGGGTGATGACCTGCTCGTCGCGCACGTATTTGCCGAGCACCCGGGCGAAATTGCCGTAGGCTCGCGGGTGGGTCATGCGATCGAGGAATTCGCCTTCCGGCGCCATTGAGGCCGCGTCGGAAGAGAAGCTGACCCAGGGCAGGGCGATGCCCTTGGCCACGTTCTCTTCCGACATCAGAAAGTAGACGACCTGCACCCGGCTGCCGTCTTCGACGACGAGGTCAATGGCGGTTTCCGCCGGACTGGTTTCCCGCTCCGCCGCGACTTCGCCCAGGGTCATGCCCGCGTAGCGGCGCAGTTCCGGATTTTCGAAACCGACCAGCAAGGTGCCTTCGGCGCCCGCGGCCAGCATCAGGTTCTCCCAATCATTCGTGGGAGTGGTCATTTCCTCCAGCACCTGCGCGCGGATATCCGGATCCTGCAAGCGCTCCGCCCAGGCGGCATAGCCGCCTTCCTGTACCCAAGGCGGCATGCCGGCGTCGAGGCCGGTGGAGCCGGCGGTATAGGTATAGATGTCGGCGGTGATGCGCAGCCCCTCGGAGCGAGCCGCTTCGATCATGGCAACGACTTCGTCGAATTTGTCCCAATTCTCCTGCCCGGCCATCTTCAGGTGGTAGACCTCGGCCGGTATGTCCGCCTCCCTCGCGATATGGATCAGTTCGTCGAGCGATTCGAGCAGGCGATTGCCTTCGCTGCGCAAGTGCGAGATATACATGCCCCCGTACTCGCCCGCGACCCTGGCCAGTTCCACCAGTTCGTCCGTTTCCGCATAGAACGCCGGCGCATAGATCAGCGAGGAACCAAGCCCGAGAGCGCCCTCTTCCATCGCCTGGCGCACCAGATCGCGCATCCGCTGCAGTTCGTCATCGCTCGGCGCCCGGTCTTCATAACCCAGCTCATGCACGCGCACCGTGGTAGCCCCGACAAAGGAAGCGACATTAGGCGAAACCCCCTTCTCGACCATGTATTCAAGATACTCGCCAAGCGTAGTCCACTCCCCCGCCCAGGCCGCGTCCATCTCCGCCCGCATCGCTTCGCTCAAAGGCCCTTCCGACCGCCCTTCGCCGAACACCTCCAGCGTAACCCCCTGCCGAATATCACCCTGGCTGCGCCCATCAATGAGCAAGGACTCCGTAGCCCAACTGAGCATATTGATAAACCCCGGCGCCACCGCCAGCCCACTGGCGTCGATCACAAGTTCGGCATCGCCCCCCAGATCCCCAATCGCCGCAATCCGATCCCCGCTGATCCCAATATCCGCAACATAAGGCGCCCCACCATTACCGTCATAAACAAGCCCATCGGTAACAAGCACGTCATAACCAGGACTACAACCCAACAGGCCCGCAATCACCAAGCCGGCGAAGACAGATCGAATTGAAGAACGAAGCAAGAGTGGCATGGCTAAATTCCAGATTATCGTCAGACAACAGATGATAACGCCTGTTACATCCTGAGCGCACCGGTATCGCAGGGCGTGAGTCGCCGTCTGGCGTGCGGGGTGCAGCGGGCGTGTGAGGCATGGGTGAGGCCCGGTCGGCGTAGCCGACAAGAAGCGCAGCTTCTTGAGGGCCGAACGACTTGCCAGGGATGGCAAGGCTGGGGTTGATCGAAGTCGACAGCCCCGCGCCAGGGACGGCATGTACAAACCTACCCGAAGTCAATGATTGAAGGACGTATTTACGGCGTCCGCTGCACACGCCACGCCAGATGGCGACGGATCGAGGCCACAGACCTCCTTAGCAGGAATTGCGGTTTGGCGCTTTTTCGTTCATTCTTTTGATTCGCTTGCTGCAAGGCGCGACCACTTTCGAAATTGGGGAGAAAAGATCATGAACAAGGAGCGAAGCGTGTTTGGCCGTGCGAGCGCTGTCCTGGCGATATCCATCGCCCTGTTCTGGGTTTCGGGGGCCCAGGCCCAGACCGGCGAAGGCGGCGGCTGGTACATCGGCGCCAACATCCCCCTGATGTTCATCGACGACACCGAATCCGTCACCGGAGGCGAAAACCTCCAGCCCATCAGGCTCAGCTACGAAGCGAGCACGCTGAACGAGTTCGACACCGGCTACAAGTTCGGCGGCAACTTCGGATACGCTTTCGAAAGCGGTCTGCGGATCGAGATCGAGGCCTATATTGCGTCCGCCGAAGTCAGCAGATTGCTCTACAGAAATGTCGCCGTGCCCTCCCTCGGTTTTTCCCTGACCGACGACGCCGAGATTCCCGTCAGCGGCTCCGCCGGCCAGAGCGCCACCGTGGTCAATGTCTGGTACGACTTCGATACCGCCGGTCAATGGACGCCATTCATCGGCGGGGGATTCGGCGAACTGCGGGTCGATTTCGGCGATGTCGACTATGATCCCAACGGCTTGGCCCAGATCGTGACCGACACCATCACCTCGGCCAGCGGACTCCCCTCGTTCACCTTGCCTCCCGGCTTCGTGCCCGAATTGTCGCCCCAGGATACGACTTCCGCCTGGCACATCGGCGCCGGCGTGAGCTGGGAACTGAACGACTCGACCCTGATCCAGCTCGGCTATCGCTACCAGGCCAGCGGCGACATCGAATTCTCCGGCGCGAACGAAAACGGCACCGCCAACGCCATGACCGAACAGAAGACCCACTTCCTCGAACTCGGCATCCGCTATCGCCTGTAGGTATTCCCGCTAGGAGCCTGCGCCGTAGGAATTCGCGAAAGCGAAAATTCGCTATCGCCGCGCCCTTGGCTGATCGATTGAGGCGAATATTGGTGGATATTCAACGAAATCGAGCGGCCAAGGGCGCGGATGAGAGCGGATTTGCAGCCGTGAATTCCTACGGCGCAGGCTCCTAGGTTCACGACGGCCCCGAAATACTGTAAATTCATACAGTAATTTCAGTTCGGAGCCGGCATGTTCGACCAATTGCCGACAGCGGCGCCGGGGTTCATCAACATGCCCCGTTCCGCCGATTCCCGCGCCGGCGCGCCGCGGGCCTTGCCGGCCTATGCCGAGTTGTATTGCGTCTCCAATTTCAGCTTTCTGCGCGGCGCTTCGTTTCCCGAGGAACTCGTGCGGACCGCCCGGGCGCTCGGCTACCAGGCGCTGGCCATTACCGACGAATGTTCCCTGTGCGGAATCGTGCGGGCGCATGTGGCGGCGAAGGAACATGGCCTGAAGTTGATCGTCGGCGCCGAATTCCGCTTGCGGGAAGGCTGTCGGCTGGTGCTGCTCGCGCGCAATCGCAAGGGCTACGGCGAACTGAGTCATCTGATCAGTTGCGCGCGGCGGGACGCCGCCAAGGGCAGTTATCGCATCGACCGCGCCCTGCTCGATCAGAACCGGCCCGGCGATTGCCTGTTGCTGTGGCTGCCGGATTTCTCGCGGCAGCGGGATGCCGTCGAGGAGGAAGCGGCCTGGCTGCGAGAGGGTTTTGCCGGACGGGCCTGGATCGGCGTCGAGGCGCTGTTGCGCGGGGACGACCGCCGCGTGCTGCGCCGGTCGCGCGAACTCGGCCGGCGTCACGGACTGCCCCTGTGCGCCGCCGGCGGCGCCTGCATGCATGCGTGGGAGCGGCGTCCCCTGCAGGACATTCTCAGCGCCGTCTGCCTCGGCAAAACCATCGATGAACTCGGCTTCGACGGCGAATGCAACGGCCAGCGGCATTTGCGCGGCCGCGCCCGGCTCGCCCGCCTGTATCCGCCGGACCTGCTCGCGGCGACGGTGGAAATCGCCGGACTATGCGATTTCTCGCTCGATGAATTGCGTTACGAATACCCGCTCGAACTCGTGCCCGAAGCCTATACCGCCCATGGCTGGCTGTGCCGGCTGACGCTCGGGGGAATGCGGCGGCGCTGGCCCGCAGGCGTACCGGGCAGGGTGCGCCTGCTGCTGAAGAAGGAACTGGCGCTGATTCGCGAGCTGCGCTACGAGCATTATTTTCTCACCGTCCACGATGTGGTGGATTTTGCCCGCGGCCGCGGCATTCTCTGCCAGGGCCGCGGCTCGGCGGCCAATTCGGCGGTGTGCTATTGCCTGGGAATCACCGAAGTCGATCCGGCCCGGATCGAACTGCTGTTCGAGCGCTTCATCTCCCGCGAGCGCGACGAGCCGCCGGACATCGACGTCGATTTCGAACATTCCCGGCGCGAGGAAGTCATCCAGTACATTTATCAGCGCTATGGCCGCGACCGGACCGCGCTGGCGGCAACGGTGATCTGCTATCGGCCCCGGAGCGCGGTGCGCGACGTGGGCAAGGCGCTCGGGTTCGAGCCCGGGCTGATCGATCATCTTGCCAAATCGATCTACTGGTGGGGCTCGGACTTGAAAGAGCAGTTGCAGGACGCCGACATCGACCATACCGACCCCAGGATGCGCATGTTGCTGACGCTGGCCCAGGCCCTGCAAGGCTTTCCCAGGCATTTGTCGCAGCATGTAGGCGGCTTCGTCATCAGCCGGGGTCCGCTCACCCGGCTCGTGCCCATCGAGAACGCCGCCATGGCGGACCGCACCGTGATCCAGTGGGAAAAGGACGATCTCGAAGCCCTCGGCCTGCTGAAGGTCGATGTGCTGGCGCTCGGCATGCTGACCGCGATTCGCAAGTGCCTGGAGCTGGTCAGCGCCTATAGCAGCCGGCCCCTGAGCATGGACCGCATTCCCGCGGAAGACCCGCGGGTCTACGACATGATGAACCGGGCCGACACCGTCGGCGTGTTCCAGATCGAATCCCGCGCCCAGATGAGCATGTTGCCGCGGTTGCGCCCGCGCAATTACTACGACCTGGTGATCCAGATCGCCATCGTGCGTCCCGGACCCATCCAGGGAGACATGGTCCATCCCTATCTCAACCGGCGCGACGGCAAGGAGGAAATCGTCTATCCCAGCAAGGAAACGAAGGAGGTGCTCGAACGCACGCTGGGCGTGCCGATCTTCCAGGAGCAGGTAATGAAGCTGGCCATGGTGGCGGCGGGCTTCAGCGGCGGCGAGGCCGACCAGTTGCGCCGCGCCATGGCCGCCTGGAAGCGCAAGGGGGGACTGGAGCCGTATCGCGAGAAACTCATCCAGGGCATGCTCGAGCGGGGCTATGAACAGGAATTCGCCGAACGGCTGTTCCGCCAGATTCTCGGTTTCGGCGATTACGGTTTCCCGGAATCCCATTCATCGAGCTTCGCCTTGCTGGCCTATGTCTCGTCCTGGTTCAAGCATTATCATCCGGCGGCTTTTTGCTGCGCCCTGCTCAACAGCCAGCCGATGGGCTTCTACGCCCCGCCGCAACTGATCCGCGACGCCCGCGCCCATGGCGTCGAAGTGCTGCCGGTCCATGTCAATCACAGCCTGGCCGATTGCAGTCTGGAGACGCCCGCGGATTTCGTGCGGCCGCGGGAACATGCGCGGCAAGTGCTTGAGCCGCGCCTGCGGATCGGTTTCAACCAGGTGAAGGGCCTGTCGCGGAAGGCCGCCGAAGCGATCTGCGAGGCTCGCGCCGCCGGCGCGAACAGCGCCCACGCCTCAGCCGCCTTTGCCGATATCGAGGAACTCGTGTTCCGCAGCGGCATCGGCAAGAAGGATCTGGAAGCGCTGGCCGCCGCCGACGCCTTGCGCGAACTCGCCGGAGACCGGCATCGCGCCTTCTGGTACAGCGCGGGAGTCGGTGTTGCCGATGGTCTGTTCGCCGCGACCGGTTTCGGCGCCGAGGCTCCGGGAGTCGAGGTGTTGCTGCCGGCGCCCGGCGAGTGGCAGAACATCGCCGCCGATTACGCCGCCACCGGCTTCAGCTTGCGCCGGCATCCGCTGGCGCTGTTTCGCGAACATCTGAATCGCTTTCAGGTCGTGCCGGCGCGGGAACTTGCCGGAGTCGGCGACGGCCGCGGGGCCAAAGTGGCGGGGCTCGTGACCTGCCGGCAACGGCCGATGACGGCTTCGGGCGTCACCTTTCTCACCCTGGAAGACGAAAGTGGGATGGTCAACGTGGTGGTCTGGCCCGCGCTGGGCGAGCGGCAGCGGCCGGTGGTGCGGCGGTCGCGGCTGCTCGGCGTGTCCGGACACGTGCAGCAAAGCGGCGACGTGATCCATCTCATCGCCCGCCAGTTGACCGATCTCACTCACTGGCTGGGCGAGATGGAGACCTCGTCCCGGGACTTCACGTAATGGTCAATCCCCTCGGCTGGCCGCCCGCAGGGTCTCGATGTCGAACTTGACCATGGAATTCATCGCCGCCATGAGCCGGGCGTTGTGTTCCATGTCCTCGTTGTCCATCAGCTCGAAGAACTCGGCCGGGGTGATCTGCCAGGAGAGGCCGTAGCGGTCCTTCACCCAGCCGGCGACGAGCGGCTCGCCTTCTTCGGCCAGCTTGTCCCAGTAAGAGTCGATCTCTTCCTGGGTATCGCAGAGCACCATCAGCGAAAGCGCTTCGGAAAACTGGAACGGAGAACTGGCGTTGAGGGCGATGAACTCCTCGCCCTTCAACCTGAACTCGATGGTCAGCACGGAGCCGGCGGCGGGTTCGTCGGGCTTGTAGATGATGCGGGTGATTTCCGAATCGGGAAAGATCGAGCAATAGAATTCGACCGCCTCCGCGGCGTTGCCGTCGAACCACAGAAAGGGAGAAATTGATTTCATCGTTTACCTCAGGGAGTGCAAGCCGAACATGTTGTCTTCGGTATCGGCGGCCAGCAGGATGAAGCCGTATTGGCCGATGGACATCTTTTCGCGCACCACATGGCCGCCGGCGTCGGTTACCCGGGCGCCTTCGACGTCGCAATCGTCGCAACTGAAATACACCATGACGCTGTTGCCGCCGGAGGGCATGCCTTCGAAATACACCAGCGCCCCGGTGCAGCCGTGGGCGTCGGGACCGCCCGGAAATCCGTACATGGGGAGTTCGGTTTCCATGGCGTGCAGTTCGACGCCAAGGACGGTTTCGTAGAATTTCCTGGCGCGCTCCATGTCCTGGACATAGATCTCGAACCAGTTAACGGGGTTTCGTTTCATGAGGTCTTCAGCCATCGCGTTCGTTTCCTCGCAAGTCAGGCAAAATAGCCGTGCAGATACCAGTGCCGTTCGCCGCCGCGTTCGCGATAGAGCCACAGGCGGCAGCCGTTCTCTTCTTCGCCGACGTAATAGTCGCGGCGCACATCATCGCCCGACCACCAGCCGGATTCAATACGTTCCGGGCCGCTGACCAGCGAGACCGGGCCATGATACAACGGTTGTCCGTCACGGCAAGCGAGCCGGCGCGGTTCCCCGAGCAGCCAGAGAGGGCGCGCAAGACCGGCCACCGGCGTGTCCGGCCCGGCCTTGCCGCCTTCGGCGTGATCGAAATCCCGGCTGGCGTATTCCGGGCGATGATCGGCCACCGCCTCGATGCCCCGGATCTGTTTCTCTCCGAGCCGGGCCTGCAATTGTTCGAGCAGACGATCGACGCCGGTTTCGTCGGCGTTCCCGCCCTTGTCGTTGCGCAGCAATTGCAGGTCGCGGTCGAGGTAAGCGTCGAAGCGGTTCACGGCCAGGCGCAGCGCGATCACCGGCGCCGGCAGTTCAAGCTCGCCGAGGCGCGTTTGCAGCAGCAGCAGGAAATGCTGCCGGCAACGGCCGGCGCGGCGCAATTCGATGGGCGCCGCCGTGGCTTCGCGCCGTTCGTGCAACAGGCTGAATTCGAGCCGGCTCGTGGCGAGGTCGCGCTGGACCAGGAAGTCGCACAGGCGTTTGAGCAATTCCTCCGCCGCGGGCAGCAGCCGGTCGAGGTCGGCCGATTCGGCGGGCAGTTCGAGCGCGGCCCGGAACGAAGGCGGCGCGACGTATTTGCGCGCGGCTTCCGGCGTCTTGCCGAGCGCCCGGTCGAGTTGGTCGACGAAGTCGCTGCCGAAGCGCGTGACGAGGCCGCCGACGGGCAGCCGCCAGAGGTCGCCCAGACAGCGGATGCCCATGTTATGCAGCCGGCGGCCCTGTTCCCGGTCGGGCTGCAGCACCGCGACTGGCAGGCCCTGCAAGGCGGCATGCAGGTTCGCCCGGCGATAGACCGCCCTGCCGCCGCCGGCGCGGGCGAGCAACAGGCTGCCGGTCATGGTCGGCGCGGCGGCATGGGAAAGTTCCCCGGGCAATTCCCATTCGCGCAATTGCCGCCGGATCGCCCCGGAGAGTTTTTCGTGGATCGCCTCGATGCCGCCGAAATAGCGCAGGGCGCTGCGCACCTCGCAGACGAGGGCGGTTTCATGCAGGCTGATGTCGGAACTGCAAGCCTGCATCAGCCCGGCCAATGCGAACAGGTATTGCCGGCGGCGGAATTCCGGCAGCGCCTGCAACGGGGGCAGGTGCAAGGCGTACCAGAGACTGCCGGGCCGTTGCCCGGTCCGCTGCCCGGCCTGCCGCGCGCGGGCCGGACGCGGCGCGGAAACCGTGGACAAACGGGTTTGCGGGCTGGCCATGTCGAGCCCCGTTCACTGTATGGATATACAGTATAAGTCCGGCGTTTTTTCCTGTCACCTGGCTTGCAGGAATTGCACCGCGAGGTCGGGGAAGTCGGTGAACAGGCCATCGACTCCGGCGGTGAAGTAATGTTGCTCGAGCAGGTCCGCGAAACTTTCCGCGTAAGGCGGCAACTGGCCGGGGTCGGCGCGGAAGGTGTAGGGATGCACGTCGAGCCCGGCGGCATGGGCGCGCTCGACGAGCGCGCTGATGCGCAAGGCGCCGGGCGCCGATTCCGGGTCGATGACCAGGGGGTGCGCCGGACCGATGCCGTCGGCGTTTTCCGCCAGCATGCGCATGCCTTCGGCCTCGAACATCCAGGGGTATTCATCGGTATTGCGCAGAAGCTGGATGAGCCGGATATCGACGCCGGCCGCGGGCATGATCTCGCTGTCGATGATTTGCAGTTCCTGGAAGCTGAAGGTCTGCAGGAAGACCTTGTCGGACTTTCCGGTATAGCCGTAACGCTTCAACACGTCGATCACGGCGCTGCTGATGTCCTTGCCTTCGGCGCGATGGAACTCGGGCTGCTTGATTTCGGGATAGATGCCGACATCGCGCCCGGTCGAATGGTTGAGCCCCTGGATCAGCTCGATTTCCTCCTCGAAGGTGGGCACGCGAAAGTCCGACCGTTCGAGCGGGAAACGGTTTGCAAATCCCTGCTCGCGCTCGCCGTCGACCAGGCGGAAGCCTTCGGTGGCCTGCAATTGGCGGATTTCCTCGAGGTCGAAGTCGATCGCGTAATAACGCCCGTCGGCGCGGGCGCGGCCGGGAAACCGGTCGGCGACGTCGGTGGTGCGGTCCAGGGTGATGTCGTGCAATACGATCACGCGGTCGTCGCGCGTCAGCACGAGATCCTGCTCGATGTAATGCGCGCCCATGGCGTAGGCCATGGCCTTGGCTTCCAGGGTATGTTCGGGCAGATAGCCGCTGGCGCCGCGATGGGCGATGACGATTTTTTCGGATTGGGCGTACACGGAAGCGGAAGCGAGCATGAGCGGCAGACCGGCAAGAAGGAGGATTCGCAACATTTTCAGGACCCGAATCGGTAGCGCAGCTTGACGGCGAGGGTGTCGACCACGGGCATGCTCCAGGATTGTTCCAGCATGTCCTGGAAGGTCTGGAAACTGCTGCGCGGCAGATTGCCGCCGCGGGTGTAGACCACGAACAGGTCCGACAGGGGCGCTATTTCCCAGCGATAGCGCGCCTGGAAGGTCATGCGGCTGATGACGAAGTCGTCCGGCGTGTCGTTCGGTTTGGCGACGTCGTGGAGATACTCCCGGGCGTGCGGATTGACGATCCAGAACCTGTCCTCGTACGCCTTCAGGCCGGTCCATTGCAAGCTCAGGCGGAATTGCTGCTTGGCCGTGATGAAATAGCTCGTTTCGATTCGCGGCGACCATTGGTGCGCCTCGTAACTTGTATAGCGGCCCCCGCCGCGATGCACGAGCAGGGCTTCGCTGTCCTGGTAATTCAGCATCGCGTCGAAGTAAAAGCGGTCGATGGGACGCCAGGAAACGCCACCCTGTATCGCGTTGTTGGCTGGGCCGAGTTCGTCCTGCCCAAGCGTTACGCCCAGGGTCCACGAGAGCGGCTGGGACACGTCGCTCATGTACATCAGGTTGAGGCCGAACCGGTTCGGAACGACGAAATCGCCGGTGCCGCGGCCGAGGCGGTCGTCGACGCGCTCGGGAAACCAGCGCAGGCTGAAGCTGACGTTATCGTTGTCGAGGAAGGTGTAACTGCGGTTGAAGAACGCGCCGAGACGCACCGGCTGGCCCTGGGTGTTCCACTGGTTGGTTACGAAAACGCTGGTCGTGCGGTCGCGCAGTCCGGGAACGTCCGATTGGATGTTGAAATAGGCATAGTCGAAGTTGGCCGAATCGTTGCGCTGGCTGAAGCCCAGATCGTTGATATCCAGTTCGTCGTCGAGAAACGTGGCGCGGAAGGAATGGTTGACCCCGCGCCGGGGCCGGAAACTGACGTCGTTGAAAAAGCCGGCGCCGGTAACGCCGTGTGCGTCGCTGTACATGGCCTGACCGTCCACTACCCAGCGATTGTCTGCGGAGAAATAGTTCCAGTCGATGGAGTTTACCGTGGCGTCGACTTCCGGATGGTCGATATTCGTGCCGAGCCAGCCGATCGAACGGCGCCCGCCGCCGCTGGTGTCCTCGTAAAGCAGGCGGCCGATGCCGAAATCGCGGCCGGTGGCGTGGATGCCCACGGGCGTGCCGTCATCCAGCGTGCCCTGGATGGTGGTGTCGTCTTCGGTGGCGAACAGGGCGCCGTATTGCCAGTTGCCGGCCGAGCCGGTGAACTTGCCCGCCGCGAGCAGATCGGTGGGGGCGCTCACGTCGGTGGGCACGACGCTGACGTTGTCCGGAATGCGGCCGAAACGCGGCGCGCCGCCGATGCGCCGGGTGTTGAGCAGGGTCAGCGGGCCCGATGGCCCCCGCATGATGGCGCCGGTGCGTTCGGTGGCGTTGAAGATGTCCTGTCCTTCGAGGAAAAAGGCCCGCTTTTCCGGGAAGAAAGTTTCGAAGGCGGTGAGGTTGACGATCACGTCGTCCGATTCGACATTGCCGAAATCCGGATTGATGGTCGCCGACAGCAGCGAATTGGTCGTCGGCCGCCAGAAGATTTCGGTGCCGGCCTTGTATTCCCCGTCGTTACTGATGCCGTCCTGGATGCCGGAAACGAAGGGGTAGAAAGTCAATTGCCGGCGCGGTTCGATATCGCGCAACTCGTATTTCTCGAAGGCCGACAGGTACTCGTTCACGGTTTGCGGCAGCGCCGGGTTGGACCAGGCTTCGCCGCCGAGATGGCCGACCTGGCGTTCGAGATAGATGCCGATCTGCCGGGTATCTCCGGCCTGGGGCAGCGCCACCATCGACCAGGGAATGAAATACTCAATACTCCAGCCGTCTTCCAGCGCCTGGGTGAAGCCGCTCCAGGAACCGTCCCATTGCATGTTCATCTGCCGTTCCGGCAGCAGCGTGGCGTCGGTCATCGAATCGCCCAGGTTCAGGCGCAGAAAATACCCGTAAAGCCCTTCGCCGGAAGTGTCGAGGCCGACGACGAAGCCGTCGCGGTCGAGCCGCGTGTCGCGCGAGGTCATGCGCGCGACCAGGGTGCCGGGAGGCTGGAAATTGACCGCCGAAATATAGATGCCGCGTTCGGTGTAGAACATGCGGACGTGGGTTTCGTAGGGGGCTTCGGCCAGGGTGTCCGGATCGATTACCCGCATGCCGTCAACTACCGGAATCCGCTCCCAGACCGGCTCGTCGACGAAACCGTCGAGCTGGATATTGGCGTCGCCTTCCTCGACGCGGGTCAATTGCGGCATTTGCGCCATGGCGGCGCCGGCCATGACGAGCAGCGCCGAAGCGGCGAGCGAATGGAACAAATGCGTCACAATCGATTTCATCCTGTCAACGTTCGCCAAGTTCGACTTCCAATTGCATTAACTGCTGCTGTCTTCGAATCTCGAGGCGCACCGAATCACCGGGCTCGGCCTCTCGCAACAGGTCGGAATAGGTTTGCAGGTCTTCGACCGCTTCGCCGTTGAAGCGAAGGAGAATGTCGTCCGCCTGCAATCCGGCGGTTTCGCCTGCGCTGCCGGGCGTGAGGCCGTCGACGCGCACGCCTTCGCCGGTCCAGCCGAAATCGGGCACGACGCCAAGCGCGGCCCTGCGTGGTCCGGCGTTTTGGGTCGGTGGCGCCACGCGCGCGTTTTCCAGCGTGACGCGGAAAGGTTCGGTGCGGTCGCCGAGGTAGACCACGGCTTCTTCCAGCCAAAGGGCGATATCGGACATGCCCGCGGTATCGAGCTTGTCGCTTGAGTCCGTCGGGCGATGAAAATCCGCATGCGTGCCGGCGAAGAGATGAATTGCCGGGATGCCGGCCTCGAGGAAACTCGCATGATCGCTGCTCGCGATGGCCGCGGCCGGGAATTCGGATGGCACGCCGATGGTGAAGCCGATGCCCTGGGCCATGAAGGGCCATTCATACGCGCTTTCGGTGCCGAATACCTGCAATGTCCGTCCTTCGAGGCGGCCCACGGAATCGAGATTGATCATGGCGAAGAAATCGCTGTAGCCGCCGGGGGGCTCGCGCAAGAAGTGGCGCGAACCGATTCGGCCCGCTTCCTCGGCGGTGAATGCGACGAACAGGATCGGCCGCTGGGGGCCGAACGCGCGCGCCAGTTTGGTCGCGGTCTCGATCAGGATGGCGACGCCGGACGCATTGTCGTCGGCGCCCGGATGGATCTCGCCGTCCACGATGCCGACATGGTCGTAGTGCGCACCGACTACGATCGGCTGCGCGCCGAGTTCCGGGTTGACGCCCGGCAGCAGGCCGACGACGTTCACCAGTTCCACTTCCCCGGCTTCCGCCACGGATTCGCGCCAGCGTTGCAGGTAAGAGCCGTCCAGCGGCTGCAGGCCGGCGGCGTGGAACTGGTCGGCGATATAAAGCGCGGCCTCGTCGAGGCCGCGGCTGCCGACGCCGCGTCCTTCCCGTTCGGGGCCGGCCAGGTATTCGGCGTGACGCAGGAACCGGACGGGCAGATATTTCGGCGGCAACTCCGCCAGCGCTTCCAGCGGGGGCAACGAAAACGCGGGAGCGGCGGCCAGACCGGGGCGCAGCCATTGCATGGGCGAGTCCGGGCTGGTCCAGACGCCAGAGACGTCGTTGGTCGGCTCCTCGCCGTAGAAGCTGAGATAAGAATAACGCCCGTAATGCGGCAGTTTCTCGATCATGCCCGGCATGGCGGCCATGCCGTCGACGTGGATCAGGCCGATGGCGAGTTCCGGGTTGGCGGGATGGCGGCCGACGATCACGGTGCTGCGGTCGGCGAAAGGCAACGGCTGGCCGTTGAGAACGAAGTCTTCGGCATCCGCCGCCGCGCCATAGGCTCCCGCGGCTGCAAGCGCCTCCGCGGCGAAGGGGTTGTCGCGGCCGAGCACCCAGACCGAGCGGTCCGGCGGCAGGGCGCCCATCGATTCTTCATCGAGGATGCGCGCGTCGACGCCGGCGGCGAAGGCTTGCGCCAGCCGGCGCCACTCTTCGCGATTCTCGCGGGGCAGCAGGAAGGCGATTTCCTGCGCGCCGAACATTTCGCCCACGGTGGGCGGGGTTTCTTCGCGGTCGAGCTTGCGGAAGAGGTCGAACCAGGGGTCGACCCGCACGGCTTCGAGCCGGTCGTAATCCGGCGCCACCACGCCTTCGAGTTTCTGCGTCAGGCGCACGAGATGGATTTCCGGTTCTTCCCGGCCGGCGTAATACAGCGCCAGCGGCACGTTCAGCTCATATGTTTCGCCACTCTGGATCTGGGCGAAGAGGATTTGGGCCTGATTGTTGCCCACTTCGTCGACGCTCACCGAAATCTCCGGCGCCCCGGTCCGGCTGACCCATTGCGCGAAAAACGGCCCCAGGTCGAAGCCGGCGATTTCGGAGAACAACCCGGCGATGCCGGTAAAACCGATGCGCTGGAAGCGATAGTCGGCGTACAGCCGCCGCAGGCCTTCGAGAAACAACTCGTCCCCGAGTTCGACCCGCAACATGTGCCAGAGCATGAGGGTCTTGCCGTAGCCCACGGCTTGCGAGGCGGCCGAACTCCGCGTGGTGAACTCGGTCAGCGGAAAATCGGTTTCCTCGGCGACGTAGTTGCGATAGCGCGCGAGCATGTCCTTGCGGTATTCGGCGCCGCGGCCGTCCATTTCGCGGAACAGGTGATCGGCGAGATAGGCCGTCAGCCCTTCGCTCCAGTTGCCGCTTTCGTAGTCCGGATAAACGCCGTTGCCCCACCAGTTGTGCAGCAATTCATGGGGATAGGACGATTCGAGGATGAAGGGAAAACGGATCACCTGGGAGCCGAGCAAGGTGAACGAGGGCATGCCGTAGCCGGTTTCCCAGAAGTTCTCCACCAGCGCGAACTTGGAAAATGGATATTCGCCGAGCATCGGCTCGTACAGTTGCAGATAGCGTTCGGTGGCGTCGAGATAGCGGATCGCCAGATTGGAGTCGGGCGTGCGCAGATAGGCCAGGGCTTCGATGTCGCCGGCCATCTGCGAATATTCGGTGAATTGCGCCGCGATCAGATAGATTTCCTCCATCGGGTCGGCGCTGCTCCAGCCGTTGGGACCGGCGCGGTCGCCCTGGCTCACGGCGAGCCAGTCTCGGGCGTTGTCGGCGAATGTCACGCGCAGGTCGAAACTGACCAGGTCGTCGCCGAAGTCGGGAACCCAGTAACTCGCCTTGCTCAGATAGACGCCGCGGGAGTCGATGATGCCCGTGGTCTCGGAAAAACTCTGCGCGTACTCGGCGCCTTGCTGCGCCACGTCCTGTGAGATGCGGCCGCGATAACCGACGCTGAAGCGGCCGTCGGCGCCGGTCTCGACCCGGTAGGCAGTTGTCGGCGCGACTTCGCCGCTCATGGTGTTGAGCAGGACGCCGGCAGGCACGCCGGATGCGGATTGCGGGCTGGCATCGCCGGTTGCGACTTCCAGATTGCTGTTGAGCCTGAATTCGGCCGGGCCACCCGCCAGCGGGGGCGGCAAGGTTATCGTGGCGAGTACTTCGATTTCGCCGGCTGCCGGGTCGAGGCTGACCTGCAGTTCATGGTGGATCGGCTCCGGCGGCGCGAGACCTGATGCAACGGCGTCCTGCTCCAGGGCAACTTGCGCCGCGGCCGTCCAGGACAGGCAGCAAAGCAGGCCGGCAAACAGGAATCGGGGCAATGTTCGCATAGGGCGCTCCGGATCAGTCCAGGCCAAGCAACTCCATTGCCGCGGCGTGGTCCCAGTCCCCGATGTGGATCTGCGAAGCGCCGTCCGGCGTGCGCGTCGTGCTCCAGGCCAGGCGGCTGCCGTCGGGGGAGAACACCGGCAGGATGTCGGTGCCCGCGGTATTGGTGGCGCGCACCGGCGGGCCGTAACCGTCGACATCGATCAGGAACAGTTCGAAGTTGGCGTGGCCGAGCAGGTTGCTCGAATAGATGATGTATTCGCCGCTGGGATGGAAATACGGCCCCCAGGCGACCATGGCCTCGGCGGTCAGTTGCCGCGCTTCGCTGCCGTCGACGTTCATGGTCCAGATCTCGGCGCTGTTGCCGTCGGGGTTGAACCGCCGCCAGACGATCTTGCTGTCGTCGGGGCTGAAAAACGGACCGCCGTCGTATCCCGGCGAGAAGGTGAGCTGGGTCACGTTGCCGCCGTCGGCGTCCATGATGTACAGGTCCATGAAATAAGAGGCGTCGTCTTCGAGCAGCGCCCGTTCGGCGCGGCTCAGGGGCCGGCTGTAGGCTTCGCGATTGGAAGCGAACAGGATCTTCGAGCCGTCGGAGGAATACGAGCCTTCCGCGTCGTAGCCGTCGGCGTTGGTCAGATTGACGAGATTGCCGCCGTCGCTGTCGGCCTGGTAGATATCGTAGTGGCGGTCGTAGTCCCAGCCATAGGCGCGTTCGATCCCGCTCAGCCGGAATTCGATCTCCTCGGCCTGTTTCGCCAGGGCGTCGGGGTCTTCGTGAGTCGAGGAGAACATGATGCGGTCGAGCGTGGGATGGATCCAGGAACAGGTGGTCAGGCCGATTCCCGGCGAGACGACCGTGGTGGTTTCGGATGCCAGGTCCATCAGGTGAATCTGGTAGAAGGGATTGTCGCCGGCCACTTCCGCCTGATAAATGAAACGATCGCCGTCGGCGCTGAAATAGCCTTCGCCCGAACGCAGGCCGTCGGTGACCAGTTGCCGCGTGTTGGAAAGCAGAATGGGTTCGAATTCGCCGTCGATGAAATTGCCCGGCAACGGCTCTTCGGTCACGGTGGCGCCGGCGACGCCGTCGGCGTAGCTTTCGGCTTCGGTCGCGCCTGAGGCTTCGATTGCACCGGCGGCTTCGATTGCGGCCGCCGGTGGTTCGGCCGATGCCGCCGGCTCTGCGGGCGCGGCGGAATCCGCGCCCGGTTCGCACGCCGCCAATGCAGCGGCGGAAAGTAGCAGGAAAAATCTACTCATCTTCTGAATCCTGTGAAAAATCAAACTGCCGGTGATGCGGAAAAACGCCGAACAGGCCGCCGGTATGAACGAAAACCACGGCGCCGGCGCCGGCCAGGCATCCGCCGGCTCCCTTGCGGAGTTCGGATAACATGCCACTAAAGGCTTTTCCTGTATAGACCGGATCGAGGAAAATGCCTTCCTGCCGCGCCACCCCGGCGATGGTCCGATACACTTCCGGGTCCGCGACGCCATAGCCCGGCCCCATGTAGCCTTCAATGGTAGTTACCTGCAAATTATCAACGTCGAAGCCCATTTCGTAGCGTTCGTTCCAATTTGTTACATCCCGACGCACCTTGCGGTCGAACCACGCGGCGTCGTCGCAGACGTTGAAGGCAAGCACCCTGGCGCCCAGGCCGAACAGTTCGCGGCCGACGAGCAGGCCGCTCTGGGTGCCGCCGGAGCCGGTTGCGGCGACGATGGCGTCGGGTTCTATCCCGTTACGCTCGAAATCCGCGCGCAGTTCTTCGCAGGCAGCGATATAGCCCCAAAGGCCGATGGCGTCGCTGCCGCCGATGGGAATGAACAGGGCGCGGCGGCCCCGGCGTTCGTATTCGCGCTGCAATTCGCGCCCGTAGTCTTCGTGCGTATGCCAGTCGGCCTGGGAGATATAGCTGGTTTCGGCGCCGCTGAGATGGTCGAGCAACAGATTGCCCGACAATTCGGCCGGCCGTTCGCCGCGCAACAGCAGATGCGCCTTGAGCCCGAGGCGCGCGGCGAGTACCGCGGTGGCGCGGCAGTGATTCGACTGCACCCCGCCGCAGGTGATGACGGTGTCGCAATCCCGGGCCAGGGCCTCCGCGAAGATAAATTCAAGCTTGCGAACCTTGTTGCCGGAGACTTCGGTGCCGGTCATCTCATCGTGCTTGACCCAGATGTCGACACCGGGAAATTCGGCGGACAGCCGTTCCAGCCGGGTCAACGGCGTCGGCAGGCGAGCCAGATCGAGCCGCGGAGGATATTCAATCATCTGTCGAAAAGCTTCGAAGGCATGAGTAAATGGAATCGGCGGAGGCTTCAGGAGGTATGAGAGACGGCGGAAAACTGGCGTCGAAGTAACACAATTGGCCGTCTCACCGGCTTCAACATCCCTCGTCCCGGAGTTCGCGCAGCCTCTCTACGGAAGGACGTCCAATCATGGGCATGGTGCTACGGAATTCCGCGAGTTCCTTCAGCGGCAACGGCTTTTTTCGACGAACAACTCCCGACAGGCGCGCCACAGGCTTTCCCTGGCGTGTGATGACCACTTCCTCCCCAGCCTTTACCTTATCGAGAAGTTCGCTCAGACAAGCTTTCGCTTGAGCCAAACTAACGGTTTGCACGTCGCACTCCATTGGTCATGAATCTGCTCACATGATAACGGGGAAATTCCAGATGGCTACCAGGATCGTCTCATGCAAGCGCAAAACCGTGTACAGTGCCGGTCATCGAAATGCGGGGCATCGCTAAATCAGACCAGACTCATGACGATGATTGTTACATTGCTTACCGGAATCAGCTCATGATCGACGGGTTTCAGCGGGTTTTGGATCAAATCCGCGCCATTGCCGACACCGAAGCCGAAAAAGGCCGCCTGTTCGAGCGGCTGATGCGGACGTTTTTTCAGCAAGACCCACTCTACCGTCAGCGATTCTCGAAAGTCTGGCTTTGGTCAGAATGGGCCGCCACGCGGTCGGACTTCGACAGCGGCGACTCCGGCATCGATCTCGTCGCCGAAGAACGGGAAGGCGGATTTTGCGCCATTCAATGTAAATGCCACGCACCAGGCACGAAAATCGCGGCGGGGGCTATCGATAGTTTCATTTCGTATTCGTCGCGCGAAGTGTTCACCGCCCGAATTTTTGTCGACACCGGCGATGATTGGGGAAGGGTCGCACGAAAGAAAATAACCGGGCTCAAGCCCGAGTGCCAAGTGTTGCGTTTCGGCGATTTGGCAAGTCGGCCCTTCGATTGGCCCGATCTTGTCAAAAATCGGCCCGAAGATCTCGCCCACCGCGGCAAGCCGTTCCGCTTGCGGCCCCACCAGCAACTCGCCTTCGACGAAGTGCTCAACGGTTTCGAGAAAAGTGACCGTGGCAAGCTAATCATGGCCTGCGGCACCGGCAAGACCTTTACCGCCCTGCGCATCGCCGAAGCGCTTGCTGGCGAAGGCGGAAGGGTGCTTTATCTTCTGCCGTCGATTTCGTTGTTCCAGCAATCGATGCGCGAATGGGCCGAACAGCGCGAAATAGTCCACCGGTACATTGGCATTTGCTCCGACGTGAGCGCGGGAAAAACCGAGGAAGACGTTTCCTTGCTGGAATTGGAAATCCCCGTCACCACGGATCCGGCGAAGATCGGCGAATCGTTGCGGCGCGACGCAAGTGGTTCAATGATCGTTGTGTTCTGCACTTACCATTCTCTCGGCCTGGTCGAACGGGCGCAAAACGAAGGGGCGCCGCCCTTCGACCTGATTGTTTGCGACGAAGCCCACCGCACCACCGGCGTGGACCGTCCCGGGGACCAGACTTCGCCCTTCGTTTTGGTTCACGATGCCGGGCGTGTCCGCGCCGCCAAACGGCTCTACATGACGGCCACCCCCCGCCTGTACACCCAGGGGGCGAAAACAACAGCGGCGCAACACAGCGTGGAAGTGTTTTCCATGGACGACGAGGACACTTATGGCCCCGAGTTTCACCGCCTGCCATTCTCTCGCGCCATCGACCAGGACTTGCTTTCGGACTATAAGGTCGCCGTTTTCGCGCTGTCCGAGGGGCACGTCAGCAATACCCTGCAAGCCCATCTGACCTCCGCTGGCGGAACCATCGACCTTTCCGAAGCCGCGAAAATCGTCGGTTGCTGGCGCGTATTGCAAAACCCCGAGAATTCGCCGAGCGTCGAAACGCGTAATCAGCCCTCAATCAGACGGGCAATCGCGTTCACCGGCAAGATCGCCACCTCCAAACTGCTCGAAAAGCACTGGGGCGGGATGATCGAGCAAGCCGTTGCGCAATTGCCCGCCGAGGACGGCGCATCGGCCCTGCGCTGCGAAGTGCGTCACGTTGACGGAACGCATCACGCGCTCGAACGCAAAGAGCGTATCGATTGGCTTAAAGGTTCTTCCGAAGGCGCCTGCCGCATTCTCTCCAATGCCAGATGTCTGTCGGAAGGGGTCAACGTGCCCGCGCTGGACGCGGTGATTTTCATGACCGAGCGCAGGAGCACCGTCGATATTGTGCAAGCCGTGGGCCGCGCCATGCGCAAGACCGACGACAAGAAGTACGGCTACATCGTCTTGCCCGTGGCGATCCCACCCGATCGCGACCCGGCCGCGGCGCTCGACTCCGGCGACGAATTCGAAGCCGTGTGGAGCGTGCTGCGAGCCTTGCGCTCCCACGACGACCGCTTCGACGCCGAGATCAACAAGATCGACCTCAACAACACGCCGACGGATCGAATCATATTCAATTTACAGGGTGTGGACGGAGTCCCTTCCCAATCCACTCCCGAACTGCCCTTCCCGCCGCTCGACCTGCCGCCCGACGCGATTTACGCCAGGATCGTCGAGAAATGCGGCGACCGCAAGTACTGGGAGAGTTGGGCGAGAGACGTGGCCGACATTTTCTCCCGGCTGGTGACGCGCATCGGCGGCCTGCTCGCCGACGAAGGCAACGAGGCCCTGAGCGAATGGTTCGAGGCTTTCCACGGCGAATTGAAACAGTCGATCAACGATTCGATCACCGGCGCCGCCGCCATCGACATGATGGCGCAGCATGTCCTCACTCGCCCCGTCTTCGAGGCGCTGTTCGAAGGCTACGACTTCGCCGGTGGCAATCCGGTCGCCCGTGCTCTGGACGCGCTACGGCGAGATTTCGGCGAGTTCGGGCTGGAGAACGAAACCCGCGACCTCGAAGGATTCTACGAAAGCGTGCGCCTGCGGGCGCGGGGCCTGGACAACGCCGCGGCGCGGCAGCGCGTGTTGATGGAACTGTATGAGAAGTTCTTCGCCACCGCGATGAAAAAGGACGCCGAACGGCTCGGTATCGTCTACACGCCAACCGAAATCGTCGATTTCATCCTCGCCAGCGCCGATCACGCGACGCGTTCGGAATTCGGACGCGGCCTGAACGACGAAGGCGTTCACGTTCTCGACCCATTCACTGGAACAGGCATCTTTCTGGTTCGCCTGCTGCAATCGCGATTGATCCACGATGCCGATCTGGAACGCAAATACCGCGAAGAATTGCACGCCAACGAACTGGTGCTGCTCGCCTATTACATCGCCGCGATTCATATCGAGGAAGCCTATCGCGGGCGTGTCGGCGAAGCCGGCGACTACGAACCCTTCGGCGGCATCGTGCTTACCGACACTTTCAACCTGCACACCGGACGCTCGGGATTTCCGAAAGACTGGTTGCCGGGCAACAGCGAACGCGCCGAACGGCAGCAGAAACTGCCCATTCAGGTCATCGTAGGCAACCCGCCCTGGTCCACGGGGCAGCGCAGTGCCGCGGACGACAATCCAAACGTGGACTATCCCGAGATCGAACGCCGCGTGGCCGAGACTTATGCGGTTCGTTCGACGGCAACGCTGAAAAGCAGCCTCTACGACACCTACAAGATGGCCATTCGATGGGCGTCCGACCGCATAGGCGATCAGGGTGTCATCGCTTTTGTGACTAATGGCTCGTGGATCGACGGTAATGTGGATTCCGGGGTTCGTGCTTGTTTGGCCGAAGAATTCACATCGATTTACGTTTTGAATCTTCGCGGAAACCAGCGAACACAAGGTGAACGGTCGCGTCGCGAAGGTGGCAAAGTTTTTGGCCAAGGATCTCGCGCACCGGTTGCCGTAACTATCTTGGTAAAGAATCCCCATGCAACGTATGAACGATGCCGCATTCTCTACCGTGACATTGGCGACTACCTCGCCCGCCAGGACAAACTCAAGATATTGCGGGATTGGAATTCGATTGCCGGCATCGAGGACTGGGAAGAGATAAGACCTGATCGGCACCACGATTGGGTCGGTCAACGGGACGAAGCTTTCTATGCACTGTTCCCCCTGGGATCGAAGGAAGCGAAGGCTGGGAACACGGACAATACGGTATTTCAATTATTCAGCAATGGCTATAAGTCGGGCCGCGATGCCTATGTGTATAACTTCTCGCGCAGGGAATGCGCGAACAATGCGAGTAAGATGGTGAATGAATATCGCGCTGCGCTCACTGTGCGGGAAACCAATCCCGCATACACCATAGATGCCGTTGTTAAATCGCATTCGTCGAGTTTGCGGTGGGACGATAAGCTGAAACGGCAAGCTCGCCGAAAAACCGCTGCCGATTATTCCGAAAATCACATCAGAAGCGTGGCATATCGGCCATTCGTAAAACAGTTTCTCTATGCCGATCCGATCTTCGCTCAACGCGAGGCGCTAACTGGCGAATTGTTTCCTTCCCCCGCCGAACGAAATCGCGCCATCTGCGTCCCCGGAATTGGTTCGACCAAGCCGTTTTCCGCGCTTGTGGTGGACACGATGCCAGACTTGGAACTCATATCGAAAGGCCAATGCTTCGCTCGCTACCGCTTTGCGCAATCAAACAGCCAGCAAAGTTTGCCGGGATTGGAATTGCCGCCCGAGCGCATCGACAACATCTCCGATACCGCCCTGCGTGCTTTCCGGGTGCACTATGGCGACAACCAAATCACCAAGGACGCGATTTTCGACTACATCTATGGCGTACTACACGCCCCAAGCTACCGCGACCGCTTCGCCAACGATCTCGCAAAAGGGCTTCCGCGCATCCCGTTCGCGGACAATTTCCAAGCCTTCTCAGAAGCGGGACGTCGGCTGACGGAACTACATCTTGGGTACGAGTCTTGCGACGAGTATCCGCTTGCCACCGAGTGTCTGTTGCCGAACGACCCAAAGCCGGAACACTTCCGCATCGGCGTCAGGAAAATGCGCTTCGTCGACGACGAAAAATCGGTGCTGGCAATCAACGAGCACATTCGGCTCGCCAAAATCCCGCGCGAGGCCCACGAGTATTCCGTTAACGGACGCACTCCCCTCGAATGGTTCATCGACCGCTACCGCATAACCCAAGACAAGCAAAGCGGCATCGTCAATGATCCAAACGGCTGGTTCGAAGACCCCCGTGACCTGGTCGCGGCGTTCCGCCGCATCGTACACCTTAGCGTGCAAACCGTTACCGTCGTAAACAACCTCCCCAACCCATTCCCCGACCCGGAGCCGAACGGAGAACAGCAATGACGGAAGGCGGAAAAATCCTGATTCTCGCCGGCCCCAACGGAGCGGGGAAGACCACGTTCGCAACCGAGTTTCTGCCGCATGAGGCCGGATGCCCTACATTCGTCAATGCGGACTCCATAGCGGCGGGCCTGAGTCCGTTAGAACAATCAGCGGTGGATTTTCGAGCTGGCCGATTATTGCTTGAAACGATTTACGAATATGTCACGGCTGGCAAGAGCTTCGCATTCGAGACAACTCTAAGCGGACTTGCCTACTCGCGCTCTATTCCGAACTGGCGCAAGCAAGGCTACTTCGTCGAACTATATTATTTGCGCCTGCCCGCCCCTGACGTAGCCATCAGCCGTGTACGGCAACGGGTATCGGTAGGCGGACACGATATACCCGAAGGTGTGATTCGCCGACGCTTCCACGCTAGCTGGCGCAACTTCGAGAATATCTATCGGGAACTGGTTGACGAATGGAGAATATACGATAATTCAGGGCCTGAACCGGTTCTGCTGAGTCACGGAGGAAAGCAATGAAGGCCCGAAAATTCCAGTCGGCTAAAATTCCGAAACAGCCCAACCCTGCCACAAGTCTCGATGGGGCAGAGGCCGCATTGCGCCGAGCCGCTCAATCCGCCTATCGCCGAGCCGCCTTCTACGGCAGCACAGTCGTGATCGTCGAAAACGGTAAACTCGTTCACAAAACCCCTGTACCGGCAGACCCGGCAAGTACAAAACCTCCCGCAGACCAAGAATACAAATTGGTCTGATCAAGGGAAGAGTAACACTGTCAAGTCGGAGGCGCAGACTATGACGAAGAAAACCGCCAGCGAAACGGTCGACCTATATGGGATATGCAAGAACTGAATTCTTTGTCGGATACGATCATGTCTAGTCTATCGCTTGATCAATTCACGGATGTTTTGATAAATATTATCCTCCCATTGACAACCCTCTGCGTGTTGTTAATGGGATTTAATATAGCGCGCCGCACCCTTGCACGAAGTGTGACTCCGCAAGTTGAATGTTTCTTACGCGTTCGCCCAGACTCAACGGCGCTGGAGTTCGTAGTTGCAAATTTTGGGCTTGGTAGTGCGCAAAATGTTTCTGTGTGCCTGGACGTGGATGAAGAAGATTTCAAGTCTTATAACATAGTTTTACAATGGCGAAAGACCGAGGTTCCCTTCAGTATCATTGAGCCGGGCGGAAATGTATGCACATTCTTTGCAATGAGTCATGAAGTGGTGGAAGGGGATTCCTGCCTGAAGCCATTCAGAGTTGTGGTCAACTATCAATGGCAACCTTTCTGGGCCAAACGCCTGCGCAATGAGACCAGGTGCTTTAATTTGGATGTTCGTCAATTTAAGGTGCTTTCGATTTTGCTTCATAAAGATAATATTGCCGAAACTCTTAAACCGGGTTTGGAACAGATTGCAAACGCGATAAGTGACCGTCCACGTTTGCCAGTGCCGAGCGATCGGAGAAGCGACGATCGAGACACACTGGAACGCTTGGAACAACAAATGCCGAATCTTTTCGCCGAAATGCGCGAAGATTTGAGTTCCAACCCAATCAAGCGGGAGTTCATTTTGAAAGGTAAGGGATGGTCCTATAACGCAGTGAGAAAGGCTCCGCTTGAGTATTACTATGAGTCCCATGAGGATTTGGCCGACAAGGTCGGGCTGCTCGTCAGCGAAGGATTAGTTAGTTCTTGTCCGTAAACTCTCAACCAACTGATTTGATTGAACAAACTGCTGGAAATCCTGGAAAGGTTCCGGCGTTTTGGGTATCTTTGCGTTGGTCTCGAATCAACAAAAAGACACACCAAAACGCCGGAG
>JAJDYJ010000080.1 GCA_022822865.1 Pseudomonadales bacterium | reverse complement strand
CGAGAGTGATGGCAAAACTGGTCGGACCGACATGCGCAGAGCCTGAGACCTACAGTGGTCTTCGAGACCGCGTCCCTGATAAGGCGCGCATGTGCGGAACCCCTCAGGGCCCCGGAGCGAAGCGCTCCGACACAGAGGCCGTATACATGTTCGCAACCGATTCCCGTGTTGCCCATCACACGAACTTCACGCTTGCAAACGCGGGGCGGACCATACATGTAGGCTCCGGGCTCGGCATCCTGCCTCGCACGCCCGCTGAACCCCCCGCCGGCCCGCGGCGACTGTCGTAGTGCAAAATCCAAGCTCCTTACTCTTCACTGTTGAAGTAAATCCAGCGGCGAAATCTGCGTAGTTCGTCGGTCGGCAGTGAATCTGGAAATAGTACAAGAGGAAATCCGCGGCAGCCGGACTCGGCACCGTGCAGCGGAAACTCGACGATAATCAGCCATTCCGAGCAATGGCGCACTCGCGGCGGACCGGTTTCGACCGCTTCGCCGTCGATCTTCAATTTCACGGATCTTGCGCTCGCCTGCAATGCCACGACTTGCCTGCGGCCGAGGAAGATTCTCCCCTCAAGCCATAGACCGCCGCACACGAAGGGAGTCAGGCCGGACTTGAGCCAGAAAGGCGCGCCGGAATGAAACACCGCCGCCAGCGCCAGCCCGTGCAGGACCAGCGCCAGCAGGAAGCGAAGCCGGGAAGGAACGGGATGGATTCGAAGCACACAAGAAGCTTAGTCCGCTTTCTCCGAACGCGCCGCATTGTGAGCCAGGATGCGATCGATGAGCGGCTGGCGGTCCGCCGCCGATTCACGCCGCATCAGCCAGGCAAACAAGTCCTGGTCTTCGCATTCCAGCAATTGCCGGTACCGGAACTGATCTTCGGGCGGCAGGTCGGGATACACTTCAAGAGTGAACGGCGCCAGCAGCAAGTCGAGTTCGAGCATGCCCCGGCGGCTGCGCCAATGGATTTTCTGCAAATCACCGGAAATCCGGCTGTCTCGCGCCATGTCCGAAGGTCTCCTGGACCGGTGTGCGCAAGCTAGCATTTTGCCGAAGCCTTTTCGATAAGTGTGCAAAAAGACGGCATGAATCAAGTGCTGCTAAACTGCGCCTTTTCGATCAGACAAGAGAAAACTCCATGTCCGTTTGCGCATTGCCGGAACACGAATTCGTCCAGGTCGACGGCCCGGATGCACGCAAGTTTCTGCAAGGCCAGGTGAGTTGCAATGTCGATCTGCTGTCGGAAACCCGTTCCCTGCCAGGCGCCCTCTGCAATCTGAAAGGCCGGGCAATCGCCGATTTCCACCTTGCGCAAACCGGTGATACCTGCCTGATGCAGACCACGGGCGGCATGGCCGAAAAAATCATCGCCACGCTGTCGCGCTATGCGGTCTTTTCCAGGGTCGAATTGCGCCGGGTCGAACCGCCGCTGGTCCTCGGCATCCTTGGCGACGACTTCGAGGCCGCGTTGACCAGACTCTTTCCCGAACCGCCGGCCGCGGTCAACGAAAGCGCGGTCTCCGCCCAGATGTGCCTGTTGCGGCTGGCGGGCGGCAGGCGGGAATTGTGGTGCCTCGACGAAGCCATGATTCCCTCCTTGCGTGAATTGTTCGGCGAATGGCGGTCAAACCCCGGCCATGACTGGCTGGCCGCGGGGATCGAGGCCGGAGTGGCTCACGTCGGCCCCGCAAGCAGCGAGCAATACACGCCGCAATTGCTCAACTACGATATTTCCGGCGTGATCAATTTCAGCAAGGGCTGTTACACCGGCCAGGAAGTCGTCGCCCGCATGCATTTCCGGGGCAAGCCGAAAAAACGCCTGTTTCTGTTCAGCGGTGAGGCGGAATTCGCCGCGGACAGCCGCATATGCGCTCGATCAGGGGCCGCAACGGACAAGGGAGAGCCGGTGCTAGTCCACGTAAACCGAAGCCGGGGCGGCAATCTGGCCCTGGCCGTGGCCAATATCCAGGCGGTCGCCGAAGGACGCCCATGGTATCTGGACGGCCGCGCGGAAGCTCTCTTGCAGGCGACGCCGCTCGCCTACGAATGCATCGCCGGCGGCGATTGACCGGCGCGGAGGCGGCTGGGCATTTTGCGCAGCCTGGCGGTGGAAACTTCGACCGGCAAGCGCTAGGCTTGCCCTCGCGTTCATTCCAGGAGGCAAGCACAAGCCATGGCAATTCCCGCCAACAGAATCGTAACCACAGCACATTTCCCAGGACGCGAGATCGGTGAATCCCTGGGCATAGTCGGCGCCGAATGCGTACTCGGAATCAACATCTTCCGCGACATCATGGGCGGAATTCGCGACATCGTCGGCGGCCGCAGCGGCACCCACCAGGACGCCTTGCGCAAGGCCCGCGAAACCTGCCTGGCGGAACTCGCCGAGGAAGCGGCCGAGGCCGGCGCCGATGCGGTGGTTTCGGTCGAGTTCGACTATGCCGAAATCAGCGGCAACAAGGGCGGCATGATCATCCTCGCCGGCTACGGCACCGCGGTCAGGTTCAGGTAGAACCGGGGAAATTCAAGCGATACGGGGCGCCGGAACTGGTGTCCCCGGCAGGGGTCGAACCTGCAACCTACGCCTTAGGAGGGCGTCGCGCTATCCAGTTGTGCCACGGGGACGGGCAGGCGCAAGAGTATAATCCAGGGCGGCCGATTGGGAAACGCGGGCCGCGGGCCGTATCATTCGCGCACGGACCTGAAACCGGAGCTATCGCCTTGCCGGCGCCTGACTGGATTTTCTCCTCTTTCGAGGAACTCGAGCGCGAATTGATCTACGCGATGCTCGAATTGCGCGCCGAGGTCTTCGTCGTCGAGCAGGAATGCGCATACCAGGACCTCGACGGCAATGACCGGGACGCCTTGCACCTATGCGGGTTGTACGATGGCGAACTGGCCTGTTACGCCCGCATCAACGCGCCCGGCACGAAAACTTCTTACACCGCGATCAGCCGCGTGCTGGTAGGTAAGGAACACCGCGGCAAGGGTCTGGGCCGCCTGCTTATGCGTGAGGCTCTCGCGCAATGCGAAAGGCTCTGGCCCGGCGCAACCATCGGATTGTCGGCGCAGCAGTATCTGGTCGAGTTCTATGCCTCTCTCGGTTTTCGCGCCGTTTCGAATCCTTACGACGAAGAAGGCATTCCCCACGTCGACATGTTGCGCTAGACGGGTTCGGGCCCGGGTTCAGGAACGTCGAGACTGCGCCAGGCCCGGTCGAATCCATCCAGCACGAATTCTTCCCGTTCGGGCCGCCAGCTTCCGATCGCCAGGATCGCCAGCGAACCGAAGACGAATCCCGGCAGGATTTCGTACAAATCGAAAATTCCGCCGCCCAGATTGGACCAGACCACAACCGTTACCGCGCCGGTCACCATGCCCGCCAGTGCCGCCGGCGCCGTGGTCTTGCGCCAGAACAGCGAAAACAGGATGACCGGCCCGAAGGCCGCGCCGAATCCGGCCCAGGCGTAGCTGACGAGTTCCAGCACAAGGCTGTTTCGGTCGGAAGCGATGACCATGGCGGCGAGCGCGATCGCCACCACCGCCAGGCGGCTGACCAGCACCAGTTCACGATCGGAAGCGTCCCGGCGATAGAAGGTGCGGTACAGATCCTTGCTGACCACGCTCGAGGACACCAGCAGTTGCGAATCGATCGTCGACATGATCGCGGACAGGATGGCGGCGGTAATGACGCCGGCCAGCCAGGGATTGAACAGGGCCTGGCTGAGTGCGATGAAGACGGTCTCGGGGTTGTCCAGCGGATTGTCAGCGAACCAGGCGATGCCCGCCAGGCCGGTGGATACCGAGCCGATCAGGACGACGATCATCCAGCTCATCGCCGTGCGGCGCGCCGCGAACAGGCGCTCAGGGTCTTTCGCCGCCATGAAGCGCGCCAGGATATGCGGCTGCCCCACGTACCCGAATCCCCAGGCCAGCAGGGAAATCAGGCCCAATGCGCCGAGCCCGCCGAACAGGCTGGTGCTTTGCGGGTTGACGGTCAGCATCCGGTCGGCGACTTCACCGATGCCGCCCATGGCGTTGATCACCATCAATGGCGCCAGCAAGAGCGCCGCCAGCATCAACAGGGCCTGGATGGCGTCGGTCCAGGCGACGGCGAGAAAACCGCCGGCCAGGGTATAGGCGACGATGATGCAGCCGCCGACGATCAGCGCCAGGTAATAATCCAGGCCGAAACTGCTTTCGAAGAGGATCGCGCCCCCGACGAGCCCGGCGGCGACATAGAAAGTGAAAAACAGCAGGATGACCAGCGCCGAGGTCACTCGCAGCAGATTGCCGTGATCGTGGAAACGGTTGGCGAAAAAATCGGGCAAGGTCAGCGAGTTGTTCGCCTGGTGGCTGTAGACCCGTAACGGCCGCGCCACGAACAGCCAGTTGAGCCAGGCGCCGATCACCAGCCCGACTCCGATCCAGACTTCACGGATACCGGACAGATAGATCGCGCCGGGCAGTCTCAGCAGCAGCCAGCCGCTCATGTCCGAGGCGCCGACGCTGAGCGCGGTTACCAGCGGTCCCAGGCTGCGCCCGCCGAGGATGTAATCGCCGAGATTGTGCGTGCGGCGGTACGCGATGAAGCCCAACACGAAAATCAACAGCAGGTAGGCGATGAATACCGTCGTCAAGGGCCAGTTAATCGTCATGATCCTTTCGCCCCAACGCCATTTGCAAAGTTCCGGCTTGTTATTGTCATTGACTTCCCCCTGTTCGCCGCCGCGCAAGTAAACCTTTTGCCTTTGATACCGATACACCGGGTAAAGGCAGGAAGGAGCAAGTCATGCAACTCCCACGCAGCCAGAGGCACATTCTACACAGCCTGAAAACCCGCGGCCCCCAGTCGGTGCGCATTCTCTCAAGGCAACTGGAAATGACCACCATGGGGGTGCGCCACCACCTGGCCGATCTGAACGAAATCGGACTCGTGCAGCAGTTGCCCGCCGAGAGACAGCATCGCGGCCGGCCCGTTTCGCTCTGGAAACTGACCGAAAAGGGCCATGCCTGGTTCCCGAACTCCGGCGCGGACCTGGCGCGGGAACTGATCCAGGTCGCCGACCTCTGCTGGGGCGGCGACGGCGTCGAGCGCATGGTCGAGGAGCGCGCCAGCCGGGTGGAACAGCGTTACCGGGCAGCGATGCGCGGGCCGGACGACGACCTGCAACAGAAGGTTGAACATCTGGTCAATCTGCGCAGCGCCGACGGCTACATGGCGGGAGTGCGGCTGTTGCCCGATGGCTGGCTGCTGGTGCAGAACCATTGCCCGATTCAGGCCTGCGCCGAAAACTGCCCGCATTTCTGCAAATCCGAACAGCGCATGTTCCAGGATCTGCTGGGCGCCGGGGCGATGGTGGAACAGACCGATCACCTGCTCGCCGGTGACCGCCGCTGCGCCTGGCGTATCAGGCGCGTAGGCGCCGAGGTGGAAAAAGCCGCCTGATCCGGATCCCGCGGCCGGTTAGCCGCGGTCTTTCAGATTTTTTTCGATATGCGTGAGCATCCCGCGCAGGATGTTCATTTCCATGACGTCGATGCGGATGCGGCCGAACAGGCGCCGGATGCGCTGCATGAGATGGCGTGGGTTTCCCGGGTCGTGGAAATCTACCGCTACCAGCACTCGCTCCAGATGTTCGTAAAATCTCTCGACGTCTTCTCCGGTGGCCAGTTCCTGGTCCCATTCGCGCTCGACAGTCCCGGCACCGTCATCGTCTTCCGGCATGGCGGCCTTGTACAACTCGTAACAGACAATCAGCACCGCCGCGGCCAGATTCAGCGAGCTGTAGCCGGAATTGGCGGGAATTCGGACATGGTAGTGGCATAACTGCAATTCCTCGTTGCTGAGCCCGGTATCCTCGCGGCCGAATACCAGCGCAACCCGGTGCCTGCCGGTCTCGGCCAGAGCCCGCCGCGCACATTGCTCCGGCGTCAGCAATGGCCAGGGTATGCTGCGGGAGCGGGCGCTGGCGCCGATGACCAGGCCGCAGTCGGCGATGGCTTCGCCGAGCGATTTCACGACTTGCGCCTGTTCGAGCACGTCCACCGCCGACGCGGCCCGGCCGACGGCGACGCCGCTCGGAAATTCTTTCGGCTGCACGAGCACGAGTCTCGACAGGCCCATGTTCTTCATTGCCCGGGCGCTCGCGCCGATATTGCCCGGGTGGGACGTGTTCACCAGCACTACGGCTACGTTACGGAAATCGGGCTCGGTCATGACGGCGGCATTATCGCACCAATCGGCGGGCCGCTGCTGCGGTTCTGCTATCATCTGCGCCCCGGCGTCCGCGCCAGTCCGATCTGTTGCAAGTCATGGAATCCCTGCTCAACGTGGCACTCATCGCGGCCCGCGCCGCCGCGCGCAATCTCGCCCATGGCGTCGACCGGCTCGACCGGGTGAATCTGCTCGACGATTCCGAGGACGGCTTCAGCACCACCATGGATCGGGATTCGGAACGCACCCTGATCTACCAGATCGGGAAACTCTATCCCGAACATCGAATCGAATCGCGCCTGTCGGGGGTCTGCGGCGGCAATGACGATGGCGTCGTCTGGCTGCTTGAGCCCCTTGCGGGCAGCCGCAATTTCTTTTCCGGCCTGCCCTGTTTCGGCGTTACGGTCGGTTGCCGCGTCAAGGGCATTCTGAGCCATGCCGCGGTGGTACTGCCGCAGACGAACGAGGAATTCAGCGCCAGCCGCGGCCAGGGCGCCCAATTGAATGGCCGCCGGATCCGCGTGGGCGGAGTAACGCGCCCGGACGGCGCTTTGCTGGGTCTTCACGCATTTTCGGACAAACGGAAACTGCTATCTGAAATGCAGCGGCAATTGCAAGCCGGGAACGCGCTGATCCGGCAAAGCGGCTGCGCCGTTTTCGATATCGTGCAGACCGCCGCGAATCGGCTGCAAGGCGGCTGGACCGGCGAAAGCGCCGGATTCGACGTACTCACCGCAGGACTCGTACTGAAGGAAGCGGGCGGTTTGCTCGTCAGCGAAACGGGCCATCCCGACATCGCCGCCGCAGGAGAAGTTCTTTTCGGCAATCCGCGCATGGTGCGCAAATTGTTGCAATTACGCGCCGGAATCACCGCAAACTAACAGGCAACCGGACTGGCAATAGGATATATTTCCGGGCGGCTCTCAAGGAGTATCACGTGGCGCAAGGCGGCCATCAAAAGCTGGCGGAAGGTTCCGTTCGCGAATCTCTCATTCGCATGACGACGCCGATGATCATCGGCATGCTCATGATGTTCAGCTTCAACATGGTGGACACGCTGTTCATCAGCTTCCTCGGCACCGACCCGCTGACCGCCATCAGTTTCACCTTTCCCGTCGCATTCACCATCCTGAGCATGGCCATCGGCCTCGGTATCGGCGCTTCCGCGGTGGTGGCCAAGAATCTCGGACGCGGTGAAATCGAGCGCGCCAAGGAAGCGGCGACGGTGATCAATTACATCTCGGCGACCATGGCGAGCCTGATGATCGTCGTGTGCTGGATCTTCCTGGACGAGATTTTTCGCCTGCTCGGCGCGGGCGACGACATGATCGTGCTGATCCGTGAATTCATGGTGGTCTGGCTGCCCGGCAGCCTGCTGATCGTATGCATGATGACCGGCAACGCCATCTTGCGCGCGGGCGGCAACACGAAGACGCCGAGCATGCTGATGGCCTTTGCCGGCTTTGCCAACGCGGCGCTCGACCCGCTGCTGATCTTCGGGCTCGGCCCTTTTCCCGCCCTCGGCATTCAGGGCGCGGCCTGGGCCACGGTGATTTCCTGGGCGGTCGCCTTTGCCTATCTTTATCATTTGCTGATATTCAAACAGGAAATGATCAGCAGAAAGCTGCCTTCGCCCGAGGTCATGGCGACTTCGGGCCGGGAAATGTTGCGCATCGGCATCCCCGCGGCGGGCGCGAACATGATGACTCCGCTTGCGGCCGGCGTCATGACCGCCATCGCCGCCGGTTTCGGCAACAGCACGGTGGCGGCGTTCGGCGTGGGCGGGCGCATCGAACCCATCGCCACCTTGCTCGTGCTCGCCATGTCCACTTCGCTGCCGCCGCTGATCAGCCAGAACTACGGCGCCGGCCATGTGAACCGCGTCGCCGAAGCCTATCGGATCGCGATCCGCTTCGTGCTCGTCTGGCAATTGTTGATATATTGCGTACTGGCGCTCGCCGCCCCCCTCATCGCCGAGGTCTTCTCCGACGATCCGGAGGTCATTTCCACGATCAGGCTGTTTCTCTGGATCCTGCCGCTCGGCTACGGCATGCAAGGCGTCATCATCCTGACCAACTCCTCGCTCAACGCCTTGCATCAACCCATGAGCGCGCTCTGGCTGAGCATCGCCCGTTTCTTCGTGTTCTACGTGCCGCTGGCCTGGTTCGGCAGCGTGTATTTCGGGCTATGGGGATTTTTCGGCGGCGCCGTCGTGGGCAACCTGCTGATGGGACTGATTTCCCTGGCAACCTTCAACCGGGCGGTAAGCGCCGAAATGCGCTTGCAGGAAAAAACGGCCTAGGAGTCTGCGCCGTAGGAAATTGATGAGATAATCCTGTCGAGTATTGGAGGATTCAGCGATGCCGACGACGTTTCGTCCCTATCACCCGGAGCAGGATGTTTTGCTGCCGTCGAATGTGCGTGACTGGTTGCCGGA
>JAJDYJ010000054.1 GCA_022822865.1 Pseudomonadales bacterium | reverse complement strand
GGCCGGCCTGGAAACCGCCGCCGGACCACCCCTGGCGGCGGCCGTTGAAGGCCGATGCGGAGGCGGTCGCCCGATAACGGCGGCGCGGTCTTGCGCTCCGGTCGCTACGCTCCCTCCGCGCAAGACCGAAGGGGACATTTCTACTTTGGAGAAAAAGGGACATTTCTACTTTGGTTTGACACGGATTGGATTTTGGTTGAACCGATGGTATAGAATCTCGTCCACTCGCAGGAATGGTCAGTGTAAAATGACAAGAAACAGGAGATGGAAAAATGACAAGAAAAATCATGCAGCGAGCGGGACACATTGTTTCCGGTGAAGTTTCCGGTCACGAGTCAAAATTGAAATTCCGGTTTTTCCGAATTTTTTTGACGCTGGGCGTCCTCGTCGCGCTACCGGCCCACGACCAGACCTCCCTCAACTCCGCCAGCCGGGAACACGTGATTCCCCTGGTGGCCGATGGCGAAGGCTTCCGTTCCCATCTGTTTCTTGGCAACGCTTCCGGCGCGGTCAACCAGTGTTCGATGGAACTCGTTGGCGCGGGACTCGACATGGCCCGGTTCGAAAGCCACGTTGCCATTGCGGCCAATGGCGCTTTCGCCACCATCGACCTGAGCGCCCCGAACGCGGTGGTCGACTTCGCCAGCTTTGGCGGCGGCGCATTCGCCACCGGCTACGCGAAATTTTTCTGCGCCGGGCCCGCGGTGGCCCGCCTGGTGCTGAGTTCCGAAGCCGGCGGTTCGCCGGTTTCCCTGGCGACCGTCGAATCCGCGCCTTCCGGCGCCGATTTCGCTTTGCCCGTGCCGTCCAATCCCGGCTCGTTCGGGCTGGCGCTGGCCAATGACGGCTATACAACCGCTTCCTGCGGCATGGTCCTGCGGGACCATGCCGCCAACCCGTTTTCTGAAGGCGCCTGGCGTATTCCGCCCCAAAGCTCGGACATCCGTTTTCTGGACGACATCGTGCGAATCCCGACCGGGTTTTCCGGAGGCTCGGTCGCCGTCTCCTGCGATCCCGATGTGTACGCGCTGGGTAGACCCGCGGACGGCAGCCTGTTCTCCACCCTGCCGGCGGCGTCCCGGTCCGGCAACGCGGCTTCCCGATACGCCGACTCGACAAGCGGCGTCCTCACCGCCGCGACCGGCGGCGACCACGGCGACAGCCAGTCCACGGCGACCGCGGTGGACATTCCTTCGACCACTCCCGGCCGCCTGGATGCGGGCGACTGGGACTATTTCCGCGTGGAACTGGACCAGGCCGGCAGTTTTACGGCGGAGACCACCGGGTCGACGGACACTTATGGCTGGGTGGAGTCCGGCGACGGATTCGTGCTGGACTGGTCCGACGACGACGGCGACGGAAACAACTTCCGCGTAGTGACGGATACCCTGGAGGCCGGGACCTATTATGTGGTGGTGGATGGATACAGCTCGAACACGAGCGGAAACTACGAACTGGTGCTGTCGGAGGAAGGCGCGGCGCTTCCCGCCGCGGAAGCGCCATCGGTATCCATCGACGCCATCGCCGCCGGAGACGAGGACACGACAGTGCGCCTCGGGGCAACGCTGGCGGGCGGCGCATACGACGGCGCCGCGGAATATGACTGGAGCGTGACCGGCGGCAGGCTCGACAATCCCAATTCGGCCACCCCGACCTGGACCCGCCCGTCGGTTACCGCGAACGCCAATCACACCGTGCGCCTCACCGTGCTGGTCCAGGGTACCGGAACGGTCGCCCGCACCGGCTCCAGCGACCTGGCGAACGCGAGCCTCGGCGCCCTGGTGCGCAATACCGCGGCGGCGCTGCCCGTGGCGGAGGCGCCGGCTGTTTCGATCGACAGAATAGACGCCGGAGACGAGGGCGCAACCGTCCAACTCGGCGCGACCCTGACCGGCGGCGCCTACGACGGTTCGCCCGAATACGCCTGGACCGCTAGCGGCGGCAGTTTCGACGACCCGACCTCCGCCACGCCCACCTGGACGCGGCCCTCGGTGAATGTGGACGCCAGCCACGTCGTGCGCCTGAAAGTAACGGTCCGCGGCACGGGAACGGTCGCCCGCGCCAGCACCAGCGACACCGCAAACAGCAGTCGCTACAACATCGTGCGCAACGTTGCCGGGCAATTGCCGGCGGCGACCGCGCCGACGACATTGACCGTCAACTCCATAGCGGACGGGGACGAGGGCGCCACGGTGCAACTCTTCTCAACGCTGACCGGCGGCGTCTATGATCGGCTGGAGTACGCCTGGACGGTATCCGGCGGGACACTCAGCGACCCGGCCGCCGCCTTTCCGTTCTGGACGCGCCCGTCGGTGGACGCAGACGCCAGTTACACCGTCGAACTCACGGTCACCGCCAGGGGGACTGGCGCCAGGGCCCGAGCCGGCGACAGCGCAACGGCGACAGCCGGCCAGACCGCGCTGGTGCGCAATATAGCCGGCGGTGGAAACGGGAACGAAGACGACCACGGGAACGACCGCGACGCCGCGACCACGGTGGTGATACCGTCCACCACCGACGGCAATCTGACCCACAACGATCGGGACTACTTTCGCATCGAAATCGCCCAGGCCGGCACCCTGGACCTCTCCAGCACCGGGAGCCGGGACACATACGGAACGCTGTTCGACGGCGCCGGGCGCACACTCTCGCGGAACGACGACGGCGGCCAGGAGTACAACTTCCGCATCGTGACCGGCTGGCTGCAGGTGGGGACTTACTATCTGGAAGTGCGCGGCTACAGCCCGAGCGTCACGGGCGATTACAGCCTGTCTGTGGCGGGCAGCGCGCGGAGCAGCGCGGGGCTTCCGGAGGCGGTTCCGCCCGCGGTGGCGGTCAACCCCATCGCGGATGGATACGAAAACACCGCGGTGCAAGTCAGCGTGACCTTGACGGGCGGAACCTACGATGGCGCGCCGGAGTACGCCTGGGTCGTAACCGGGGGCACGCTGGACAATCCGGCTTCCGCGACCCCGACCTGGACGCGGCCCGCGGTGGACGCAGACACCGGTCACACAGTGGGCGTCGCCGTTACGGTCCGCGGCGCGGGCACAAACGCCCGCGCCGGCTCCAGCGTCACCTTGAGCACGAGCCGGTCTCCCATGGTGCGCGATACCGTCAATTGCGTAAACGACGCCAAGTGGAATACCGTCGCTGGCTATTACGATTCCAACGCGGCCAGAGGGCCGAACTACGGCGCGAACTGGTACCGCGTCCTGATCGCCTACCAGGGCGAGGGCCCCGAAAGGGCGCTTCCCGACTGGGAGGGTGCGACGGCGCGGCCCGCTGCCGCGTTCACCGCGAAGGACGCGGAGGACGAGGAGGCGGTGTGGTCCGGCTGGACGCCGGTTCGACAGGTGCTGGAATGTCTTGAGAGGACCACCGACTGAGGTTCGGCGGCGCTCGCACCTTTCACCCCAGCGGCGGTGAGATGCCGATCGAAGCCGCATAGCAATTGCCAAGCGGCGGAGAAACTGGAAGTATTGGCGTTTGCGCGGGCTGTTCCGCTTTGGCGCCGAAACCAGATGACAAGAAATCGAATGGGACCTTTCCGTAATGGCCTTGTTTCCTGTCTGCTGCTTACCCTTGCGGGCGCGGCCCAGGCCCAGGACGACGCGCTGCCTCTGCCGCTCGACGACGTGCGCCTGTTCACCGAGGCGCTGGACCGTATCCGCATGTCCTACGTCGAGGAGATCGACGATCGCACCCTGCTCGAAAACGCCATTCGCGGCATGCTGGCGAATCTCGACCCGCATTCTGCCTTCGTCGACGGCCGGGACTTCAACAGCCTGCAGGAAACCACAACCGGAGAATTCGGCGGACTCGGCATCGAGGTCGGGCAGGAAAACGGCTATATCCTCGTAATCGCTCCGATCGACGACACCCCCGCCGACCGGGCCGGGCTGCGATCCGGCGACCTGATCGTCGCCATCGACAACCAGCCGGTGCGCGACATGCTGCCCGAAGACGCCGCCAATCTCATGCGCGGCGAGCCGGGAACGCAAGTGACGCTGACGGTTTCCAGGGACGCGCTGGAACCCTTTGACGTCGAGATCACCCGCGAAGCGATCGCGGTCAACAGCGTGCGCAGCCGCCTGCTGGAACCGGGCTATGCCTATGTGCGCATCCCGGTGTTTCAGCTCAACACCGGCAAGGATTTCCAGCAAGAGGTCGCCGGACTGCTCGAAGAAGACGCGGAACTGAAAGGCCTCGTGCTCGACCTGCGCAACAACCCGGGCGGCGTCTTGCAGGCTTCGGTCGACGTGGTGGACGCGTTCGTCGAATCAGGCCGCGTGGTGTATACCGAGGGCCGGCTGCAAGCGGCGTCCGACGAGTATTTCGCCAACGCCGAAACCGTGGCCCCCGACTTGCCCGTCGTGGTATTGATCAACGGCGGTTCGGCCTCGGCCGCGGAAATCGTCGCGGGCGCGCTGCAGGATCACGGCCGGGCGGTCGTAATGGGCACGCGCAGTTTCGGCAAGGGCTCGGTGCAATCGGTGCTGCCGCTCGACGGAGACCGGGCAATAAAGTTGACCACTTCGCTGTATTACACGCCCGACGGCCGTTCGATCCAGGCCCAGGGCATCGAGCCGGACATCGTCGTGGAAGAGGCCTTCGTCACCCGCCGCGCGCGAAACGTCACGCAATTCGCCGAAGCCGACCTGCCGGGAAGCCTGGAAAACCGCAACGGCGCCGATGATAACGCCGCTCCCCTGGTATCCGCCGCCGAAGTGCTGACCACCGACTATCCACTCAACGAAGCGCTGAATCTGCTCAAGGGCCTGAACACCCTGCGTGCGCGCTGAGCGCCGTTACAGGCGGACTTCGATGCCGCGGGCGGCCATGTGGCGCTTGGCCTGTTCGATGGTGAATTCGCGGAAATGGAAGATGCTTGCGGCAAGCACCGCGTCGACGCCGCCTTCGACTACGCCTTCCGCGAGATGTTCGAGCGTGCCGACACCGCCCGAGGCGATTACCGGGACGCGCACGGCGCTGCTGACGGCGCGATTGAGCTGGTTATCGAATCCTTCTTTCGTGCCGTCGCGGTCCATGCTGGTGAGCAGGATTTCGCCGGCGCCGTAGTCGACCATGCGGCGGCACCATTCGACGGCATCGATTCCGGCAGGTTTGCGGCCGCCGTGGGTGAAGATTTCCCATTTCGGCGCCGCGCCCGCGGATGCCCGTTTGGCGTCGACGGCGACGACGATGCATTGCGAGCCGAAGCGTTCCGAGGCGGCGCGGACGAAAGGCGGATCGAAGACCGCGGCGGTATTGATCGCCACCTTGTCGGCGCCGGCGTTGAGCATCATGCGGATGTCGTCGAGCGTGCGGATACCGCCGCCGACCGTAAGCGGAATGAAGACCTGGGCGGCGATGTCGCGCACGGTTTCGACCGTGGTCGCGCGTCCTTCGTGGCTCGCGGTGATGTCGAGGAAAGTGACTTCGTCCGCGCCTTCGTCGCAATAGCGTTTCGAGACTTCAACCGGGTCGCCGGCGTCGCGGATGTCGACGAAACGCACGCCCTTGACCACGCGGCCGTTGTCGCAGTCGAGACAGGGGATGATGCGTCTGGCGAGTCCCATGGCTAAGTCTGCGCTTCCGCTGCCGCCTGGGCCTGGCCGAGGTCAAGCGTGCCTTCGTACAGGGCGCGGCCGGCGATCACACCGATGATGCCGGCGCCGCCGCAGTCGGCCGCGGCCTGCTTCAACCTGACGATGTCATCGAGATCGGTCACGCCGCCGGAAGCGATCAGCGGAATCGCGGATTGCGCCGCCAGGTCGGCTGTTGCTTCCACGTTGACTCCCTGCATCATGCCGTCCCGGGAAATATCGGTATAAACGATGGCGCTGGCGCCGCAGTCCGCGAATCGTCCGGTGAGAGAGACGGCGCTGATTTCGCTGACTTCCAGCCAGCCCTGGGTGGCGACCATGCCGTCTTTGGCGTCGATTCCGACGATCACCTGGCCGGGGAATCGCTCGCAGGCGGCCGGGACGAATTCCGGCTCGCGCACGGCCTGCGTGCCGATGATGACGTAACGCACGCCGGCTTCGATATACGATTCGGCGGTTTCGAGATTGCGGATGCCGCCGCCGATCTGAACAGGCAAATCCGGATAGTTCCGAACAATGGCCTCCACGATTCCCGCGTTCCTGGGGGATCCGGCTACCGCGCCGTCGAGATCGACCATGTGCAGCCGCTTGGCGCCGCGCTCGCGCCATTTGCCGGCCATTTCCGCCGGGTCTTCGGAGAATACCGTGGTCTCGTCGAACCGGCCCTGGCGCAGGCGCACGCATTTGCCGTCCTTGAGGTCTATTGCGGGGATGATCAACATGGCTGCCGGACATCCCCCACCAAATCCGCTTCGCGGATTTGACTCCCCCGGAGGGGGAGTGATTCGGGGCGAAATGGCTGACGGAAAACCCCCACCAAATCCGCTTCGCGGATTTGACTCCCCCTGAGGGGGAGTGATGCGGTGCGAACGGGAAGGCGATTCATGCGGCGCAGTTCCATTGCAGGAAATTGCCGAGCAGGCGCAATCCGGCGGTCTGGCTTTTTTCCGGGTGGAACTGGGTGGCGAAGATATTGCGGTCGGCGAAAGCCGAAACCATTTCCTTGCCGTAAGTCGTTTTGCCGGCAACCAGGTCGTCGCTGCCGGTTTCCACATAATAACTGTGCACGAAATAGAAGCGGCTGCCGTCGGGAACGCCTTCCCACAGGGGATGCTCACGGGTCTGTCGCACTTCGTTCCAGCCCATATGCGGAACTTTCAGCCGCGAACCTCGCTCATCGCGCAATTCGTCGCCGAAATAGCGCACGCGGCCCGGCGCCAGGCCCAGGCAATCGACGCCGCCGTTTTCCTCCGAGCGCTCCATCAGCGCCTGCATGCCGACGCAGATCGCAAGCACGGGCCGTGTTTTCATCGCCTCGGCCACCATCCTGCCGACATTGAGCCGGTTGATTTCGGCCATGCAATCGCGAATCGCGCCGACGCCGGGAAAGATGACCCTGTCGGCATCGGCGATCGTTTCCGCGTTCGCGGTTACCGCAACCCTGACGTCGAGATGCAGTTCGCGGCCGACGTGCTCCACCGCCTTGGCGACGGAATGCAGATTGCCCATACCGTAGTCGATGACCGCGACCGTATTCATCAATCCAACTCTGTCGATTCAGTCACGCCGCCGGACCGATCCGGGGCCGAATTCCGGCCTACAAGCTGCCCTTGGTGGACGGAATCACGCCGGCCGAGCGCGGATCGAGTTCCACCGCCATGCGCAAGGCGCGGCCGAAGGCCTTGAAGATCGTCTCGATCTGATGATGCGCGTTGCGGCCGCGGATATTGTCGACGTGCAAGGTGACGAAGGCGTGGTTGACGAAACCCTGGAAAAACTCGCGAAACAGGTCGATGTCGAATCCGCCGACGACGGCGCGCGCGAATTCGGCGTGGTATTCGAGCCCCGGCCGTCCGGAAAAATCGATCGCCACCCGGGAGAGCGCCTCGTCGAGCGGCACATAGGCATGGCCGTAGCGGCGAATGCCGGTCTTGTCCAGCGCCTCGTTCAGAGCCTGCCCGAGGGTGATGCCGAGATCCTCGACGGTGTGATGGGCGTCGATTTCCAGATCGCCTTCGGCCTTTATGGTCAGATCGAGCATGCCGTGACGGGCGATCTGATCGAGCATATGCTCAAGAAAAGGCAGACCGGTTTCCGCCTCGAAACGGCCGCTGCCGTCAAGATCGATCGAGACGGAAATACGGGTTTCCTTCGTATTGCGCTGGACGCTTGCGCTACGCGCTTGCTTGCTCATGATTGCGTTACCGGTTGTGCCGGGCGGTCGCCATCGAGGCTGCGCATTATAACTCCCCGGCCGGATAAACACAGCGAAGAGTTGCCCTCTGTCATTCCGCGACTGCGCTTCGCTCCGCGCAGAATGACGTTGGGGTGAAGGGCGGAGAGGGGGCGGGATCGCAAATCTGGTAGAATCTCGCGTCTTGCCTTGCGGTTGGGCATTTTCCGTGGAATTGACCGAAGAACAACTGGACGAGCGTCATCTCGACGAACGAGAGGTGGTGGATGTCGTCGTGCGTTTCGCCGGAGATTCCGGCGACGGCATGCAATTGACCGGCGCCAATTTCACCCTGGCGACGGCGCTCTACGGCAACGATCTTTCGACCTTTCCCGATTTCCCCGCTGAAATCCGCGCTCCGGTCGGTGCGACATTCGGCGTTTCGGCCTTTCAGATCTATTTCGGTTCGGAAGACGTCACCACCGCCGGCGACGCGCTCGATGTGCTCGTGGCGATGAATCCTGCGGCATTGATCACCAATCTGGGCAACCTGGTGGACGGCGGCCTGATCGTCGTCGACCGCGGCGCCTTTACCGCGAAGAATCTCGCCAAGGCGGGATATGAGGTCAATCCGCTCGACGACGGCTCGCTGGCCGAATACCGGGTCCTGGATATCGATATTTCCGCCCAGGTGCTGGCCGCCGTGGAAGAGTTCGGACTCGGTCACAAGGCCAGTCTGCGCTGCAAGAACATGTGGACGCTGGGCCTGGTCATGTGGCTGTTCGACCGCGACCGCGACGCCACGATCATGAATCTGGAAACCAAGTTCGCGAACAAGCCCGAAGTCGCGAAGGCGAACATCGCCGCGCTCAATGCCGGCCACGCCTTCGGCGAAACCGCCGAACTGCCTTCCGGCATTCATGTGTATCGCGTGCCGAAAGCGAAGTCGGAGCGGGGCCTGTATCGCAATGTCACCGGCACCCAGGCGCTGGCCTGGGGATTGCTGGCGGGAACCGAACTCGCCGGAATCGACATGCTTTTCGCTTCCTATCCGATCACGCCCGCGTCCAACCTGCTGCATGAGTTGTCCGGCCGCAAGGATTTCCGCGTCAGCACCTTCCAGGCCGAAGACGAAATCGCAGCGGTCTGCACGGCCATCGGCGCGTCTTTTGCCGGCGCCCTGGGCGTTACTTCCAGCGCGGGACCGGGCGTTGCGCTGAAATCCGAAGGCATGTCGCTGGCGATCTCGACCGAGTTGCCCCTCATCGTCATCGACACCCAGCGCGGCGGCCCTTCGACCGGCCTGCCTACCAAGACCGAACAATCGGATCTGGACATGGCGCTGTTCGGCCGCCACGGCGATACGCCTCTGCCGGTCATCGCGCCGGCCACGCCGCCGGAGTGTTTCGATATCGCGCGCGAAGCCGTGCGTCTGGCGGTTCGCTACATGACGCCGGTCATGTTGCTGTCGGACGGCTATCTGGCCAATGCCGCGGAGCGCTGGAGAATCCCGGGCGTGGACAAATTCGAACGGATTCCCGTGCAATACGCCGAAGATTCGGCGGACTTCTCTCCGGCCCGGCGCGACCCGGAAACCCGGGCGCGGGTATGGGCGCTTCCCGGCACCCCCGGACTGGAACACAGAATCGGCGGCATCGAGAGCGATTACGATACCGGCAACATCTCCTACGACCCCGCCAATCACCAGAAAATGACCGATCTGCGGGTCGGGAAGGTGGCCGGCATCGCCGATGACATTCCCTTGCAGGAAGTCGATCTGGGCGAAGATTCGGGCAAACTGGCGGTGGTCGGTTGGGGCTCCACCTTCGGCGCGATCCACCAGGGCGTCAAGCGGGCCCGGCTCGAAGGTCTGGATGTGTCGCACATCCATGTGCGCTATCTGAACCCGCTGCCGCGCAATCTCGGCGAACTGCTCGGCCGTTTCGACGAAATTCTCGTGCCGGAAATGAACACCGGACAATTCGCGCGCCTGTTGCGCGCCGAATTTCTGCTGGATGTCGAAAGCCTGAGCAAGGTCTCGGGCCAGCCGTTCAAGATCGGCGAAATTCTCGCGGCCATCCACGCCGGGCGCCGCGAAGCGGGGGCTGCGCAATGAACAAGCCCAATCTGACGCTGAAGGATTTCGCCTCCGACCAGGAAGTGCGCTGGTGCCCCGGCTGCGGGGACTACGCCATCCTGAAGACGGTGCAGAAACTGCTGCCCACGCTCGGCAGGCCGCGGGAGAACCAGGTGTTCGTTTCGGGCATCGGCTGCTCCTCGCGATTCCCCTATTACATGAACACGTACGGTTTCCATACCATCCACGGCCGGGCGCCCGCGATCGCCACCGGCGTCAAGCTGGCCAATCCGGAACTCGATGTCTGGGTCATTACCGGCGACGGCGACGGCTTCAGCATCGGCGGCAATCACATGATCCATACCTTGCGCCGCAATCTGGACATGCAGGTGCTGCTGTTCAACAACGAGATCTACGGATTGACGAAAGGCCAGTATTCGCCGACCTCGAGACCGGGAACCCGGTCGCCGTCCTCGCCGGGAGGTTCGATCGACGCGCCGCTGTCGCCCTGCTCGGTCGCCTTCGGCGCCGGCGGCAGTTTCATCGCTCGTTCCATCGATACCCACGCCAGGCATCTGTCGGCGGTGATCGGCGCGGGCCACGCGCACAAGGGCACGGCCTTCATCGAAATCCTGCAGAACTGCCCGATCTACAACGACGGCATTTTCGAGCCGGTCAAGGACCGCGCCACCGCGCCGGATTTCCGGGTGGAAGTCGAGCACGGCAAGCCCATCGTCTTCGGCGGGGAAAGGGAAAAGGCGATTCGTCTGGACCGGGAGCGGCTTCGCCTGGAAGTGACCGGCGCGGACGCCGAAGACGTGCTTGTTCACGACGAAACCAACCCGGTTCTCGCGCAACTGCTCGCGGCCATGGGCGGCCCCGGTTTTCCCATTGCCATCGGGGTTCTGTACCGGCGCCGGCAGCCAAGCTTCGACGAAGAATTCTCCCGCCGCAAGGGCAAATCCCGGGAAGGCAATCTCGCCGCCCTGCTGCAAAGCGGCAATACCTGGACGGTCGATTGAGAAAAATCAGGGAACGCCGTAGAGCAACTGGCTGAAATCGCCGATGTGGACGCGGTAGTCGCGTACGCCGTCGCCGTTGGCGTCGGTTTCTTCAAAGCGAAAGTCGTCGGGCCCGATAGCGGACTCATCGGGCAACGCGCCCTCGAATGCATAAGCGGGCCGAAACCGCCCCCAGCCAGCGATGGTAATCACCCCGGCGTCGAACCAGTCGGTGGACACTTCGAGCCCAAGCGAGGCCAGCAGATCGTAGAGGCCGTCGCTTGCGAACCGGGGCAGGAGTCGTTGCTCGCGGTTACTGTATTCGCCATCCAGGTATGCGCCGCCGACAACGATAATCGAATGCTTGGGACTGGCCGGGTTTTCCTCTTTCGGCAAAGCAAAAGTAATTCTCGAAGCGCTCGTGTAATGTTCCACTGTGCCGTTTTCGAGGCCGGTGTTCTCAGGATTGGATTTATAGGAAAAACTCGCGGAAACATTGGAGTCTCTACCTGTCAGGATTACTCCACCGTTCTTTTTGAACCTGACCTGCAACCCAAGCGCATTGGCATAACTTGCGAAACCAACGATATTCATGGAAGCTGGAACCAGAGTTACCGCCAAGCCGCTTACAATGATCAGGGCGCTGCCGTCCTCCATTGGGAAAATACCACTTGGAATGTCCGTGGAAATGAGCTTTATGCTTGCCGCATGTGCCGCAAAGTGCTCATCTCCTGATCGAATTGCTGTGTATAGCAACTCTTCCACATAACTGGTTGCTGTGGCGCCACCGAAAGCTCCGTCTATAAGCCGCGAAACACTCAGGTAAACCTCTTCATCGGATTCCATGGTTACGAATCCTATCGAATCGGTGTCGGCGAATTCGGCAAGAGCTTCCATAAGCAGTTCAGCTTCGGATTCATCAAACCCGGCTTGCATCAATCTCCACGGTACTTCCTGAAAAAAACGTAATACCGTGGCTCGATAACTTCCAGAAGAGCCCCGCAGCAAGCTTAGCTTTCCAATCTGACTACTTGCGAGCTCAACTCCTGTTGCTTCAATCAAGGTTCGCAGTAGTTTCCTGTCTGAGATCAGTCCAGAGGATAGCTCGATTTGGTCCGATAAGAACAATGGAGAATCCTGGTCGGTTGAAATCGATTCAAGAAAAGCATCTAGAGCGTTTCGCGTGATCTTCGAGATGTTTTCGAACTCGTTTTCATCAAAAGAACCGCCATACACCACAAACAAAAATTCGCCGATAGATTCAAGAAAGCTCCTGGTAACCTCCAGATTTTCTATTCCCTTGTTTGCAGAAATCCACGCCGACGTGAATACCCCGCAACTGTCAAGGAATTCGGATATCTCCTTATCGAAGGCCAGCAATGCTTTCGGCTTGTGATTAGAAGCTATATTGGTTAGAGAATAATGTATGTACTGGCTAACAGCGGCATACGCGGTTCGCACTATCGCCCCCAATTCGTCCTCGGTGGGCAATAGTCCGAAGTTAGCCAGTTGGGTTGAAATTTCTATCTGCTTTCGAGAGCTTTCCAGCAGGATCCGAGCTTCCTCCGGTATGACGCCCCCTTCCTTCATGTCTTCTATCACTTCTGAACTTTCATTGACTAGTCTTCGTAATTCGTGGAGTTCAGCAGTCGTTGGCGCTGTCGTTCCCACCTGGTCAAGCAGATCCTTTGTCGCCACCGATACTTCTTCATTCATGGCCTGCGGGCCGTCATTGTCAAGTACGGTTGAAGATGCATGGTCTGGACTCGAAGATACAACCTGGTTTGAATACGGGTTTTCTCTTGGAAGACACAAGACTCTTGAAGTTGTACAGGCGGAATCCGTCGAATAGCCAGTGCCCGAACTGATGCTCACGGTCAGCGTGGACAGCGGCCGATCTTCATCGTCGTCCCGGATTGGCAGCAGCAGTCTGAATTCTCCCGATTCCCCAATGGTGACTTGAGTTGTAAATTCCTCGATGTTGCGTACTTCAATTTTCGGCTGCCTCGGGTCGCTGGGGTCCGGGCTAGCTGTCACAATGTAATGGGATACTTGCAAATCGACCACGAGCTTGCTCGTGGGTTTTGGTTCAGCCGTCAGAATGAACTCGGCATCCTCTCCTTCGATAACTAAACCGCTCCCACTTCGCCAGATGCTGATCTCGGGAAGCTTGTCGTCTGTTGGCTGCGCATCCTGGGCTGTTGTCACCGGGAAAGGCGCGCAGACCAATGCCACGGTGAGTAACATGCGGCGACAATGGGCGCCGACATTCCGGCCTGAAAGCGGGAATGGTTTCAGCAGCGGGGGAACTCGATAGTCCTGACAGGCCATGGAATTTCAGGCAATCCGCACACGATCAGGCATCGGTCACCATTATCGTGGGAATCCGGGATGACCGCAATAGTTCCTGTTGCGAATCTGGTAAAATTCCGCATCTTGCCCTTGGGCATTTTTCCCTGGTCAGAACGTGAGATTTCTTGATCTCCTCAGCGAGCCGTCCCTCCATGTCCGAACGATTCCGGGTCGCGGGATACAGCGGTCGCGCGATGGCGCTTTTCTCGCCGTCGTTTCCGATACCTTTCCCGAAATGCGGCTCGCGGAGTGGGCCGACGCTTTCGAGTCGGCCGGTTCGCGGCTGAACGAAGGCGCGCCGCTTGCGGAATTGCGCGACTGCGTTCTCGCGAACGGGAACGAGGGGCAGGCCGCGGCCTGGCTTGCCCGGCTCGACAGACTGCGCGAGTTGGGATCGATCGAATTCCCGCTGGTTGAGAACGGCGAAGAACTTGCTGTAATCGCGCCACAGCAAGAATCCTTTGTTCCTTCCCTCGCGCCGCGGGCGCCGGATGCGGCATTCGGTTTCCATCGTTTCGCCTGTCTGCGCCGCGACGGCGCGGCCTGGCTCGCCGAATCGCCGCTCAGCGGCGCGCGCTTCCGTATGGCCGACCCCGCCGTGCTGGATAAGCCGCTGGTTCGCCGCGCCCTTGCGGCATCGGGATTTCTCGAGGACTGCCGAGCCGAAGAGAGCGAACCGCAAACGCCGGCGCACTGGGAGTTTCATGACCTGATCTTCCACACCCACAGCCGCCGGGGCTGGCATCACGACCCGAGCGGCCCGCAATGTCCGTATATCGGCCTTGTGGAACCGGAACCGGTCCGGCGCCCAGAGTGGCCCGGGACGGTAGTCGAGCTTCCGCGCGCGGACGAATCGGCGGCGGAGACTTGCTCAACAATTCTGGAGCGGCGCCGTTCCGACCGTGACTTCGACGACAAGGAACCGATTTCGATCGCGGAACTCGGCGGCCTGCTCGACCGTGCCGCGCGTTCGCGTTCGTCGGTTTCGGGTTACGTGCATGACGCTTCCGGCAAGACCGCCGCTTTCGAGGGCGCCAAACGGCCCTATCCAAGCAGCGGCGCGGTACACGAACTGGAGATTTATCCCGTCGTCCATCGCTGCAATGGTCTCGACCCCGGCCTGTATCATTACGATTCCTGGCGTCATGTCCTCGTGCGCATTCCCGCCAGCGAGGACGAAGTCGCGCGGCTGTTGCGGCATGCGAGAATCGCGGTGGGCGCAAGGGAAAACCCGCAAATCGTACTCGCCGTCGCCGCCCGGTTTTCACGGGTATTCTGGAAGTACAAGTCGATCGGCTACGGCAATATCCTGCGCAACACCGGGGCCCTGTACCAGACACTCTATCTGGCGGCGACGGAACTCGGGCTTGCCGGCTGCGCGGTCGGCTCGGCCGACGCCATGCTGTTCGCCCGCATCACCGGCCTCGACCCCCTGGTCGAGGGTTCCGTGGGAGACTTCGCCATCGGCAGTCGCCGGAGCGGGTGACCGCCGCGGGCTGGTTTGCGCCGCGTCAATCAGGCAAGTTGCCGTTTTACCAGGCTCCTAAATTCGCCGCCGACTTCCATGAGTTCATCGAAGGCGCCGCTTTCCACGACTTTCCCCGCTTTCATGACGTAGATGCGGTCGGCCTGTTCGAGGGTGGATAGGCGGTGGGCGATGACGATGCGGGTGGCCGTGAGCGCGGCGAGGCTCTGCATGATTCGGGCCTGGCTTTCGTTGTCGAGCCAGTTGGTGGCTTCGTCCAGCAGCATGATGCGCGGGCTGCGGATCAGCGAGCGGGCGATGGTGACGCGCTGGCTTTCACCGCCGGACAATACCGATCCGCTAGTGCCCACCGGCGTCAACATGCCCATGGGCATGGTCCGAATCTCCTGCTCGATTCCCGCGGCGTCGGCGGATTGCCAGACCTCCTCGGCGGTAGTTCCCTCATGGTGCGCAACGATATTGTCCCAAAGGTCCTGGGGATGCAGTTGCACCGATTGCGGAACGGTTCCGATTTTTCGCCGCAGTTGTTTCAGGTTCAGGTGGCGGAGGTCGCGGCCGTCGTAGTACACCGCTCCCGCGGTCGGCTGCTCGAAGCCGAGCGCGAGTTGAATCAGGGTGCTCTTGCCGGCGCCGGACTCGCCGGCGATGGCAATGAATTCTCCCGGACGGGCGCGGATATTAACGTCGTCGAGTATCAGCGGCCCTTCCGGGTCGTAACGGAAAGAGATATGGTCGAACTGGATTTCGCCGCCGAGCTGTCCCACCGGCTCGCCTTCCCTCGCTGATTCGGGAATCACGGCAAGCAGCGGCCGAATCTGGTCAAGGCTGGGCGACATGGCGGCAATCGCGCCAAAGGACTCGCCCAGCCGCGCCATCGCGGTCTGGAAGGTGAGCCAGACCGTATAAACCACAAGAAAATCCCCCGCGGGAAGCGCACGGTCGCCGGAAGCGGATGCCGCGAACAGCAGCACGGCGCCGGCAACCAGGGGAAGCGCCGCGCCGAAGGCCCGCAACAGACCCTCAAGCGCGCCGAGTTCGAGTTCCGCCCGTTTCTGCTCGCGAAAATCCCGCGCCCAGATGGCGAAGGCCGACCCTTCGGCGTTTTCCACGCGCAGCTTGGCGATGCCGCCGATAATCTGGAACAGCCTGCCGGTTACCGTGCGCGCCGCGGCAAGCATGCGCCGGCAGGGTTCGGTTTGCCGCGAGCCGATCAGCAGAATCGGCAGCAGCGACGCGAGACTGAAGGCCAGGGCGATTAGGCCGAGCGCGCCGTCGACGAAAAAAATGAGGCCGAACACCGGCAGCAGGAAGATTAAAGACAATATGCTGTCCGCGACCACATTCTGCACGCCGCCGCGCAGATTCTGAAAGGTGATTCCCCGCATGGCGAGATCGCCCGCGGGATAGCGATGCAAGACTCCCGCCGGCAGCCCCAGCAGGCGGTCCCAGAAAGCGGCTTCCATGCGCGAAGCCGAACGTCCCTCCAGCCGCGTGATCGCTGCCCCCTGCAGCAGATGAAGCAGGGCGCCGAGCGCGCCGAAGCCGGCCAGCCCCGCCGCCATGGCGTAAACCGCGCCGGCGGTCCCCCCTTGCATGATGTGGTTCGTCGCGAAACCCAGGATGAGCGCGGGCAACAACCTGACCAGTCCCGCCGGCAATCCGCTCAGCACCAGGCGCAGCAAGTCGGCGGCCGAGTCATGGAGACCGATGCGCATCAGGTCGCGGACCGTCGCGGCTCCCTGGGGCAAGGGGCGGTAGAAAATCCAGGCTTCCTCTTGCAACGCGGCAGCGCGACTTGCGGTAATCGGGGCGCTGCGCCGGCTTGTCGGGTCGATTTCCCGGAAGCGTCCCGCGGCGCCGGCAACGAGGGCCACCGGCTGGCCGCCTTCGGCGCGGAACGCGAGTATCGCGCTGTTGCCGCCCAGCCACCATTGGTCTTCGGTTCGCAGTTTCACGCAGCGGGCGCGAACTCCCGAAGCATCGAGTATGTCCGACAGGCGCAGGGGGTTTTCCGAAGCGCCCGGCCGCCGCGGGACGGTGAACTCGATTCCTTCCTTGCGCCCGACGATCCGCATGGCTTCCGCCAGGGCCTCCTCGGCGTCCACGGCGTCCTCGTCCGTCGGCAAGTCATGGATATTGAACAATCGCCGTCTCGCCACTTCTTCGTCCCGCCGCCGGCTGCTTGCCCGGGCGCGTTCGAGGTTGACCGAATCGACCACGGCGAGCCGGCGGTTGAGTCGCTCAAGCGCGAAAGCGAGCCGATGAAACCCGGACAGCGCCGGCAGCAACAGATTTCGTTCGGCAAGCTGCCCGGAAGAATACCCGGTGACTTCGGTCTCATCGAGCAGGGTGAGCCAGCTTGCCTGCGTCAGGGGAATCAGGCTTTCCCCGCCGGCGTTTTCCTCGGCGAATTCGGCGCCGTCGAGCAGGTCCAGGTACAGGCTGGCGCCGAGTGGCGGCCGGGATACCCAGACCACGCCGCGTCTCGCGGCAAGCGCGCCCGGGCCGCGGCGCCGGGTAGCGCCGGCTTGCGCCAGCCCGTCGGGGCGCGGACGATGGCTTGCATAGCGGGACAATGAGTCGGCGAGCCCGGTCAGCCAGACGTCCGTATGTTCCGCGAGTTCGGCGGGGTCGCTTCCGGCGAGCGTAGCCGCCGGCAGCCGTTTGAGCATGGTGCCCGGCAGGCCCTTGGCGACGACGCGCAGGGTGGTGTCGCGCTCGTCCGGCGCGACCCCCGGCAGGAGCCTGCCGGGGGTCGCGCGCGACAAGTGTTGCGGCGCCGCCTGTTCCACGCCGTCCCGCGACTCCAATAGAAACAGATCGACGGCGCCTTTTTCGACAAACCAGACCGCATCCGGATCGTCCAGCGCTACCGGCAGATTGCCCGCGCAGGGAACGGAATCGCCGTCCCTTGCGGCAAGTTCGGCGATGGATGGGTATTGCCCCACAGACATGAGTTCAGCCAGTGCTTACCAGTTTGAAATAGACGCCGTTCTCGTTTTCCATCAATTCGTCGTGCGTGCCGCGCTGCACTTCGACTCCGTTGTCGAGAACGATGATCTCGTCGCAGTCCCGCACGGTGTTCATGCGATGCGCGACGATCAGGCAGGTAACGCCCCTGCGCCGTAGCGCGTCTTCGACCCATTCCTCGGTGGCGGCGTCGAGGGCGCTGGTGGCTTCGTCGAGTATGAGCACGGTGGGATTACCGACCAGCGCTCGGGCGATTTCCAGACGCTGGCGCTGCCCGCCGCTGAAGTTCACGCCGCCTTCCTCGACCGGCGTCGCGTAGCCGAGCGGGCGGCGAAGAATGTCTTCGTGGACACAGGCGTCCCGGGTCGCGGCGATAATGGCTTCGTCGGGAATCGCCGAATTCCACAGGGTAATGTTGTCGCGCACGGTCGCGGAAAAAAGCACGACATCCTGATCGACCGCGGAAATGGAGCGCTGCAGGACTTCTTCCGGAATCTCGTGCCGAGTCTGGCCGTCGAACAGTATCTCTCCCGACCAGGGCTGGTTGAGTCCCGAAACCAGGCGTGAGACCGTCGACTTGCCGGAGCCGCTCGGACCCACAATGGCGACCCGCTGCCCCGGTTTGATCACGAGATTGAAATCCTTGATCAGCGGTGGTTTGCTCCTGTTGTATCCAAAGCTCACATTGCGCAACTCGACCTGGCCGGTGAGCTGCAGCCGTCCCTTGAAAGTCGGCAGGGATTCGGCCTTCGGGCCGCGGCGGGTAAAAGCCGGATCTTCCTCGGTCCTGGTAATGTCTTCCAACCGATGCAAGTCGGATTCGATGTCCTGACGCATGTCGGCGAATTCGACGAAGCGTCCGACCGGCGCCAGAAACATCATCGCCAGGAAATAGAATCCGGCCAGGGCTCCCAGGGTCATGTCGCCCTCGACCACACGGCCCGCGCCGAAAGCCAGGACAATCGCGCCAGCCAGCATCGCCATCAGCCCCGGTAACGCGGTGTTGACGTATCCCAGTTCGGCGTAACGTTTGCGAGCGTCGAGTTCGAGCGCCTGCTGGCCCGCCCAGCGCGAGAAATAACGATCGTCGGCGCCCACCATGCGCAAGCCGTCGGCGTGGCTCAGCATCTGCATGCCCATGCCGAGCAGCAATCCCTGTTCCCGCCGCATCGCGTCAGCGCGCACGGAACGCAGTTCCTTGATGAAATGCGCCAGCACGGCATTGCATGCGGCCAGCGCCAGCACGATCAGACCGAGCCGGAAATCGAGCCACAGCATGGCGGCCAGAAACACCAGGCTCGCCGCCATGTCGATCGTCAGCAAGAGAAACCGTTCGGTCAGGTTTTTCGCGATTCTGTCGATGGCCGAAACGCGGTCGGTCAGGTCGCCGACCATCCGGTGATTGAAAAACGACACCGGCAGGCGCAGCAAGCGTGACAGGCCGCGACTGTAACCGGCAATCGAAATCCTTGCCGAAAGCTTCCTCAATAAACGGTTTTTCAGCCAGGAAAGCAGAAAGACCAGCAAGGCGCATCCGCCCAGCAGGGCGGCCAGGACGGCGCCGGGGTTCTGCCCGCCGGTCAGCGACTCGTCCACGAAAACGCTTACCGCGGCTGGCGCGGCCAGCGCCAGCACGGCCAGCGCCAAACCGCAGGCGAACGCTCCGGCAAGCCCTTGCCAGGTCCCGCCAAGCCAGGCCCGGGCCTGCTCAAGCAGGCCCGGTCGTTCGCCTCCGGGCTTGAAGTTTTCGCCCCGCTCCAGTCTCAGCGCGATTCTGCTGTAGGCCTTGTCGAATTCTTCTTCGGTGACGCGGCGTCTGCCGATTGCGGGGTCGTTCAGATAGAAGTAGTTATCGTCGTGGCCTTCCAGTACCACGAAATGGCTGTATTGCCAGAACAGGATCGAAGGCAGCGGCAATTGCCTGAGCAAATTGGCTGCGCCCAGGTTCATGCCGCGGCATTCCATACCGTAATGCCGCGCGGCGCGCAGGATGCCGGCCGCGCTCGAGCCGTCACGGCTTACTTCGCATCTTTCGCGCAATTCCGTCAGGGGAACCCAGCGCCCGAAATGGGCCAGTACGCTGCCGAGGCAGGCGGCCCCGCATTCCGCGGCGTGCATCTGCAGCAGGACAGGCGTCTTTACTTTTTGGGACCCGGAAGCCGTTTCTTTCGGTTTGCGTTTTCGCGGGTTCGAACTGGCCGCGGACATTCAGACTCTTCCAAATCCCATGAGCGAGGCGGGAGAAAACTCGCCCAGCCTGATGACGATTCTGCATTCCGAGCCATCCGCCGCGCCCCCGCCGGCACTGTCGTCGAGCGAGATTCCCAGCCGGTGCGTGGCGGCGGGCGCCGCGGCGATTCGCGCCCGCGCCCCATCGGCAAGGGCGGCGAGCGAGCTTATCTCGCCGGTAACTCTCGATTCTTCTCCGCCAGCGGTGGCAAGCTCCACCGCCAGTTGCATGCCAGGCGCAAGCCGTTGCGCCAGGTCCGGCTCAAGCCTGACCATGGCCTGCACGGTCCCATTCGCGGCAGCCGGGTTCCCGGCTGCGCCGACGAGCACGCCGTCGAGGGAGACGCTGGGCGATACGCTACCGAGTAACAGCCATCCGGCCAGTGCGAACAGGGTAAGTCCGCATGTCGCGGCGAGCAGACGCTGGCCAGGGGACGCGACCGTCGGCAACCGGTTGAGTTGCTCCCGTTCTTCCTTGGCCTGCGCGGCAATCTCGTGGAACGGTTCGAATGGATCCTGAAACATTGCGTCTTCCGATGACTGTATAAGAAATTTTTGTAAGGATAATAAAAAAAAAGAAAAAAAGCTGGCTCGACAACCTCGGGGGGGGGGGGGATAATAGTCGTCAGAGTCGTAACACTGACAAAATTTGGCTCGGGGGGACGAATTTTCGTCCAATACTTGCTTGACAACTGGAGAACCTAAAATGAGAAACGGAAATGAAGCACTGAATCAGATCGTCGAAAAATCCGCCCTGGACGCGGATTTCAGGCAGCGTCTCATCGCGGACCCGAAGGCCACGATCAGCGATGAGCTGGGAGTTACGCTGGCCGATTCGATGAACATCGAGATTCATGAGAGCGACATGCAAACGGTACACCTCGCGTTGCCGCCGGCGGTAGACCTCTCCGACGAACAGCTCGAAGCTGTCGCCGCCGGGCTTTGCTGCTGCGGCTGGTAGGGCGGTTCCGAGCGGGAGTCCCTGAATCCGGTTTCACCGCGCGACCGTTGCGGAGAGCGCCATGTACACGTAAGCCTTGGCTTGCCGGAGGCGGTTCCCGCCTACGGCGAGCTTCAGGTGGTGGATGCCGCGAAGTAATACATACTGCCCGGATTTCGCGAGCAGGGGCATCGGTTTTGCCATCCAGCCGGCAAGCGCGGCAAGCTTTTCCGGGTCCACGAGTCGCTCGTGGCGCAAGGCTTCCAGGAAGGGATTCCAGTCGGTTCGCCCGTCGAGCCAGTATTCCGATTCGTCGCCGCGCCTCTCCCTGACCGTCAGGGTGAGGCCAAGCGTTGCGCCCAGGCCTTTTTCGAGCGCGTCCACATTCGCTTTGATCCCGACAATGTTCACGCGCTTTCCAAGGCGCGCGACCGCGGACTCGACGGTGGAAACCCGCCCCGGCCAGGCCGTGTCTTCGAGCCAGGAACATACCGCCTGCCGTGATTTGAAACCCGCGATCGCCAGACGGATTGCCCGCGGTCGCGACGGAAACACGCCGAAGGATTCCATGCGCGCATCTTCCGGCAATTTGCGGTAGGCGCTTGCGACGTTCCCGCCCTCGGCTTCGCTGGCTTCCCAGCCGATGCAGTCCACTAGCGCGCGGGTCACCAGGCGGGCGTCGTCCGCCCGATTCCGGCCGCCGATAATCGGCCGTTCCCGCGGTATCAGGAATATCCCGGGCAGCGGGGTTTCGCCTTCCCGCGCCGAGCCGATATCGTATTCCAGCATGAGTTGGCGGCCGACGATTTTTCGCAGCGGCGAGTTTTCGGCGTCGATTTGTCCGAACAGCCGGGTGACCGCCGCCGCGGTCTCGTCTTGCCCGGCCCGCTCCCGAAAATACGCGGCCGGCCTCGTTCCGCTCGCCAGGGAAACGCCAAAGTCGGCTTCCGGCCGGTCGGTATGCAATGGCAGCTCGAAACCGAACGGGAGGGCGCCCATGGTGGCGGGGAGTTCGTCGGCGCATTCGAGTACGCGCTCCCATTCCGACTCTCCCACAAGCGTCGGTGAAATCCAGTGCCGAAAGTGTCTGAGCAAGCCGCCCATGGAGCCGTCCTCCCGGGCGAGGGCCTGCTCCGTCAGCGCGACCGTGTCGCCGATGTTCATGTTCCTTTCCCCATTCAGGCGCGGGCGCCCAGAAACCCGGCGAGACGCTCCAGAGCTTCGATACAGAAAGCGGAAGTCACCGCTTCGCCGCCATGTCCTGTCCGCCCCGCCACTCCCCATTTCAGGTGCTGGTCGCCGAACGCTAGCAGCTCCGGCCAACTGCCGTCCTGCCGTTGCAAACCCATCAGCGCTTCCGCCGCGCGTTTCGCGTCGATGCGTTCGAGGCTTCCGGTTCCATGGAGCGCGGACACTGCCTGGGCGGCGCCGAGAACGTTGCCGAATTCTCCCTTCTCGTCGCGCGAGCCCAGTATGCGATCCGCCAGTAGCGGCCGCAGCCGGTCGAGCGCGGGCCGCGCGCGGGCCATGGCGCGAACGATCGCATAAAGAATCGCGATGGAGTCGGGATACCATTTGGACGAACCTTCCAGCCTGTCTTCGATTACCAGGGACTCCAGCCATCGCCGGGCGCCCGCGGTTTCAGGACGATCGCCGAGACAGGCGATGACATTGGCGTTGACCACCGGGTCGGCTTCGATACGAAAGGGCGCGGCGACATCGGGTTCGTCCTCCGCGTGCAGCCAGGTCAGGAATCGACCTTCTTCATCGCGGTTCGCCAGCGTTCGGGGGATGTTTCTTCCCAGCGCGATCCAGGGATGATCGTCGATGACAAGCGAGCAGAGCGTGGTGCTGTCCAGATCCAGGGGCACGTGGCGGTAATAGCGCCAGAATCCGGGATACTCGACGGTGTCGGCAAGGTAAGCCCTGGCGGCGTCGCGCAGGGTCCCGGCCCGCGGCTCGCCGCAGCATTCCAGGGCGAGCGCGCAATACGCCGTTATGAAAGGAGGCTTTTCCCAGTGCCGCGGAATTTCCGGGTCCGCGGTATTGAACCGGACGCAGCGCCAGGCGCCGTTTTCGCCGATTTCGGATTCCAGGAAATCCAGGCCCCGGCGAATGCTGTCCCCGCACGCCTTTGCCAGCGCCGCGGACGTGACGCCGCTTTTTCCGGCGGCAGTCGCGCTGACGGCAGGGGGAGAGCGCGGCGGCGGCGCGGGGTCGTACATCGTCTTGCGGAGAAATTCGAGCGAAGTCGTGCCGGTCCTGGCCTCTTCGCGTTCCGCCGCGCTGAATTCGCCCCGCGGCGGAAGCACCAGATGCGTCACGCCGCGGCTTTCCTCATGCACCCGGATTTCGTGGTCTCCGTCCAGGCTGACGCCCAATTCCCGCTCGATCGCTTCCCTGGGGTTCGCGAGCAGCAGTTCGCGAAAATCGCTGTCTTCGGCGGCCCGGGACAGCAGGAACTCGGTCGGGTCAATGCGCTTCTTCATGGATTCCACCAACTCAGGCGATTACCGGCATGGGATTGAGTTCGGTTTCCGCCAGCGGGCTTTCCCGCAGGCCCATGTCCACGGGAACCTGGTACAGGCGGCCCGGCGCGAATCTTTCCCAGAAATGGCGCATGCCCGGCACAATGACCCGCACCACGGGCATGCCGATATCGGGCCGGGTCTGATCGAGCGCCAGCAATTCCATGCCCCTGGCCTCGATCAGGCCACGGCAATATTCCACGTCGTCGCGAGCGTCCGCCGATTCGATCCGCGGATAATCCCCCGCCTTGCGCGCTGCCCCCCCGGCGGGAGCCAGCCAGGGGCAGTCGGCAAGTCGCGCGGTCTTCCACCACCACAATGCCAGGGGGTCGTCGATCGTGGGTTTGCCGTCATGGCCGCCGGGTCGCGGCAGCCAGGTCAGGCACTGGTTCAATTCGCAAATCGCCCGCTGGGCGGCGATCTTCGGGTCGGCATGGGCGCCGGCGCCGTAGATGATGTCTTCGGTTTCCCCATGCGCCTTGCGCGAGAGCGCGACGAAAGCGGGAATGGCGATGTCCGCGGTGACGTCGAGCACCCAGACTTCCCGCTCCTGGCGGGCGTAGTAATCGGCGGCCCGGGCGAGAAATTCGTCCCCGAAACTCCCCAGATCGACTTCGGGCGCCCGCAGCCGGTTGTACCACCAGATGGCGAATGCGTCGCGTTCGACCAACTCGAAAAATCCCTGCAGGATTGCCTCCTCGCGGGTATTGCCCGCGGCGCAGCCGTTTGAGTCTGCGATCAGGTCGAATTCGCCGCGTTGTTCGGACGCCATGCTGTAGAGCAAGGAAGTCGGCAGATGGCGGTGCCGCTGCCGGGAAAGCGACCAGACCGGGGTCCAGTCGATTTCGGCGTCGTGGTCGAGGCGCGGGGGCACGACGTTGTATGGGTGTCCCTTTCGATTGATGCTTTCGGCCCGGTCGAGTTGGGCGTCGCTGAACAACTGGACCGCATTGGGATGGATCGCGGCCTCGTCTTCGGTGAAATCGGCGAAACGCTTGCGGACGCAGATTTCCTCGCCGTGCAAGGCGCCGCAATATCGCTCCACCGCCTCGCACAAGGCGCTGACTTCGGATTGTTCTCTCGTGCTGCCCTTGCCCGCGCTCTTGCTGCGCAAGCTGCGCCGCAGGGAACTCAGCTTCCGGCCGCGCATGCCCGGATTGCTGCCGGCCCAGTAGACATGCAGCCAGGAATCGGTTTCGTCGGTGGTGCGCGACAGCCAGGAGACGACGCCGCTGATCGGGCTGACCAGATGGCGGTACTTTGCCAGCGTGACTTCGGGCGCGACGCTGCGCGAGCCGCCGCTGTTGCTGACGGCCTTGGGGCTTGACCGCAATCGCAGCGGAACGGGAGCCCGGTCCGGGCGGTGGAGCGCTTCGTCGCCGCAGGCCGGACATTGCAGCCGGCGCATTACCCGGTGTCGCGAACTCTCCAGGCGGCCGGTATGCAACGCCAGGGCGTGTTCGTGAATGGGAGCCTCCTTTCCCAGCACGATCCATTTGACGACTTCCGCGGCAGCCAGCCCGCGGATTGCGTCGAGCACCCCGGGCTCCCGGGCAAAGGGCTTGAAGGCGGATTCTTCGCCGCCGAGATTGCGCAGGAAATTGTGAACTTCCTCGTGGGCGCGCAGACGGTAGCTCAGGCAGCCCCAGCAAGGACTCTCACCGTCCGCGTGAAAGACGGGCCCGAACAGCGGCCGCATGCCCCTGGGGCGCACGAGCATCCAGGGCCTGCCGCTTGCAAGCTGACTGCGATTGACTTCCGCGAGGCGTTCTTCCAGGTAATCGTCGCAAACGACGATTCGGAGATCCGGATCCTCGTTCCCCACGCGGGCGCCGCTTTCCTCAAGCCGCCGGCTCAGGCCGCCGTCGTCGCCAGCAACTTCGATGCGGCATTCGCCCAGCCGTTGCTCGACCCAGCGCGGCGAAGCGCCAAGCGAGGTCCAATACGCCGCCCGCTCCCGGTCCATGCCATGCTCGGCGGAAAGCACGTAACCTTTGGCGGAAAGCGAGACCAGCACCGTGAGAATTTCGGCGGCGGCATGGCGGTCTTCGAGAGCGGCGACGATCTCAGCTTGCCCGCGCCGGCCGTCGAGCAGCGGCAGCAGGTCGCAATACAAGCCGCCGCGGAGCAAGGTATTGAAGGTTTCGGAAACCAGCAGAGCCTGTCCTTCCCCGATTACGTGAAAGGACAGGTGCGGGGCGAGCGCCGGGCGCTCCACCAGCCCCTGGTCGACAGGGGTGGTTCTCCTCAGGATGCCGCTTCCGGAATCCACGACTTATCCTATTCGTCCGGTTTGGCTTCGCCTCGCTCGGGCGATTCTTGCCGCGGCGACCCATCGTTCCGTAATCGTTCGGGGATTTTGCCGCAGGCGCCGGCAATCGATGCATCTCCGGCCTCGAAGATGCATCGCGCACCGGTCAGGTCGGGCAAGTCGCCGGCCCCGGCGCTGTCGCGCAATTCGCCAGGGTCGGCAAGCGAAACGATCGAGTTTGCGTCCCGGGGCGGAGGAGAGAATATGAGGCTGTCCCGACTCAGATGGGCAAGATTTTCGCGAAAGCGCCGGCACAGGGTTTCGCTGTTTGCCGGCTTCAGGCCATCATGCACGAGCAGCAGTTCCAGCGGCGCTTCGGGGAATATCTCCCGCCTGGCGAGACCGCCGGGCAAGATCGCCGCCAGACCGCTCCCGAGCAATGGCCCGCGCCGGTCGACAAAATCGGCGACCACCGCGGCTAGCACGGTCGCGATTGCGGCCTCGGCGAGATTCGACAGCGCGATTTTCGCTTCGTCTTGCGAAAGATTGCCGCGCACCACATGCATCCCGACCTGGAAGGCCTTGTCGTTCGACCAGTTGCGCGCGACCTCGGCGGTATCCCTGGCGTCGGCCGCGGGAATCTCGGCAATCTGGCTCTTCATTTCCGAAACGTCCAATTCGCGGGTCCAGTACAGCCGGGTCAGTCCGCGCCGGGCGATCGATTCGGATTCCGGGTCGGGCCCGAATCCCTTCGGCAGATCGAGATCGGTGAATTCGCGCTCGTTCAGATTGTCGAGCAGTTCCGGATTGCGTTCGATCCATCCGGCAAGCCGCGGCGAGGCTCCGAAGATTTCGACGATGGCGTCGAAGGCTTCCGGGCGCGCCGCCGCAACCGGACTGTCGTAGGCGCTCCAGTCTTCAATCTCGGGATAGAAGTGCTTGCGCCATTGATCCACGAGGGGATCCATTTTTTTGAACCAGCGTTTGGGCCGCAGCACGAGATTCATCAAGTCGCCGTAAGTGCCCGGCAGATGCGGCGACTCCGCGGGGTCGAAACCCTGCAACAGCGGGTATTGCCGGCCCGCCATCGCGTGATGGTCCGCGTGGCGCTGCATGTTGAAGAACAGCCAGTTGCTGAACTTCCAGTCGGCGCTCCAGGAATGGCGCGGCATTACTTTTTCCCAGCGGCCGTTCGCCAGGCGCACCCGGCGCAGCCCGTAATGCTGCATGTAATTGCTGATCTTCATGGAAAAGACGCAACTGAGACCCAGCGCCACGAATACGGGTACCGCCCATATGCCGCCCATCAGGTAAACCAGCCCGTACCAGAACGCCAGGAAGCCGCCATAGCGCCAGAAAGGATTGCTCATGTGCCAGATGGGCAGGCGCCGCCGCGCCAGCCGCTCGCTGACCACTTTCCAGGAGTCGGTCAGATTGCTTGCGACTTCCTTCGGGAAGTAACGCCAGAAACTTTCCCCCTTGGGCGCCGACCCCACGTCGTGCGGCGTGCCCACCTGGGCATGGTGGATATAGACGTGTTCGGTGGAATACTGCGGGTAGGAGGCGGATGCGAGCAGCAATTCCCCCAGCCGTCTTTCCCAGCGCGTGCGCCGGTGAATCATCTCGTGCCCGACGATAAAAACCGCCTGGGCTTCTATCGTCAGGACGATCGCCAGCACGACGTCTTCCCAGAGCGCGAAGGGATTCGCGACCAGGATCCGCCACATGCCGAAGAGGAGCGTAGGGGGCCAGAGAAACGCCCAGCCCCAGGCGGGCAGATTGTGCCAGAACAAGCGGCTTTCCGGCGTTTTCGCGGGATCCATGTTGCGGCCGTCGAGTCCGGTGATCCGGTCGATCACGCCGTTGCCGGACAGAAAAAAGAGAAATGGAGGAAGCAGCCACCAGCCGCCGAAAACCGCGCCGGCGAGAATCAGCGGAAACACGCACAACGGCAGATAATGCGGCAGGGCGTTAAGGATCGACGGCTCGATCAGCCTGGGAATCGCGGTATTTCGCGGGTTCGGGCCACCCGGCGCGATCGAATCTTGTGGCATGGCGTCCTCCTGCCTGTTGCGTCCCTTTTTATCGTCGGAAGTTCATGTTAACCACCGGCCGGGATTCGTGCAATTCCAGGCAAGGCTTGTTTCAGGCAAAGCCCCGTGCAAGTTCCGAAATCCACCTCAGCGCGGGTCAAGGCGCAAGAAACGACGCGGCGGAAAGCCGGTGAGAAAGCGGACAAAAAAGCCGACGTCATAAACTTCAGCCACCCGCTCAAGCTCGGCGCCGCCCAGCGGCACGGCGAGATAGGGTTCGGGTTCGCCACCGGTTACCACTTCCACTTGCGGTCGCGCCGTCGCCTGACGGTACCACTGCCGCGGCCAGTGGTTCGCGGCGATGTAGAGATTGCCGTCGATATCGCGCCGGGACAGCACCCGCTCGTTGCGGGCGCCATCGTCGCCGGTGGTGACGATGACGATGCTGTCGCCGCCGAATGGCTGAAAGTAGCCGATCAGGGACTCGAAAGCGACCACGAGCAAAGCGTATGCCGCCGCCGCGACGACGGCTACGCGGACCCAGCCTGGAATTCTCTCGAGCATGATATCCCCTCCCGGATGCGGTTCCTGTCAGGGCCAAACTTATGCCATCTGACCGCCGGCTTGCAACACCGCGTGAATTTGCTAGTCTGGCCTGACCTTTCTCCAGTCTGGAGTTGAACGTGGCGCGAGAAGGCGGGCAACAGCCCGATCGGGACGAAGAGCGCGCAACGCGGCCGGCCAATCCGGGCCGGCGCGATCTGCTCAAGGGCGCCGGTCTGGTCGGCGCGGCCGCGCTTGGCGGCAGCGGCAGGCTGATCGCCCAGGAGCCTGCGCCCGCACGGAACGAGCCGCCGCCGGTAAGGGAAGCGCTCGAAGTGCTGACCGCGGCGGAGGTCGAGACGCTGGAGGTCATCTGCGACTGCCTCATCCCATCGGACGAAAACGGTCCGGGCGCCCGCGAGGCGCGGGCCGCGCATTATATAGACAGCGCGCTGGCCGGCCCCGATACCGATGATCTCGAAGCCTTCCGCATCGGGCTCGCCGCGATCGAGGATTACGCGCGCAATGTGCGCGGCAAGCCCTTCGCGCAACTCATCCGCGATCAGCAGGACTCGATCCTGCTGGCCTTGCAGCAAAACAAGCTCGACGGCTTCATGCCGAGCGCCGCCGGGTTCTTCAACCTGTTGCGCAACCACACGATCAACGGCACGTTCTGCGACCCGTATTACGGCGGCAATCGCGATTTCGTCGGCTGGGACATGATTCGGTATCCCGGCGTTCGCATCGGCGCCAGCGAGCGCGATGTCGAACTCGGCGCCGATTTGCCGCCCAATCGTCAATCCGCTTACGACTACCGGCCCTATACCAAGACCGGCGGAAGTGGAGGGGCGAGTCGTGCCTAGAAGGCTGGAAGGCGCCGATGTCGTCATCGTCGGACTCGGCGCCGCGGGTGGCGTCGCTTCCCTGCCGCTGGCCCGGGCCGGCCTGAAAGTCATCGGTCTCGAAGCCGGCGGCTGGCTCGGTCCGCGGGATTTCGGGCCCGACGAGTTGCGCAACAATTACCGCAACTGGCCCCAGGCCGTACAGAAGTGCGCCGGCGAGGCGCCGACCGTGCGCGCCACGGCGGCCGACCGCGCCGTACAGGGCGGCCATCCGATGATGAATGCCGTCGGCGGCACTACCATGCATTACTGGGCGCAGAGCTGGCGGCTCAATCCCTGGGATTTCGAGGTCGTATCAGCCACCCGCCGGCGTTATGGCGCCGGCCGCATTCCCGCGGGCTCCACGGTCGAGGACTGGCCGTTCGGCTACGAAGAACTGGAGCCCTTCTACGACCTGGTCGAATATACCGTCGGCGTTTCCGGCCAGGCCGGCAACGTGCAAGGCGAAATCGACAATCGCGGCAATATCTTCGAAGGCGAACGCAGGCGGCCCTATCCGATGCAGCCCTTGCGCGCTTCTCCGTTCACCGAGTTGATGGGCGCGGCCGCGCGCAGGCTCGATTGCAATCCCTTTCAGGGTCCGGCGGCGATCACGACCGAAGCCTACGACGGCCGTCCTCCCTGCCAGTACCACGGATTCTGCAGCCGCGGCGGCTGCCATGTGCGGTCGAAAAGCTCGACCGCGTTTACCGTCATTCCCAAGGCGCTGGAAACCGGCAACCTGGAAGTCGTTCCCTATGCCCGGGTAACGCGCATTGTCGCCGGCGGCGACGGCCGCGTGACGGGAGTCGAATACGTCAAGGGCAACGAGCATTTTTCCCAGCCGGCGCAAGCCGTGCTGCTCGCCGGCTACACATACGAGAACGTGCGACTGCTGCTGTTGTCGGATTCGGACGCCTTTCCGAACGGATTGGCGAACAATTCAGGCCAGGTCGGGCGGCATTACCTGAGCCACCACCAGGGCGCCCCGGTGACCGCGCTGTTCGACCGCGACCTGCACAACTGGTACGGCCTGCCGGCCCAGGGCGTCGCCATTGACGAATGGGCCGACGACAACTTCGATCACGGCGACCTCGACTTCATCGGCGGCGCCAACCTGTGGGCGCATACCGACCGCCGGCCGATGAGCGCGGCGCGCATGAGCACTTTCGGTCAAACCGCCCGCAACTGGGGTTCGCAATGGAAGGCCTTCGTCATGAAGAACGCCGACCGCGGCAACTCGTCCTACATCCAGAAGACCACTTTACCCTACGAGGACAACTACCTCGATCTGGACCCGGAAGTGAAAGACCCCTTCGGCCAGCCGGTTATACGCATCACCGCGCGCTATCACGAGAACGAATTGCGTATCGCGCAATTCGCCCAGGACAAGATGGAACAGTGGTACCGCGAAGCCGGCGCCATCGAGATCGTCCGTTCGGGCCTCGGCAACGCCATGGGCGCGTCCACTCACGCCTATGGCGGCACCCGCATGGGCGACGACGCCGAGACCAATGTCGTCGACCGCTGGGGTTTCTGTCACGAGGCTCCCAATCTCGGCATCGTCGGCGCTTCGGTGATGGGCACGAGCGGCGCCCGTAATCCGACACTGACTTCCCAGGCGCTGTCCTGGCGCACCGCGGACTATCTGGCGAACAACTGGCGTTCGGTTACGGGATAGGGATTTCATGCCCGCATCGATGCAGAACCGGCAACACGCCGTTGCCTTCATCGTCATTCTGGTACTGATCGAATCGATCGGTTTCGGCATAATCCTGCCGGTCATGCCGCAACTGATCATGGGCCTGGGCGACGTATCGCTGTCCAGCGCATCGGCCATCGGCGGCTATCTCATGTTCACCTATGCCGCCGTGCAATTCTTCGCCGCGCCCATACTCGGCGCCATGGGCGACCGCTACGGACGCAGGCCGATCCTGCTGTACACCTTGCTTGCCCTGAGCCTGGACTACTTGTTGATGGCCTTCGCGCCGACCCTGTTCTGGCTGTTCGTGGCCAGATTCATCGCCGGCGCCGCAAGTTCCACCTACTCGCTGGCCTATGCCTATATCACCGACATCACCGAGCCGGAACGCCGCGCCCAGCGCTTCGGCATGGTGGGCGCCGCATTCGGCGGCGGCTTCATTCTCGGGCCGGTCGTCGGCGGCCTGCTCGGCGAATTCGGCGAACGCATTCCGTTCTACGCCGCCGCCGCGCTGGCGATGATGAATTTCATCTACGGCTATTTCGTGCTCGGCGAATCGCTCGGCAAACGCAATCGCCGCCGCTTCGACTTCCGGCGCGCCAATCCGGTAGGCGCCCTCAACCAGGTGGCGAAGTATCCGGTCGCGCTCGGCGTGGCGATCGCCTATTTCCTCTACATGCTCGGACACTTCTCGCTGCCGGCCACCTGGACCTACTACACCATGGAGAAGTTTGCCTGGTCCGAAAGCCAGATCGGCCTCTCCCTCGGCTTCGCCGGCGTTTTCATGATCCTGGTGCAGGCCTTCCTGATCCGCTGGGCGATTCCGGCGCTTGGCGCTTTCCGCACGGGGCTCGTCGGCATGCTGGCAATGATCGTCGGCTTTTGCGGCTACGCCTTCGCCGCCTCGGGCTGGCAACTATACCCGTGGCTGGCGGTGGCCTCGATTTCGGGCTTTGTCACGCCCGCCCTGCAAGCGGTAATGACGTCCCAGATTCCCGCCAACGCCCAGGGCGAACTGCAAGGCGCGCTCAGCAGCCTGAGCAGCATAACCGCCATCCTCGGCCCGCTGCTGATGACGCAACTGTTCGCGTACTACAGCGCCCCGGACGCCGCATTCTATTTTCCGGGCATGTCCTTTATCGCGGCCGCGGCTCTTTCCGCGCTCAGCCTGCTCGTCTTCGTCGTTACCGTCAAAGGCTTGAGAACAGCCCACGCTGAAGCAGCCTAGGAGTCTGCGCCGTAGGAAATTGATGAGATAATCCTGTCGAGTATTGGAGGATTCAGCGATGCCGACGACGTTTCGTCCCTATCACCCGGAGCAGGATGTTTTGCTGCCGTCGAATGTGCGTGACTGGTTGCCGGA